>CAZIJW010000013.1:0-84036 GCA_964539905.1 uncultured Robiginitalea sp.
AAGAACTCCAATTTCAAACCGAATCCTCCCGGTATCGTCCCTTCCCCGATTCCATCGGCAACTGTACCCAGGGAAGGATTAGCCAACTCCACCAAAAAGGTCTCATCACCTTCCAGGACGTCATCTGCGATTACAGTGATATTGATTTCTACAGAGATATCTCCAACAGGGATTGTTGCCAATAGGTTAGGTGCTTGGAGGTAATCCCCCGGCTCTTCGGCTGTACCGTTGGAAGTACTGTATTCAAACTGTATAGGGTCGGCCTGAGGGCCCTCATTGATGCTTACGGTAAAGGTAAACGTCGTGGTGCCCCCACCGCTGCCCTCCGCCAAGCTTACATCATCAATACTGATGGACTGTGCAAAGGAAGTAGTCCCGCCTATCAGAAAAAAGAACAGAAAAAAACGGATTCCCTTACAAAAAGGAAGGACCCGACAGATTGAGCAGAGGGTATTCAATTTCATAGCCCGCAGATTTTGAAGCCTTAATGCTCCCCTTTCCAGGATGTGGTAAGTTGGGTTAAACAAAGGTCGAAATTACTAAAAAAAAAGGGGGGTGTACGAATTTTCTGGTCGAAATCCCCCCTGATCCGGATGAACGGCCCCGGGGTTACGGATTACCCCAACACCTCGGCCGAGCGGGCCTCTGCGGCTCCATCAATTTTCTTCACCAACCCCTGCAAAACCTTTCCGGGGCCCACTTCGATAAAGTCCGAAGCCCCGTCAGCCAACATCTGCCGCACGCTCTGCGTCCACCGTACCGGGGCGGTCAGCTGTGCGATCAGGTTTTTTCTAATCTGTTCCGTATCGGTAACCGCCATGGCCGTCACATTCTGGTAAATCGGGCATAAGGGGGTTGAAAAGGCCGTGGCTTCGATGGCTGCCGCCAGTTCTTCCCGTGCCGGCTGCATCAGGGGGGAATGGAAGGCCCCTCCCACAGGCAATACCAGCGCCCGGCGGGCCCCGGCCTCCTTCAGTTTCTCGCAGGCCTGGTTCACGGCCCCTACTTCCCCGGAAATCACCAGCTGCCCGGGGCAGTTGTAGTTGGCCGCCACGACCACTCCGGGGACCTCCTGACAAATTTGTTCCACTGCCACATCTTCCAGGCCCAGGACGGCAGCCATGGTCCCGGGTTGCAATTCGCAGGCCTTTTGCATGGCCAGGGCGCGCTGGGCCACCAGCTTCAGGCCGTCTTCAAAGGAAAGGGTGCCGTTGGCGACCAGGGCGGAAAATTCCCCCAGGGAATGCCCGGCCACCATGTCGGGTTTAAAGGAGTCGCCCAGGACTTTGCTCAGGACCACCGAATGCAGGAAAATAGCAGGCTGGGTAACCTTCGTTTCCTTCAGGTCCTCGGCAGTGCCTTCAAACATGGCATCGGTGATGGAAAAGCCAAGGATGTTGTTGGCCTGCTCAAAAAGGTCCTGTGCAAGGGGATGTTTTTCGTAAAGGTCCTTTCCCATGCCGGGAAACTGGGCACCCTGCCCGGGGAAAACATATGCATTCATAGTGTGGTTATTTATTGGTGCAAAGGTAAGAAAACCCTTTATGCCTTACGGGGTTCGGGGGTAATTCTGATGGGGGCGGGTGGATTGGTTTTCAGGACGGGGGTTGAAAGCCCTGAGAGGTGTTTAATTAGGGGGGGACCCCCTCCCCCCCAGATTTCAAGATACCCAAAACCCCTGCAATCCCCTATCAGGAAAAATACGGCCTGCAGGCTTTACCCCCGTAAAAACGGGCGGGCCTTGCCGGGCGCTCCCTTCGGTCCTGCTATGCCTGCTTCCCCTCCAGCATGGCCTTGAACTTCCCTTTGGATTTTCGGACCCGCACGGCCACCACCTTGTATTCCGGGCACATCGCCTCGGAATCGTGGATGTCGCTGGTGATGTTGTTCACCATAATGTCGGGGAAATGGAAGGTGGTGCTAAGCACCCCCTGCCTGACCTCATCGGTCACGCGGGCCTTTACGTCTACCTTGCCCCGGGGCGATTCCAGACACACGAAATCGCCGTCGGCAATGCCGTTTTCCCGGGCATCTTCGGGATGGATCATCAGGTAATCGCTTTGCAGGAGTTGTCCATTGGGCGTACGCCGGGTCATGGCCCCGCAATTGTAGTGTTCCAGTTCGCGGTTGGTGGTGAGGATATAGGGATACCGCTCGCCGTGTTCCGTGATTTCAGCCGTTTCCTCCCAGCTGTGGAATTCAAAATACCCCAGGCCGCGCTTGAAATCGTCGCGATGCAGGATTTTGGTATCGGTGCCATCGGGGGCCACCGGCCATTGCAGGCCATTCTTGCCAAGGCGTTCCCAGCGGATGCCCGCAAAGAACGGGACGATTTGGGAGATTTCCTCGAGCATGCCTTCAGGGGTGTAATCGGGTTGGGGGTAGCCCATCCGGTTCATGAGGTCCACGATGATCTGTCCGTCGGGCTTGGTGCCGGGGATGGGCTCCACCACCCTGCGCACGGCCTGTACCCGGCGTTCCCCATTGGTAAAGGTGCCGCTCTTTTCCAGGAAGGATGCCCCCGGCAAAACTACGTCGGCGTATTTGGCCGTTTCCGTCATAAAGAGCTCCTGTACAATGACCAGCTCGGTAGCCTCCAGGGCGCGGATCACCTTTTGGGTATTGGGGTCGGTTTGCACCACATCTTCCCCAATGATCCATAGGGCCTTGAGTTTCCCTTCCATGGCCGCCTGGAACATTTCGGGGATTTTGTATCCGATATGGGAAGGCACTTCTGCCCTGTAGAATTCGCTGTACCTCCGTGCGACCTCCGGCCGGGTCACGTCCAGGTACCCTGCCCCCTGGTGGGGTTGCACGCCCATGTCGGCGCTGCCCTGCACATTGTTTTGCCCCCTCAGGGGGTTTACCCCCACGCCCTTGCGGCCAATATTTCCTGTAAGCATGGCCAGGTCGGCAATCTGCATGACCGTGAAGGTCCCCTGGGAGTGCTCGGTGACCCCCAGTCCATGGAACGACATGGCGTTCGGGGCCGTGGCATAGGCGATGGCCGCGTCCCGTACCTGCTGGCGGGGCACCCCGGAAACGGCCTCCAGCCGGTCGAGGTCAATGGCGAGGAGCTCGGCCTTAAAGGCTTCGTATCCTTCCGTGCGGCCCGCAATAAAGGCTTCGTCCACCAGGCCTTCCGTAATAATGTAATACATCATCATATTCAGCACGGCCACATTGGTCCCCGGCCGCAGGGCCAGGTGGTGGTTGGCATAGCGCGCCAGTTCGGTGCGCCTCGGGTCGATAACGATGGAAACCTTGTCGGATTTCATCGCGAATTGCTTGAGCTTGGCCCCGGTTACCGGGTGGGCATCCGTGGGGTTGGCCCCAATGACCAGGATACAGTCGGTGTGTTTGAGGTCTTCGATGGAATTGGTAGCTGCCCCGGTCCCGAAAGTCCGCTGCATGCCCAGTGCCGTGGGGGAATGGCAGACCCGGGCACACCCATCGATGTTATTGGTTTGGATAACCGCCCGGAAAAACTTCTGCATCAGGTAGTTCTCCTCGTTGGTACACCGGGAAGAGGATATCCCCGCCAGGCTGTCGGGCCCGTAGGTGTCCTTGTAGTGGGTAAACTTTTCCGCGAGGTAATCATACACTTCTTCCCAACTCACTTTTTCCAGGCCGCCGTTGCGCCGGATCATGGGCGCGTCGAGGCGTTCGGGGTGGTTGTAGAACTGGAAGGCAAATCGCCCCTTCAGGCAGGTATGCCCCTGGTTCACCTCTGCATCATAGGGGGCTGTAATGCTCAGGATTTCCCCATTTCGCGTCCCGACTTCCAGGTTGCAGCCCACCCCGCAATAGGTGCATACCGTGCGGGTGGTTTCGGTAGCCTGCACCGACTTGGACTGGAAGACGTCGGATATAGCCGAGGTCGGGCAGGCCTGGGAGCAGGCCCCGCAACTGACGCAATCCGAGGTCATGAAGGTCTGGTCGAGACCTTTGATGATGTGGGCATCGAACCCCCGGCCCGCCATGCTCAGCACAAATTCCCCCTGTACCTCATCGCAGGCCCGCACACAGCGGTAGCAGTTGATGCATTTGCTAAGGTCGGAGGTCATGTACGGGTGGCTGAGGTCCTTTTCCCGGTGCAGGTGGGTTTCGCCTTCCGGGTACCGCACCTGGCGGATCCCCACCTGGGCGGCAACCGTTTGCAATTCGCAATTCCCGTTGACCTCGCAGGTGAGGCAATCCAAAGGGTGGTCGGTGAGCACCAGTTCGATGATGTTTTTCCGAAGTTTTTGGATGGAAGGGGTGCTGGTGTAGATATATTGTCCTTCGGCCACAGGGGTATGGCAGGACGCCATGGTCCGGAGCCTTCCCCCCTGCTCCGCAGCTACCTCCACGCTGCACACCCGGCAGGCCCCGAAGGGGTCCAGGTTGGGCGCGTCGCACAGGGTCGGTACCAGGTCGGGGTCGGCCTGCCGGCGGATGAAGGACAGCATGGTCTCCCCGGTTTCAAACGGATAGGCGACATCGTTGATATAGGCAGTCTTCATAAGGATGGGTTACGTGAAGTACGATTGCAATTCAGGTTCAAAATAGCGGACGATGTTCCGGATCGGCAGGGGGATGCCCCCGCCGTGGGCGCAGAGGGAACCCTGCTCCAGGGTGGTCAGCAGGTCCTCAAAGAGTTCCCGGTCAATGGCATATCCGCCTTGCAGGGCTTTTTGCGCCAGTTCGTGCCCCCGCTTGGTCCCCAGGCGGCAGGGAAAGCATTTCCCACAACTCTCATAGGCCGCAAAGTCGAACAGGTGCTCGATATAGCGCATCATGGGGTAGCTTTCGGGGATGCTCACCACAGAGGCGTGCCCGAGCAGGAAGCCCGCCCCGGAGAAAGACTCAAAATCGAGGGTCAGCTCAGGGAGCTTGCCCACGGGGACCACCCCGCCCAGTGGCCCGCCGATCTGAAGGGCCTTTACCGGTTTCCGGAAGCCCTGGCCCAGGCGGTCGACCACCTCCTGCATGGGGGTGCCCATGACCACTTCGTATACCCCTGGGCGGTTGAAATACCCGTCGAGGCAGACGAGCTTGGTGCCGGAGGACCGCTCGGTCCCCAGGGCCTTCCAGGCGGCACCCCCCTGGCTGACGATAAAGTGCAGGGCGGCCAGGGTTTCCACATTGTTCACCACCGTGGGCTTGTTGAACAGCCCGCGCTGGGCCGGATAGGGCGGCCGCACCCTGACTTCCGGGCGCTGCCCTTCGATGGAATTGATCAGGGCCGTTTCCTCCCCACAGATATAGGACCCCTGTGCCTGGATTACCTTGAATTCAAAATTGAAGCCGCTGCCCCGGATGTCCTTTCCAACCAGGCCCGCCCCCTTAAGGACTTCGATGGCTTCCTGTACCCGTTGTACGGCTTCGGGGTATTCGGCCCGGATATATACGATTCCATAATGCGCCCCGGTCACAAAGCCGCTTACCAGCATCCCGAAAAGTACCGAATGCGGCCGCTCCTCCAACAGGTAGCGGTCCGAATAGGCCCCCGGGTCCCCTTCGTCAGCATTGCAAATGATAAACTTGACGTCCCCCGGGGCCTTCCGGCAAAATTCGAGCTTAAGCCCCATGGGGAACCCGGCCCCGCCCCGCCCGCGCAGCTGCGATGCCTTGATTTCCCCAAGGGTGCTTTCGGGGTCCTTCCGGAGAACCTCCAGCCAGGGCTCGTAATGCGCTTCCAGGCTTGTGAAGGGCCGGGTGAGCACGGGCTCATGGCTGGCCGCTACATAATAGGTATCGCCCCCGGCCGGGGGGGTCCCCTCTACAAGGGCATGCAGGTGGTCAATGTCGGCGCCGGAGTAATTCCGGCCCTTGTAATGGAAGGCGGCGTTCTCGTGGCAGCGGCCCAGGCAGGTCATGTGCCCGATTTGGTCAGGCGAAAAGGCCGAGCCCAGTTTTTCAAGGACCCCCGGCTGGGTCCCGGCACATTCACAGGCCGAACCATTGCAGACATAGACCTGCTTGCCTTTGTTTTCCGGTTTTAAAAAATCGTAGAAAGAGGCCGTGCCAAAGGTGTTGGCAGTGCCGATCAGGAATTCTTCGGCAAGCCGGGCGAGTTCTTCCTCCGCAGGGGCGCCTTCCGGTTGGGCCAGTTTGCCCAACTGGTCAAAAAGATTGGTGTCCAGGCCTTTGCGACCCAACAATTCACTGAGGTTTTCAGACATCGTTCAGGAGGGTTTGGTTTGGGGGGGAGGCGATTTTTTGAGGGGCGATGCGGTGGGGGTGGGCATAACACGTGGCCCGTCCTTCACGGCAAAACCCAAGCAGGGTAATGCCCAATTCCTTGGCGTAATCCACCGCCAGGGATGAAGGGGCGGAAACGGCGGCCAGGAAAGGTATGCCGGCCTTAAAGGCTTTAATAGTGATTTCATAGGAAACCCGCCCGCTGACGGTCATGGCGCGCGCCTCTCCCAGGCGGCCCTCCAGCAGCAGGCTGCCGATGGCCTTGTCGACGGCGTTGTGCCGCCCGATGTCTTCCCTGACGACCAGCAGGGCGCCCCCGGCATCGAACAGGGCCGCGGCATGGGTCCCCCCCGACTGCATGAAATCGCGCTGCCGGCGGTTCATCGCCTCAAACATTTCGCTGAAAATCGCCGGGGGGAACTGTCCGGGGGCTTCCAGGGCCGCCCCGGTAAAGCCCTGTTCGCCCAGTTCGGTACGGCCGCAGATCCCACAGGATGATACCGACAGGAGGCTCCGGCTGTTGGAATAGCCCTCGCCCAGGTAGCGTTTCGGGATCTCCAGGTCCACGGAAGTGACAATGCCTTCCCCCTTTTCCCCAAAGGGGGTGATTTTCGGATGGAACTCAGGGGAATTTACAATGGCTTCGCTGTGCAGCATCCCGCGGATCAGCTCCTCGTCGGCCCCGGGGGTACGCATGGAAAGTGTAAAGGGCTTCCCGTTGATGTGCACCTGCAGGGCTTCTTCCACCGTCAGGGCGTCTGCCACGGGCTCCATCCCCCGGGGGCCGTACTTCAAGCCCTCATATCTTCGCGTTGCCATTCCTGCAGCGGTTTTGTACAGCTGCAGCCTGTTTCACAGGCCTGCGCTGCCTACTAAAGGTAGGGGTTTTTCCCCAATTGCAAAAAACGCCGTCAGGCATTGAAGCGGGCCCGGTCGCCTCTGAAACCCCTGGCCAGCCTATCGGGGGGGACGGCCTGTTTTGTACCCGGAATAAAACAGGAGGAGCCCCAGGAGGGCCTGGAAGGCCCAAAGGCTCGCAATGATTGACCGCCAGGGGCCCCGGAGATGGCTCTGGGCATTGGGTTCATAGTTCCCCCCCGGGCTTAAACCAGGACGCGTATTTCACGTAACTGGCCGCAATGCGATGGATCTCCCCCTGGCTAAGCCCAGGGTCGATGTCTTTGATCTTGCGGGCCGGCATGCCGGCAAAGACGGACCCCTCAGGGACCACGGTCCCCTGGGTCAGCACTGCCCCGGCGGCGATAATGCTGTTGCTCCCCACCACGCAATGGTCCATGATGATGCTCCCCATCCCCACGAGCACGTGGTCGTGCAGGGTACAGCCGTGTACGATGGCATTATGGGCAATGGAGACGTCATTTCCGATTTCGGTGGGGGCCTTCTGGTAGGTGCAATGGATGATGGCCCCATCCTGTACGTTCACCCGGTGCCCCATGCGGATGTAATGTACATCGCCCCGGATTACGGCGTTGAACCAGATGCTGCACTGGTCGCCCATCACCACATCCCCCACAATGGTGGCATTTTCGGCGATGAAACAATCGGTGCCAAAAACAGGGTGTTTTCCCCGGACTTCCTGGATTATGGGCATGGGTGCGAAGGCGTTAAAGTGTTCTCCGGTAAAAATAGGAAATTCCGGCGGCCCTCAATAATTCACGGCCGGGCACTTGCAGTCGTAGCGCTTGGCCGTCAGCTGCCCGAAATCGTACCCGAGGGTGATCTGGTGGAACCCGCCATTGTCGAGGCGGATATCGCCGGACTGGTAGGAATAGTTATAGGCAAACAGGAAGTTCCCTGCCTGTATCCCCAGCAGGGGGGTAAACAGTTGCAGGCGCTGCTCCCCAAAGGTCCCGTTGGCCAGGAACTGGGCCCCGTCAAAGCTGCGCCGGTAGGAAACCCCGCCAAATACGGTCCCAAACCCGACATCGCGGTAGACCTTGGCGTTGAGGTCCAGGGTCCGCTCGCGGGTAAATTCAGTCATCTGCAACAGGAAGGAAGGCTCGAATTGCCACTGCCCCTTCCCGAAGACATAGCCCGCCGAAAAGAGGTACCTGCGAAGGTTGTCGAATTCAATGGCCGTATACAGGTCCCTCCCGCTGCCGAGCAGGTTCAGCACGCTGACATGGGCATAGAACTCGAGGTAGTTGTACGACATCCCCAGGTCGGCATTGAAATACCCCACACTGTTGCGACCCCCGGTAATGATGGGGTCGGCGATCACGGACCGGAATTCGGTTTCGTCCAGGCTGCTTTGGATAAACCCGGCGCTAAACCCGAAGGAGAGCTGGTTCAGGGCGCGGTAGTCGGAACTGAAAGGCAGGTGGTGGGCATAGGTGAGCTTCATCCCGGTTTGGGAATGGTAGCCGTTGGCATCGTTAAAGACAATGGCTCCCACCCCGCTGCGGGTATCCGGGACGCGATAATGCACGCTGAGGGTCTGCAGGTTGGGGGCCTCATCCACGCTAAACCATTGCTGGCGGGCCGTCAGGCGCACCTTTCCCCCCTCCCCGATTCCCGCCATGGACGGGTGCACCAGGTAGTAGTTGTCGGTCAGGTAGTCGAAGTACACCGGGATGCCTTCCTGGGCGCGAGTGGCGGAAACCCCGATAGCCAGCAGGCTCAGGAAGAAAAGGGAAATAGATTTCATGTAAAGGGCCGGGGCCGTTTTGTTCAGCAGGTTTAACATAGGTTATAACGGCCTATCCCGGACATTATTATACGCCCCCATCCCACAAAAATGCCTTATTTTTGACAAAAATTGACCCTATGGAAGCGTTTGTGATCACCGTTCGGGAAACCAACCACCCGGCCATCCTTAAATTTGAAGCCAACCAGCCCCTGGTACGCCAGGGAAACTACGAATACAAAAACATCGATGAGGCAAAGGATTCCCCCCTCGCCCAGCAATTGTTTTACCTGCCGTTCATCAAAACCGTCTATATCTCCGGAGATTTTATTGCCCTGGAACGCTATGACATCGTCGAGTGGGCCGACGTGAAGGACGAGGTGGCCCAACAACTGGTCGATTACCTGAACACCGGCGCCCCGGTGGTGCATGAACCCGAACAGAAGGCCAAAGTGGCAGTGACCCTGTACGCCGAGGTGACCCCGAACCCCTCGGTGATGAAATTTGTCGCAAACAAAAAACTGGTGCCCGGGGTATTCGAATTCAAGAACATCGACGAGGCCGCAGATTCTCCCCTGGCCCGCAGGCTTTTTGAGCTGCCCTTTGTCAGGGAGGTCTTCATGGACCTCAACTATATTTCGGTCACCAAATACGACGTGGCCGACTGGAACGAAGTGACCGGGGAACTCCGGGAACTGATCCGCAATTTCCTCGCCGACGGGGGCGAAGTCCTCTCCCCCGGGGCCGTGGCCCAGGGGGCAGGCAGCCCGGGGGCAGCGGATACCCAGGCATCCCTGGACCCCACCTCCCGGGAAATCATCAGCATCCTGGAGGAATACGTAAAACCCGCCGTGGCGAGTGACGGGGGGAATATCGTCTTCCAGTCCTACGAGGAGGAAAGCAAAACGGTGCATGTCATCCTGCAGGGGGCCTGCAGCGGGTGTCCTTCCTCGACCTTTACCCTGAAAAACGGCATACAGACGATGCTGCAGAACATGATGGGAGACAAGGTGGCAGAAGTGGTGGCCATCAATGGCTAAAACCCGGAAAGGGATTTGGGAATCCCGTTTAAAATGCCTATTTTAAGGGAACCAAAAAAATTACCCTTATGTCTGTATTAAAAGTAATCGAAATCCTTGCCAGCTCGGAAAAAGGCTGGGAAGATGCCGCCGGAAATGCGGTGCGCGAAGCTTCCAAATCGGTAAAAAACATCCGTTCGGTCTATATCCAGGAGCAGAGCGCCACGGTAAACGACGGAAAAATTGTACAGTATCGCGTCAATGCCAAAATCACTTTTGAAGTAAAGTGAAGACACTCCCCCTGATGTAACGAGCGCCCGGCCCTGGGCGCTTTTTTTTGACCTCAAGCCCCCCAGTTGCCATGAAAGCCAAAGAACCCAACGCCCTGATCCACGAAAGCAGCCCCTACCTGCTACAGCACGCCTACAACCCCGTGCAGTGGGAAGCCTGGAGCACCACTACCCTCGAGCGGGCCCAAAAATCGAATAAACTCCTGCTGATCAGCATCGGGTATGCGGCCTGTCATTGGTGCCACGTCATGGAGCGGGAATGTTTCGAGGACCAGGGGGCGGCGGACGTGATGAATGCCCACTTCGTTCCCATCAAGGTCGACCGGGAGGAACGGCCCGACGTGGACCAGATCTACATGGATGCCCTTCAACTGATGAGCGGGCACGGGGGCTGGCCCCTGAATGTGGTGGCCCTCCCCGATGGCAGGCCTTTCTGGGGGGCAACCTATGTGCCCCGCGACAAATGGATTCAGGTGCTGATGCAACTGGTAAGACTCTACCGGGAAGACCCTGAAAAAGTGGAGGAATACGCTTCCAGCCTGACCTCCTCCCTGCAGCGGATCAACGAGGTTATCCTCCCCGAAGGGGAAAAAAAGACGCCCGGCATGGAGGAGTTGGCCGCCTGGGTGGATTCCTGGAAAAGGGGGTTCGACCCGGATTTTGGCGGCCACCTCGGGGCCCCGAAATTCATGACCCCCTGCCTGTACGAATTCCTGATGCACTGGGGGGAAGCCACCGGCGATGGCGCTGTACGGAAGCATGTGCAAAACACCCTTGACGGTATGGCCTATGGCGGGTTGTACGACCATGTTGGGGGCGGGTTTTCCCGGTATTCGGTGGACCCCCGCTGGCACGTGCCCCATTTTGAAAAAATGCTGTACGACAACGCCCAGCTGCTGAGCCTCTACGCTGAAGGCTATGCCCTGTATAAAAAACCGCTTTATGCCGATGTGGTCCTGCAGACCCTGGAATTCCTGGAACGGGAACTGGCCCGGCCCGAAGGGGGCTACTATGCGGCCCTGGATGCCGACAGCCTGAACCGCAAAGGGGAACTGGAAGAAGGGGCCTTTTACACCTGGAGCGGCGGCGACCTGACTTCCCTGTTGCGCCAAGACTTCGAATGGTTTCAGGAGTACTACAACATCAATGACTATGGGCTTTGGGAAAAAGGGCAGTACGTGCTCATCCGGAAGGAATCGGACGCCAGTTTTGAAGAACGCCGGGGGTGGCCCGCCGGGGAAGTCCGGAGAAGGCGCTCAAAGGCCTTGCAAACCCTGCTCAACGCACGGGAAGCGCGCCCCCGCCCCCGCCTCGACGACAAGCTGGTGACCTCCTGGAACGGGTTGCTGCTGGGCGGGCTTTGCGACGCCTTCCGCTACTGCGGCATCCCTGAGGCCCGGGAAAAGGCCCTGGCCCTGGCGGGTTTTATTCAGGGGACCCTGTCGCGGGAAGACGGGGGGCTGCTCCATTCCTACAAGGAAGGGGGCAGGGCTGTCAACGGGTACCTCGAAGACTATGCCGCCGTCATCCGGGGCTACCTAAAGCTCCACGCCATTACGCAGGACCCTTCCTGGATGGAAGCCGCAAAAAAGCTGGCCGATTATAGCCTGGACTATTTTTCGGAAGCCGGCCAGCCCCTGCTGTACTTTAGTTCCCGGGTGGACCCCTCCCTGATCCGGCGCACCCTGGAGGTCAATGACAGCGTGATCCCTTCCTCAAACTCCACCATGGCCCGGAACCTTTTCCAGCTCAGTGCCTTTTTCTCCGATCTGCAGTACCGGGAGCGGGCCGTGGCCATGCTGGAGGCCATGCAGGAATCCCTGGAACGCCACCATTCGCAATACAGCGGGTGGTTGCACCTTTCCCTGTGGCTGGCCAAACCCTTTTACGAACTGGTCATTACCGGGCCAAAAGCCATGGAACAGCTCGGGGCGATCGTTGGGCAATACCTGCCCCATGTGCTCGTGGCGGCAAGCCGGGAGCCGGCTACGGGGCCGCTTTTTGAAAACCGGCACAGCCCTTCACAAACCCGATTCTTCCTGTGCCAGTTCGGACAGTGCCAACAACCCCTGGAAGACCCCGAAAGGGTGTTGGAGCAGTTGCAATGGGACGCCTCCTGAACCCATGGCCCTGGACGGCTCCACCGAAGTTTTTATCTTTGAAAAACCTTAAAACTACGCCACCCAATGGAAGAATTAAAGAATTACACCCACTACCTGGAGGAAGCAAAAGACATGATCTGGGCCCTGGCGCCCAGCCTGCTCACCGCAGCCATTACCCTGGTGGCCGGGTTATGGATCATTCGGTTGCTCAATAAAATGGTCGGCCGGTTTTTTGCGCGCCACGATTACGACCCCACCCTGGAGACCTTCCTGCAAAGCCTGATCCGTGCGGGCCTTAAATTGCTCCTGTTCGTGCTGGTGGTGACCCAATTGGGGGTGAAGTCTTCTTCCCTGGTGGCCATGGTCGGGGCTGCAGGCCTGGCGATCGGGCTGGCCCTGCAGGGTTCCCTGGCCAATTTTGCCGGGGGGGTCCTGATTTTGCTGTTCAAACCCTTCAAGGTGGGGGACTTTATCTCGGCCCAGGGGGTGGACGGGACGGTAAAGGAGATCTCGATTTTTACCACCAAGCTGAACACCTTCGGCAACCAGGTGGCCATTATCCCAAACGGGCAATTGTCCAACAACAACATCATCAACTATAACGCCGAAGAAACCCGGAGGGACAAGATCGATGTGGGGATTAGCTACGGGTCTAACATCAAACAGGCCAAAGACATCCTGCTCGATATCTGCGCAGCCGACAGCCGTATCCTCGAAGATCCCGCCCCGGCCGTTTTTGTAGGGGAACTCGCTGACAGTTCAGTAAACCTCACGCTTCGCTTCTGGGCGACCAACGAGGATTTCTGGGATGCGCATTTCCATGTGATGGAAACCCTTAAACTGCGCTTTGACGAGGAAGGGATCGAAATCCCCTTCCCGCAGCGCGACATCCATATGCGCAAAGACGCCTGAGGGCTATTCCTTCTTTTTAAGGGCGATAAAATCCTTCAGGTAAAAGGGTTCAAAGTAGGCCAGGTCTTCGACCTGGCCTTTTGCATACCGGCGGGCCGACAACACCCCCAGCTCCCTGGCCGTGGGCTGCACCCCGGGATGAAAATGGAAGTTAGGATGGGTAAGCACCTCCCGGCATTTGCCTGCCCCGTCCCCCAGCAGGTGCACAGGGCCTTTTTCGGCCCAGGTATCGAAGGAACCGGCATCGATAATCAGGGCGCGGGTCGGGGCGACCTGTTGGTAGCCCGGGTCGAATACCGCTGCATAGACCTCCATCCGACGGGCGTCCAGCATGGGGACCAGCACCCCCTCCCCTATGGATACCTGCAGCGCCATGCCCTCCAGGGTGGGCACCCCGATCAGGGGGAGGTCCAGGGCAAAGCAAAGCCCTTTTGCCGCGGCCACCCCGATCCGCAGGCCGGTATAGGAGCCCGGGCCCTTGCTGACGGCTACCGCATCCAGTTCGCCCCATTCCAGGCGGGCTTCTTCCATGGCCTCGGCCATAAAGAGGTGCAGGAGTTCCCCATGGGTATACTCAGGGGACGGGTCTTCCCTAAGGGCGAGCAGTCGGTCGCCCCGGTAGATGCTTACCGAACAGTTCGTCGAGGCCGTTTCCAGGTTGATGATGGTTGCCATGGGCTACAAAGATAGCGACCTGCCGCCAAAACCAGGCAGGCAGGTCGCACCCTTATCGATCAAAAAGAGTTAGTCCAGGGAAATCGGCAACCCATAAAAGAATTCCAGCACCTTGATGCGGAAAATATAGTCGTATTTGGAACGGATCACCTCAGCCTCGGCATTGTCGACCCGGGCCTGGGCCTGCCCGAAATCGAAGGCGTTGAGCAGCCCGACCTCATAGCGTTCCTTGGAGTACTCGTAAGCCAGCCTCCGGGCTTGCTGCGTTTTCTGGGCCGCCTCATAGGCCTTGGCCGAATTCTTCACGTCCACATACGCCTGGTTGATGGTATTTTCAAGGTCGAGCTTGGTTTGCTCCAGCTGCAATTCGGCCTGCATGACCCCGATCTGGGAACGCCTCACCCCGTTGCGGGTCGCAAAGCCATTAAAAATAGGGATCTGGATGCTGGCCCCATAGGAAATCCCGTCATTGAGCCAGAGCTGGTCGGCAAAGCTGATTTCGCCCCCGGTGAGCGGGTCACGGGTCTGGTCGGAATACCGGGTATTGTAGTTGAAGAATGCCCTTAGGGTTGGATAATAGGCCCCCTTGGAAATGTCCAGGTCCTTCCTGGCCAGATCCACATTGGTTTCCGAGAACTTGATATCGTTGCGGAAGGTCAGGGCCTGGGCAAAAATAGTTTTTGGCGTATTATTGAGGATCTCCGAAGCAGGGACGTCAAACGCTTCCTCGGCGATATCGAAATTCTCATAGTCGGTGATCTGCAGCAGCTGGGCAAGGGAAATCCGGGAAAGCAACACCTGGTTTTCGCCGTTGATGATTTGCTGCTCCTGGTTGGCAGCCGTGGCCTGAATTTCCAGCAAGTCCCCTTCCGGCAACACCCCGGCCTCCACCTGGGCTGCGGTGCGCTTCAGGTCCTGTTCGGTTACGGCGTATTGCGCCCGGAAAACTTTCAGGGATTCCTTGTTGGAAAGTACCTGCAGGTAGGCGTTGGCCACGTTCAGGCGGATATCGTCCTTGAGGTTGTCGAGTCGGTACTGGTTGGCCAGGGCATTCATATCGGCCCTGCGCAGCCGGTTGATGTTCCGTAGCCCGTCGAAGAGGTTAACGCCTGCGGTCGCACCTCCGGTTGCCGTAACAATGGTCGTGGTCACCGGGGCATTGGTGGTCGGGTCGAAGGTAAGACCCGTGTTACCGCCTCCCTGCAGCTGCCCGTTTACGGTAGGGAGCATGCCCCCAATGGCATCGGACTTATCAATTTTTACATTTTCAAGGTCCAGTTCTGCCTGCTGTATGGTCAGGTTGTTTTCCACGGCGTAATTTACGCATTCCTCCAGGGTCCATTTGCGCATCTGGCCCGAGAGCAATCCGGCGGAAAGCAGGAAAAGCACAGTTATGATTCGAATTTTCATGAGTCGTTTTTTGATGGTTTCAAGCGATTTTCGGGCTCCTGGCCCCGGGTTTACTCCTCACCCTCCTCTTCTTCCTCAGTACCTTTTTTGATCGGTTCTGTCTTTTTCCAGACCTTAACCTTGTCGGCCTCGGTCAGGCCGGAGAGGATCTCCACATTGATCCCGTCGGAAATCCCGATTTCCACATCGCGGCGCTCAAATTTCTGGTCGCCCGTCTCCACTTCCACATAAGGCTTGTCGGTTTGCCGGTCGAATTGGAGCAAGGCCTCAGGGATCACCAGGATGCTGTCTTTTTTCTCCAGGGTCAGGGAAGCGTTGGCGCTGTATCCCGCACGGATGGTAAAGGACTCGTCTTCTTCCAGGTCGCCCTTGATGGTAAACTGTACCGCCCCTGATTCCTCCACCCCTTTGGGGGCGATAAACTTCAGGGTGGCCCCGAATTTCTGGTCCTCGATGGCCCCAAGGCTGATCTCCAGGGGCATGCCCACCTGCAGTTTGCCTACCTCGCCTTCATCTACCTTCCCCTCGAAAATCATCTGGCCCAGGTCGGCAATGGTGGCGATGGTGGTCCCGTCGTTAAAGTTGTTCGACTGGATCACCTGGTCGCCCATTTCCACGGGGATCTCCAGGATGGTCCCGTCCACGGTGGCCCGGATATTGGTGTTGGCGCTGGCCGACCCGCCCGCGGAACCCTTCTGGATGATCAGGTAATCATTCTTTGCGTTTTCCAGTTCCTGCCCTGCCTGGTCGTACTGGAGCTTCAGGTTGTTGAAGTCCTGGTTGGAAATCACCCCGCGATCATACAGGGTTTTGTTCCGGTCGTATTCAATCTTGAGGTTGTTCAGGGCCAGTTCGGCATTGCGCACCCTTCCCCGGGCCTGGAACAGGGCCTGCTCATTGGGGACGACCCGGATGGTGGCCAACAGGTCGCCGTTTTTCACCGCATCGCCCTCCTCCTTGAAGATTTTGTCAATGATGCCGGAAATCTGGGGCTTGATCTCGATCTCCTCCTCAGGGATCACCTTCCCCGTCGCCACAGTCTTCTTTTCGATGGAGGCGATGAACGGCGTCTGGGTGTCATAGGTAATGGCCCCTTTGCTGTTGGATTTTATGAAAAATGTCGCCGCCCACAATACGCCGAGTACGAGCACAACAATTCCGGTCCATTTGAGTATTTTCTTCATTTTGTTTGGGTTGTATTAAATAATCATATAGGGTTTCTTATTCTTCTCTGAGGGCATCGATGGGGCGGATGCTCACCGCGCGTTGGGCCGGGATCATTCCGATCAGGACCCCCAACACGACCATAAGGCCCAGGGCGCCCAGCAACCAGGGTATGGGCACCGTGGGGTTTGTATACGGGAAATCGCCGCCTTCGGTCAGGTTGCCCACCAGGTTGAGGACGGCAGCCCCCAGCACCACCCCGATGATCCCTGCCAAAAGGGTAAGGAACAGGCATTCCAGGATGATCAGGTACCGGATTTCCCGGGGGGTGGCCCCAAGGGCCCGGCGTACCCCCAATTCCTTGGTGCGTTCCTTGACCGAAATCAGCAGGATGGCCCCGATGCCGATAACCCCGGCCAGGATGGTAGCCACCCCCACGATGAGGGAAATAAAGGTGAGGCCATTGGCAAAGCCCATGATCCGGTTGAAAATTTCCCCCAGGTTGAAGGAGCCAAAGGCCCGCTCATCCTCGGGATGTACCCTGTGGATGCTTTTCAGCACGGTTTTCACGTCCTTTTCCACCTGCACCACATCGGCAGTGTCGTAGGCGGCAATGGTAAACCAGGCCACCCGGTCGCCCGTGTTGTAGAGCTTCTGGTAGGTGGTAAAGGGGATGTAAATGTCACTGTCGCTCTCAAAGCCGCCCCCGGGGGTAAACTTGTGCACCCCCACTACCTGGAAATAGACGTTGTCGATACGGATGAATTCCCCGATGGGGTTTTCCCCTTCCTCAAACAACTCCTCCTGGGTGCGTTCCCCGATCACGCAGACCTTACGGGCATTTTCGATATCCTTGTCGTTAACAAAGCGGCCCCCGTCGTAGATTTTTTTGGTCGCGATGCGGGTAAATACCGGGTAATCCCCATATACGGCGTAATTCCCCGTTTTCTGCCCCCTGACGATCAACCCCGGAGACCCCCCGAATACCCCCCTTACATTCCTGGGGGCGATGTACTCGATTTCCGGGATGCGGTTCTGCAGTACCTGGGCGTCGCCCAGTTTGAGCTGTAGCTGGCGGCCGGTCTTGAACCCGCCATAGGGCATGCTGGTACTCTGGGCCCAGGTGAACAGGCTGTTGATGGCCACGCTCTCGAATTGCTTTTCAAAGCCGTTGTCGAGCCCTTTCGCGGCCCCTGACATGGCGATGTACACGAAGATGCCCCAAAGCACCCCGATCATGGTGATGACCGTGCGCACCTTGTTCTTCCGGATCGACCCGAAAATTTCCTGCCAGGTATTGCTGTCAAATAGTAACCGCATGCTATTCGTCTCTTAGGGCTATGATGGGCTTGATCCGCGCCGCCCGCTTGGCAGGGATGTACCCGGCGACGGCGCCGAAAAAAATCAGGATGATCGTGGCGGTGATGGCCAGGCCGGCATCGATATAGGGGTTCAGGATAAAGTATTTCTCCAGCTTGTCGCCGATGGAGTTCAGGATCAACACGCCCAGCGCCATCCCCAGGTATCCGGCCACGGTGGTGATAAAGACCGATTCCAGCAGGATGGTCCCGATAACCGAGGCCGGGGTCGCCCCGATGGCCTTGCGGATGCCGAGTTCCTTGGTGCGCTCCTTCACCACAAAAACCATGATATTGCTGATGCCGATAATGCCGGCAATCAGGGTGCCCAGGGCAAAAATGGAACCTACGATGGCCAGGACATTGGCGAATTGCTGGTTCTGCTTCAGCTGGTCCGCCACATTTCGGATAAAAATCCCGCTGCGGTCGTCCGGGCTGATGAATTTCTTCTCGCGCAGGAAGGCATTGAGCTGCCGGTCGAAAATCATCGCCCCGTTGTACCCGATTTCTGGTTTGAAGCCGACGACCATCTGCCCGATCTTGTCGGTGTTTTTTTCAATGAGCTGCCGCGTGGTGTAGGGCATGTAGATAAACCGTTCCTCGTTGTCGCCCCCTTCGTCCTGGTAGACCCCGATAACCTTAAACACGCTTCCACCCACATCGATGTATTTCCCCAGGGCGTCTTCATTCCCGAAAAGGTCGTTCTCCACCAGGCGCCCGATGACGGCGTGCTTGGTCCTTTCCCGGATATCGGTCTGGTTCAGGTACCGGCCCTTCATCATGATGGTCTTCTCGCTGTACTGGAACCCCGGGGCCACGGCCCGGGTGGTGTAGTTGTTGGATTCCTGCTTGTAGGTAGTCAGGGCGCTGCGGGTGATCTGCGGGCTGATGTATTCGATAAAGTCGTCGAAATTCTTCTCGATGTCTTCCAGGTCCGAATTGTCGAATTCGATAACCCTGTTTGACTTGTACCCTTTGTAGGGCATACTGGTACGACCCGGGAAAATGCTCAGGACGTTGGTGGCGTCATTTCCGAAGAAAGAATCAAAAGTGTTTTTCAACCCATTGGTTAGCCCCACGAGCGAAACAAAGATGAGGATCCCCAGCGTCACGGTAAACCCCGCCAGGAAAGTGCGCAATTTGTTCTTCCGGATCGACAAAAATATTTCCTGCCAGGTATCTCTACTGAACATACTGCGAAGCCCTTACCTGCTCTATTTCCTTGTCTTCGACAATCACCCCGTCGCGCAAATGCACGATGCGCTTGCACATGTGGGCGATATCGTCTTCGTGGGTCACCACCAGGATGGTGTTCCCCTGGTCGTTGATTTTCTGGATCAGGTCCATGACCTCATAGGAAGTCTTGCTGTCCAGGGCCCCGGTGAGCTCATCGGCCAGCAGCACCTTGGGTTCGGCCACCATGGCCCGGGCGATGGCCACCCGTTGTTTCTGCCCCCCGGAGAGCTCGCTGGGCACGTGGTGCGACCACTCCTTAAGGCCGACCTGTTCGAGGTATTGCATGGCCTTGGCCTGCCGTTCCTTGCGTCCAACCCCCTGGTAGTACAGGGGAAGGGCTACATTTTCAAGGGCCGTTTTATAGTTGATCAGGTTAAAGGACTGGAAAATGAACCCCAGGAATTTGTTCCGGTAATTCGCTGCTTTGGTTTCATTGAGGTTCTTGATCGGGATCCCGTCGAGGATGTATTCCCCGGAATCGGCCACGTCCAGCATCCCCAGGATGTTCAGCAGGGTGGACTTTCCCGATCCGGAAGACCCCATAATGGCCACGAGTTCGCCTTCCTTTACACTGAAGTTGATGCCCTTCAGGACGTGGAGGGAATTGGAGCCCATCCGGTAGGATTTGTGCAGGTCTTTGATTTCAATCATGGGTGGTTTGTGCTTATAACGGCTCTCCGGTTAGACCGCTAAGGTCCCGTTTTGTTACAAGGGGAGCTGTAAATATTATGTTAAAATCCTTAAACGCCTCCTTCTTCAGGGACCAGGGCGTTCCACACCTTAATGGCGTCCCCTTCAGACACCCCGGATTTTACCTCCACGAAAATCCCGTCGCTGATCCCCAGCTCGAGGTCGCGCCGTTCAAACTGCTGGTCCGAAACCATGACTTCCACGAAGGGCTGGCGGGTTTGTTCGTCAAACTGCACCAGGGCCTCCTTGATGGCCAAAACGCTGTCGGCCCGGTCGAGGATAATGGAGGCATTGGCGCTGAGGCCTGCCCGGATAAAGATGTCCTGGTTCTTGTTGAGGGTCCCCTTGATCTCAAACTGTATGGCCCCGTTTTCGGCCTTGCCCTTGGGGGCGATGTAGTCGAGGACCGCTTCAAAAATGCGGTCTTCCAGGGCGCCCACCGTAATCTCCAGGGGCAGGTCTTCCCGTATTTTACCTACTTCCGATTCATCTACCTTCCCCTCAAAAATCATTTTATCCACATCGGCGATGGCGGCAATGGTGGTCCCCTCGTTGAACGTGTTGCTCTCGATCACCTGGTTCCCCACCTCCACGGGCACCTCCAGGACCATCCCGCTCACCGTGGCGCGGATCAGGGTGTTGGCGGCGCTGCTCAGCCCCCGGGTGGTCCCGGTACGGACAATGTCGTAGCGCTTGTTGGCGGCGGCATAGCCCTGTTTGGCCTGGTCGTATCCCACCTGGGCCCGGTCCATATCGGCCCTGGAAATCACGCCCCGGTCGAAGAGTTGCTGCTGCCTTTGGTAATTGCGTTGTTGGTCTTCCAAAACAATCCGGGCATCCTCGATCGCATTCCGGGCATCGTTCAATGCGCTCAGGTTGGGGACCACCTTGATTTTTGCAATCAAATCCCCCGATTTCACATAGTCGCCGCCTTCGACGTAGATTTCCTCAATGACCCCGGAGATGTTCGGTTTAATCAGCACCTCTTCAAGGGGAAGGATGCTGCCGGTAGCCACGGTTTTACGCACAATGTTTTGGCGGGCCGGGGTTTCAGTCTGGTACACCACCGGGTCTTCGGCATTCTTCTTGTACAGGTAGACCATGGCACCGGTAAAGGTCAGCAGGATCCCCAGCAGGATGGTCAGGGTTACGGATTTTTTCATGGGAACGGCAATTAATGGTTGTATATGTTTCTCGATTGATTCTTTCTTAATCGGCCCGTAGGGCATCAATGGGCCTGACCCTGATCGCGCTCTGGGCCGGGATGAAGCCGGCGAGCAACCCGGACACCATCAGGATGCCCAGGGCGGCCAGGACCACCCCAAGGCTGACGCTGGGGCTCATAAACATGTCCACGGGGCCATTTTGTTCCAGCAAAGCGTTGATGCCATAGATGAACAGGGCCCCCAGGCTGATCCCGGCCATGCCGGAAACCAATGTGAGGAACAGGGACTCCATGAGGATCTGCTTTCGGATGCTCCAGGGGTCTTCCCCCAGCGCCCTTCGGATCCCTATTTCCCGGGTCCGCTCTTTTACCACGATCAGCATGATGTTGCTCACCCCGATAATGCCCGACAAGAGCACCAGGATGCCGACGAAATAGGCGATAAACCGCATGGCCGCAAACAGGCTTTCCACCCGGCTGAATTCCTGGAACAAATCGAAATACCCGATCGCCCTTGAGTCGTCGGGATGTACTTTGTGTTTTTCCTTCAGAAAATCCACAATCCCTTCCTTCAGGGAGGAAATGGAGGTTCCGTCGTGGGCAGTGATCGCCATCCAGCCCACGCGGTCGGCCCGGTTAAAGGCCTGGGAAAAGGCCGTAAAGGGCACGAAAATCTGTTTTTGGGCTTCCTCCCCATCCCCATTGGAGCTCCGTTTTTTATACGTGCCCACCACCAGGAAGTTCACCCCCTGTATCTTGACGTATGTCCCCAGCACGGGTTCCCCCGGCTCGTATAACTCCCGGACCACCCCCGCCCCAAGCACAGCAACCTTCCGCTTTGCCGAAATGTCGTTTTGGTTGATGAAGCGCCCCCGGGTGATGCTCATGGGTTCCTGTTCGATGAATTCAGGGTAGTCGCCATAGACGTTATAGGCCCCGGTGCGGAGGCCCCGCACCACATTGTTGCTCCCGCGGAACCCCCCTAGCTGGTTGCGAGGAGAGATGTACCGGAGCTGGGGGAATTCCTGTCGCAGCAGGGCCACATCTTCCAGTTTAAAGCTGAAATCCCGGTCTTTGGGCAGTCCTTTATAAGCCCGGGTGGTACTCCGGGTCCACATAAACATGGTGTTGGTGGCAATATTGTCAAAGTCGGCGCGGATCCCGTTTTCAAGCCCCTTTCCCGCGGCCAGCAGGATGATCAGGATCAAAATCCCCCAGAATACCCCAAACGCGGTAAGCAGGGTGCGAAACCCGTTTTTGGTCAGCACCTCGATAATTTCCTTCCAGCGATCCCGGTTAAACATGGGCTTCAGGTTTTGGGTTATCGGCTTGCGATGGCCTGTTATTCATCGCGCAGGGCATTGATGACTTGTATGTTGGCCGCCCTCCAGGCGGGAAAAAACCCGGCCAGGGTCCCGGCCAGGATCAGCACAAACACCGTGGTGAGCGCTACCCTGAGGTCCACCGAAGGGTTCAGGACGTAGTCCACCTCAATGTTGGGGCCCACCACCTCCAAAAGGGCCATGCTCAGGATAAGCCCGAAAAAGCCCGAAAAAGCCGTAATGAATACGGCCTCATGCAGAATCATCCCCACAATGGACCAGGGTTTTGCCCCCAGGGCTTTGCGGATCCCGATCTCCCGGGTGCGTTCCCTGACAACGATCAGCATGATGTTGCTCACCCCGACCACCCCTGCGATAATGGTACAGATCCCCACAAACCAGAAAAACAGTTTAATGTTCCCCGTAAGGGAATAATAGCGCCTGGCCTCCTCGAGGGCGCTCCAGACTTCCAGGGCGCTCTGGTCTTCCGGGTGGATGGTATGGGCCTGGGAGAGGTAGCCGCGCAGCTCATCCTTGAAGGCTACCGCCTGGGCCACGGCCTGGTCAAAATCTTCCACCGGGGGCAGGGTAAAGGCCATGTTGCCTATGCGGTCTCCCCCGTTGAATACCCGTTGGACGGTGGTAACGGGGATGTACATCCGCTCCTCTTCGCGCTCCTCCATCTCTTTGAAAACCCCGATAATTTGAAACGGGATGCCGGAAATATCCACATATTCCCCTATGGGGGTGTCGAGGTGGGCGAAAACGTCTTTTTTAATCTTGTTTCCGATAACGATAACCTTGGCCGTGTTCGCATGGTCGCTGTAATTCAAAAACCGCCCCTCCGACATTTTGGCATTATCGATAAACTGGAAATCGGGGTGTACCCCCTGGATGGAATACACCAGGGCCTCATTCCCGTAAGTGGCTGAAACCCCGTTGACGAAGTTCCGCGCGGAATTGTATTCGATCCGCTCACCGTTCAGGGCGGTCCAGGTGTCGAAATTCTCATTGCGCAACTGTATGCGGCGCCCTGGGTTCAGGCCTTTGTACTCCTTGGTGGTGGTCCCGGGCCAAACCCAAACAGAGGTGGAGGCATCCTCCTCAAATTCACGGGCGATCCCGTTGCGCATGCCCTGCCCGAACCCCAGGAGGATCACCAGGATAAAAATCCCGGAAGCCACAGAAACCCCGGTAAGGAAAGTGCGCAACTTGTTTTTTCGGATGGTGTCGAAGATCTCCTGCCATCTCTCGAGATCGAACATGGGTGGTGGGTACTGATGATTGATGATTGATGAATGCCCCGAAGGGACACTCTAATAGACTGCAAAAACCCCTGTTTGTTACAGTTTCCCCCCAAAAAAACGACAGCGCCTTAAGACTTGACCTTACGGTAAACGATGAAGATCAGCACCCCGACCAACACGTAAGGGATGGCCATCAGGTACACGATGCCATTGTTGATGCCCTCTGCCACGGCATTGTCGCCGTTGCTTTCCAGTACTGCGCGGCACATGGCACATTGGGCCTGCAGGGTTTGGAGGGGGGCCAGAAGGCCTGAGAGGAGTACAAAAAACAGGGAGGTGGTTTTCTTCGGGCGCATCAATACGGGTAATAAGGTGAAATCATCAGGTAGACCAGTACCCCGGTAACGGCCACATAGAGCCACACGGGAAAGGTGATCCGGGCCAGTTTCCGGTGTCCGGCGTAATCGCCCAGATACGCTTTGGCATAGGTGCGCAGTACCAGGGGGATAACAGCGATGGAAAGCAGGATGTGGCTGACCAGGAGGGCGTAATACAGGTACCGTATCCAGCCTTCGCCCCCAAAAGGGGTGGAATCAGAAGTCATGTGGTAGGCGACGTACATCACCAGGAACAGCAGGGAAAGGCCGATACAGGTCGTCATCAGCCGGCTGTGGAGCCGCTGCCTCCCCCCTTTGATCGCCCAGAGGGCAACCACCAGGAGCAGGGCGGTGAGCCCGTTGATACCGGCATAAATCGGCGGCAGGAAGCCCAGGGGTTCGACCCCCGGGATACGGATCCCGAACAGCAGGGCAACCACCACGGGAATGGCTATGGAGGTTATGGCAATCCAGCGGTTAAAGCGTCTTTCCCGCTCGCGAAGCTTATTTTCCATCAGGCGGCGTTAACAGGTTGCGAATGTCTTGTTTCAAAAGGCTGATCTGTTCGGTCTCCCCTTCCCGGTTGGAACCTTCCTCCTCGGGAATCGCCCCCCGGTAATAGATGATGGGGTTTCCGAATTCGTCTTTGCGGCAGCGGAGGTAGCCTTCCTGGTCGACCAGGGCAAAAAGGCCGGAATGTTCAAACCCGCCAGGGGCGTCCGGCATTTCCTGTGCATAGATATTAAACCCGGCATTGGCCAGTTCGTAAATCGTTTCCGCATCCCCGGTCAGCAGGTGCCAGTCCATGTCGGTAATCCCGTATCGCTCGGCATACTGCTTAAGGACCCCGGGGGTGTCGTGTTGCGGGTTTATCGTAAAGGACGCTACCCCAAAATCCTCAAACTCCCGGAATTCCTCCTGGAGTTGCACCAGGTTTTTGGTCATGACGGGGCAAATGCTCGGGCAGGTGGTAAAGAAAAATTCCACCACGTAGACCTTCCCCAGGTAGTCGCGGTCGGTGATCAGCAGGCTGTCCTGGTTGAGCAGGGCAAATGGGGGGACTTTCCGCCTTTCCCCATCGAGGTAGAGGTACGACAGGGGTTCCTTGCCAGGATCCCGACTAATGCGGTCGTGCTCCACCACACTGCCCTCCCGGAGCCGTTCGGCAATGCGGGGTACAAAAATGATCCCGAACACCAGGACCACCAGGGCCACCCAGATATATTTGTAGTTTCCTTTCCTCAAGGCATTGCCATTTTTACACGTGCCCGGGCTTTATCCCCGGGGGCTGCTTACCGGTCGGCCCGGTTTTTCTTCAGGGCCATACGGTATTCCGCCAGGATGATTTTCACATCATCCTTCATTTTATTGTTCAAGTCAGCCACCGAGGTGGCGTCAAACCCGTATTTGGTCCCCTCATCCTCATCCGAATCCCGGCCCCTCAATCGACGCTCCTTGTCTATGATGAACACATAGGGGGTAGACAGGGAAGCATCCAGGGCGAGGTCGGTTTGCAGGCTGGAAAATAACCCCCTGATCTGTTCCGGGGTACCGGAAACAAACCTCCAGTTCCGGATGTCAGTAAAGGTGGCCAGTTCCCTGCGAATCGCTTCCACAGCCGCTTCAGATCCCGGCGCCACGACCATAACGACCTGGAAATCTTTGAATTCGTAGAAGGGCTTGTAGATTTTCTGGTTCAGGTTAAAGACGTTGCCTTTTTTGGCCCCCGGGTCGGTGCCCAAAAAGCCGAGGATGCTGATCCGGCCGTCCAGC
The DNA here is from genome assembly GCA_964539905.1 of uncultured Robiginitalea sp. Classification (GTDB taxonomy): domain Bacteria; phylum Bacteroidota; class Bacteroidia; order Flavobacteriales; family Flavobacteriaceae; genus Robiginitalea. The sequence continues at coordinate 25,574 of CAZIJW010000013.1, forward strand.
CGGGCATCGCCAAAGCCTTCCAGTTCCTCCACCTGCCCGGTGAGTACGGGCAGTTTTCCGAAACGGTTCACCCCGGAGGCAAAGAAAAGGTACACCACCAGGGGCAGGACGAAAAGGACGGTTAAGACGAAGGTCTTTTTCATAGCATACGCGCCAGGCAAAAATAAAAAAGACGGCCTTGAAACCGTCTTTACATACTGTTAATTCGGCTTAGAAATCCCACTTCACAAACCCATCCCGGAAGACCGTGTAGATATAGTCCGCTTCAAAGAGGAGGATGAAGATCAGGTAGCTTACCAGGAAAATGGGGGTCCATACCACTGCCCTTCTAAGGGAGGCCTTTTCATCCCTCAGGTGCATGAAATCCCAGGCGATGTAGTAGGCTTTTACCAGGGTGAGGATGATGAAAATCCAGTTGAGCAGTTTCATGCCCAGCAGGTAATTCCCGGTGAGTACGGCCGGTTTGGTGATCCCAAGGGCCACCTCCACTGCCGTCACAATGGACAGGAAGATCAGTACTCCCCAAATTTTGCGCGTGTTGGAGCTGAATTTGACCAGCCCCCTGAAGATTTCCAATTTATGTTCGTGCGCCATGCTGACTAGAATTTATATGCGTTGTGATTAAACCAGATAGAAGAAGGTGAATACAAAGACCCATACCAGGTCCACAAAGTGCCAGTACAATCCGACCTTCTCCACCATTTCATAGTGGCCCCGCCTTTCGTAGGTACCCAGGATGACGTTGAAGAAGATGATGACGTTGATCACCACCCCCGAAAAGACGTGGAACCCGTGGAAGCCGGTGATAAAAAAGAAGAAGTCTGCAAAAAGGCGGCTTCCGTATTCATTTCGGATCAGGTTGGCCCCTTCCACCACCAGGGTGGCGTCCTTGATCCGCTCCAGGGTCTGCTCGCGGTTCAGGATGGTCTTTTCCCCGTCCTCGTTGAGTTGTTCTATGCGGATCAGGATGTTCGGGCTCGACCGCAACCCCTCCACAACCTCATTTACCGTATACGAGGGGAGGGCGGCTTCCTGGGTAAACCAAATCCCGCTTTTCCGTTCGTGCCGCTCGCGTTCCTCGGGGAGGGTCGCCGCAAATTCAGAAAGGGCGGCACGCTCGCCGGTCTCGGCATTGACAAATTGCAGGATGCGTCCGCCTTTGGTTTCCACGGCCCCGTAATCGCCGCGGATGAAGGTTGCCCATTCCCAGGCCTGGGAGCCCACGAAGATAAGCCCCCCGATAATGGTCAGGAACATATAGAGGACCACCCGGTTCTTCATCATGCGATGGCCTGCATCCACGGCCAGTACCATGGTTACCGACGACATGATGAGCACGAAGGTCATAAAGGCCACATAGTACATGGGGTAATTCCCATGGAAAAAGGGGACGTGGGTAAAGACCTCGTCGGCAATGGGCCAGGTTTCGATGAATTTAAACCGGGAAAAGCCGTAGGAGGCCAGGAAACCCGAAAATGTAAGGGCATCGGAAACGATGAAAAACCACATCATCAATTTGCCATAGCTGGCCTGCATGGGGCGGTTTCCGCCTCCCCATACCCGCTCTTCCGAACCCGTTGTGACCGTAGTGTCCATATGATCTAGAATGGTATTATGAGAATTTTAGCAAAAATACATTTTTTTGAACGTTACAAAAGCAGAATCCAGGGACATTTCATTTCCCCCCGGCCTTACCTGAAAAAATAAAAAAAGAGGATAAGGTATACCCACAGCGCGTCCAGGAAATGCCAGAACGTGATCCCGAGTTCCATGCCCAGCATGCGCCCAGGGCCATACTTGCCCCGTACCTGGCGGTAAAGCACCACCAGCAGGGAAATGAGGCCGGCGGCTACGTGTACAATGTGGACGGCTGCAATCAGGAAAATATACGAAAGGGTAATGTTGCTGGTAGGCCCGGTAAAATAGTACCCGAGGGCGATCATTTCAGAAAAGCCCCGGAACTGTGAAAAGACAAAGGCGATCCCCAGCACAAGGGTAATCCCCAGCCAGAGGGTTCCCCGCGACTGCAAATTCCGCAACACAGACCGCTTGGCCAGCCAGTAAGTCAGGCTGCTGCAGACGATGATCGCCGTGCTCACCCAAAAGGCGGAAGGCACCTGGAACCCCTGCAGCCAGTCCTCCCGGGAACTGCTCACGATAAATGCGCTGGTCCACCCGGCAAAACTCATCAGCAGGCTCACGATCCCGAACCACAGCATCATTTTTTTGGCGCGGCCTCTCTTATCTTCCTGCGGCCTCGCAGTCAGTTCTTCACTCATCATGACAGGAATTTATCAATTACGTAAACGATTTGTATCAGGCTTATGTACGTCACGCTGCTGAGCATAAGGCTCCGCGCAGATTTCCGGTCGCGCAGTTCATAGAGCCGCAGGGCAAACCAGAGCATCACCAGCCCCATCAGGAAAACCAGAACCGCAGCCGGGATGGAAAGGTGCAGCCTCCCGGTAATCCCGAAGACCGGGATGATGGAAATCGCGATCATCCAAATGGTGTACATGATAATCTGCACGGCGGTTCCCGTGTCCTTCTTCCCCGTGGGGAGCATCTTGAACCCGCCCCTTCGGTAATCTTCGTCGAGCATCCAGCCCAGCGCCCAGAAATGGGGGAACTGCCAGAAGAACTGGATCATAAACAGGGTACCCGGCTCAATCCCGAATTCCCCGGTGGCCGCCACCCAACCCAGCATGAAGGGGATGGCCCCCGGGAACGCCCCGGCAAATACCGCAAGGGGGGTTACCGTTTTCAGGGGGGTGTAGACACAGGTATAGAGGAAAATAGACAGCGTACCAAAAAGGGCGGTCTTCGGGTTGAGGAGGTAAAGCAGCACCACCCCTGCCAGGGTCATGGCAATAGCGATGGCCAGGGCCTGGGCCACCGTGATGCGGCCCGCTGGGATGGGGCGGTTCCTGGTGCGGTGCATGAGCGCATCCAGGTCGCGTTCAATGACCTGGTTAAAGGCGTTGGAAGCCCCTACCATACAATACCCCCCTACGGCAAGCAGCACCAGGGGAAGCAGGCGCACCTGTTCGGCTCCCAGGAGGTATCCGGCAAGGGCCGAAAAAACGACGCTGATCGCGAGCCTGGCCTTGGTGATTTCCCTGAAGTCGGAAAAGGCCAGGTGCAGGGGATGTCTGGGTAGGGCACCTGCTGCAGGTTTCATTGAAATTTCTTTGGCCCGCAAAGATACGCTGCAACACCCTACTTTCCAACGAATCGCTGCGAATTGGCCGGGGCGCGCCGGCAGCCCCGTGGCCAGGGTGGCATCCGGGATAAAAAAAACCCGGTCCCGATAGCTATCGGGACCGGGGTCAAATTCTTTTTATCCTGTATCTGCGTTTATTGCAGCTTGAAGGTAATCGGGATGCTGAAAGGTACCCTTACGGCCCGTCCGCGTTGCTTTCCGGGGGTCATTTTGGGCAGCTTTTCAATGATGCGGCGCGCTTCGGCCTCGAGGTTTTTGTCCGGGCCCCGCAGGCGGATATTGCCGATAGAGCCATCCTTCTGGATGGTAAACATCACAGCTACACGCCCCTGTATCCCCATTTCCTGGGCCATTTCCGGATACCGGAAATTCTTCCGGATGTGCTTCTGCATCATCTCGTTAAAACAGGCTTTCTTATCGCTGGCCCCTTCACATCCGGGGAACACGGGTACATCTTCAATAACGGCAAAGGGGACTTCAATATCTTCATCCACCTCGTCCACGACGATATCCTCTACTTCCACAACCTCTTCTTCCTGGCTGGTTTCGGTGGATTCGATCACCGTCTCCTCCACTTCCTCTTCATCTTCCACCACTTCAATCACCTCGGGGGCGGCAGGGGGCGGGGGCGGGGGTGGGGTTTTGATCTGTTCGGTCATCGGCACCTCCTCATCCAACATATCCTCCACATTCAGGGAAATGTCGTAGTCATTCCCTTTATCGTAGGTTTTCCATTCCAGGGCAAACCAGACCAACCCCATGACGACCGCCAGGCCAAGCACGAAATAAAAACTGCTGTTCCTGCTCAGGTCGGCTTTCGGACTCTTTTTCTCTTCCATGATTTCCTTACTTTAATGCCTGCTAATTAACTATTATTTTATTAAAAAAGCAATTATTCCCTCCAATTAAATGTGTTGCTCCTGCGGAACAGGGAGGTCATGATCACTCCCCCCAGGAAGATCCCAAGGGTATTCGCCCCAAGGTCCCAACCTTCGGCACTGCGCTGGAAGTCCATTGCTGCTTGAAATACCTCAATAACCATACCATAAAAGAAGAGGAATGCCCCCATCCGGAGCAGGGAAGGCAGCCGCCTCCGTGTATGCCGGTAGTTTTCCCACAAAAAAAGGGAACCCAGCACCATCCCGACCCCGTAGAACCCCAGGTGAACCCATTTGTCCAAATACGGGATTTCAGGGCCCTCCAGGCCCATATCGTGGAGGGGCAAAAGGCTTAGCAGGCCCACCGCAAAGGCCCAAATGAAAAAGGTCAGGGCAAAAAAGCCCTTCCTAGGCACCCACCAACTCCTTGTAGGCGTCGGCATCCATGAGCGAATCCAGTTCTGAAGGGTCCGACATCTTCACCCGGATCATCCACCCATCCCCATAGGGGTCTTCGTTGACCTTTTCCGGCTCCTCTTCCAGCGCCTCGTTAAAGGCAACGATCTCCCCGCTGACGGGCAGGAACAGGTCGGAAACGGTCTTCACGGCCTCCACCGTTCCGAAGACGGCCTCTTTTTCAAGGGTCTCATCCAGGGTTTCCACTTCCACGTAAACGATATCGCCCAGTTCGCCCTGTGCAAAATCCGTAATGCCGATAGTAGCTACATCTCCGTCCACCCTGACCCATTCATGGTCCTTGGTGTACTTCAGTTCGGAGGGTATGTTCATGGTATTCCAGCTTTTTGGTAGTAGGGCAAATGTAGCCTTTTCCGCCCGGACCGGCCAAGGCCTGTTGATAAAAAAGCCGGGGGGTTAGTTGCCGAAATTGTACCGCAGCGTAAAGCCGGCATTGATGGTGGTCTGGGGAAAAGCCGTGGAAACGGCAAACTGGGAAAAAGAATGGTCGTAGAAAAACAGCGCATTCAGGTTCTTGGTCAGGGCGTAGTCAGCGGTAAACTTTATGGAGAGCAGGTTCTGGCCAGAAGTTATCTGGTTGTTGTCGATGTCGAGGTTGCGGATAATGGTGATGTTGTCGCGAAGGCTCAGGTCGGCCTTCAGGTTCAGGTCGCCCTTCAGCCGGGTCCGCTCCCCGCCCAGGTTGGTCACCATCATCACATCCTTGAACCGGTAACCCAGCCCCAGGGTGTATTCCTTGCCGTTGATCTCGGTGAGCAGGTTGTTGTCGAAGCTCAGGGAAAGCGCCCGGTCGGTGCGCACCTCCGCCAGTACGCTCAGGCTGTTCTGCATTTCAAAATCCACGCGGATCAGCGGGTTGAACTGGTCGTTCAGCACCACGTTGTTGATGATGTTCTCCGGCAACAGGTCCTGGGATTCCGCCTCGATGGGCTGTTGGCCAGAGGCGAGCAGCTGGTCGCGCTCGAGGTTGGTCTGGAAGGAGTTGATGCTGTAGGCCGCACGGTATCCATGGCTCAGGGAAAAGCGCTTGAACTGCTTCCGGAACCACTTGTTCTTCATCAGCCCGGTATACTTGATGTTCCAGTTTGGGATCGGGATGTCCCGGAAGGCATCCAGGTTTACCCGCCCGGCATCCTGCCCGGTGTAGGCGGCAAAGAAGGCCGGCAACAACACCTCCTGGCTGGTTTTGCCATAGCGTATCGGGAAGCCGTCCTCGTCAACCCCTTCGTCCGGGCCGCTGCGGTCGGCGAGCAGGCGGTTGGCGATAATAAGGCGGTTTTCCCTGAAGGCATCAAAGGTGGCGGAATTGAATTCGTCACTCTTGCCGAAAGCCGTGCCGATCATCAGGGTGGAGATGCTGAAGTTGCCGAAGGTATTGGGGGTCAAGGCCTGGTATTCCCCGTCCTCGATCCGGAAATTCTCCTGCAGGCTACTGGAAAACTGCCGGTCCGCAATCAGGTCGATGGTCAGTTCGGGCACCGGCAGGGCCGTGGCCGTGATATTGAGCTGCTTGTTGGTCCTACGGATGAATTGCTGGTTGAATTCCTGGAAATCGGTGAGCCATCCCTGCCGGGCCGCCTCAAAACGAATGTCGGACTGGCTGCCGAAAACAAAGCCCAGGGTGGGTTTTGTGGTTCCGATAAACCCGATGGAACGGACATATCCGGGCAAAACGGTACCGTTGTTTTCGCTGTAGTTCACATTTACCCGCTTCACCATGGTCAGGATGTCGACAACCGTATTGAAGGCCTTTGAGGTCTTTTGCTCCTGCACCGCTGCTTCCCCTGCCCTGGGGTTACCCGCTTTGTCGGTCCGCGGCGGGGCAATCTGCCCGGCGGGTTTCCCGCCCGATTTTTTCAGGCCAATGCGGTCGTAGAGGCGTTGCATGCTGAGCGCGGCCGTGAGGGTATGCGTATTTGCGTTCTGAACGGTATTGATGGACGGCAGCTCCAGCTGGTTTTCCGGGACCCCGGGGTTCTGCGCCTTGGCCACCGCCAGGTTAAGGGCATCGCCCCCCCGTTGCCAGTCGAAGTTGCTGGTATAGGTATACTGGGCGTTGATGAAATCGAGGATGGGGATCTTCGAAAGGGGCAGCTCATAGTTCAGCTGCATCTGCTGGGTATGCCGGTTGGCTTCCCCCACATTGAAAAAGCCGTCCCAGACGGAAAGGTCCTGCAAGATATTGGAAAACGGGTTGCTTTCTTCCTCGTAATAATTCCGGACGATGTTGTTGTTGGAAGCGGTCAGGTTTACCCTCAGGGATTTGGTCAGGGCGTAGTTCAGGGTGTACTGCCAGTTAAACAGGTAATTGCGCTGCTGGAGCAGGGGCAGTTGCAGGCGCTCCACCCCGGGCTCCAAAACGTCGCGGAAGCGCTGCTGGCTGAATTGCCGGTTGATGTCAGATTGGAGGGAAATGCTGGTGGGCAGCCAGTTGAAGTTGAAATCCTTCAGCCATTTCCAGTACTCGCCCCGAAACAGGGAATCGTTCTTGGCAAAAGGGGTTATGGACGAGGATTTAAAATTGTGGTTGTACACTGCCCCGGCCCTTACGGTCTGGTCCCTCAGGCTGGCCACCTCAAAATCGCGGTGGTCGGTCTCGTTATAGGAATAATTAAAGGTAAAGTTCTCGACGTCGAAGAAGTTGGCCTCTGCCTCTTCGCCCCGGTTTTTCCGCACCCCGATCAGGTTTATGCTCGTGCGTTTGGTGTAATCCTCGGCCTGCTCCCGTATGGTTTCGGCCTCCTGCGGGGTGGGTGCCGCATCGATGCGATCCTGCAGCTTCAGGTCGTCATAGACCGGGTCGAATTCGGGGGTGATCAATTGTTCGGAAACCCCGTAGTTGAGAGGCACCTGAATGTTCCACTTCGAAGGGAGGAGCTTGCCGAGTTCCACGTTGGTGACCACCCCGTACGAAACGGCATCCTCCCGGAGGCGTTCGTTCGGCATCTGGTCGAGGGAGCCAAACCCGGAAGTACTCCGGCTACCCGTCGCGGAAACATTGGCAAAGTCTGCCATATTCGCGTCAATGGCGGCCACAGCGGCCCAGCCCCCGTTATTGTCGAGGCCGGCCAGGCGCAATTCGTTGAACCACACTTCCGCCCGCAGCGGCACATTGTCTATGTTTTTTACCCCCACCATCATGCTGCGGATGCTCCCCAGGGAAGGGTTTCCCCGGATCCCGATGCGCAACTGCCCGGGTTGGCGGGGGGCAAATTCATCGACGGCCACGGCCTCCCCGTCCACCACCTCATAATAGGTGATTTCCCCAAGGGTCTGGTCGGCAATCCCCTGCGATTTCACCTTGTTCAGGTCTGCCAGGGCCACATTGAGCTCGTTGATGGCCGGCCAGACAGTTTCCGGCGTGGAAGCCCCGAAATCCGTAAAGACCAGCGGAACCTCCAACTGGTAGAAGTTTTCCGAAAAATCGGTCCCGATCCGCAAAAACCCGACCGCCGACTGCCCGTCGATAAAAGGGTCTGACTGCACCAGTTTCTCGGCGTGCAGGAACATCCGGATGCGTTCGTACTGCCGCATGTCCATGTTCACATTTTTAAAGACCCCCCTTGCGTCCTCGGATTCCAGGTTTTCCACCACCAGGGAGAGGGACTGTTCATTCTGCCGGACAATGGTGTTGTTGTTGTTCAGCTGTTCTCGGAAAACCCCCGGGGGAAGGACATAGGGGATGGGGATCCGGGAATTGTTCTCCTCCACGTTTACCGCATTCACATCCAAAATGGTGGCATCGTCTTCCGGGGGTTCATTGCCGGCCTGGAGGCTCCGGGTGTAAATCCGCCAGTCGCCCCGGACCAGGTCGAGGGTGGCAAACCGCAGCACGACAGGGCCCTGGAAGCCCGTCAGGTACATCCGCATAAAACTGATCGAGCGGAAATCGGAAATGCCCCCTACCGCCTGGGCAAAATCGCTCAGGGGGATTTTGTACTGGATCCACCGGCGGTTGAGCTGGGTCCCGTTGGGCAGGTTGGGCGTGACCCCTTCCTTGACGTCGGTCACGTAGCGGTCTTCCACCGAGATCCCGGGTCGGATGGGGATACGGTACTCGTAGTAGCTGTTCACCGTGTTCATGGTCAGGTCCCGGTCCACGTCCTCCACGTCGGGCAGGGTGGTGTTCCCCCGGTCGGTGGCCGTAACGGCTATGGGCGAGTTGCCCTGGGTATTGTTGAAATCGAGGTATCGCTGCAGCAGGTCCCCGTCGCGGTTCAGGTAGTAGGTGTAGTTGTCCAGGGCGGGATCCTCCGGTGGGCCGTTGTATCCTGCAAGGGCTTCCGCAGCATCATCCAGGCCATCAAACCCGATGTCCTGGAGGGTTCGGTTGGCCTCTGCAGCATCAAAGGCATAGACCAGGGCCTGGGTCGACGGCACCTGGCCCCAGGCGGTGGGGGTGACCAGCACGTTGGAGCCCACCCCGGGAAGGCCGTTCTCGTATTGCTTCCTCCCGTCGGGGAGGATGTCCTCACTGATGTTCCCCAGGTTGATCACCAACTCCCCGGGGCTGGTCGCCTGGCCGTCGACATAGGGGTCCAGCACCCAGAACTGGATAAATTCCACATTGGATTGCTCAAAGTTCGTGCTACTCAGGGAGCGCATGATCCCCCCCCATTTCTCCTGGGGCACCTCTCCCCCAAAGTTGGGGTTGGCGTTGTAGGGGCCTTTCTGGTCCGGATAGTAGGCGATGTCGAGGGTATTCTGCACCGTAGTCTGCCCCTGGGCCACATCCACGCTGGGAAAGACCTCGTCGATGAAAATCCGGCGGGTTTCATTCAGGGATAAGTCGTTGTCAGTGATGCCGGCAGGCCTTTGGTTGGTGTAAAATATCGGGTCTATGGTGTACCACGCCATTTTGGCCCTGCCAAAACCGGCCTCAAGGCCCTGCTCCCCCCCGTCGAGGAATTCAAGGGGAGGGCTTGCCAGGGTCCACCCCAGGGACGACCGGATATCGATAAGGGCCTGGGCCCCTTCAAAATCGTCGAGGTAGGTCGTGGTTTCCCCCAGGAAATCGGCATTCTGAGGGGAATTGGGCTTCAAGAAAGCCACCTCCCCCCGCACCGAAACATTCGAGGGGACATCGGTATCCACATTGGGGAGCATGTTGGCCAGGCGGGTGAGGAAGGGGACCTCCGTGGAGAAATTCCCGTTCAGCCCGAAGATGGTATTGTTCACCGGCTCCACGCCAAAATTGGCTTTCTGGGTCAGGGGACGTTCGTTCAGGTTCAGCAGGGTGGCCCCCAGGACGAATTTCTCGTTCACCTGGTGTTCCACGTTCACCCCGGTAAACCTCCGGGTCTGCTGCCCGAAGACCGCGTTGTTTTCCACCGAAATATTGATGGGGACATTGGAGGCCTGCAGGCTGGGATCCAGGATCTGCACCGTACCTGCCTGGTAGTTGACCGTGTAGTCGATGCCCTCCTGCAACTGCCGGCCCCCGGCCGTGACCCTTACCGAACCCTGGGGCACGTTGAAGGCCCCGATGGGGATGCCCCCGCCACTTTGCGATTTGTACTGTCCCTTGATCCGAAAGCGGTTCTTTTCGGCGTCCTGGAGGGAGGCTGCCTTGGTCTGCACATACATGTTGCGGAACACGTACTTCTGCTGGTTGGGGTTGTACCCCTGGTCGCCCGGCACGTCATAAGTACCCCCCCCGAGAAGGTCGAAGAGGAATTCCCCGAATGGCTCCACCTTGGTAAAGATGATCAGGCCGTTCTGGGGGTTTACCGTGATGCCCGGGACGTAATCGAAAAACCCGTCCCCCCCGGGTTGCACGTCGTTGTAGATATTCAGCCGGTCGAAGTTGAAGGCATCGAGGAGGATGCGCTCCTGTAAGGGCCTTGGCGTACTGGGCCATCCCTGGTTGGGGTCTACCGGGGTGATATAGTTCCTGGGGGTCGGGTCGTTGTAGAGGATGTTCATCCTGAAATCTTCCTGGCTCAGCTGGAAGGCCCCCGTGGCGTAAATGTTTTTCATCATCAGGTCCCAGATGGGGTCCTGCACGTTGGTGATGTTGCTTTTCAGGAGTTTCAGCACCAGGGTGTTGTTGCTGACCTGGGGCTGCACCCCGGGCGCCACGGTGGTGGCATCCACCCCTCCGTTGGCAAACTCCCCAACCTGGAATACTTCCCCGTTGAAGGTATACTGGAAGGCCACGGCCAAAACCTCGTCATTGCTGAGCCGTTGGTTGAGGGAAATATACCCGAGCTGGGAATCGAAGGAATAATCCCTGCCGATTTCCAGCTTGCGGGCATTTTCGAGGATGGCATAGTCAAACCCTTCGTTGGCCACATACCCCCCCGGGATCTGGAACCCTGAAGCCACCGTGGCGATGTCCCTGATGGCCGGGGTAAGCACCCCGCCACCGCCGATCAGGGCAGGGTCGTAATCGTTGGCCCCGTTGCGGGGGAGTTCCGGGTTCGGGCCGGCAGGGTTGAAAAAGCCCCCGGGCGCCCCGCCGGCCCTTCCGATCCGGGTAAGGTCGGGGGTGGTCTCCCCCAAATCCTGGATGGCTACAAGGTTCCTGACGTTCAGGGTTTGCTGGCTGCGGTTGGTAACCCATACCTCCAGGCGGGTGACCTGAACCTGGCTCCGGATGAACGGGTAATCCTCCAGGGCCTGGTCATAACGGTCGCGAAAGTACTGGGCGAGGAAGAAGTGGCGGTCTTCGTCGTAATCCAGGGCAGTAAGCTCAAACTCATTCAGGGTACCCCCGCCCTGGGCCACCACGGTATTGTTCTGGGAGCGTTGCTCTGAGAACACTGCCGTAACGGTGGTCTTCCCGAATTGCAGCTGGGTCTTCACCCCAAACAGGCTTTGGGCCCCGGTGATCAGGGAACTGTTCAGGGGCATGTTCACGTTTCCCACTTCGATCTTGCGGATGATGTCGTCTTCCGTGGGGGTATAATCGAGCTTGATGAGGTTCTGGAAATCGAAAGTCGCCTCCGTGTCGTACTGGGCCGTAACCTGCAGGCGTTCCCCGATCTTTCCGAGCATGCTCAGGCTAATGCGTTGGTCGAAATCAAAGGCGAGGTTGGTGCGGTTCCGGGGCGAAAGGGCCGGGTTGTCGTTTTTTTGCCAGATCACCCCGAGGTCCATGGCCACGGAGCCCTGGGGGATCACTTCAATGGTATTGCCCCCGAAGATGGTCTCAAAAAAGCCGCTGTTTACGTAGAAGTTGGGCAGCAGGTTCTTCCGGGCTTCTTCGCTTCCTTCCTTCTTGCCGGAAAAAGCGTCTATTTTATCCTTAAAGTACGATTTGATTTCCGTCTTGCGGATGAGTTCGAGGTACTGCTCAGGGGTCAGGATGACCGGATAGGAAATATCGTAATCCCCTACGGTTTCCGTGTAGATATACCGGTCCAGTTTTGGATCATAGGTATACTTGGAAACAATGCTTTCCGGATTCTCCATACGCAGCCTTCCCAGGGAAATCCCGGTTTTTACGGAATCGGCCCCGGCAGTAGCTGGTTCCTGTGCCCTTGCGACCCATAGGGTCCCCAGGAGCAGGAAGGTCAGGAAGAAAAACGGTTTGCAAAAGGATCTTGAACTTTTAGATGCCCCTGTTTTCAAACGTTTTACAAATTTTGAAGCGCACTCTTTATAATACCCTCTACGCTTGTGGAGGGATCCTGGCGCAATACCTCGTCCACGGCCTTTTCGGCGGGCTTTCTGGCAAAACCAAGAACCTCTAATGCAGATAACGCTTCTTCCCTTTTTGTATTGTCCGTTTTTGGGGAAAGTTCATCCAGGTCGTAAATTTTCAAAATCTTGTCCTTCAGGTCGAGAATCACCCGCTGGGCCGTTTTGGCGCCGATGCCCTTGACGGCCTGGATGGCCCTTACATCGGCTGTGGCGATGGCATCCCGAACCTCGGCCGGCGCCATGGAGGAAAGCATGGTCCGCGCCGTGCTGGCCCCCACACCCGACACGGAGAGCAGCAGGCGGAAGATTTCCCGCTCTGCCGGGGTGGAAAACCCGTAAAGCGTATGGGCGTCTTCCCTGATCTGCAGGTGGGTGAACAGCCGCACCTGTTCCCCCTGGGGGAGGGAGGAGTAGGTGTTCAGGGAAATATGGACCTGGTATCCAACGCCCCCGCATTCGATGACCACATGGGTCGGGTATTTTTCTACCAGTCTTCCGCTCAGGTGGTTGATCATAATGGCTCGGGTTTTTTGGCTTTGCTTCTCCTTAAGAGATGGCCGCTCAGGCCTGGGTCAATTTTGCTTTTTTGCGCTTTTCCCGCTCCTGGGCATCGATGACCGCCACGGCGGTCATATTCACGATTTCCTCCACGGAAGTGCCCATCGGGAGCACGTGCACCGCCCTGCGGAGCCCCAGCATAATGGGGCCGATGGTATCAGCCCCCTGAAGCTCTTTCAGGAGTTTATAGGTAATGTTCGCCGATTCCAGGTTTGGAAAAATAAGGGTGTTCACCTTATTGCCGGCCAGCTTGGAAAAGGGGAACTTCGATTCATTCAGCTTGCGGTTCAGGGCAAAATCGGCCTGGATTTCCCCGTCCACGACCAATTCCGGGCTTTCCTCATGCAGGATGCGGATGGCTTCCCGCACCTTGCGGGCATTGGGGTGGTCTGAAGACCCGAAATTGGTATACGACAACAGGGCCATTACCGGTTCAAACCCAAAGGCCTTGGCCAGGTTGGCGGTCATTTGCGCAATGGCTGCGAGTTCCCGCGCAGTTGGGTCGATGATGATAGAGGTGTCGGCCAGAAATAAGGGCCCCCTGGAAGTGATCATGATATGTACGGTGGCTGCGCGGCTTACCCCCGAAGACCTCCCCACCACTTCAAAGATGGGTTTCACCACGGTGGAGTAGGCCCTGGAATAACCCGATATCATCCCGTCGGCTTCCCCGGCCATGACCATCATGGCCCCGAAATAATTCCGTTCCCGCATCTTCAGGCGGGCCCCGTAAAGGGTGCAACCCTTACGCTGCCTTCTTTCCCAGTAGCATTTGGCGTAGAAGTCCCTTTTTTCCTGTGACTCCTCCCCGTACTGGTCGATGATGGGGATGTCAGCATCGAATTCCAGTTCCTCCATCAACCCTTCAATAATGGTGCGGTTCCCCAGGAGCACCGGGTGGGCGATCCCCTCCTCATAGGCGATCTGGGCCGCCTTGAGCACGTCGAGCTGGTCGGCCTCGGCAAAGACGATGCGTTTCGGGTTCGCCTTCGCCCGGCTCATCAGCATGCGGACCACTTTCTTGTCGTCGCCGGAACGCTGCAACAGCTCCGATTCATAGCGGTGCCAATCGGTGATCGGCACCCGGGCCACCCCGCTCTCCATCGCCGCCCGGGCGACGGCCGGGGGCACCACCGTGATCAGGCGGGGGTCGAAGGGCTTGGGGATGATGTACTCGCGCCCGAAGGTCAGGCGGGTCTCCCCATAGGCGATGTTGACCTGCTCGGGTACAGGTTCCTTGGCCAGGTCGGCCAGGGCCTTCACGGCGGCCATCTTCATGGCTTCATTGATCTTGGTGGCCCTCACGTCCAGCGCCCCCCTGAAAATATAGGGAAACCCCAGCACATTGTTCACCTGGTTGGGGTGGTCGGAACGGCCGGTTGCCATGATCACGTCTTTCCGCGCCCCAACCGCCAGGTCGTAGCGGATCTCAGGGTCCGGGTTGGCCATGGCGAAAACGATAGGGTTTTTCGCCATGCTCCTGAGCATCTCGGGGGTCATGATATCGGCGATCGACAGGCCGATAAAGACGTCGGCCCCTGCCAGGGCTTCCTCCAGGGTATCAATCTTCCGGTGGGTCGCGAATTCCCGTTTTTCGGGGCTCAGGCCCTCCCGGTCTGCCCGGATCACCCCCTTGCTGTCGACCATCACGATATTTTCGTCCCTGGCACCAAAAGCCTTGTACAGGCGGGTGCAGGAAACAGCCGCCGCCCCTGCCCCGCTGATGACCAGGGTTACCGATTCCATTTTCTTCCCGGCCAGTTCCAGGGCATTCAGCAGGGCCGCAGCGGAGATGATGGCGGTACCGTGCTGGTCATCGTGCATGACCGGGATGTCGAGTTCTTCCTTGAGCCTGCGCTCGATCTCGAAAGCTTCCGGCGCCTTGATATCTTCCAGGTTGATCCCCCCGAAGGTGGGGGCCATGATCTTGACGGTTTCCACAAACTTATCCACATCGTGGGTATCCAACTCAATGTCGATGCTGTCGATGTCGGCAAAAATTTTGAACAGCAGGCATTTCCCCTCCATGACCGGTTTTGAGGCGGCAGGCCCGATATCGCCAAGGCCCAATACAGCCGTTCCGTTTGAAATCACGGCGACCATATTGCCTTTGGCCGTGTACTTGTACACGTGGTCCGGGTTTCTGAAGATCTCCATGCAGGGCTCCGCGACCCCGGGTGAATACGCCAGGGCCAGGTCCCTTTGGGTGGAGTAGGGCTTGGTGGGGACTACCTTAATCTTTCCAGGCTGGGGTTTGGCATGATACACCAGGGCTTCCCGGCGTCTCTTGTAGTTGCTCATCGGTTCAGGTTAGAACTACAAAAGTAAGGGGTTTGGGCCTTTTCTGTGCGGGGGATTTGCAAAAGTGGGGCAATTTCCCCCAATCGCCCGGGAGCCTACCAGAACCAGATTACGATGACTGCGGTCATCACCAGCAGAATAACCGCCAGGTACCGGTAATTCTGATACCAGGGCAGGGCCTTCAGTTCTTCCGTTTCAGAGGTGAACAATTCCTTTTTATAGGTATACTCGGCTATCTGTTGCGGGTCGGGTCGTCCGGTAGCCAGGCTCACCCCGATGTGGATAAGGGCACTGACTACAAACAACAGGTTGGCCTTGGCCAGAAAATGGAAGTCGTTCAGGTAGGGCCACAGGTCCAGGGAAGCCGACAGGATCATAAAGAGGGCGAATATCCCCCCAAAAATCAGGCTGACAAAGGCGCCCTGGGCATTGGCGCGCTTCCAGAACAGGCCCAGTACGAATGCCGACACCACGGGAGGGCTGGTAAAGGCAATCACCAACTGCAGGTACGCCCAGAGGGAATCGCTTACCCTTTCGATAAAGGGCACCCAGGCAGAGGCCAGCACCACCAGGACCAGGGTGGCAATCTGTCCGGCGCGAACCAGCTGCTTGCTGGTCAGTTCGGGCTTCAGCTCGCGCACAAAATCCATGGTGATCAGGGTGGAGGCCGAGTTGAAGGTCGCCGATACCGACGACATCATGGCGGCGAGCAACCCGGCCACCACAAGCCCCAGGATCCCCGCGGGCAGCAATTGAAAGAGCAACACCGGATAGGTCAGGTTGGGGCAATCCGCCAGGTTTTCGCACATCCCCCCCGAAGCCAGGGGATAATTCAAGCCTGAAATATCGAGGGTATTGAACAACAGGAGGGCCAGGACCCCGGGCACCACCATGATGAAAATCACAGGGAGCTTGAGCAATCCGGCAAAGAGGGCTCCCCACCGACCGTGGTTCAGGTTTTTGGCCCCCAGCACGCGCTGTACCATAAACTGGTTGTTGGCCCAGAAGTAGAATCCAAGCAGGGCTACCCCGGAAACCAGCCCCCACCAGGGCATAAATTCATCGTTGCCCGGGCGTACCAGGCTAAAGGCCTCTTTCGCATTGGATGGGATGTATTTCCCTTCCGCCGCCCGGTCCCTGAATTCCACTTCCCCGGCAGCGAGCATGCCATCGAGTTTATCCATCATCAACTCCCATCCCCCCCCGAGCCGGTCAAAGGCAAAATAGGTCAGCAGGCACGAGCCGATAATGAGCAGTACCGCCTGGATGACCTCGGTTTGGATCACCGAGTTAAGCCCCCCAGGAATGGTATAGGCGGCGGCGGCAAGGGCGAGGATGATGATAATGAGGGTGGAACTGATCTCCGGAAAAAGCAACTTGAGGACGATACTGCCCACATAGAGCCCGGCAGCAGTGTCTACCAGTACGTTCCCGATGATGGTAATAAGGGAGAAATAATACCGGGAACGCTTATCATAGCGTTTCTGGAGGAATTCCGGCATGGTATACACCCCTGACTTCAGGTAGAACGGGAGGAAAAAGATGGAAAAAAAGATCAGGATGACCACCGCATACCACTCGTAGTTGTAGACGTGTACGTTGGTCTGGAAGCCGTCGGAGGCCAGCCCGACCAGGGTGGAGCTGGAAATGTTGGCAGAAAAAAGGGCAATCCCCACAATGGGCCAGGTCATGGTGCGGCCGCCCAGGAAATAATCTTCAGAACTGCTCCGTTTCGATTTCGAAATCCCGTAAATAATGATCCCTACCAGATAGACCACGATCACTACCAGGTCCAGAGTACCTAATCCGCCCATGAATTGTTGATTTAGTTGGTTGCGTTTCGAGAAAAAACGCGAACATCCCCCGCTCCGGGGGATCGCGTTTCGCCCTCAATATAAAAACTTTATTCCGCTCTGTGAAATCTTAGCGGAAATGCAGCCCTGCCAGGGCCGGAGGCTACCCCCATCACTCCCCCTGCCCCTTCACGAAATCAATATTTCGTTTCAGGCCCGCAAATTTCGCCCGTTTGACCGCCGATTTTGAAAACACCTTTTGGAATACCTCCTCCGTGAGTTCCTCCCATTCCCTCCGGTCCATGTCGAGCAGGCCGGGGCCGGGGTTGAACCGGGGTTCGTTGTGGGGCCTGGAAAACCGGTTCCAGGGGCAGACATCCTGGCAAATATCGCACCCGAACACCCAGTCGTCGAAGGATCCGCTTACAGAACCGGGGATTTCGTTTTTCAGTTCGATGGTAAAATAGGAAATGCACTTGCTGCCGTCAACCACGTAGGGCTTCACAATGGCCCCGGTCGGGCAGGCCTCCAGGCAGGCCGTGCAAGAGCCGCAGTGGTCTGTCACCGGGGCATCGGGGGCGAGTTCCAGGTCCACGATCAATTCGGCAATGAAATAGAAGGAGCCCACCTGGCGGGTGAGCAGGTTGGCGTTTTTCCCGACCCAGCCAAGGCCGCTGCGCGCAGCCCAGGCCCTGTCGAGGACCGGGGCGGAATCCACAAAAGCCCTGCCGTCCACTGCCCCGATTTCCTCACGGATGAATTCGAGCAATGCGCGGAGCTTGTCTTTGACCACCCGGTGGTAATCTTCCCCGTAGGCATATTTGGAGAGTTTGTACGTGTCCTCCCTTTGCTGCTCACGGGGAAAATAATTATACAGCAGGGAAATGACCGTGCGCGCCCCGGGCACCAGCTTGCGGGGGTCCAGGCGCTTGTCGAAATGGTTTTCCATATAGGCCATTTCCCCATGCATGCCTTTTTTCAGCCAGGCCTCCAGCCGGGGGGCCTCCTCTTCGAGGAAAGCCGCTTCGGAGATCCCACAGGCCAAAAACCCGAGGCGTTGGGCCTCGGCTTTTATGGCAACGGTGTTCTTTTCCCTGGACATTCCCGGATTGCTTTGATCCGAAGATACCAAAAATGCCAGGGTAGTCCCCTCCCCTTTAAAAAAAGAAAGCAGGAAACAGGAACGGCCGGTTAATCCCTGGGGTGTAATTCCAACACCACCTCGCCCGGCTTCAGGGAGATCAGGGGCACGACCTCCAGGGACGGGAGCGGTGTGGTGATCTGGTATTGCTTTACCATCCACCCAATGGCCATCACCATTTCGTAAAGGGCAAAATTATTCCCGATACACATCCGGGGGCCGGCGCCAAAGGGGAAATAGTAGGCGGAGGACTCTTTTTTCCTTTCCGGGTCGAACCGGTCGGGGCGGAAGGCCAGGGGGTCCTCCCAAAGGCGCGGGTTGCGGTGGAGCTCATACAGGCTCACCAGCCAGGTGGTTCCGGCCGGGTAGGTGTGCCCCTGCAATTCTTCCGGCTCCAGGGAAACCCGGTCGATCACATAAACCGGAGGATAAAGGCGCATGGCTTCCTCAACGCATTGCTGGGCAAACCCCAGGCCCCGTATCCATTGTTCGATATTGCCGGGGTCAAAATCCAGGGGTTCCACGCTTTGGTACAACCTTTCCTGGACCTCCGGGTGCCGGGCAAGCAGGTACAGGGTAAAACTCAGGGCATTGGCCGTGGTTTCGTGCCCGGCCGTAAAAAGGATCAGGACCTCGTCGATCAGTTGTTTCCTGGGCATGGGGGAGCCATCCTCGTACCGGGCTTCCAGCAGCATGTCGAGCAAATCGCCCTGGGGTACCCCGCTTTGTACCCGCTGCTCAATCAACCGGTCGAGCAACCCCCGTGCCGCTTCTGCGTAACCCAGGTGGCGCCGGATCTGCCCCGACATGCGGAACCACCACTTCAAATAGGGCTGCCGCATTTCACGGATCAGCATGCGCTGGTTCGTTTCAGTGATTTCCTGCAGGCGTTTCATGTCGTCCCGGAGGTTGCCCGCACTGAAAAGGGACCGGGCCACCACCTGGAAAGCCAGGTCGCTCATCTTCGGGAAGATATCCAGGGGGCTGCCCATGGGCAAGCCCGACAATTCGCTTCGGACCGCCCCGAACATGATCCCCAGCAAGCCCCTGAGGGAATCTTTGTGGAAGGCCGGTTGGATCATCTTCCGGTGCCTGCGCCAGTACTCCCCCTCACTGGTCAGGATGCCGTGCCCGATATATTTGGCCAGGTCCCGCGTCTGCAAGGGCGACTTGTGGTAATTCCGGTGGTTCTTTTGGAGGATGTTGCGGGTAATCAGGGGGTCGCGCGTAAACACGACCCGGGCATCCGGCCCAATCCTGACCCCGAACGTATCGCCATGGGCTTCAAAATTCTCATGGTGGAAAGGCAGGGGGTTTTTGAGGATCCGCTTGCGGTTTTTGATTACCGTCCACAGGGAAACTTCATGCACGGGCAGGTTTTCTCTCCCGGAAGGGGGTGTTTTTGGAGTTTCTTTTTGTGGGGCCTGGTTTTCTGACATCCTTATCCCTGCTCGGGGAACAGTCCGGGTTGTACCCCGCCCCGGATCCGGCCGAGGTGGCGGTAGGCGAGTTCCGTTACTTCCCTTCCCCGGGGGGTCCGCTGGATAAAGCCCTGCTGGATCAGGAAGGGTTCGTATACCTCTTCGATGGTTTCGGCATTTTCAGAGACGGCCGTAGCCAGGGTACTGATCCCAACCGGGCCGCCCTTGAATTTGTCGATGATGGTGGCCAGGATCTTGTTGTCCATTTCATCCAGCCCGTAGGCATCCACATTGAGGGCCTTCAGGCCATACCGGGAAATTTCCAGGTCGATCTGCCCGTTGCCCTTGATCTGTGCAAAATCGCGGATACGCCGCAGCAGGGCATTGCAGATCCGGGGCGTCCCCCGGCTGCGACCGGCGATCTCTATGGCGGCTTCGTGGGAGATGGGGACTTTCAGGATGTCCGCAGAACGCTCCACAATAGCAGCGAGTAACTCGGTATTATAGTACTCCAGGCGACTGGCGATGCCGAAGCGTGCCCGCATGGGGGCGGTCAACAGTCCTGACCGGGTGGTCGCCCCCACCAGGGTAAAGGGGTTCAGGTGAATTTGGACCGAACGGGCATTGGGCCCGGTTTCGATCATGATATCGATCTTGAAATCCTCCATGGCTGAGTAGAGGTATTCCTCCACTACCGGGCTAAGCCGGTGGATTTCGTCGATGAACAGTACATCCCTGGTTTCCAGGTTGGTGAGCAGCCCGGCCAGGTCGCCCGGCTTGTCGAGGACCGGCCCGGAGGTCACTTTCAGGCCCACCCCCAACTCGTTGGCCAAAATATGGGCGAGGGTGGTCTTTCCCAGGCCCGGGGGGCCGTGCAACAGGGTGTGGTCAAGCGCTTCCTTCCTGAGGTTGGCCGCCTGCACGAATACCTTGAGGTTGTCAAGGACCTTTTCCTGCCCCGCAAAGTCATCAAATGACAGGGGGCGGAGGGCCCGCTCTATATCGAGTTCCTCCTGGGAAAAATGTTCTGCGGTGGGGTCAAGATGCTCATTCATTTCCAAACAAAGATAGGAAAACCCCTCCGCACTCGCGTGAACCTTTTGGGCCTATTTCCTTGAATAGCGTTGATATTTATCATACTTTTCAGGACATTTTTTTCGCTCCTTTATAAACGGTTACGGCCTGCCCGCTGGCCGGGGCGTCCCGGGAAAATTACTAATCGCCAAATCAGGAATCTATGGCAACTTTCAACCTAAGCAAGTACGGGATTTCCGTTGGGGAAATCCACAGAAACAGCAGCATCCCCATGTTATACGAAATCGGCCTGCGCAGCGAAGCCGGCACGGCCATCTCAGATGTGGGGGCCTTATTGGTCTATTCGGGGGAAAAAACAGGTCGGAGCCCCAAAGACAAGCGGATCGTCAGGCATCCCGATTCTGAAAACAACATCGACTGGGGCGATGTCAACATCGGCCTGGATGAAAATACCTTTTTCGTAAACCGGGAGCGGGCCATCGACTACCTGAATATCTGTGAACGCCTTTTTGTGGTAGATGCCTTTGCCGGATGGGACCCGAAATACCGCATTAAAGTGCGCATCATTTGTACCCGGGCCTACCACGCCCTGTTCATGCAAAACATGCTGATCATGCCCACCGCGGAAGAGCTGAAAGCCTTCGGGACGCCGGACTATGTAATCCTGAATGCCGGGGGGTTCCCTGCGAACTCCCACACCTCCCACATGACTTCCAAGACCTCCGTGGATGTACACCTGGAGCGGCAGGAAATCGTGATCCTGGGGACCCAGTATGCCGGTGAAATGAAAAAGGGTATCTTCTCGGTGATGAACTACCTGATGCCGCTGCAGGATGTCCTCCCCATGCACTGTTCGGCCAATGTGGGGAATGAGGGCGACGTTACCTACCTCTTTGGTTTGTCCGGAACCGGAAAAACCACCCTGAGTGCGGACCCCAAGCGAAAACTGATCGGGGATGACGAACACTGCTGGACCGATGACGGGACCTTTAATATCGAAGGGGGCTGCTACGCCAAGGCCATCAACCTTTCGGCTGAAAATGAACCCGACATCTTCAATGCCATCCGCTTCGGAACAGTTTTGGAGAACCTTGTTTATGACAAAGAAACCCGGGAGGTCGACTATACAGACACCTCCATTACCGAAAACACCCGGGCGTCCTACCCGATCCGGTTTATCGAGAATGTACAGATCCCCTGCGTGGCAGGACACCCCAAAAACATTATTTTCCTGACCTGCGATGCCTTCGGCGTGCTGCCACCGGTAAGCAAACTTACCCCTGAACAGGCCAGCTACCATTTTATTTCTGGGTATACGGCCAAGGTGGCCGGGACGGAAATGGGGGTCACCGAGCCCCAGGCCACGTTCAGCGCCTGTTTCGGGGCCGCCTTCATGATGTGGCATCCCAACAAGTATGCTGAATTGCTGGCCCGGAAAATGAAGGAGCACCAGGTGACTGCCTGGCTTGTGAATACCGGATGGACGGGGGGCGGCCACGGGGTGGGCTCCCGAATCAAGCTCAAGTACACCCGGGCCATGATCGATGCCATCCACCAGGGGGATTTTCAGGCGGTATCGTTCGCAAAAGATGAGGAATTCGGTTTTATGGTCCCACAGGCGTGCCCGGGCGTGCCGGAGGCCCTGATGAACCCCAGGAATACCTGGGAGGACCAAAAGGCCTTTGACGCCACAAAATCCAAGTTGGTGGCGTTATTCCGGAAAAACTTTCAAAAATACGAGGCCGGGGTGAATGCGGAAATCATTGCAGCAGGCCCGGTGGCCTGATAGCCCAAGCAGTATAGAGCCCCGGGGGAGGTTTCCTCCCGGGGTTTTTACGTTAAAAGGCCCCTATTCGGGGGCCTTACGAAGTTCCGCCCGGTCCCGGAACCCGCGAACGGTAACCCGGGGCAGGCCGTATACAAACAGGCGGGAATCGCCGCTGCCTTCATAACTGAGGTGGTCCGCAGCCCGGATCCGACCATGGGACGATTCCCCAAGGGTGACCGATGCCTCCAGGGCTTCGAGGCCCTGGGCTTCGAGGCGGGTATTCCCGGAAAGCACGGCCTGAAGGCCGGGGCTATCCCCATCCACGACAAGGGAGGCGCTGCCGGTAAGTTCCAGCATCAGGCCCCCGCCTTGGGAATACAGGTGGGCGTCTGCCCGGCCGGTTGCCCGAAGGGCTACTGAGTCGGCCCTCAGGCGCAAGTCAGCGGAGGCATTTTCTTCCAGGTCTACCGACACCAGGGTCCCGAGGATTTCGAGCCGGGCCCGGCCCCCTTCGCCTACCCTCACATTCATCTGATCCGCTTTCACCGGATCTGCCCCTGTGAGGTTCCCCGCAGTTACCTGTATCGATTCCAGGCGGGTGTAACTCAGGGTCAGGTCGAGCTGCTTCTTTGCGGTGATGTTGTAAAATGAGGCGATCCGGAGGGTATCACCGTCGAGGTCGAACCTCAGGATATCGACCAGGTTGTCGTCGGCTTCAATGCGAACCGACTCGGAAGCCCCGGGCCTGAGTTGCACCTCGAGGTCATCTTCCAACACCAAATGGGAAAAAGGCGGGAGTTCCCTGTCGATGGAAACCACTACCCGGTTTCCCCGGATTCGCGGTTTTCGCTGCCCCAGCGCAGGGGTGGCCAGCAATAGCGCGCAAAGGACAACCGCAAAAGACATCAGGTTTTTCATGGTATTGAGCCTTCTTTTCATTAAAGATATCACAATTCGGCCAAACGGAGGCGTTTTCCCCAAAAACAGGAAAAGCCCACAGGGTGGGCTTTTCATTGATTTCCGGCAAAGGGGTTAATGCTGTAACTCCTCTTCCCCTTCCTGCAAGGGGATGTGTTGGGGCACAAAGTCCTGCCCCTTCAGGATATACTCCCCATTGTCATACGTCTTGCTATAGTCATACGACCAACGGTGTACCTCCGGAATTGCCCCGGGCCAGTTCCCGTGGATATGTTCCTGGGGGGTTGTCCATTCCAGGGTGGTTGCATTCCAGGGGTTTTGAGGGCCCCGCTCGCCGTAGAATATGCTGCGGATAAAATTGTAAAGGAAGATCAGCTGGGCCCCGGCCGTAATTATCGCAAAGACGGTCATCAGCACCTGTACGTCCACCAGTTCGTCGAACATGGGGAAAGCGGTATTCTCATAGTACCGCCTTGGGACTCCGGCCATCCCCACGAAGTGCATGGGGAAGAAAACGCCATAGGACCCCACCGCTGTGATCCAGAAATGGATATATCCCAGGTTTTTGCTCATCATCCGGCCCTGGAACATTTTGGGGAACCAGTGGTATACCCCGGCAAAGAGGCCATACAACGCGGAGATTCCCATCACCAGGTGGAAGTGGGCCACTACGAAATAGGTGTCGTGTACGTTGATATCGAGGGTACTGTCGCCCAGGACGATCCCGGTAAGTCCGCCGGTGATGAAGGTCGACACCATCCCGATGGAAAACAGCATGCCCGGGTTGAGCTGCAGGTTCCCTTTCCAGAGGGTGGTAATCCAGTTAAAGGCCTTTACCGCAGATGGGATTGCGATCAACAGGGTGGTAAAGGTAAACACCGACCCCAGGAACGGGTTCATCCCTGAAACAAACATGTGGTGACCCCATACAATGGTGGAAAGGAAGGCGATGGCCAGGATGGAAGCGATCATCGCCCGGTATCCGAAGATGGGCTTACGCGCATTTACGGACATTACTTCTGATACAATCCCCATGGCCGGCAGGATCACGATGTATACCTCCGGGTGGCCCAGGAACCAGAACAAATGCTCATACAGCACCGGGGAGCCCCCCTGGTAGTGCAGGACCTCACCCTGGATAAAAATATCAGAAAGGAAGAAGGAGGTCCCGAAGCTGCGGTCCATCAGCAACAACAAGGCCGCTGACAACAGGACGGGAAAGGAAATCACCCCAATGATCGCCGTCACAAAAAACGCCCAGATCGTCAGGGGAAGCCGGGTCATCGACATGCCCTTGGTCCTCAGGTTGAGGACGGTTACAATATAGTTGAGCGACCCGAGGAGGGAGGAGGCGATGAAGATAGCCATGGACACCAGCCACAGGGTCATCCCCATCCCCGATCCCGGTTGTGCCATGGGGAGGGCGCTCAGGGGAGGGTAAATGGTCCACCCCGCAGCGGCGGGACCGGCTTCCACAAAAAGGGAAATCACCATGATGACGCTGGAGGTGAAGAACATCCAGTACGACAACATGTTCAGGAAGCCCGACGCCATATCCCGTGCCCCGATTTGCAAGGGGATCAGCAGGTTACTAAAGGTTCCGCTCAACCCGGCGGTAAGGACGAAAAACACCATGATGGTGCCGTGTATCGTCACCAGTGCAAGGTAAATATCCGCATCCATCACGCCTCCGGGCGCCCATTTGCCGAGCAGGGCTTCAAAAATCGGAAAAGATTCCCCCGGCCATGCCAACTGCATCCGGAACAGGAGCGACATGGCAATACCGATGATCCCCATAATCAACCCCGTGATGAGGTACTGCTTGGAGATCATTTTGTGATCCTGGCTGAAGATGTATTTGGTTACAAACGTCTCTTTGTGGTGGTGCCCGTGGTCATGGGCGTGATCATCTGCCACTGCGTGTGCTTGTACTGACATAATCCTTTGGTTTTATTCCTTTTTCTAGCTAATTTTTTTTTACGGTTTCATGGAGGCCATGGTCTGCCCGAAGGTCTGCTGGCTTTCAATCCAGGCCTGGTACTCTTCCTCGGTCTCCACAATAATTTTCAACTGCATGTTGTAGTGCGACTTCCCACAGATCTTGTTGCACAACAGCACGTAATCAAATTCCCAGGGATCCGAATTGGGTTCCCCGGCTGCAGCCTTTTCTGCCCGCAGGGCATTGGTGCGCTGCACTTTCTCGATGATCTCCGGCCGCTGCCGCATCTCTGCCGTGGTCACGGTTGGGGTAAAGGAGAATTCGGTGATCATCCCCGGGACGCAGTTCATCTGGGCCCTGAAATGGGGCATATAGGCCGAATGAAGGACATCCTGGGAGCGGAATTTAAAATTCACCTTCCGCCCGACGGGCAGGTGGAGCTCCTTTACAAGGATGTCATCAACCCCGTTGGGATCCGACTCATCGAGGCCAAGAACATTCGCCCGGTCGATATCGATCAGGCGGACATTCGCGTCCCCCAGCACATTGTCGGCACCGCCGTAGCGGGCCGTCCAGTTGAATTGCTGGGCATACAGTTCCACAATCAGCGGGTCGTCTTCTTCATTGATGTCCATAATGCTCGTCCAGGTGTACAGCCCCCAGAGGATGAGCCCGGCGAGAACAATTACCGGGATAATGGTCCATATAAATTCCAGGCGGTCGTTGTCCGCGAAAAACATCGCTTTCTTCCCCTCTTCACCCCGGTACTTAAAGGCAAAATAATGAAGCAGGGCCTGGGTGATGATCTGCACAATAAAGATAATAACAAATGTCCACAACATCAGGGAATCGTATTCCCCCCCATGTTCGCTTGCGGCTTCAGGAAGCAGGTATTTGCCATACTTCCAAAAGCTGAAAATGGTGATGCCGTAGATAAATACGAGGAAAGCGAACATCAGGTACCCGTTGTACTTGTTGTCTTCCTCAGTGGCTACTTCCGAATTCCCCGCTTTAGCTTTAGCCTGTGATAATTCAAAGATTTTGGTCATTTGCCAGATGGCAATGGCCACCAAAACTAAAACCGTGATCGTCAAAAATGCTGTCATTGTATGAACGGATATGATTCGCTATGGATTCGTTTAATAATGAAATTGGCGGCTTTCTTCAATAAACGGGTTACGCGTCGGTTGAAGGGGTGCCTTGGTCAGCGCCCGGAAGACCCAGAAAATAAAGGCCCCCGCAAAAAAGAGCACGGCGCCGATTTCCGGGATGCCGATATACCACTGGTCCCCGACGGTCGCCGGCATCACCATGTTGAAAACATCCAGGTAATGGCCTAAAAGTACAACTATTCCCGTCATGATCACAAACCAGTTAAGCCGCTTGTAATCGCTGTTCATCAGCACCAGCAGCGGGAAAATGAAGTTCATGGCCAGCATGCCCCAGAACGGGAGACCGTACTGTTCGATACGGGTAACGAAGTAGGTAACCTCTTCCGGGATATTGGCATACCAGATGAGCATGAACTGTGAAAACCAGAGGTAGGTCCAGAAAATGCTGATCCCGAACATAAATTTGGCCAGGTCGTGGATGTGGCTGTTGTTCACATCGGGCAAGTACCCCTTTGACTTCAGGTAAATGGTTACCATGGCAATCACGGTTATCCCTGAAACAAACATGCTGGCGAACACATACCATCCGAAGAGGGTGCTGAACCAGTGGGGGTCCAGGCTCATGATCCAGTCCCAGGACATCATGGATTCGGTTACCAGGTAAAAAACCAGGAACCCTGCGGACCACCGGAAATTCTTTTTGAAATTGCTGTTGTCGTCAGCCGCGTCCTGGGCCAGGGAAAGCCTCCGGGAAACCTCCCGGTAAGCGATCCATCCCCCGAGGAAAATAGCCGCGCGGACCAGGAAGAATGTGGGGTTCAGGTACCCCGCCTTGCCCTGGAGCAATTCGTCGTGGGCCACCGTTTCGGCGTCCATCCAAACAAACATGTGGTTCATGTGGAGCACAGACAACACGAGGAATACAAACAATAAAATCCCGCCGGGAACCAACCAGGCCGTAATGCCCTCCATCACGCGGAATAACAGGGGCGACCACCCCGCCTGGGCAGCCCGCTGGATGGCATAGAAGGCAAGCACCCCCAGGGAGATCATAAAGAAAAAGAAGATTGCGACGTACACGGCCGCCCAGGGGCGGTTCTGCAACTGGTGCAACAGGTGCTCATCGTGGTCTGCGGCATGGGCTTCCTCCCCATGTGCCCCGTCGGCGTGGGCTGCTGCTCCGTCACCAGGGGCAACCGCATGGTCCCCGCCGTGGCCATCCCCGTGGGAAGCGACCATCGCCCTGGCTTCCTCTACCGTCGAAGGGGCAGATACAAATCCAATGGCCATCCCCAAAAGCCCGAGGGCCATCAACACCAGGGATCCGATTTTAAGTCTGTTCGAGAAGGTATACATCTGCAATGCTGCTTTATTTTGTTAAGTCTTCCTTGAGTTTCATCACGTATTCAGAAACCTGCCAGCGCTCTTTGTGGTTCAACTGGTTCGCGTAGGACCCCATGGAGTTGAGCCCGTAGTAAATTACATGATAGGTGCTCCCGACCGTGATGTTCCTGGCGGCGTCTGCATAGGTAGGGACCCCGAGGATCTTTTCCCGTTGCACCAGGGTGCCCTTCCCGTCGCCTTTGGCGCCGTGGCAGATGGCACAGTAAATATCATAGAGTTGTTTTCCCACTGCCAGGTTCTCCTCCCGCTGCAGGGAATCGAGCGGGCTTTCCGCCAGGCGGGAACCGTCCTTGCCCTCGGGGGTATTCTCAAAGGCATAGGGGACCAGCCCCCTGGATATGGTATTTTCCACGGGGATCATGGCCTCGGTACCCTCCGGGAGCCAATCTACCTGTTCATAGGTTTCATAGCCGACGGACTCATACATATTGGGCATATACTGGTAATTCGGCTGGTTATTGTCCTGGCAGGACGCCAGCACCAGCACCAGTATAAAAACCCCTGCTGAAATAAGCGTGTTCTTCATCGTTCAGAATTACTTTTCGACACTATTGATTTCTACGGCTCCGGTTTCCCTGAGCAGGGCCGTCAGGCCCGCCTCATCGCCGTGTACCTCCACTTCCATAATAAAATGGTCGTCAGTACTCCTCACATCCGGGTTTTCAGCCTTTTTGAAGGGCCACAGGCGGCTCCTCAGGTAAAAGGTGATCACCATAAGGTGGGCGGCAAAAAATACCGTCATCTCAAACATTACCGGCACGAAGGCAGGCATGTTTTCGATATAGCTGAAACTGGGTTTCCCCCCGATATCCTGCGGCCAGTCCTGGATCATGATGTAATTCATCATCACGATGGCCACGGTGAGCCCGAGGCAGCCGTACATAAAGGAGGTAATGGCGATCCGGGTCGGTGCCAGCCCCATGGCCTTGTCCAGTCCGTGGACCGGGAACGGGCAGTACACCTCTTCGATGTGGTGCCGGGCAGCCTTTACTTTCTTAACCGCCTGCATCAGCACGTCATCGTCATTGTAATACGCGTGAATCACTTTAGATGCCATAACCTATTTCTTTTCGTTTAAGCGTTTCGCCTGTCCGGCCCAGTCGTCTCGTTGCGCCCTGCCCGGGAAGGACCCCGTCAGGGAATCCAGCAGGTCATATTCCCTTTCGGTCATCCTGCTGACCTGCCCGAAGGTATAGATGCCGATCTGGTTAAGGGTTTGTTCCATTTGCGGGCCCACCCCTTTGATCCTTTTCAGGTCGTCCGGGGTTTCCGTTGCCGCATCGAATACCCCCAGGGTCCCCAGCAGGGCCCCGATTTTTTCCTGGTCGTCCGCGGCGGGGGCTGAAGGCTTCTCAGCCTCCTTTACCGCAGTGGTTTCAGGCATCTGGTACAGGGGCTTTCCGGCATCACGCAGTTTTTTATACCGCTCCCCGGAGGATTTCAGAATAGACTTCACTTCCGCCTGGGCGATGACCGGGAAGGTCCGTGCATAGAGGAGGAAGAGCACAAAGAAAAAGCCGATGGTGCCGATAAAAATCCCGATATCGACAAAGGTCGGGGAAAACATGGTCCAGGAAGACGGCAGGTAATCGCGGTGGAGCGAAGTGACAATAATCACAAAGCGTTCAAACCACATCCCGATGTTTACCACGATCGAAATGATAAAAGACACCATAATGCTGGTGCGGATCTTCTTGAACCACATTACCTGGGGCGAGACCACGTTACAGGTCATCATCAGGGTATATGCCCACCAGTAAGGCCCGGTGGCGCGGTTCAGGAAGGCGTATTGCTCGTATTCCACCCCGGAATACCAGGCGATGAACAGCTCGGTGATGTACGCGCACCCTACAATGGAGCCGGTAATCATGATCACAATGTTCATCAGCTCGATGTGCTGTACGGTGATGTAGGCCTCCAGGTTGCTGACCTTACGCATGATGATCAGCAGGGTCTGTACCATGGCAAACCCGGAGAAGATGGCCCCTGCCACAAAGTACGGGGGAAAGATGGTGGTGTGCCATCCCGGGATGACCGAGGTGGCGAAGTCAAAGGATACGATGGTGTGCACCGAAAGTACCAGGGGGGTGGCCAAACCGGCGAGGACCAGGGAAACCTCCTCAAAACGCTGCCAGTCCTTGGCCCGCCCGGTCCAGCCAAAGCTGACCAGGCCGTAGATTTTCTTCTGGAAGGGCTTCACCGCGCGATCGCGGATCATGGCAAAGTCGGGCAACAGCCCGGTCCACCAGAATACCAGGGAAACGGAAAGGTAGGTGGAAATCGCAAAAACGTCCCAAAGCAGGGGGGAGTTGAAGTTCACCCAAAGGGAGCCGAACTGGTTCGGGATGGGCAGCACCCAGTAGGCCAGCCAGGGCCGTCCCATGTGGATGATGGGGAAAAGCCCGGCCTGGATCACCGAGAAGATGGTCATCGCCTCGGCGGAACGGTTGATCGCCATTCTCCACTTCTGGCGGAACAGCAGCAATACGGCTGAGATCAGGGTCCCGGCGTGGCCGATACCCACCCACCAGACGAAGTTGGTAATGTCCCAGGCCCAGTTCACCGTGCGGTTGAGTCCCCAGGTACCGATCCCGGTGGAAACGGTATAGATGATACACCCGACCCCCCAGAGAAAGGCGGCCAGCGCGATGGAAAACACTATCCACCAGTGCTTGTTGGCCCTTCCCTCCACCGGGGCTGCAATGTCTACCGATACTTCGTGGTAGCCCTTATCACCCAGCACAAGGGGCTTGCGTATTGGTGCTTCGTAATGCGACGCCATATCTCGTATTCGTTTCTTAGGTTGTTATGCTTCGTTTGTGTTTCGGACCTTGACGTGATAGAACACATTGGGCTTGGTCCCCACATGCTCCAGGAGGTGGTACATCCTTTCGCTTTCTTTAAGCCTGGCTACCTCGCTCTCCGGGTTGTTCACGTCCCCGAAAACGATAGCCCCGCTGCTGCACGCATTGGAACAGGCGGTCTGGAATTCCTCATCCCTGACCTCACGGCCCTCGCGCTTGGCATCCAGGATGGCCTTCTGGGTCATTTGGATACACCAGGAGCATTTTTCCATCACCCCACGTGAACGGACATTTACGTCCGGGTTCAGGACCATCTTGCCGAGGTCGTTGTTCATGTGGTAGTCGAATTCGTCGTTGTCGCTGTAGAGGAACCAGTTGAAACGGCGCACCTTGTAGGGGCAGTTGTTTGCACAATACCGGGTACCCACGCAGCGGTTGTAGGCCATGTGGTTGTGCCCCTGGCGGCTGTGCACCGTGGCTGCCACCGGACAAACCGTTTCACAGGGCGCATGGTTGCAGTGCTGGCACATCACCGGCTGGAAAGCCACCTGCGGGTTGGCAGCGGGGTCTTCCATTTCCTCGAAACCGGACTTGGACTCAAAGGCACCTGAAAGCCCGTCTTTCTTGAGGTTATCAGCCTCAAAGGTCTCCTCGGACGAGTAATAGCGGTCTATCCGGAGCCAGTGCATGTCGCGGGAGCGGCGGATCTCCTCTTTCCCCACCACCGGAACATTGTTTTCGGCGCTACAGGCGATGACACATGCCCCGCAACCGGTACAGGCGTTCAGGTCGATGGACATGTTGAAATGGTGCCCGATGGAGCGGTCAAAACTATCCCAGAGGTCGACGGTTGTGGCGGGGACTTCCTGGTGGTCCAGGGATACCTGGGGAACCGGGTTCCATTCGGCAGCCTCGAGGGTATTATAATCCTCCAGGGTGGTTTCCTTGATGATGTCGCCACGACCCATCAGGGTTTTATGGAGCTGCACACAGGCGAACTCGTGCATGCCGTCAGCCTTTTTCAGGCTTACCGTCTGGATGGCGTTGAATCCCTGGTAGAGTGGGAAGGCATTTACCCCGGTCTGCATCTCCTTCTTCAATCCGGCGGCCCTGCCGTACCCGAAGGAAAGCCCCATGGTCCCTTCTGCCTGCCCCGGTTGTATGATTACCGGAACTTTGCTCACCGTAACCCCATTGACCTCGAGGTCCACATAGCTGCCGTCCATTCCCCCGTTGGCCACATGGGTATTGACCAGGCCGAGGGCACTGGCATCCTTTTTGGAAACGGTCAGGTAGTTGTCCCAGGAGACCCGGGTAATGGGGTCGGGGAACTCCTGCAGCCAGGGGTTTGCGGCCTGGCGGCCATCACCCATGCCCACTTTCGGGTAAAGCACCAGGCTCATCCCCTCGCTTGCAGCCCCGGCAAGGCGCCGCACCGCAGCGGCTACGGAAACCTGCCCAGGGGCATCGGCCACCGCGCCGGCTTCCTTATCGGAAGGACCTGCGGGCATATTCGGGTCAGCTTCAGGGGAAGCGCTTACATACACCCCGTCGTGGAGCGCCTGGCTCCAGTCCGCGCCACCCAGGATGCTTTCGCCCCAGGTTTCCCGGATAAAATCGTAGTAGGTGGTTTCGGTATCCATCCAGTTCAGCAGGCATTGCTGGAACTGCCGGGTATCGAAAAGTTCCCGGATCACGGGTTGCATCAGGCTGAAATGTC
Source organism: uncultured Robiginitalea sp. (assembly GCA_964539905.1). Taxonomy (GTDB): domain Bacteria; phylum Bacteroidota; class Bacteroidia; order Flavobacteriales; family Flavobacteriaceae; genus Robiginitalea. The sequence goes on from CAZIJW010000013.1 coordinate 57,713, forward strand.
CTTTCTTGAACTCCGCGTCGCCCCAGGACTCCAGGTAATGGTTGGCTGCCGCAGCGAAGGTGGTGTGCTGGGTGGTTTCATTCTGGTTGGTTGAAAATGCCACCGAAATATCGACCTGCGAAAGGGCTTCAACAAATTCTCCCGCATTCGGGAGGGAGTAGGCCGGGTTCACCCCATCCATGATCAGGGCGCCCACTTTTCCTGCCTTCATATCCGCAACCAGCTGGCTGAGTGCCCCAAGGTTACCCTGGCGCACATAACGCGGAGCAGCGGCATCAAAGGCCTCGCTGCCCAGCATTTCATTCAGGGCGAGGACGACGGCCTGTGCATCCGGGTCGTCGAGCCCGCAAAGGACTACTGCCCTTGATGGAGCCTTGGCGATCTGGCCTGCCAGGGCATCCAGGGCCCGGGTGGCCTTTTCCGGCAATTCGCCCCCAGCCGAACTGCCGTTCAGGCGGGCGTAAAGCTGGGCCAGGGCTACTTTTTGCATGGCCGGGGTCAGGGGGATCCGTTGATCTGCATTGGCCCCGGTAAGCGACATGTTGGCTTCAAATTGCACGTGGCGCGACATTTTTCCCTGCTGGGGTACACGCCCCTTGCTATAGCCGCTGTCATAACCGCCTCCCTGCCAGTCCCCCAGGAAATCAGCCCCGAAAGAGACGATCAGGTCGGCCCTGGAGAGGTCGTAATCGGCCAGGGCCCTTTCGCCGTAGCGGGCCTGGAAGGCGTTTAGGGCAGCCTCCTCGGAAACCGCATCGTAAACTACATGGGTAACATTCTCATACGCCTCTGCAAACCTGCTGATCAGCCGTTTTGCCGATGGGCTTGCGTACGTCTGGGTAAGCAGGGCGATTTGCCTGCCTGTTCCCCTCAGGCCCGTCAGCTTCGATTTAACCCCGGCGTCGAGGGCCTCCCATTCAACGGGTTCCCCCTGGGCCATGGGCCCCTGCATCCGGGTGCTGTCGTAAAGGGAAAGCACGGAAGCCTGTATCCGGGCATTGGTGCCGCCCATCACCCGTGCTTCTTTGTTCCGCTCGATCTTTATCGGGCGCGATTCCCGGGTTTTTACCAGGATACTGGCAAAATCGAACCCGTCAGCGATGGTGGTAGCGTAGTAGTTGGCCACCCCCGGGATGATCCGCTCGGGCTGGAAAACGTAAGGAATGGACTTATGTACCGGGCCCTCACAGGCCGCAAGGGAGGCGGCCGCCGTACTGAAGCCCACATATTTGAGAAAATCCCTTCTGCTGGTCTGGGCGGAAGCGAGCTGCTCCTTATCCCCCAGAAACGCATCCACCGGGATTTCTTCCGGGAATTCGTTTTGTTTCAGCGCCTCAACAATGGAATCGTTTGGGGATAGTTCCGCCTCGCTCTTCCAGTATTTTTTGTTTGATGCCATAGGATTGGTTGTAATTAACTCCTTGTTGTTAGTAGTGACACTTTCCGCATTCCAGGCCTCCCATCTGGGCAGCTGTTACTTTTTCCACCCCGTATTTCTTGGCAAGCTCGGCATGGATCTTTTCGTAGTACTCATTGCCTTCCATCTGTACTTCGGTCTCCCGGTGGCAATTGATACACCACCCCATGGTCAGCGGGGAATACTGGTACATAATCTCCATTTCCTCTACCGGGCCGTGGCAGGTCTGGCATTCGATTTTGCCTACCGTTACGTGCTGGGCGTGGTTGAAGTAGGCGAAATCGGGAAGGTTGTGGATCCGCACCCATTCCACAGGCTGGGTTTCCCCGGTATACTGCTGGTTTTCTTCATCCCACCCGACGGCTTTATACAACTTTTTGATCTCGTTGGTGTAGAATTCGTTGGTATAGCCCATGGCCAGGTCTTCCGCAGACGGGCCTTCGGGGTTCCCCTTGTATTCGTAAATGGATTTGTGGCAGTTCATGCACACGTTCAGGGAAGGGATTCCGGAATGCTTGGAAACCCGGGCAGAAGAGTGGCAATAGTTACAGTCGATCTTATTGTCGCCCGCATGGATTTTATGGGAATAATGGATGGGCTGGATCGGCGCATAGCCCTGGTCCACTCCTACCTGCATCATCCACCCGTAGGCAAAATACGCTGCCCCAAGCATCAGGAAAATCACGCTGACCAGAACCAGGAACTGGTTCTGGGCAAAAGCTTTCCACAGGGGCAGGCCCTTTTCGGCTTTCTCCCGCTCCAGGACCACCCCGTTGGCTTCGGCGATGCGACGGAGGGTGCGGTTGACCAGGATCAGCATCATGACCAGCAGGGCGAATACCATGGCCAGGGCTCCCAGTATCAGCTCATTGGAAACCCCTCCGGAGGCGCCGGCATCTGCCTGGGCCCCGGCTGCGGCCGCAGCCGGGGCTGCAGGGGCAGGAGGGGTGGCCTCCGTGTACGCCAGGATGTCATTGATGTCCTGATCGGAAAGGGTGGGGAAGGCAGTCATGGCTGCCTGGTTGTACTCTTCGTAAATCCGGTTGGCGTAGGCATCCCCGGAGGCGATCATGCCCGCACTGTTCTTGATCCAGGCATAGATCCATTCGCAATCCAGGCCTTCCTCCTCAATAAGCCGGGAAGCCACATTGGCCAGTGCCGGGCCCGTCATTTTGCGGTTCAGGGCGTGGCAGGCGGCGCAGTTCTGGTTAAATAATTGCTTTCCCTTCTCCGGATCACCCGGACCGCAAGGCCCTTCTTCACCGGCAGCCGTAGCCTGAGCCGCAGCAGCCTGGTCGGCAGCAACCTCGTCTTGGGCGTAAAGGGAAGGTGAGAAAAGGAAAGAAACTACGAAACAAAAACCAAAAAGTGCGGATAACTGATGGCGGTTGAGAACCTTTTTCATGAGTTGCTGTTCAATATTTTTCCTAATGGCTGACAGCACCCAAAACAAATCCGGTACCCATGGTACAGGATCGCCTTTAATTGCTGTCTTTTCAGGCCTTTTGATTCGTCTGAAGGGAAGAAAACCCGGTCGCTTTCTACGCTGTGAAAGCCCGGATTTCTCACGTTCAAATTGTCGACAAAAATAAGACATAGACTTTATTTTGGAAATCTTAGCTGTTTTATAATTTCTAATTTATAATTATTCTAAATAATGGGGTTCAAGCCCCTGTGAATGGCCAAAAGAGGTACTTTTGAAGTAGAAATTTGCAAGAAGATCCACTAATGAACAAGCTGTTTTTAGGAGGGCTGCTAACCCTGGGGCTGATGGGGGCCGGACAGGCGCAGCGCGGGCAGGTCTCCATTGACCAGGACCCGGGCGTCGGGAAGTTGCTTGAAATCTATAAGGAAGCAAACGCCAGCGCGGGCTTTTACACCATTCAGATAGGCTTCGGCACCTATGACTACGCGGAAGAACTAAAAGGGGAGGTTTCCCTGGAATTCCCCGAATATGAACCCCGCGTCGTATTTGACTCTCCCACCTACCGCGTGCAGGTCGGACAATTCAGGAACCGCCTCGAGGCCGAAAAAAAATACCTTGAAGTCCGCAGGAAATTCCCGGGGGCCCTGCTGTTGAAACCGGAATAACCGAAGGGAATCCCATCCCGGTAGCGATCAGGACCCAATTCCAGATTTGGATCGCGCAGATTGCGAATCCGCCCGGCAAGACGGGCATCCTCAACAACCACCGACCATACGCATAAATGAAAAAATCCCAAATTCCTTCCGGAATTTGGGATTTGTCTTTTTGACTATTTTAAAAGACCCTATAAGGTCTTTTTGACCGCCACCTCCTGGAAGGCCTCGATAAGGTCGCCTTCCCGGATATCGTTGTAGTTCCTGATCTGCATCCCGCAGTCATATCCTTTGGCAACTTCTTTCACATCTTCCTTGAATCGCTTCAGGGAAGAGAGCTCACCGGTATAGATGACCACCCCATCCCGGATCAGGCGGATATTGGAATTCCTGAAAATTTTGCCGCTGAGTACCATACACCCGGCAATGGTACCCACCTTGGAAATCTTGAAGGTCTCCCGGATCTCAGCCGTCCCGGTAATTTCTTCCTTGATTTCAGGGGACAACATCCCTTCCATGGCATCTTTAACATCATTGATGGCATCATAGATGATGGAGTAAGTGCGGATATCGATTTCCTCCTTGTCGGCCACATCGCGGGCGTTGCCCATGGGCCGGACGTTGAACCCGATAATGATCGCATCGGAAGCCGAGGCCAAAAGCACATCGGATTCGGTGATGGCCCCCACCCCTTTGTGGATGATATTGACCTGGATCTCCTCCGTGGAGAGTTTCTGGAACGAATCTGAAAGCGCTTCCACCGAGCCATCCACGTCACCCTTGAGGATGATGTTGAGCTCCTTGAACTCGCCCAGGGCGATACGCCTTCCGATCTCGTCCAGGGTAATGTGGCGCTGGGTCCTTACGCTTTGTTCCCGCAGGAGCTGGGAGCGCTTGGCGGCAATTTGCTTGGCCTCCTTTTCGTCCTCCAGTACGTGGAACTTGTCCCCGGCCTGCGGGGCCCCATCCAATCCCAGGATAGAGATTGGGGACGACGGCCCGGCTTCCCGGACGGTTTTTCCACGCTCATCCTGCATGGCCTTCACTTTGCCGCTGCAGGTACCAGCCAAAACATAGTCGCCAATTTTAAGGGTCCCGCCCTGTACCAGTACCGTAGAGACGTAGCCCCGGCCCTTGTCGAGGAATGCCTCCACCACGGTACCCGAAGCCAGTTTGTCCGGATTGGCCTGTAGTTCGAGCAATTCGGCTTCCAGGAGTACCTTTTCGAGGAGTTCATTGACCCCCTGGCCGGTTTTGGCCGAAATGTCCTGGGACTGGATTTTACCCCCCCAGTCTTCCACCAGCAGGTTCATATTGGCCAGGCCTTCCTTGATTTTGTCAGGATTGGCCGTGGGTTTGTCGACCTTGTTGATGGCGAAAACGATGGGCACCCCTGCTGCCTGGGCGTGGCTGATGGCCTCCCGGGTCTGGGGCATGATGTCGTCGTCGGCCGCAATCACGATTATGGCGATATCGGTCACCTGCGCCCCCCTGGCCCGCATGGCGGTAAAGGCTTCGTGGCCCGGGGTATCGAGGAAGGTAATCTTCTGCCCGTTTTCAAGGGAAACCGCATAGGCCCCGATATGCTGGGTGATGCCCCCGCTTTCCCCGGCAATTACGTTCTCCTGCCGGATATAATCCAGCAGGGAGGTTTTTCCGTGGTCTACGTGCCCCATAACGGTAACAATGGGCGCCCTGGGCTTCAGGTCTTCCGGGGCATCCGCCTGTTCTTCGATGGATTCCTCGATATCGGCGGTGACAAACTCCACATCAAAGCCAAACTCATCGGCCACAATGGACAGGGTTTCGGCGTCGAGGCGCTGGTTCATCGTCACCATAATGCCGAGGGACATACAGGCGGAAATAATTTCGGTAGTGGAAACCCCCATCATCGTGGCCACCTCCTGGGCGGTAACGAATTCGGTGACTTTTAATATCTTGCTTTCCAGCTCTTGCTGGGCCAGGTCCTTTTCCGTCTGTTGGCGGTGCAGATCGCGCTTGTCGCGGCGATATTTGGCCCCTTTGCCTTTTTTGGTCTTGCCCTGGAGCTTTTCCAGGGTTTCCCTCACCTGCTTTTGCACTTCCTCTTCCGTAGGCTCTACCTTGGGGGTGGCAAAACGCTGGCCCTTGGGCGCCGCGGCGCGTCCCCTGGCGGTATCTGCCTTGGTGACGATCCGGCGGCGACGGCGCTTGCGGTCGTCCCCGGTTTCCTTCTTCTCTTCTTTTTTCTTCTTCGCCTTTTCGAACTGAGACAGGTCGATCTTGTCCTTGATCGTCGGACCGGAAAGCTTCTGGTATTCCGTCTTGAATTTTTCCGGCTCTTTTGGCTCTTCCTTTACGGGGGGCGCGGGCGGTTCCGCTTTGGCAACGGGTTCCTCCACCGGTGCAGCTTCTTCTTTATCCGGTTTTACCGACTCAGGAACTGGGGTGGGTTCAGGGGTGGGTTCAGGAGTTGGTTCAGGGGCAGGGGTAGGTTCCTGTACCTTCCGGGGCGCATCGAGGTCGATCTTCCCAACCGTTTTCGGGCCGGCCAGCTCTGCTTTCGCCTTGACCACTTCGGGTTGGGCGCGTTTTTCGCGTTCGATCCGCTTCTGCTCAAGCTCCTGTTCCTGTTGCAAGCGGAGCGCTTCCTTCTCCTTCCGTTTCTCCTCCCCGACTTCCTTGGAGGCAACCTTTTTGCTCTTGTCCGTCTGGAACTCTTCCAGCAAGACCTGGTATACCTCATCGGAGATCTTGGTGGTAGGGCGTGCCTCCACCTCGTGACCCTGGGCGGAAAGGAAATCCACCGCCCGGTCCAATGAAATATTGAGTTCTCTCAGGACTTTGTTAAGCCTTATGGTTGCGTTGTCTGCCATAAAATACGCGCTCTCGTTTACTCTATTAAGGTGCTAATATATAGCTTAATCTTCAAATTCTTCTTTCAGGATCCGGACCACATCCAAAATGGTTTCCTCTTCCAGGTCGGTGCGTTTGACCAGGTCCTCCACATCCTGTTCGAGGACGCTCCTGGCCGTATCGAGCCCGATTTTCCGGAATTCCTGGATTACCCAGTCTTCGATCTCGTCGGAGAACTCGGTGAGTTCCACGTCTTCCTCCACCCCTTCGCGGAACACATCGATCTCATAGCCCGTCAGGTGCCCTGCGAGCCTGATGTTGTGCCCCCCGCGGCCAATGGCCTTTGAGACCTCCTCCGGCTTCAGGTATACCTGGGCCGTCTTGTTTTCGTCGTTGAGCTTCACCATGGAAACCCTTGCCGGGCTCAGGGCCCGGGTAACCATCAGCTGGGGGTTGTTCGTCCAGTTGATGACATCGATATTTTCGTTGCCCAGTTCGCGGACAATCCCGTGGATCCGGGATCCCTTCATCCCCACGCAGGCTCCCACCGGATCGATCCGGTCGTCGTAGGAGTCCACGGCCACCTTGGCCTTTTCCCCGGGGATGCGCACCACTTTCTTAATGGTGATCAGCCCGTCGAATACTTCGGGGATCTCCTGGTGGAAGAGTTGCTCCAGGAACACGGGGGAGGTGCGCGACATAATGATGAGCGGTTTGTTGCCCTTCAGCTCCACGCTTTCGATAATCCCGCGCACGTTGTCGCCCTTGCGGAAGAAATCGGAAGGGATTTGCTTTTCCTTGGGCATGATGATTTCATTGCCCTCATCATCGAGCAGGATGATCGCACGGTGGCGGATGTGGTGCACCTCTGCGGTATAGATTTCGCCTTCAAGGTCCTTGAACTGCTTGTAGATGGTGGTGTTGTCGTGCTCGTGGATCTTGGCGATCAGGTTCTGCCGGAGCGCCAGGATGGCCCTGCGACCCAGGTCGATGAGCTTCACTTCTTCTGATACATCTTCCCCGATCTCAAAATCCGGCTCGATTTTGCGGGCCTCCGAGAGGGAAATCTCCTCATTGGGTTCTTCCACTTCCCCGTCGGGGACCACCACCCGGTTCCTCCAGATTTCCAGGTCGCCCTTATCGGGGTTGATGATGATGTCGAAGTTGTCGTCCGAACCAAACTTGCGTTTGAGTGCCGCCCGGAACACTTCCTCCAGGATGGCCATAAGGGTAACCCGGTCAATGAACTTATCGTCTTTGAACTCCGAGAATGATTCGATCAGTGCAAGATTTTCCATGTCTTACTATCCGGTTAAAATTTTATCACAACTTTTGCCTGCTCAATGTCGGAAAAGGGGATGACTGCCTCTTTCCGAACGGTATGTTTGCCCTTGCCAACCGGCTTGAGCTCCCTGGCTTTCCAGCCCAGGGTAATCTGATGGTCCTCTACCTTTTCAAGGGTCCCTTCCCACTCGGCATCGGCTGCCCTGACCTGCAGGGTCCTGCCGATGTTCTTGCGATACTGCCTGGGTAGTTCCAGGGGGGCAGTAGCCCCGGCAGAACTTACCTCCAGTGAAAAATCGTACTGCTCCCGGTCGAGGTGGTGCTCCACGGCCCTGCTGATGTCGATGCAGTCCTTCAGGCTCACCCCCTGGTCTCCATCCAGCACAATCCGGATCGCCTGGTCGGCCCCCACTTTCAGGGAAACCGGGAAAAGGTCCGGGCGCTTTTCCAGCGCCCCGGCCAGGAGTGTCGTTACCTGTTGTTCTAACCCTTCGCCTGACATGTGGTCCGTTTTGCTGAACTATCTGCAATAAAAGAGGGGACTTTTGTCCCCTCATGAATACCTTTTATTCTTTCAGTGGTGCAAATATACGAATTTTTTGATATCCTTAAAATGTGTATCCTTAAAAATCTCAGGAGGTTGGCCCGGAAGTGCCAGCTCATCTGACTCCCCCGCCCGGGCTGTGGAATTATTTCCTATCTTTCCTCCGCGATCCCGGGCCGGTACTGCCCGGATGGTCATTGCCTGACCCCAAACGTTGACCTGGAAACCGGTTTCAAGGCACCGGGCCGGTTTTCCATAGCGGTTGATGCGGGGGGGATTTTATAGCGTACCGAAACGACTCCAAAAGAATTTTTCTGTAACCACTATTCCGTTTAGCCGTTTTATCCATGAGAATATTCTGCCTGTTTTCCCTGCTCCTCACCTGCTCCCTGCTCCGCGGGCAGGAACCAAAAACCCGGATGACCCCCGACGACCTGCTGTCGCTGAAGGACGTCCGGGAAGTCGAGGTCAGCCCCGACTCCAAATGGATTGCCTATACGGTAACCTCCCTTGATACGGTGAAGGACAAATCGGTTACCCAACTCTGGATGGTCCCGGCCGAAGGGGGCGAAGCCCTCCCCATGACCTCCGGGGAGTATTCCGCGGGGAACCCCAGGTGGAGCCCCGACGGGAAATACCTTTCCTTCATGGCCGCCCGGGGGGAAAAAGCCAAAACCCAGGTCTGGACCCTGAACCGCCTCGGAGGGGAAGCACGGCAACTCACCAGGGTGAAACAGGGCGTATCGGGTTATGAATGGTCACCCGACGGCAAAAGGCTGGCCTTGCTGATCCGCGACCCGAAACCCGAGGAACTCACAGAAGATGAGAAGGACGACAAAAAACCGAAACCCCATGTCATTGACCGGTTGCAGTTCAAGAGGGACTACCAGGGCTACCTGGACCGGTACCGCACCCACCTGTATACCTTTACCCCGGGGGATTCCGCGGCCGTGCAGCTTACCTTCGGCGACTTCGACGACAGCGCCCCGGCCTGGAGTCCGGACGGCCGCACCATCGCCTTCGTGAGCAACCGCAGCAAGGACCCCGACGGGAATGACAACACCGACATCTGGACGGTTTCCACAGACACCCCGGGGCCGGAAAACCTCCCCAAACAGGTTACTAATAACGCGCATGCCGATGACTCCCCCCGGTGGAGCCCGGACGGGAAATCCCTGGCCTACCTTACGGTAACCGATGGCCCGGCTATCTGGTACGCCACCAATAAACTCGCCATAATCCCTGCTGCCGGGGGAACTCCCCGACTGCTAACCGGGGCCCTCGACCGAAACGTAAGCGACCCGAAGTTTGCCCCGGACGGAAAAGCCATTTATTTCCTGCTCGAGGAAAACGGCACCCAGGTACTGGCCTCCGTAAACCCTGCGGGAAATGGCCTTAAAAGGGTAGTTGCCGGGGAGATCAGCATTGGGGATTACGCCCTGGCCGGGGACCAAATCGCCCTGCTGCTCGGTAAAAGCCTGCAGCCCAATGAAATCTTCGGCTACCGCAACGGGCAGTTGCGGAAGCTCACCGAAACCAATGATGCCCTGCTTTCGAAATTTCCGAAGCCCCTGGTCGAACGGATTCGCTTCACCAGTGCGGACGGCACCCCGGTGGAAGGCTTTGTAGTGAAACCGCCGGGATTCACCCCCGGGGTAAAATACCCCACCCTCCTCTGGATCCACGGGGGGCCCGTAAGCCAGTACGACCATTCTTTCCACCCCCCGAGCCAGCTATTTGCGGCCAACGGGTATGTGACCCTGCTGCTGAACCCGAGGGGTTCTTCCGGCTACGGGCAGGCTTTTTCCCAGGCCATTTTTGCAGACTGGGGAACAAAGGATTACCAGGATGTCATGGCCGGGGTGGACTTCGCCATTCAGGCCGGCTATGCCGACCCCGACCGCCTGGGGGTGGGGGGCTGGTCCTATGGCGGGATCCTCACCAATTATGTGATTACCAAAACAGACCGTTTCAAGGCAGCCCTGTCCGGGGCCAGCGAGGCCCTCTACCGGGCGAATTACGGCCACGACCATTACCAGTTCTACTGGGAGAAGGAATTGGGACTTCCCTGGGAAACCCCTGAGGCCTGGGAACGGATTTCCCCCTTCAACGACGTGGATAAAATAACCACCCCCACCCTGTGGATGGGGGGTGCCGAAGACTGGAATGTCCCTATCCTCAATTCCGAACAAATGTACCAGGCCATGAAACGCCTGGGCAGGGAAACCCAGCTGGTGGTTTACCCCGGGGAACACCACGGGATCCGGAGGCCAAGCTTCCAGAAAGACCGCTGGCAGCGCTGGCTCGACTGGTTCGGGAACTACCTTAAACCCACGCAACCCTGAATGCAAACCCCTGAGATCCGGCAGGCCTGACGCATCAAAGTGACGAACCGCCTCCCGACGTCCATGCCAAAGAATTTTAGTACCTTGGAGGCGCCTTCGGCCAGGTCACCGGAAAGCCCCGGATGCGCGGGGACCCATCCTGGCAGGCCCTGAAAGCGGTGAAGAAACAACTCCTTTCCATAGCGCTCCTCCTGACCCTCCTGCTTCCCATAGTCGGGACCCTGGGATGGCTGGGCCTGCAGAAATTCCAGGTGAAAAGGGAGGTGAAGCAACGCATGATCGCGGGCATCGCGCGGGAACAACTCGTAGAGATCCGGCTTACCGCTGCCGAGGCGGCCACGGTGCTGGAATGGGAACACGAAGGGGAATTCCGCTATCAGGGGGAAATGTACGATGTGGTGGAATCTTACAGGGAAGGGGGACACATGGTCTACTGGTGTTGGCCCGACCGTGAAGAAACCCTTTTATACCAGCAACTGGAAGACCTGACCGCCCGGGCCCTGAAGAACGACCCGTTGCGGGACAAGAGCCAGGGCCAGGTGATCTCCTTTATGAAAACCCTGTTTTTCGAAAGTCCCCGGGACATCCCTATTTTTGCCGTCAAAAGCAGGCGGGCAGCACTCCACGGCCGCTGCAGCTATTACCCGGGTACCCCCCCGGTCGCACCCACCCCCCCGCCTGACCTGGCGTAATCCCTTCCTGCCGTGACCCGGTAAACCCGACGCCAGAAGCCACCGTTGCCCTTCACGGCCAGTCTTTTCCATTTGCATCACCCAAGCCAATGCCCGATGAAAAAATTTGTTATTCTTTGGGTTTTACTGGCCCTGACCGGGGGGGCTGCCTTTGCGCAGACCATTACCCTACGGGACCAGGAAACCCTGAAACCCATTGAAGGGGCCACCCTGTACAGTGAAAACCCCAAGTATTACACCGTCACCAATACCCAGGGACAGGCGGATGTCTCCCGTTTTGAAGGATCCCCTGAAATCCAAATCCGTTCCCTGGGCTATAAAAACCTGTTTTTGAGTTTTTCCGAATTGCGCAACCGGGGGTTTGAGTTGCAAATGGAGCCTTCCAACCTGAGCCTGGATGAGGTGGTGGTTGCCGCCCGCCGCTGGCGTGAGGTCAGCAGCAACATTGCCTCAAAAGTGGTGGCGATAACCCCCAGGGAAGTGGCCCTGCAGAACCCGCAGACGGCCGCTGACCTGCTCGGGATTTCTGGAAAAGTATTCATCCAGAAAAGCCAGCAGGGAGGGGGCAGCCCCATGATCCGGGGCTTTGCGACCAACCGCCTGGTTTACACCGTAGATGGGGTTCGGATGAATACGGCCATTTTCAGGGGGGGCAATATCCAGAATGTCATCAACATTGACCCCTTTGCCACCCAGGGGACCGAGGTGCTTTTCGGGCCCGGGTCAGTCATTTACGGAAGCGATGCCATTGGGGGGGTCATGAGCTTTCAGACCCTGACCCCCCTTTTCTCCCTGGACGGGGAGGCCTTTGTCTCCGGAAAGGCCATTGCGCGATATGCTTCAGCCAACGAGGAACGAACCGGACACGTGGATGTAAATGTCGGCTGGAAAAACTGGGCCTTTGTCACCAGCATCAGCTCCTGGGACTACAACCACCTCCGGCAGGGAAGCCACGGCCCCGACGACTACGTGAAGGGGTTTTTTGTCCGCCGCCAGGATGGCAGGGACGTGGTGGTCGACCAGGAAGACCCGCTGTTGCAGGTTCCTTCGGCCTATTCACAGGTGAACCTCATGCAAAAAGTACGCTTTTCCCCCGGGGAAAACTGGGACCTGCAATACGGGTTCCATTTTTCGGAAACTTCGCCCTACGGCCGGTATGACCGCCACAACCGATTGAGGGACGGGGTTCCCCGGCACGCCCAATGGGACTACGGCCCCCAGCAATGGATGATGAACCTGCTTACGGTCAACCACCGGGGCAACGGGGGCTGGTACGACGAGGCAACCCTCCGGCTGGCCCAACAGGCTTTTGAAGAAAGCCGGATTACCCGCGATCTGAATGACGATACCCGGGAAATCCGCGTCGAACAGGTGGATGCCTGGTCGGCGAACCTCGACTTTGTGAAATCGCTGGGGGAGAAAAACACTTTTTACTACGGCCTGGAATACGTCCACAATGATGTAGCCTCAAACGGGACCACAGAAAATATCGTTACCGGGGCCCTGTCGGATGGGTCGGACCGTTATCCGCAGGCCACCTGGACCTCCGTGGCCGCCTACCTCAGCGATGAATTTCGCCTCACTGAAAAATTCACCCTCGAAGGGGGGGTGCGCTACAACTATTTCCGGTTGAAGGCCGATTTCACGGACAACCTCCCCTTTTTCCCCTTTCCCTTTACCCGGGCCAATAATGAAAACGGGGCCCTAACCGGGAGTATCGGGGGGGTGTACCGCCCCTCTGAAAAATGGGTGCTGCAGGCCAACGTGGGTACCGCTTTCCGGTCGCCCAATGTGGATGATATCGGCAGGATTTTCGATTCGGAACCCGGGGCGGTGGTGGTCCCAAACCCCGACCTGGACGCCGAATACGCCTACAACCTCGACCTGGGCGTAGCCCGGGTTTTCGGGGAGGTGGCCAAATTGGAAGTAACCGGGTATTACACCCGGCTCCAAAATGCCCTGGTCCGGCGCGATTTCGTGCTGAACGGACAGGACAGCATCCCTTATGACGGGACGCTTAGCAAGGTCCAGGCCATACAAAATGCTGCGGAAGCAGAGGTGTACGGGGTACAACTGGGCGTGGAGGTAACCCTCCCCGCAGGCTTCAGCTTTACCTCTGACCTCAACCTGCAAAAAGGGATCGAAGAACTCGACGATGGATCCACCAGCCCTTCCCGCCATGCTGCCCCCCTCTTCGGGGTGAGCCGGTTGAATTTCAGGTCGGGGAAACTGGAAATGCAGCTTTACTCCGAATACCAGGGGGAGCGAACATTCGAAGACCTGGCCGTGGAAGAGCGCAGCAAGGATGAAATCTACGCCAAGGATGCCAATGGCAACAATTTTTCCCCTTCCTGGTACACCCTGAACCTCAAGGCCCGCTATGGCCTTTCGGAAACCCTCACCCTGAGCGCGGGCCTTGAAAACATCACAGACCAGCGATACCGTCCTTTTAGTTCGGGGATTTCCGGGGCCGGGCGGAATTTTATCCTTTCCCTGCAGGCGGATTTCTGAACCACTCCGAAGCCCGGGGAACCCGGGAGTGCCCATGAAGGTGTCGCTCCCGGTCCCCGGGGACCCCCTGGCATGGGCATTGTGGTTTACGGCCGGGGGTGGAATCCATTTGAAGGGGTACCCCCCCACCCCGACTCAAGTTACCCGAATCCCCTGCAAAAAACCCTCATTCAAGGCAAAAAGTACCGTGACTGTCGGAACAGCGCAGGCGCTTCCGGGTTTCAACCCAAAAGGCCAGCATCCTGTTCCGGCCAACTTAAAAGATGGGGATCCAAGCCTGAAAAAATCCTACCTTACATCCAATTAAACCTAAAACCAACCCAATGAAAAAACTAGACGTCATGGCCCGGTTCAGGATCAGGCCGGGGGAAATGGACCATTTTAAAGAAATATCCGTTCAGATGATTAAAGCGGTCCGGGACAAGGAAAAAGGTGGTGGCTGCCTTCAATACGACTGGTTCTATAACGAGGCCCTGTCGGAGTGTATCGTGCGCGAAATATACACGGATTCCGAAGCCGTGCTTGAACACATGGGCAATGTGGGGCCCATGCTGGGAAAATTAGCGGCTATTTCCGAGCTCAGTTTAAGGGTCTGCGGGTCGCCCTCAGAAGCGTTGAAAAAGGCCTCCGAAGGCATGGACATTACCTATTACGATTTTGAGGCGGGGGCCTGAAACTGCCGGGGCACCTTTAGCGTTATTGTATAAAAGGCCGGAAGGATACTGCGACCCGGTGACCGAAGGGGCGCGACCCTGGAACATAAAAAAACCCCGGCCTGTTGGTCGGGGTTTTCTCGTTGGCCCACTAGGACTCGAACCTAGAATGACTGAACCAAAATCAGTAGTGTTGCCAATTACACCATGGGCCAGTGCCTTAGGAGCGTGCAAATTTAAAATAAACTTTGATTGGGCCAAACAAATTTGACCCAATTTCATCCCCGGGCAAGGGGGGAGGCGGTGTTAAACCTTTGGCAAAAAGGGGACCCCGTCTGGCCATTAATTGCTAAATTCGCCCCGTACCTGTAAAAGCGCGGATCCATGTTTGCCAAAAACTTCGAGAAGTGGGACACCCTGATGGGGTGGTTTGTTTTTTTGATCGCCCTGACCACTTATGTCCTTACCGTGGAACCTACGGGCAGCTTCTGGGATGCCGGGGAGTACATTTCCACCTCGGCCAAATTGCAGGTGGCCCACCCGCCAGGCGCCCCCCTGTTCCAGATGCTGGGGGCCTTCTTTGCCATGTTCGCCCCTGAGGCCGACAAAGTGGCCCTGATGGTCAACTTGATGTCGGGGGTCTCCAGTGCCTTTGCCATCCTTTTCATGTTCTGGACGATCACGAACCTGGGCCGTAAGTTGGCCGTGGGGGATGCCCCCCTCTCCAACCCCAAAGCCATCGCCTTGCTGGGGTCCGGACTGGTTGGGTGCCTGACCCTTACGTTTTCGGATAGTTTCTGGTTCAATGCCGTGGAAACCGAGGTTTATGCCATGGCCAGCCTGATCATGTCATTGCTCTTGTGGCTGGGCCTTAAGTGGACCGACAACCTCGATTCCCCCAGGGGAGATCGGTTCCTGGTACTTATCGCTTTTGTGATCGGGCTCACTTTCGGGATCCAGTTCATGGGTTTCCTGGCCATCCCTTCCATCGGCCTGTTGTATTATTTCAAACGCTACCGCGAAACCACGGTTAAAAACTTCCTGCTGGCCAATGTGGCGGTGGTGGCCGTGCTGATCCTGGTATACAGGTTTTCCCTCACCTATGTTCTGAAACTCTTCGGATGGAGCGAGGTTTTCTTCATCAATGAGGTGGGGCTGCCATTTAATTCGGGCACTATTATCATGGGGTTGCTCTTTGCCGGGGCCTTTTATTTCGGGCTCCGCTACACCCGGAGGAACCAATACCACAGGGCCAATACCCTGGTGCTGTGCGGGCTGTTCCTCTTCCTCGGGTTTTCCTCCTGGCTGATGCTGCCCATCCGGGCCAACGCCAAAGTGGTGATCAACGAAAACAACCCGGAAGACGCGAGGGCCCTGTTGGCCTATTACAACCGCGAACAATACCCGGGGGTAGACAGCCCGGTGTACGGGGCCTACTACAGCGACCTGTTCGCCCCCCCGGGGGAGAACCGGGACGACAAACCCAAATACGAAAAGGACGAGAAACAAGGCAAATACATCATCGTCAACCAGTATGAGGAAGCCCTCCCGGGCCCTAACGAAAACCACATGGGGCTTTTGCCGCGCATGTGGAGCGACCAGCACGCAGAAAATTACATGAAGTATTTCGGGCCCCTTGAATTCAGCCTGAAATCGAGCAACGAAGAGCTCAGGAAGGCGGCCCAACAGGTCAGGGACGGGCTGGCCAACGGGGAAATCGACCAGGAGCAGTACATCGGTTTCCTGAGGCGTTTCGGGGAATTCCTCGAGGTACATCCGCCGTCGCTCTGGGACAACATCCGGTATATGCTGAGTTTCCAGTTTGGGTATATGTACTGGAGGTACTTCATGTGGAATTTTGTCGGCAAGCAGGACGACCTGCAGGGCCGTTACAACGGACAGGGCGAATGGATCAGCGGCATCGCGTTTATCGATGCCCTGCGCGTGGGCAGCCAGGAAAACCTGCCCAAGGACAAACTCGAAAACAAAGGGCGCAACACCTACTATTTCCTCCCCCTCTTGCTGGGGATCATCGGGCTGGTGTTCCAGGCGTCGCGCAACCCAAAGCAATTCTGGGTTTTGCTGGTTTTCTTCCTTTTTACGGGCCTCGCCATCCAGTTCTACACCAACCCTTATATCTTCCAGCCCCGCGAACGGGATTATTCCCTGGTGGGCTCCTTCTATGTCTTCGCCCTCTGGGCAGGCCTGGGGGTACTGGCCCTCTATGAGGAATTCAAAAAATGGATCGCCCCCCGGATCTGGGCCCCGGCCGTTACCCTGATCTGCCTGCTGGCTGTACCGGTGGTGATGGCTTCCGAAAACTGGGATGACCACGACCGTTCCGGGCGCTACACGGCCCGGGCCGCAGCCATGCAGTACCTCGACAGTTGCCAGGAAGACGCCGGGGCTATGATTTTTACCATTGGCGACAACGACACCTTCCCCCTCTGGTATGTACAGGAAATCGAGAATTACCGGACCGACGTACGGGTGATCTGCACCAGCCTGTTTGCCACTGACTGGTACGTGGACCAGATGAAACACAAGGCCTATGAAAGCGACCCCATCCCCTCACAGCTCACCCATGACCTGTACCGGTACGGAAACCGGGACGTGATCTACCTGCAAAAGATCACCGACAACCGCTGGGACATCAGGGATTTTATGAACTGGATCGGCAGCGACAAACCAGAGACCAAACTGCGCTACTACCTGGAGCGGAACGGGGCCGACCTGAGCCAGTACCCCGAAAGCACCCTGGACCTGGTGTACTACCCCACCGATAAAATCCGGGTCCCGGTGAACCGGGAAAACGTCCTGAAAAGTGGCCTGGTCAAGGCCAAGGATTCGGCGCTGATCGTCGATTACATCGACATAGACCTCCCCGGGGCCCTGGCCAAGAACCGCATCATGATGCTCGACATCCTGGCGAACAACAACTGGGAACGCCCAATCTACTTCTCCGGGGGAAGCTTCGACAGTGCGGAATACCTCTGGATGAAAGACTACCTCCAACTCGACGGCATGGCCTACAAACTGGTGCCCATCCGCACCCAGAACCGGAGCCCCTTCGAAATGGGCCGGATCGATACCGACCTGATGTACGACGTGGTCATGGGCTGGGAATGGGGCAATTCCGGGGACCCCGATGTATACCTCGATCCCCAGACGCGTTCCCAGGGCCTTTCCCTGCGCAGCAACCTGGCCAGGCTCCTGGAGCGCCTCCTGGAAGAAAACAAAATCGACCGGGCACGAAACATCATTGAGTTGTCCCTCACCCAAATGCCTGTGGAGCGCTTTGGGTTTTACACCTTCGTGGAGCCTTTCCTCGACGGCTATTATAAGGTCGGGGAAACCCTGAAAGCCCGCGAACTGTTCGGCCGGCTGCAGGCCATCTACCAGGGGCGCCTCGATTACTACGCCGGGGCCCCGCTCGACCAGCAATACGACCAGATCGACGAAATCCTATCCGACATGGAGGGGTACCGGAGGATCATCGACATCGCCATTGAAAACAACGACCGGGAACTGGCGGAAAAAGAAACGGAGGTTTTCAACCAGCAGCTCGACCGGTTCGGGTTTTACAAGGAAGACAACCTTTTGGATTCCCTGCCCGCACTCCCGGAGACTGATCCGGAAGCCCCCCCGGCGACCGACAGCACCCGGCAGGACAATATCCGCATTGAGGGCCCCGACAGCGTTGAAGTACTGGAAGACATTGAATAGCATGCCCTGATTAGGGCACGAGGGAAATCCTGCCTTACTTCGAACGGAAAAGGCAGGTCAGGTCAGAGGTATTCGTTCAGGATGCCGATGAGGGTATTGGCGTCCTGTTCCCCGCTTTGCCGCCATACCATCTCCCCTTTCTTATAAATCATCAGGGTGGGCAGGCCTTTAATCCTAAGGGCCTGGGAAAGTTCCTTGTTCTTGTCCACATCGATCTTGATGACCTTGCCCTTGTCGCCGAGGGCTGCAGCCACATCGCGCAGCACAGGATGCATGGAGGTTGACGGTTCGTTCCACTCGGCGTAGAAATCCAGCAGGACAGGGATGTCCTGATCTATAAGTTCACCGAATTTAGACATATGGCGTGCATTGGGTTCCTCCCAAAAGTAAGAAAATTTGTGATATTCCTTTCCCGATGGCCAGGCAATGGGATGTATTTCAAGTCAATCCGGTTTTTCGGAGCCTGATTACCGTGATCTCCGGCCAAATGCCCACGCGGCCCGGGTATCCGAGAAACCCGAACCCGCGGTTCACATTGATAAACTGCCCGAGTTCCTCATAAACCCCGGCCCAGTATTTATACCGCCATTTGACCGGGCTCCATTTCACCCAGCCCGGGATTTCGATCCCAAACTGCATGCCGTGGGTATGCCCGCTCAGGGTAAGGTGGTAATGGAGGTCGTCGTGGATTACCTGGTCTTCCCAGTGCGAGGGGTCATGGCTCAGCAGGACCTTAAAGTCGGCCGGGTCGATCCCCGCCGTGGCCTTGCGCAGGTCACCCGCCTTTTTGAAACCCCCGCGCCCCCAGTTTTCGACGCCAATCAGGGCAATCCGGTCTCCCCCCCGCTCCAGGTAGCGGTGTTCATTGAGCAACAGGTCGAACCCCATCTCGCGCTGTAGTTTTTTCAGGTCTTCCAGGTTTTGTGCCTTTTCTTCTTCGGTGTCCCAGGGGATGTAGTCGCCATAATCGTGGTTCCCCAGGATGGAGTATTTGCCGTCAGGGGCCTCCAGGGTGGCGAACAGGTCAGCCCAGGGAACCATTTCCGAGGTTTTGTTGTTGACCAGGTCCCCGGTAAACAGGATCACATCGCTTTGCTGCTGGTTGATCAGGGAAACCCCGTATTCGATTTTTTCGCGGTTGTCGAAACTGCCGCTGTGCACATCCGAGATCTGGGTAATGGTGTAGTTGTGGAACCCGTCGGGGAGGTCCTTGAATTCGAGGTCGTATTTCAACACCCGGAAGCGATACTTGCCCCGGTACATGCCATAGAGCAGCGCCCCGAAGGGGATGCTGGCAAGGCCAAGGGCCATCAGGCTGAGGAAGCGCCGGCGGCCCGGCAGGCTGAATTCCGCCCTGCCCCCAAAGAGGCGGTGGTACCCGGCCATCAGGAGGCGGTAGATGTCCTCGGAGAAAAGGAAGAAAATAGTAATGAGGTTAAAAGTCAGGATGGCGAGTAAAAAGCCAAACGCATAACTTTTCGGTCGGTTCAGCACGCGTCCGGTATCGTCCCCGACGGTAAACTGGTAAAAAAAAGTGCCCAGGGTCAGCAGGGCAATGGCCAGGTACAGGTAGTGCAGCCAGGGAAACCGGGTCCCCGATCTGAGGGCCTGCAAGGTATAGAGGGCCATGGCGAGGTAAACGACTACAAACAGGATCCAGCGGAGCATGAAAATCTTTTTGCAAATATACCCAATTTCCGCCTCACCGCCCCTGCCCCCTGACCTGGTCCACAACCGCCTGCAGCCTTTCGGGATCTGCATGCAGGGGGGCGCCTTCCCTGAGGAAGGATGGGGAGTTCAGCGACAATCCGCGGAAATCTTCCGCCTGGCCCCTGGGCAGCCCGCTGAGGTGGATGGCCTCAAACCCCCGGCCGAGGAACAGGGACACATTTTGTGGGCCGATGCCGGCCCCGGGCATAATGCCCAAACCGGTGCTGGCTTGCAGCCCTTCCAACAAGGGAAGGCCTTCTTCAGCCGTGGGGGCCCTGCCGCTGGTCAGGACGGTCCGCACCCCCAGGGCTTCCAGCGGCTCAAGGGCATCCTTGAAACCTTCCATCCGGTCAAACGCGCGGTGGAAGGTCAGGTGGGAAGGACCGGCCTCCCCGACAAGGCCCTGCATCCCCTTGCGGTCGAGCCGGCCATCCGGCTGCAGGCAACCCAGGGCAAAGCCTTCAAAGCCCAGCCGTCGGCAAAAGGCAATATCGAGGAGCATTTGTTCAAATTCCGATTCGGAGTAGCAAAAATCCCCGCTTCTGGGCCGGATCAGCACATGCACGGGGATACGCACCGCCTCCCTTACGGCCTGCAACAAGCCCGGGGAAGGGGTCACGCCCCCCACCGCGAGTTCACTGCAGAGTTCCAGGCGGTCGGCCCCGGCCGCTTCGGCTGCCCGGGCTGATTCCACCGAAGACACGCAAACTTCTACCTTCATTCCTTATCTTTAAGTTTCCTAAAAGTAAATCCTTCCTCCCATGCACCGAAGAAAATTCCTGAAGAATTCCACCCTGGGCGCCACGGCCGCCCTGGGCGGGGGCAGCCTGATTTCATGCCGGGAACCCTCCCCAGACAACCCCGCACCTGTATCGGGTAACCCGGGCCCCGTGGCCCTGTGCACCTGGGATTTTGGCAACGCCACGGCCAGGGCGTGGGAAGTGCTCCAAAGCGGCGGGTCTGCCCTGGATGCCGTGGAGGCCGGGGCCATGGTTGAAGAAGCCGACCCCGGCAACCAGACTGTCGGCCTGGGTGGGCGCCCCGACCGGGAAGGCGTGGTCACCCTGGATGCCTGCATTATGGATTCCCTGGGCAACTGCGGGGCCGTGATGGGCCTGGAGGGGTTTGTCCATGCCGTTTCCGTCGCCCGTAAAGTGATGGAAGAGACCCCCCATGTGATCCTGGCCGGGGCCGGTGCGGCCCAATTTGCACGGGAACAGGGGTTCGCTTCCCGCGACCTGCTCACCCCGCGTTCCCGGGACGAATGGGAGCAGTGGAAAAAGACCTCCCGCTACCAACCCGTGATCAATATTGAAAACCACGACACCATCGGCATTTTGGCTATGGACGGGGAAGGCCGGCTGGCCGGCGCCTGCACCACCAGCGGCCTGGCGTACAAAATGCGGGGTCGCGTAGGGGATTCGCCCGTCATCGGCGCCGGCCTGTACGTGGACCCGGAGGTAGGCGCGGCCACCGCTACAGGCCTGGGGGAGGAAATCGTACGCACCGTGGGGAGTTTCCTGATCGTGGAGCTCATGCGGCAGGGAAAAAGCCCTCAAGAAGCCTGCGAGGAGGGGGTTCGGCGCATCCTGGGCCGGAAACAGGGCCGGCCTGATTTCCAGATTGGGTTTATCGCCCTCAATACCCGGGGCGAAACCGGGGCCTATGGGGCACACCCCGGGTTCAGCTATCGGCAGTACGATGCCAGTGGCCACCGGAACACCCCGGCCGAAAGTTACCTGAAATCCTGAGATTCTTAGTAGATTTGAAACCCCGAGAAACCCGATCCCATGGCCGATAAAAAAAGATTGTTCCTCCTGGATGCCTATGCCCTGATCTTCAGGGGGTATTACGCCCTGATCAAAAACCCCAGCATCAATTCCAAGGGCATGGACACCTCCGCCATCATGGGGTTCATGAATTCCCTCTTCGATGTCATCCGGCGCGAAAAGCCCGATCACCTCGCGGTCTGCTTCGACAAGGACGGGAGTACGGAACGCACCGAACTCTTCCCGGAATATAAGGCCAACCGGGACGAAACCCCGGACGCAATCCGCATCGCGGTCCCCTGGATCCAGAAGATCCTGAAAGCCATGCACATCCCGTGTATTGAAGTTTCCGGCCTGGAGGCCGACGACCTTATCGGGACCCTGGCCAGGCAGGCCGAACAACAGGGGTACCAGGTATATATGGTCACCCCCGACAAGGATTTTGGGCAGCTGGTTTCTGAAAACATTTTTATGTACCGGCCGGCCCGGATGGGCAATGGGATCGAAATCTGGGGGATCCCGGAGGTGCAGCAGCGCTTTGGGGTGGAAAGGCCCGAACAGGTGATCGATTACCTGGGCATGATGGGCGATACCAGTGACAACATTCCCGGGTTTCCCGGGGTGGGTGAAAAAACGGCTAAGAAATTTATAGCGGAATTCGGATCCCTGGAGGGGTTGCTGGAAAACACCCACCAGCTCAAAGGGAAAATGCGGGAACGGATCGAAGAGAATGCAGAATTGGGCAGGCTTTCCAAAAAGCTGGCCACGATCTGCGTGGATTGCGAGGTCACTTTTGATGAACGCGATTACGAACTCAGCGTTCCGGACAGCCAGCAGGTACAGGAACTGTTCGAGGAACTCGAATTCCGCAGGCTCAAGGAGCAGTTCGTGAAGTTGTTCTCGGGAGAGGAAACCGCTGCCCCCACCCAGGTAAGCAGCACGGAAACCGCCCGGAACCAGGCCAGAGAGGCGGGGGGCGGACAATTTTCCCTCTTCGGGGCGGAGGAAAGCGAAAAAGTGGAGGCGTATTCCGGCCGCAAAACCCTCAAAGAGGTCGCCCACCTGTACCAGACCGTCATGCCCGGGATGGGCCTGTCCCTTTTCCTGCAAAGCCTGATGGGGCAGAAACGCGTCTGCTTCGACACGGAAACCACCTCCCTGGACCCCCTGGAAGCCGAGCTGGTGGGGATTGCCTTCAGCTGGGAAGCGCATAAGGGGTTTTACCTCCCCTTTCCGGAAGGGAAGGAAGAGGCCGATAAACTGCTGGAGCAATTGCGCCCCTTCTTTGAGTCGGTGGAAATCGAAAAAGTGGGGCAGAACCTGAAATACGACATCAAGGTGCTGCACCGCTATGGCATGCCTGTAAACGGCCCCCTCTTCGACACCATGCTCGCCCATTACCTGATCAACCCCGACATGCGCCACAACATGGACGTGCTGGCGGAAACCTACCTGAACTACGCCCCGGTGCCCATTGCCGAGCTGATCGGAAAAAAGGGGAAGAACCAGCTCAGCATGCGCGAGGTACCCGTTGAGGAAGTGACCGAGTACGCCGCGGAAGACGCCGACATCACCCTTCAACTGGCCGAGCATTTTGCGCCGGAACTCCGGGAAGCCGGCACCATGGGGCTTTTTACCGACATCGAAATCCCGCTGTTGCGGGTCCTGGCCGCGATGGAACTGGAGGGGATCAACCTGGATGCGGGCTTTTTAAAGGAGCTTTCCGGGGAACTGGAAGGGGATATTGCCCGCCTCGAGGAGAAAATCTACGAACAGGCCGGGGAAACCTTCAACATCGGCTCCCCGAAACAGCTGGGGGAAATCCTCTTCGATAAGCTAAAGCTGGTCAACAAACCCAAAAAGACCCGCACCGGGCAGTATTCCACGGCGGAAGACGTGCTCTCGGACCTGGCCCGGGACCACGCCATTATCAGGGACGTACTGGATTATCGCGGGCTGGCCAAACTCAAAAGCACCTACGTGGACGCCCTGCCCCTTCAGGTAGCCCCTTCCACGGGCAGGGTGCATACCGATTACATGCAAACCGTGGCCGCCACGGGCCGGTTGAGCAGCAACAACCCGAACCTGCAGAACATCCCCATCCGCACGGAGCGGGGACGGCAGATCCGCAAGGCCTTCATCCCCCGCAATTCGGATTACAAGCTCCTGGCTGCGGATTACTCCCAGATTGAACTGCGCATCATCGCCGCCCTGAGCGAGGAGGATACCATGATCGAGGCCTTCCTGAGGGGGGAAGACATCCATGCCTCCACGGCCGCAAAGGTCTTCCAGGTGCCCCTGGAATCGGTTACCCGGGAACAGCGCTCCAATGCCAAAACTGTGAATTTCGGGATCATTTACGGGGTTTCCGCCTTTGGTTTGAGCAACCAGACGAACCTCAGCCGAACCGAAGCCAAAGCCCTTATCGACACCTATTATGAAACCTATCCAAAGCTGCGGAGCTATATCCAGCGGCAGATCGATTTTGCCCGGGAGCACGGGTACGTGCAGACGGTCCTGGGCAGGAGGCGGTACCTGAAGGACATCAACGGTAGCAATGCGGTGGTACGGGGGGCTGCAGAGCGGAACGCCATTAACGCCCCGATACAGGGGAGTGCCGCCGACATCATCAAGATCGCGATGATCCGGATTTACGAAAAATTACAGGCAGGGGACTACCGGACCAAAATGCTCCTGCAGGTACACGATGAACTGGTTTTCGATGTGTTCCAGCCCGAACTGGACGCCGTAAGCGCCATGATCCGCTGCGAAATGGAAAACGCCTTTACGCTCTCCGTGCCCCTGGTGGTCGACATCGGGGTTGGAAACAACTGGCTGGAAGCGCATTAAAGCCCCATGGAGGGGTTGCTGCCCGGCCCGGCTAGCGTCTTTCGAAGACCAGGGCGCCCCCGGTTCCAAATTCCCCGAATTCGTCCCCTTCGATCTGCATGGTAAGGCGGTTTGCAACGATGGTGGCGGTTACGGTTTCGCTCATGCCCTCAGAATCCGTGATGGTCAGCTGTCCGTTGGTGTAGCTGTATGTAGCCGTTTCGCGATCGCTTTCCGTGGGGCACGCAATATTGAAATCCCCGGTCAGCAGCCCGCTCAGGTCCAGGTAGGCAAAAGAGCTTTCCAGGGTAGCCTGCTGGTTGTCTGTAAAGGTGAGGCTCAACAGGTAACACTCCTGGGCGGCCAGGAGGTTGAACAGGGTCTCGGCGTTCTTTTCCTCTTCGGTGGCCGTGGCATCGAGCTGCAGGGAAACCGCATCCCAGGTGCCCACGATGAAGTTCACGCCAACATCCCCGTCGTCATCGGAAGAACAGGAAAAAAATACTGCAGTGAGCAGGGCGATCAGGTAGTATTTTAATTTCATGGCAATATCAGTTTCAGCGGTTCGCTTAAAGTGCTGTTGCTGTTAGAACGCTGCAAAGGGTGAAAAAGTATTTCAAAATGCGCCCGGGAACCGCACCGCCCGTCCTAAAAAAGTTTAGGGGGAAGGCAAAAATATTGCCCGGGGGCCATTTGTAATTCAACTTAATAGTTGTACATTTGCAGCCCGTTATTCGGACTTGACGTGTTTAATTCTTAAAAATAGGAGTAGTGGATACATTGAGCTACAAAACCATATCTGCCAACAAAAACACCGTTTCCAAGGAGTGGTTGCTGGTGGATGCCGATGGCCAGACCCTTGGCAGGCTTGCTTCCAAGGTAGCGAATATCCTGAGGGGTAAATATAAAACCAACTTCACCCCCCATGTGGACTGCGGGGACAATGTGGTGGTTATCAATGCCGAAAAAATCAGCCTTTCAGGAAATAAGTGGGATGACAAAAAGTACATCCGCTACACCGGATACCCCGGCGGGCAGCGCGAGCAGACCGCCCGTGAATTGATGGCAAAGAAGCCTACCGACATGGTGGAAAAGGCGATCAAGGGCATGCTTCCCAAGAACCGCCTGGGAGCTGACCTGTTCAGGAACCTTTATGTGTATGCAGGTCCGGAACACAAACAGGAAGCACAAAAACCGAAGCAAATCAATTTAAACGACCTTAAGTAATGGAGGTGATTCACAAAATTGGGAGAAGGAAGACCGCTGTGGCGCGGGTATACCTTTCTGAAGGGAAAGGCACTATCACCGTCAACAAAAGGGCTTTTTCGGATTACTTCCCAACCGCTACCCTGCAATACAAAGTCCAGCAGCCTTTTACCCTGACTGACTCTGAGAATGCCTTTGACGTAAAGATCAATGTTTTCGGCGGTGGGATCACCGGACAGGCTGAAGCCGTGCGCCTGGCGATTTCCCGTGCCCTTTGCGAGGTGAACGAGGAACACCGCAGTGCCCTGAAGCCCGAAGGCCTGCTGACCCGGGACCCCCGTATGGTGGAGCGGAAGAAATTCGGCCAGAAGAAGGCCCGGAAGAAATTCCAGTTCTCCAAACGTTAAAACCTATCCTGCCGGTTACCCCGGCAGGAATTTTTTGTCACCCTGCACCGCAGGATAGTATTAACCCAGTTCCTTGAAACGTTCTCTCCGGAGAAACAAGTACAGCCCGGCAAGCAGGCGTTCCCGCCTGCAAAACCGGAGCCGATTTGGTTTAGCATCTAAATAGCAGAGGCACGTCCCGACCCGTGGAAAGGACAACCACTCTGGTATTGCACTTTCAAAGAACGTAAACTAAATAACAGAATGGCTGTAAAAGCTGAAGTAAAAGATCTTTTAGAAGCTGGGGTGCATTTTGGACACCTCACCCGTAAATGGAA
>CAZIJW010000014.1:0-79303 GCA_964539905.1 uncultured Robiginitalea sp.
CCCTTTTCCGAGCAAAGCGAGGAAAAGAATCCAGGCCCCCACCCCCGCGGGGCGGATGGCTTTCTTTGTGAAGCCACCCTCCCGATAGCTATCGGGACCGATTTCCGACCGCAGGGAGGAAAACAATCCAATCCCCGCTACTAGCAAAGCCGTTAACGTCAGGTAGCGGCTTTTTTTATTGGAGCCGGCGGCATTTATTCCAGCCTGGGAAAAGAAAAAGCCGCTGCCTGGCCCTGCCAGGATGGCTTGGCAATGAAAAACTTCAAAAATTAGGTAGGCGAACAAATACCGCAAGAACTGTTGTTTCACATTTATACAGGCATCCACTAATTGATATGCAGAAGGTTAATGCCCTTACAGGTTTATCTGTGCCTTCATCTTACACTTTGGTATCTGAACGAGAAAAACCGGGTATAATCCAGGAAATCACCGGTGCCAAAAGAGGCAAAAATTATTGGCTCCAGGACTACATCAAACTATTTAAGTAATTCAACAATACCGTTTGCCAACATGGGGTATGCCCCATGACTACAGTATAGCCAAACCAATTTTCCCTACATTTAAGAAATTATAAGTCATCCCCAGGAAACCACCCGGAAACTGCGGGGTTTCGCTTTGAAACCATCTTTGGCGAAACACTGCGCTGCCGAGCGCCACGGCAGCATACCCGGGGCCGTTGACAACAATATGAACCCAACAAGAGTCCATATTACTTGTCTGACAAGAAATATAAAACAAACATCTAATGAAGCACCTGATATCTATATGCCTTGCGATAGCGCTATTTATTCCCAAAACAGGGATGGCCTGCAGTATGTACAAGCTTACCAAAAATGGGAGGACTATTGTAGGAAATAATGAAGATTATTTCAGCCCCAATAGCCAATTCTGGTTCGAACCAGGAACCAAAGACACCTTCGGAGTCATGTATATGGGCCTACTCAACAACTTTGCACAAGGTGCAATTAATGAATCAGGCCTGGTCTTCGATGGATTTTGGGAACCCTATTTGGAAGTAAAAAACACCAGGGGAAAAATGGAAATCCCAATAGGGGATGCCT
This sequence comes from uncultured Robiginitalea sp., assembly GCA_964539905.1. GTDB lineage: Bacteria > Bacteroidota > Bacteroidia > Flavobacteriales > Flavobacteriaceae > Robiginitalea. The sequence goes on from CAZIJW010000014.1 coordinate 1,062, forward strand.
TGAAAAATATCATGCAGACAATGACCGACGTCGAGGATGTTAAACTATATCTGCAAACCATTAATCTAAATTCATTAGCCAATGGTCAACTTGTATTTGTCGATAAATCGGGTACTTATTTGATTGTAGAGGGCGATGAAATGTTCATTGGCGATGAAACCGAAAAAACATTTTCAAATTTCTATTATTCACAAATAGATTCCCTGATTGATGTAAAGCTGGACTACTTTCAAAAAGGACAAAATTTTATCAATGCAACCGAGACGAAACTGACTTTTGAATATTGTTCAAGTGCAATGGAGAACTTTGCTCAATCCAGATTAGCCCCTACGCAATATTCAACTATTTATGATTTGAAAAATCTCACCATAAGAGTGCATCTGTTTAATGATTTTTCCGAATTCATTGAATTAGATCTAAAGAAGGAGTTAAGAAAAGGTAGTCACCGCACAATGATTGCAGACCTTTTTCCAAAAAATTCCATCGGCTATTTACATTACAAAAAGTATAATGACCCTGAAAATCCAGTCTTATTTCTAAAGGAATATCTTGGCGATGCTGAAATTACAGAGCAAGAGTTTTTGAATAATGGCTTTGACAATGTTATTGGTGCTTTAGGTTTTGAATGGTTGAATGATATAAAAAATCCTAAAGGGGCGATTAAAGTTTTTGAATATGGCGTAGAAATTATGCCCAACAATTCCAAATTGTACGACAACCTGGGAGAAGCCTATTTCATAAATAAAGAATGGGAAAACGCCCTAAAATGCTATGGTAAATCGCTGTTTCTTAATCCAGAAAACAAAAATGCCATAACCATGATCTTGAAAATTAATCAATTGAGGGAAGAGGGATGAAAAAAGTGTACTTTGATAAACTAGACGGTCGTAAAAACAAATTATTGGCTATCCCAATGATTTTATTTTTACTGATTTATGTCTTCACAGCATTTACAAATCGCGATTCCAATCTACACCAAATCTCGGCAATAATTGGCTTTGGATCTGCTGTGATTTTTTTCGGAAAGCAATTCTACTATAGAAATTATGTAGGTTGGAACAAAAAAGGCCTTTTATTAAGGCTGAATTCGTTCACTTCCAAAAACGTTCCTTTTCATAAAATTGAATCCTACAACATATCAAATGGTCGTTTAGAAATTGTCCGAAAGGACCAGAAACGCCTCACCTTCAACTTAGAGGGTATAAGTGATCATGAGATTAAAAAGATTCGCGATCTTTTAAGAAAAAACACAAATACCACAAACGCCTATGGCCAATCGCTTCCTTAGATTTAGGCGAATATTCTTACGGTAAAGATTATAAATCATCCCTGGAAAGGGATGGACGTTGAGGGGCCAAACCATAGCCAGGACCGTTCGCAACCCTATATACCCATTACCCAATCCGAATCCCGAACAACAATGAAGAAAATAACCGGAAATTTCTTTCTATTGATATTCCTGATGCAGATGCTGATTTCTTGTTGCGGGGAGGAGACTTATGAGATCACCATTACCGGGATGGAATCGAGGGCTTTGATCTCAGATGGCCTCAATTTTATAGCGTTTGATACGCAAAAACCTATTGATAAGGAAGCGTTGATTATCGAGGTATTGATTACTGAGGTGGAAGAAATTACTTCAACTGAGCCTTTTAAAAAGAAGAAAACAGCTGCCCCGGTTTTGGAAGCAGCGGTAGTCCCTTGTGAGGACCAGGTAGTGGTTTTTAAGAATCGGATAGAGCGCATCAAAGTAGAAGTACTCGATTCCAATACTAACAATGAACGAATTGACATTACCAATCAGGTGGTTATTCAGGGCACCCGGCAATCCATCGCGGAATATCTCTCGGACAACAATCCGGGCTTAAGGGGTTTTCTGATCGAATTGTCGGATACCCGAAACATCCCGGATCGCATAGAATACTTTATTGAAGCTACCCTTGATGACGGGTTAAGGATCAGTTCCACAGGAGGCATTATCAATTTCAATTAGAAAACGAGGCGTTGATTTTGAACGTATTTAAAGCCTATGCCCTTACGACCCGTTAACAGAAATAAAACAGGAGTTCAAGAATACCTTTGTATAGTCAAAAAGACAACCCAACCAACGCCGCCCATTTACAAATCCCTTTGAAACGGGACTAATACCATAGGTGCTTAGGTGGTCCACATGAAAACCCGCTAATATGAAAAATGTATTTATTATTCCAATGGCCTTACTGCTCGCCTCTCAGATCTACGGTCAGAAAGACAGGGCAAGGGATTTAGGCATCCCCCTGGATGGAAAAACCGGAAAGTTCAATGCAATTACAGATGTCAGGGGCATTGAAGTCGGCCATACCACACTGATCTCCGGGGAAGGCAAACTGGTCGTGGGAGAAGGCCCTGTACGAACCGGGGTAACGGCAATTCTACCCAGGGGTAAAAAATATGACCCGGTTTTTGCCGGGTGGTATAGCCTGAATGGGAATGGGGAAATGACAGGGACTACATGGGTAGAGGAATCCGGCTTCCTTGAGGGTCCCATAATGATCACAAACACACACAGTGTTGGCATCGTAAGGGATGCTGTAGTTGAATGGCAATTCAAAAATAACCTGTACGATCCGCTGCCAGATGAACCGGATGTTTTTTGGGCCTTACCGGTAGTGGCAGAAACGTATGATGGCGACCTAAATGATATTAATGGTTTCCATGTAAAGAAAGAACATGCGTTTTCTGCTTTGGCCAATGCCAAATCGGGTGCTGTGGAGGAAGGAAATGTTGGCGGGGGAACAGGAATGATCTGCCATCTTTTTAAAGGTGGCATTGGAACCTCTTCCCGGGAAGTATTTATTGATTCCACCGCGTATACCATCGGTGTTCTGGTGCAGGCAAACTATGGAAGTCGGAAATCGCTAACCATCGCCGGTGTACCGGTAGGCCGGGAGATTCCCGGACAAATGCCCCTTTTGGACCCGATAAGGTCCGAAGAAGACAGGGGTTCAATTATAGTTGTCGTTGCCACAGATGCCCCGCTACTTCCCCACCAGTTAAAGAGGCTCGCACGCCGGGTACCCATTGGCATAAGCAGGTTGGGGGGATATGGCAGCAATGGTTCCGGAGATATTTTTATTGCATTTTCAACCGCCAATGCAGGGGCAGCCCATAGGGAAAAAGGGCAGGTTATCGAAATGATTCCAAACGACAAAATGTCGGGTCTGTTCGAAGCAACGGCACAGGCAACAGAAGAATCGATCTTAAATGCACTTGTTGCTGCTGAAACCATGGTTGGAAAAAATAATACCACCGTTTACGAACTGCCGAAAGAAAAGGTAATTGAGCTATTGAAGCAGTACGGTAGAATAAAAGAATAACCCGGCCGATAACAACCTGCATAGTCCATAGCGGTTTCCTGTTGAGCCTTTGCGTTGCTAACCGGGGGTCAATACCGGGGTCGCAGACCTCTTGATGCCTCCCATATTCGCACACGAACCCCTTAACAATCCGTTGAATTATGAAAAAAGCGATACTTTTCGGGAGCGCCCTCCTGCTGGGCGCATCCCTTTTTGGCCAACCCGCCGATGAAAAATACGCCGCAGACGTGCAATCGGTAGCCGCCATCATCGATGCCTATTATGATGTTGTTTCCGGTTCGCGGCAGGATCCCTGGCAGTATGAAAGGGACAGGTTTATCCATTCCAAAAATGCGGTGATCACCCGGCTGGACGCGCACGGGAATGCCGAATCGCATGGGCTGGAAGCGGAATATATCCCCCTGGCCCTGGCCCCCAAAGGGGATTTTTACGAAATTGAGCTCAAAAGGACCGTCAACCGGTTCGGGAATATGGCCCAGGTCTGGAGTGCTTTTGAAATCAGGACGGACCCCGATCTTGAAACCAACACCCGCGGGTTGAACAGCATCCAGCTCCATTTTGAAAAAGGCAGGTGGTGGATAGACAGTTGGACGTGTGAAATGGCCTCTGAAAAGAACTCCTTGGTCACCGATTTTTTAAAGAGGGAATAAGCCGGGTGGAAGGCATAGATGGGAATAAATTGTATCTTTCGAGAGCGCTAAAAACCAAATAAAATGCCATTTCGACACCTGATTGCCCGGGCCCTGCTCCTGGCCCTGCTGATTCCCGTTGCCTGCTCGAGCCCTGAAAAACAAACCGCCACCCTGCTGATCCATGGCGGCCCGATCTACACGGTAGATTCCGTACAGCCCGTAGTGGAAGCCGTGGCCGTGCAGGGCAATCGGATCCTTTTTTCCGGCAGCCTGGAGGAGGCCGAAAAATATAAAGGGGAACAGACCCGGGTGCTGAACCTGGAAGGAAAAACCATGACCCCAGGCCTGATCGAAGGCCACGGCCATTTCATGGGCCTGGGGTACAACGAACTCGACCTGGACCTGATGAATACCACCAGCTACCAGGAAATTGTGGATGCCGTGGCGGAAAAAGTCAAAACCGCGCAGCCCGGGGAATGGATCACCGGGAGGGGGTGGCACCAGAGCAAATGGGATTCCATGCCAGCCGTAACGGTCAAAGGCTTTCAGACCCACGACCTGCTCAGCGCGGTTTCGCCCGATAACCCGGTATACCTGCGCCACGCCAGCGGCCATGCAGGCTTTGCCAACGCCAAGGCCATGGAAATCGCAGGCATCGGGATTCTGTCGATGGAAGGGGTCGACACCCACGAGGTGGAAGGCGGTGAAGTCATCCGGGATGCCCTGGGGGTGCCCACAGGGGTTTTCAACGAACGCGCCCAGGGCCTGATCACCCGACATATCCCGGAAAACACCCCGCAGCGCGACGCCAAAGCCTTTGAAATGGCCGTAGCGGCCTGCCACAGGCATGGCATCACGGGCTTTCACGATGCCGGCATCGGGCGGGAAACCATTGCCCAATACGAGGCCATGAAAGCAGCAGGCAAAATGGGGGTACGCATGTATGCCATGCTTACCGGATGGGACGAGGAATTGCTCCAGGAATGGTATGTCAATGGGCCTATGGTCGACCCCGACCACCTGCTGACCATCCGTTCGATAAAGCTGAATTGCGATGGCGCCCTGGGGTCAAGGGGTGCATGGCTGCTTGAAGAGTATACAGACCGGCCCGGGCATTTCGGGCATGAGACCCTTCCAATGAGCTATGTAAAGGAAACGGCCCTGAAAGGGCTGCAACACGGCTTCCAGGTGTGTTCCCACGCCATTGGCGACCGGGCGAACCGCGAAATCCTCGACCGCTACGAGGCTGCCTTCACCGAACTGCCCGAACTGAGCGATAACCACCGGTTCCGGATTGAACACGCCCAGCACCTGCACCCGGAAGACATCCCGCGTTTTGCCCAGCTTGGGGTCATCCCCGCTATGCAGGCCATCCACCTGTCTTCCGACCGCCCCTGGGCCATCGACCGGCTGGGGGAACAACGCATCAAAGAGGGTGCTTACATGTGGCAGGCCCTGCTGCAAAGCGGCATCCCCGTGGTGAACGGCACCGATGTGCCCGTGGAGCCCCTCGACCCGATTGCCAGCTTTTACGCCAGCGTGAGCCGGAAAACCCTGAAAGGCACTCCGGAGGAAGGCTATGAACCGGCCCAGAAAATGACCCGGGAACAGGCCCTGCGGTCCTATACCCTCGATGCGGCCTACGGCGCCTTTGAAGAAGGCATCAAAGGGTCGATCACCCCTGGGAAACTGGCGGATTTTACCGTGTTCAGCCAGGACCTCATGACCGTGCCGGAAGCGGAACTGCTGAACACCGAGGTGGTCATGACGATTTTTGACGGGGAGGTGGTCTACCAAAAAGGGGGGTAACCGCAAAATGAATCCGTATCTTCGGGATCAATACCAACCTTAAACCCATCCGTCATGAAAAAAATGACCTTTTTCAAACCCGTTTTCAGGCAGGGGGCCCTGGCGGCCCTGCCCGCATTCCTGTTTTTCCTTTCCGGCTGTACCGAGACCCCGCGTCCGGAAGCACCCGTAGCGGTAGTGCAGGAAGCCCCGGAACCCGCGGAGGTTGTCTGGCATATCAAGGCCGTCCACCCCGAAGGCCGGTTTATCGATGTAAAGGCCCTGGATGCCGATGGGAACATTTACGACATCAAAGCCTTCCAGGAAGGCGGGCAGCACCAGGTCATGGATGTAAAGGCCCTGTTCGACGGGAAGAAGATGCCCGTTAAAATCCTGGTGAGCGAGGATGCCTATGCCCCTGTGAAAGCCATTGGGGAAGACGGCACCATTTATGACATCAAAGCCCTGCTGGAGGGGGAACGGCTCGATGTAAAAGGGGTCCGCCGAGCCGGGAACATTATAGACATCAAGGCCATTGGCAAAGCCGGGGAATTCTATGGGGTAAAGGCCATTTCCCCGGAAGGACAGCTCAATGACGTCAAAGGGGTGAAAATGGAGGAAGGCGACCTGGAAGCTACCCTCCACGGGGTTGCCGTACATGCGCATATCAAAGCCCTTCCCCAGGCAGAAGGGTCCGGCGATATCGCCACCTGGCACGTGAAAGCCATCCACCCCGGGGGTTGGACCCTGGATGTGAAGGCCCTGGATGCCAACGGGAACATTTACGATGTAAAGGCCCTGCAGGACGCTGGCCAGCGGCAATTGATGGATGTGAAGGCCCTTTTTGGAGGGGAAAAATACCCGGTGAAGATTTTGGTAAGCAACGATACCCTGGCCCCGGTAAAGGCCCTGGGACCAGACGGTACCATTTATGACATCAAGGCCCTGACCCCGGACGGCGTCAGGCTCGATGTGAAAGGGGTACGGCACGCCGGGAACATCATCGACATCAAGGCTATTGGACCGGATGGTGCCTTCTACGGGGTGAAGGCAATTTCCCCTGCAGGGCTGCTCAACGACCTCAAGGGGGTAAAAATGTCCACGGATACCAGGGAAGGCACGGTTAACGGGGTTGATATAAACGCCCACGTAAAAGCCCTTCCCCAGGCCTTCTGAACCGAAGCCCCCTGCCCCTTGCGGGCAACCCTACCTGCCCAAAACCGAACGGGTCCTTTCCCGTCTGCAGGTAAGGAAATCATCGCCCCGGGCTGATGCAGATCAGTGCCCGCAGGCCCTGCCTTTGTTACTTTTAGGGAACAACCCAGAGCCCCGCCCCACAGGGCCCGGCTGCAGCCGATTGGCCGAAGGGGTTCCTTCAGGCCTTTCTGCGGTACGCCGATAGAAAACCGGAAAACCCTAAAAGACAAAAGCCATGAAAACCCAGGTCATTTTTAATTCCGATTTGCACTTTGAGCACCAAACTTGGAAAAGCGAACTCTTCTTCTGGAAGGATGAATTGCGCTCCTTTAAGAACAGGCTTGAAGAACTCGTAGCGCGCTGGACAGACAAAGGCGTTTTAGCCCGCCTGGAGCACTTCCAAAACGAATTTATTCTTCAGGAGGGGCGTATTAATGAATTCCTGGAAGGCATCGAGCAGCATGAGGCCCGCATAGCCGGGATCAGCATGGCCGGCGAGGACTCCATGGATCCGGTGATGGTAAAAAAACACCTCGAATTCCGGGAGGAAATGGAAACCCAGCGAGACATGTTCCGGGAACTCAAAAAGGAATTCTTCAACTTCCTGACGGAGCGCCTGTAAGCCTGAGCTGTAAACCCCCTTCAGATTGGGCCGGCCCATTGGGCTCCAAAGGATTACCCGTATTCCCAAATGGGTAGACCTGCCGGGGAAAGTCCCCCGGGCACAGGCCTAATTCCCCGTTCGCCCGGTACCCCCGGATCTTCCGGAAGGTCGGGCCACCGGCCTTTTTGAAGGCCGCGGGGCGGGGCGGCTTACCGGTTTCACCGAGCCCGAGTAGGGCCGGGTATTCGGATAGGTTGAAGGCCGTGCTGCGGGCCGGGTACCCGCAGGGGTTGTCGGGCGTGTAGCGGGCCGCGTTTCCGGCCTGGTTGTTGGCCGTGTGGTGGGACGGGTCTCCGGTCGGGTCGTTGGCCGTGTGGTGGGACGGGTCTCCGGTCGGGTTGTTGGCCGTGTGGTGGGACGGGTCTCTGGTCTGGTTGTTGGCCGGGTGGTAGGCCGTGAACCGGGCCGGGCCGATGGGCGCGTATTGGGGCGCACCGCCGGGCGATTGTAATAGGTCACCCCCCTCCTGCCCCGGTAAATCGGGTGATAGGGCCGGCTATACCGGTTGCGGTAATAGTAGGGGGGGCGGTAAAAAGGAGGCCCCCAGTGGTGGTAGCCCCAACCCCAATAGGAATGGCCGTACCACATGAAGGGCGAGCCAAAACCGAATCCGAAACTCCATCCATACCACGGGTTATAGCGCACGGAAAAGCCATAGGTATAAGGGCGGTGGTAATAGTACCCCCCATACCAGGGGTTATAATAGAAACCCGTGCCATAGACTACTGTAGGCCCGTACACATAGGAGCCGTAATACCCGGGGGTGTGCCCCACATAGACCACTGTGGGGGAAGTCTCATAAATATAGACGTATTTGGTGTTAAACTGCGGGTTGTTTGCAGGAATACGGTCTATCTCCGCAGGCCGTTGATCGGCCACCGACCAGGGCCCATTGGGGGTTGAGGACCGGAACCAAATCGCATTGTCACAAAGGTAATACGTGTTCCCGTCCCGGAATACCGAACTCTCGGTGTTGACCGCATACTGCAGGTTGAGGTTTTCTATATTTTGGAATTCGGGGTTGCCGTTATACCTGACCTCCGTAGCCCTGGTGTCTCGGCTGACGGCGGCAGTTTGGGGAATCTGCGCATCGTAGACCGCGTTTCTGGCCTCGGGAGTCCCTGCCACATGGCTGAGCACCCCGGCTTTTTTGCTTTCGGCAGCAATGGCCCTAAAATCTTCCGGCAGGCCTGAAGGAGGCACATACGCCCAATCCCCCTTCAGGTCCCTGGTTTCGAACCACCTTCCGGAAATGAGGGTGTAATAGGTCTGCGTAGCCACGTTCATAAAAATATCGCTCTCCGTATTTTCCACATAGAGCAGGTTGGTATTCTGCAGAGGGCTGTATTTGGGCTCCCCATCAAAAACGATTAATTCCGTCGGTTCCGTGGCAACCATAATCCGGGGGGCGGGGCCACCGTAATCCTCGACCGGGTCTTCCCCATCTTTCTTTTCCGGCTCGGCCTTTTTGGCCATGGCCTTTATTTTGGACGGCACCCTGGATACCGGTTCCCAGGGCCCAAGCGCAGCGCCTGAAGCATACCAGAATTCCCCCCCTTTCAGGTAAAACTGGTTCGTTTTGGTTTCCCGGGCAATAAACGCCCCGGTATTCTCTACCAGCTCATACCCTTTTTCTGCCGCCCGCAGCCGGGGTTCCCCATCGATCCGGATCAATACCGTGGGCTCGGTGGCAAAACGGATGGCGGGAGGGGTGTTTTCCAGCATCCCTGAGGAAACGCTCACTTCCTCGAGGTCTTCCAACAGGTCATCGAGGGGGAATTCCAGGGCCCACCCGGGCACTTCCTCATTGATCAGGTCCTCAAGTTTCCGGGTCTGGTCGGCGGTCAACTCCTCGGAAAAACGCACCTCGTCAATGGTTACGGAAACCATCGAAGCCTGCCGGCTTACCCGGTCCACGTCGAGCAGGGAGGTAGTCCAGAGCATCCCAAATTCCGGTTCCCTTCCTTTGGCCTTGTAGGCGAACGCAAGACTGGATTTTAGCTGGTTATCCAAATAGGAGAGGTTTTGGGGTTCGTAAAGGGTAATGGTATAATCGGGCCGAACGATATCCTTTGGCCACACCAGGGCCTCCCCCTGGCCAAGGAGAACATTACAGGAGGAAAGAAAAAGCAGCAGAAAGAATTGTTTCGGGTTTCTGAAAGTCCACATAGGAATAAGTTTTTGATGTGAAGGGCCCGGGCCGCTTTTGTTCGGCAAACCGCAGCCCCGCGGTTTCAGTAATTGCGTATGTTCCCCCTAAATTACAATTTATATGCCATGGTTTACCCCCCTTACATCGCACTGTTGATAAATGCCCGGGGGAGAAAAGGCTTGCTTCTCCGCATGGCCCTTGCCCGACCACTCCCCCCCCCTTTTTGGGTTGGAAAAGCACCCTTCCCGTGAGGTTGGGTTCCGCCGCGCCCCTACAAGGCCGTATTTTGTACCTTTACCTGCGTAACCGGGGGGAGCGTGCCGTATGGGCCTTTACGGGGATTTTCCAATTCCTTCAGTGCTACAAACCTAATTTTCCATGAAAATGACGTATTGCATTTTCGATTTTAACAAGGACACCCCCCTGAAGGGCTGGACGGTTGTCGACGACCCGGTGATGGGCGGCCGGTCGCGGGGAAGCCTTTCCGTGGATTCGGAAGGCCACGGAGTATTCTCAGGGGAGGTTTCCCTGGAAAACAACGGGGGGTTTTCGTCCATTCGGTACGATTGCGGCAAGGTGAACCTTAATGGGGTGCGCCATATCGTTTTGCGGGTACAGGGCGACGGGAAGCGCTACCAGTTCCGTATCAGGGAGCGAAAATCGGATGCGCATGCCTATGTCGCCTATTTTGATACCCTTGGGGGGTGGGAGGAAATCCGGCTTCCCCTGCAGGGGTTTTACCCGTCTTTCCGGGGTCGCAGGCTGTCCATGCCCGATTTTGAAGGGGACTCCCTGGAAGAAATTGGCATCCTGATCGGAAACAAGCGCGCGGAACCATTTATCCTTCGGATCGATCGCATCGGCCTGGAAACGGATTAAACCGGCACGGAGGCGGTCTTCAAACACCCGACACGGGTGCCGGACCCCCGAAAAACGGGACGAGAGGGTGCACTTCGTCGAAAAATCGGAAAAACGCTATGGGTTCTGGTAGGGTTCCGCCAACTTTGGGTGTTTTCACTACGTGAAGTGAATTCGACCTTAAACCCAATCCTTAAAACCTACCTTATGAATGCAAAAATTTTATCGGGATTATTATTTGCCCTGAGTGTATTGTTTATCGGTTGTGCCGAGGATGCTGCCGACCGCGGGTTGGACGGAACCGGCCGCCTGACCGTGCGCCTGACGGATGCCCCGTTCCCTTATGACCTGGTTGCAGAAGCCAATGTGACGGTATTTAAAATAGACGCCCGGAAGGTTTCCGGTGAAGGGAAAGAAGATGACGCCAATGGCGATGATGATGAGGGAGGCAATCCTTTTATCACCCTTATGGAAGAAGAAATCGCAGTGAACCTGCTCACCCTGGTCAATGGGGTAACCCAGGAACTGGCCGACCTGGAAGTCCCGGCAGGCAACTACGACCTGGTCCGGATTTATGTAAAAGGCGTGAACCTGGTACTGAAAGATGGCCAGACCTTTGATTTCAAAGTCCCCAGCGGGGCCCAGACGGGGATCAAAGTTTTCATCGAGCCTTCCCTGAATGTGGTGGGCGGGCTTTCTTCAGACCTCTTGCTTGACTTTGACCTCAGCAAATCTTTTGTCGCCAGGGGGAATATCGATGGGCCTGGCTTTAATGGTTTCCTGTTTAAACCGGTGATCCGGGCCTCGAACACCTCCACCGCAGGAACCCTTTCCGGGTTCACAGGCACCCTGGTTGAGGAAATGGAAACCGCCCTGGAGGGGACCCAGGTTTCTGTCATCGCCGCAGATACGGTCTATGCCTCTGCATTTTCGGATGCCGATGGAAAATACGCCATTATGGGGATACAGGCCGGCACCTACCGGGCCGTGGCCGAAAAGGAAGGATTTTTCTCCAGCGATACGGTAACCGTAGAAATCGTCCCCGGCAATAAAACCGTCCGGGATTTCCTACTGGAAGCCGATCCGGGCACCTCTGAGACTACCGGAGGGAATTAATTCCTTCGTCCGTTTTGGAAAATATGGCAGGGAAATCCCTGCCATATTTTTTTTATGGGATTTCCTGCAGGGGTTCCCCCGGGCGGAAATACCCGTAGCGCCCAAGTTTCACCCCCCGGTAATAGGTGTCGAGGCCCCCGATGGCCACTGCGCCGAGGGCTTCAAGGTCAATGTCCCCGTCGGGGCCCAGGACCCCTTCCGGCAGGGTAAGGTGTTCGACCTGCCCCACGATCAGGCGGGTCCCGTTGCAGGCGAGGGTATGTTCTTCCACAAAAGACAACCCCACCTTCACCGGGCTTTCTGCCACAAATGGGGCCGCAAAACCTTCCAGGTACCACGGCTGCAGCCCGCAGGCTTCAAACTCGGAGACCCCTTCGGGGAATTTCCCGGAGGTCCTGTGGGCCTCCCGGTGGATGGTTTCAGAAACCATATTGAGGGTATAAACCCCCGTTTCCTTCAGGTTTTTATAGGTATGCCGCTCCACGGACGTCGGCCGCAGGATAAACCCCAGATAGGGCGGGTTGGCCCCGATGTGCACCACCGAATTGAAAATCGCCAGGTTATCGACCCCGTCCATACTTCGGGTCCCGATCAGGTTGGCCGTTTTATAACCCGCCACCTTGTTGATGAGGGTAGCGCGTTTGCGGCCCTCCATCTGCAGGAGGGCATGAAGGTCAAATTGGACGGGCATAGAAGTGCTTTTTTACAAAGATACACCCCAGGGGCCGGATCAGCCAAGGCGGGAGCGCATTAGCAGGCCCAACCCCAAAACGGTGATAAGCAAAACCATCAGCGCATGGTAGCCGATAAGGACCCTTTCCTCCCGGGGGTTGAGGGTACAGTGCGGGTCGCTCCAGATAAAAGCCACCCCCAGGCAGGGGATCCAGTAATTGGGCTTGATGTTGGACATGGTTTCCTGTTTTATTGCGAAGTTAGGGTCCTGCCCTGGGGGGGAATGATGCAATCTTGTCCGATTTATGGGCTTTTTTTGCCAATTTTGGGGAGAAGCCTCAAATCGCCGGAGAGCCACAAGGAAACCCATGAAGAAAAAACAACCACAGGGTATATCCCGCCTTCCCTTTACGGTCCCCTGGTTTACCCTCCCCCTGATGGTTTTTTCACAGTTCTCGGGCACTTCCCTGTGGTTTGCCTCCAACGGGGTTATGGGGGACCTGCAAGCCGCCTTCTCCCTCCCGGGTTCCGCCCTGGGTCACCTGACTTCAGCCGTACAACTGGGGTTTATCGGAGGCACCCTGGTTTTTTCCCTGCTGGCCCTGGCGGACCGGTTTTCCCCCTCACGCCTGTTCTTCTGGTCGGCCCTGCTGGGGGCTGCCTGTAACCTGGGGATGGCCTGGGATGGGAACTCCCTGTGGACCCTGGTCGCCCTGAGGTGCGCCACCGGGTTTTTCCTGGCCGGGATCTACCCGGTGGGGATGAAGATTGTCGCCGACTATTACAACCGTGGCCTGGGGGCTTCCCTGGGGTACCTGGTGGGGGCCCTGGTACTGGGGACGGCCTTCCCCCACCTGCTCAGGGGCGCCCCCGGGGAAATGCCCTGGCAGGGAATCCTCGGGGCCACCTCCCTGCTTGCCGCCCTGGGGGGGGTACTGGTCCTGTTCCTGCCCGACGGACCCTATCGGAAGCCCATGCAAAAACCCGACCCGGCAGCCTTTATAAAAGTGTTCCGGGTACGCAGTTTCCGGCGCGCGGCCTTCGGGTATTTCGGGCATATGTGGGAGCTCTACGCCTTCTGGGCCTTTGTGCCGATACTCCTGCACACCTACCGTGCCACGCACCCCGATGCCGGGTTCCAGGTTTCCCTCTGGTCTTTCCTGGTCATCGGGGCCGGGGGGCCTGCCTGCGTCCTCGGGGGATACCTGTCCAGGGGCCTGGGCGAGGAAAAGATGGCCCGGGGGGCGCTGCTGCTTTCCGGGTGCTGCTGCCTGTTATGCCCCTGGGCCCTGCAATGGGATTCCGGGGGATTGTTTTTGGCATTCCTGGTTTTCTGGGGGATGGTGGTGATCGCCGACTCCCCCCTGTTCTCCAGCCTGGTGGCAGGGAATGCACCGGCAGAACACCGGGGCACGGCCCTGACCATCGTAACCAGCATTGGCTTTGCCATCACGATTGCCAGCATTGAAGCCCTTGGTGGCCTGCTGGCCGGTTTCGAGTCCTCAATAGCCTACCTGGTACTGGCCATAGGCCCTGTTTTGGGGACCTGGGTGCTGATGGGTAAGGGGGAAGCGGAAAATTGATGGCCCCGGGGCCCCCGAAAGGCAACCCCCGGGCCCTGTATACCCGAGCTACAGGGGCTGAAGACCCGTCCTGCTCAGCGGATATCCTGAACGCAGCGGAACCCCACGTGGCCCATGCCGGTATCGGGCGTATTGCGCATCCTCCGGGCTACCCGGTACCCGCTGCAATAGCTGTCGCTACAAAGGTATGAGCCACCCCTGACCACGTATTTTTCTGCGAGGGGGTCCGAAGGATCAAAGAAATCGCGGGGGCCCTTAGGATTGAAGGCTTCCTCAGGGGAAAGCTCAGAAGCATAGGCATCTGCCCGGTACCTGTCCTGGCACCATTCCCAAACATTCCCGGCCATATCGAATAATCCATAGCCATTGGCCGGATAGGTCTTTACCGGCGCTGTGCGCACGTAGCCGTCCAGGGTATCATTGCGAAAGGGAAAGATGCCCTGCCAGAAATTTGCTTTCCCGGCAGCGTCCTCTGAGGGGGTGTTCCCCCATGGATAAACCGGGTCGTCAAGCCCTCCGATCGCTGCCCATTCCCACTCGGCCTCCGTGGGAAGCCGCTTTCCTGCCCATTTCGCATAGGCCATCGCATCTTCCAGCGAAACATGCACCACCGGGTGCTCCATCCGGCCCTCCAGGTTACTACCCGGGCCTTCGGGGTGCCTCCAATTGGCGCCCACGGTCCAGGCCCACCACTGCGACAGGTCCCTGAGGTCCACCGGGCCCTCCGTGGGCCGGAAGACCAGGGATCCCGGCTGCAAAACGGAGTCCGGAGGCCTGGGGGTACCCTGTGGGAGTTGCCGGCTAAGCTCTTCCCAGTCAATTTCGCGCTCCGCAGTGGTCACATACCCCGTGGCCTCCACAAATTCCGCAAACCGGGCATTGCTTACCTCTTCGCGGTCCATAAAGAAGGCCGATACCCCCACCTTCCGGCGCGGGAATTCATCAGGTTCCGCCCATTCCGATTTCCCTCCCATCAGGAAGGTGCCTTCGGGGATATAGGCCATTCCGTCCGGGGCCACAATTTCCGTGGGCTTGTCCGCCACAGGCCTTTGCCTGCATCCCAGCAGCGTTATGGTAATGCCGGCTAATACCAGCAGGTGCGGACCTGTTCTCATTCGTGTGAAATTTTATAAATTGGTATTCGATAAAAGTAAGAAAACTTGTGCATTAAGAAGCTTTAGCAAACCGCATGCAATTATGAAATCGCCATCTTTCACGGAAATCCAGAAATTTACACAGTGGTGGCTTTGGGCACTGCTTGGCGGCGTGGTTCTGCTACCCCTTTACGGCCTGTACAGGCAGGTGGTGCTGGAAGAGCCCTTCGGCAACAACCCCATGTCGGACTGGGGTCTGGTGCTTTTCCTTTTGGGGATGCTGGCAGTACTTGGCTTTTTTGCCTATATGGAGCTGCGTACCGAAATCGACGCACGCGGTATCCGGATGCGGCTGCGGCCCATTTCCCAGGAATCGTTCCCCTGGGACCGGATTGAAAAAGTGGAACCCATTACCTACAGTTTCGTCGGATACGGGCTGCGCTTTAGCTTCAGGCATGGTACGGTGTACAACATCCGGGGGAACAAGGGGTTGGCTATTTACCTGAAGGATGGCGGGCGCTTTGTGGTCGGCACCCAACAACCCGAACAGCTGGAGGCCGCCCTTAAAGCCCTGGGAAAATTATAGGCGCCCTGGAATTTCCTGGGCCGCGAGCTCCCTACATAGCTTCCTTTTTGCATAACTTTAGGGGAGTTTCCCTAAACCCCGGAATGCCCTGTATATGTCTGCTTCCCTGATCATGCTCGATGGGGTGCACCCCAAGCCCATCCACCTGACCCGCGACGTGGAAAACCTGTGTCGGGAGGTACAGGATCCTGCCCTTTCCATCACCGACCGCCTGGAATCCCTGGAGGATATCATGAACCTGGAGGTCGGGGACACGGGCCTTACGCGGCTGCGGAACCTGGAACGCGATTACGGCCTGAGGCAGCTCTTCATTAAATTCGAAGGGGATAACCCCACCGGCACGCAAAAGGACCGAATCGCCTTTGCGCAGGTATATGACGCCCTGCGAAGGGGTTATGACACCATTGCCCTGGCCACCTGCGGGAACTATGGGGTGGCGATGGCCTTCGCCTGCTACCTGGCGGGGATCCACTGCAGGGTATATATCCCGGCCTCCTACCACACGGAGCGGATTCGGGAAATGCAAACCTTCAGGGCCGAAATTGTGCGGCTTCCGGGGACCTACGAGGAAGTGGTGCTGGCTTCCAGCAGGGAGGCAGGGGAAAAGGGCTTCTATGACGCCAATCCCGGTGGCTCCAACACCCCCTTGCAACTCAAGGCCTATTCGGAGATCGCATTCGAGATTTACGACCAGTTGCGGGATGCGCCCAAATACCTGGCCTGCCCGGTTTCCAACGGTACCCTGCTGGCCGGGGTGTACCGCGGGTTTGTGAACCTCCACAAACGGGGCAAGACCTCCAGGATCCCACATTTTATTGCGGGGTCTTCGAGCAACAAGAACCCCATTGTAGCCTCCTTCAACAAGGGGCTTACCCGGTGCGTGGACCTCGATCCGGGGAAGATCCGGGAGACGGAGATCAACGAACCCCTGATCAACTGGCACAGTTTTGACGGGGACGAAGCCCTCTACGCCCTGCACCATTCCCAGGGGGCAGCCGCCCATATCAGCGACCAGAAAATGAAGCAAATGAGCTCCAACATGCTCAAAAACGATGGCATAAAGGTGCTTCCCGCCGCCACGGCCGGCCTGATTGCCCTCCTTGAAATGCACCAGAAAAAACCCTTTGAAAACGACCGGTTTGTAGCGGTGGTGACGGCGCGGAATTAAAATGGCAATACCCGGAACTAAGGGAAAGGGGCCAATAAAACCATAAGTTTAGAACCAAAGACACATGGATCGAATCATTGACGGCAATGCCCTGGTATACGCAGACGGGGCGTTCAACACCCCGAACGGAAAAACAGCCCACGGCCTGGTGCGCTTTACCGAGCGCTACCGGGTGCTCGGGGTACTCGACCGGAAGTATGCCGGGCGCGATGCCGGGGAAGTCCTGGATGGCAAACCCAATGGCATTCCCATATTTGCCTCCCTCGAAAGGGCCCTGGAGGAATTGGGCGGCCAAACCGTATCGTATTTCGTGATTGGGCTGGCGCCCGACGGGGGGCGTTTGCCCACCGAAGGGCGGCAGGCGGTGATGGAAGCCCTGAGCCGGGGCCTGAACGTAGACAGCGGCTTGCATGATTTTCTGTACAAAGACGCCGAAATCGCCCGGCTGGCCAGAGAAAAGGGTTGCCAGGTCCGGGATATCCGCCGAACCCCCGAAAGGGAGGCCCTGCACTTTTTCTCCGGGAAAATCGAAGCGGTCCGCTGCCTGAAAGTGGCTATCCTGGGTACCGATTCCGCCATCGGGAAACGGACTACCGCCTGGTTGCTGGTCCACGGGTTCCGGGAGGCAGGGATGAAGGCGGAAATGGTGGGGACTGGACAAACCGCCTGGCTGCAGGGGGCAAAATATTCCATGATCATGGACAGCTGCATCAACGATTTTGTCTCCGGTGAGATCGAGCACGCGGTGCATGAGGCCTGGGTTAACGAGCACCCTGACCTGATTGTGATCGAAGGGCAGGGCAGCCTGATGAACCCCGCCTATCCCGGGGGCTTCGAGATTTTGGCGGCGGGAAGGCCAGATTTCGTTATCCTGCAGCACGCCCCGAAGCGACTTGAGTACGATGGCTTCCCGGGCTATCCCCTCCACCCGCTCCCCCACCAGATCCAGGCCATAGAACTGATTTCGGGAAGGAAGGTGATCGCCGTGACGATCAACCACGAAGGGATGGAGGCAGGGGAAATCGGCCCGGCCTGTGAGGCAGTAACCGCCGAGACGGGCTTGCCGGCCTTTGATGTGCTCGCCCACGGACCCGCCGCGCTTTCCGAACTGGTAAAAAAACACCTTCGATGAGCCCGCTGGACGATTTTGGGGCACATGCGCTTCGCGTGGACCAGGTCGCTGTGGATTCGAAACGGGTGCACGCCATGTATTCAGTAACCCATGCAGACAGGACAATCTGTCCTGCGCCAAATAGTATTGCCTGACATGAAGATCAAAGCCCTGGAATACGAGCGCCTCGACCTGGACCTGAAGGAACCGTACAGCATTGCCTATGAAACCGTGGCAAAAAGCAGCAATGTGATCCTCAAAATCATTACGGACCAGGGGCTGACCGGCATAGGGTGCGCCTGCCCTGACCGGGAGATCACCGGGGAATCGGCGGAAGAGGTTATCGCACAACTGGAAGGGCCGATCCGCAGCCTGATGGAAGGAAAAGAGGCCTTCCGGCACACCTATTACCACCACCGGCTCAGGGAAATGCCCGGGGTGGGGCCCTCGGCAAAGGCCATGGTAGACATTGCCCTTTTCGACCTGCTCGCCCGAAAGGCTTCCCTGCCCCTGTACCGGGTGCTGGGGGGCTTCCGGCAGAGCATCCCGACGAGCATTACCATCGGCATCCTTCCCCTCGACCAAACCCTGGAGCGGGCAGAAAGGTACCTGTCGGAGGGGTTCAACCACCTGAAGCTCAAGGGGGGGCTCGATCCGGAAGAAGATATCGAGAAGGTCCAAAAGATGCGGGAGCGCTTCGGTTCCGGCTTCTTCCTGCGGTTTGACGCCAACCAGGGGTATACCCACCAGCAGGCCATTTACTTTATGGAACAAACCCGGAAGGCCGGGATTGAAATCCTGGAACAACCCACCTCCACTACGGACCCTAAAGCCATGAGGAAAGTAAGCCGAAAGGTGCCGGAACCCGTAATGGCCGATGAGAGCATAAAATCCCTGGCGGACGCCTTCCACCTAACCCGCAGGGGCATGATGGACATGGTCAACATCAAGCTGCAAAAAGTGGGGGGGATACAGGAGGCGGCCCATATCAATTCCGTGGCTAAGGCAGGGGGCCTCGAGGTGATGGTGGGATGCCTGGACGAATGCGGCCTGGGGATTTCCGCAGGCCTCCATTTTGCCCTTAGCCGCCCCAACATCCAGTACGCAGACCTCGATGGACACCTCGACCTGGTAGGCGACCCGTTTTCGGGCTTGTTCCACCTGAAAAAAGGGGTGTTGATCCCTTCCGGGCACCCCGGGCTCGGCCCGTTATCGGGCACCTCCTGAAGCAAACTCCGAAAAATGACTTACCTTTTAGCGGGAAAAGGAGGGGCCGGGGCTCCTGCCGATGAGAAACCAAAGATGGCCTGCCATCAGGTTCCCTTTAAAGTCCCTAAATCCATACGTGTAAGCATCTTTATTATGAGAACAAAAATCCTGTACCTCTTCCTGTTCCTGACAGCCCACAGTATGCTGCTGTCACAGGACCACCCCCTCTGGGAAAAACTCGGGGAAATCGCCGTCATCGACCAGAAGGTCATGATGCCCATGCGCGACGGGGTGCGCCTCGCCACGGACATCTACCGGCCCAAAACCGAAGGTCCGGTGCCGGTGGTTTTTTCCCGGACCCCTTATAATTTCAACACCTGGCAAGATGGGGAACTGCGAGACAGGACGCTTCGGTCCGCCCTGGAATGGGTGCAGAAAGGGTATGCCTACGTGGTGCAGAACGAACGCGGGCGCTATTTCTCCGAAGGGGAATGGGACATCCTCGGGGTCCCCCTCACCGACGGGTATGACGCCTTTGAATGGCTTTCCGGGCAACCCTGGTCCAACGGCAAGATCGGCACCATTGGCTGCTCTTCCACGGCTGAATGGCAAATGGCGGTGGCCTCCCTCGACCATCCGGCCCATGCCGCCCTGATCCCCCAGGGGTTTGGGGCCGGGGTGGGGCAGGTGGGCCGCTTCAACGAACAGGGGAACTGGTACCGGGGCGGGGTGCACCAGATGCTCTTTTCCGCCTGGCTGTACGGGGTGGAACACGACCGCTTTAAACCCAGGATCCCCGAGGGGGCCAGCCAGGAAGACCTGGTGCGGATTTCCCGTTTTTACGACCTCGCCCCGGAAAACCCGCCGGTGGATATGAAGGAGGCCCTGGCGCACCTTCCCCTGCAGGACCTGCTGAAAAACATGAACGGAAAGCGGGAGATTTTTGACAAAATGATCCGCCGCAAGCCCAACGACCCGGCCTGGCGGGAAGGGGGCCTGTACCACCAAAACATGCCCTTCAATAAGCCGGCTTTCTGGTTCGTTTCCTGGTACGATGTCTCTTCCGGCCCTAACCTCGAACTCTTCAACCACCTGCGCAACCACCCTGACCCCAAAGTGGCCGACAACCAGTACCTGGTCATTGCGCCTACGCTCCACTGCGGGTTCACCAGGGCCACCGAAAACACGGTGGTTGGGGAGCGCAATGTGGGGGACGCCCGCCTCGACTACGGCAAGCTTTACGAACAGTGGTTTGATTTCTGGCTGAAAGGGGACCAAAATGGCTTCCGGGAAACCTTTCCCAGGATACACTATTACACCATGGGCAGCAACCAATGGCAAACGGCAGAGACCTGGCCCCCCCGGGGAACGCGGATGCAGACCTTTTACCTGCAGAGCCAGGGCCGGGCCAATTCCCTTTACGGAGACGGGGCGCTGCGTACTTCCCCTCCTTCAAAAGACATTCCGGACACCTATGCCTACGACCCTGAAAACCCCGTGCCTTCCTATGGGGGCAATGTCTGCTGTACCGGCAATGCCGTGGCCGGGGGGGCCTTTGACCAAAAGGGGATGGAAGCCCGGCACGACATCCTGGTCTATACTTCGGAACCCCTTAAAGAGGGGGTTGAGGTGAGCGGGTTCATCGAAGCCACCCTCTATGTTTCCTCGGATGCCCGCGATACTGATTTCACCCTGAAACTCATCGACGTGTACCCGGACGGCACCGCCTATAACCTCGACGAAACCATACAACGGGCGCGCTACCGGGAGGGATACGACCGGGAGGTATTCATGGAAGAAGGAAACGTCTATAAAATTGACATGAGCCCACTTTCGACCAGCAACTACTTCGCCCCCGGCCACAGAATCCGCATCGAGATCTCCAGCAGCAATTTCCCCCGTTTTGCCAGGAACCTCAATACGGGTGGAAACAACTACGATGAAACGGAAGGCGTTATCGCCATAAACCGGATCCACCATTCCGGGAAGTATCCCTCGGCCATCCGGATCCCGGTGGTGGAGCGATAACCAAAGTCGCGCATAAAAAAATGGACCCTTCGGGGTCCATTTTATCAACAGGTCGCCACGGGGTTACCGCGCCATCCCCACGGGGCGGT
Organism: uncultured Robiginitalea sp.; assembly: GCA_964539905.1. GTDB lineage: Bacteria > Bacteroidota > Bacteroidia > Flavobacteriales > Flavobacteriaceae > Robiginitalea. The sequence continues at coordinate 22,365 of CAZIJW010000014.1, forward strand.
TTCGCTCCACCCGGGTCCCGCTGAGGTAATCCTGCAGGGTGGTTTCCTTTCCGTCCCAGACATAGGCAATCAGGGCAAAAGGCAGCACCCCAATGCTGATCAATTTCAAGAGGGTCCTCGCCAGGGAAAGGCTTCGCGTGGGTACCGACCCGTCCGCCATCACCGTCCTGAGGTGCATGATTTCCTTTCCCAGGCTCCCCCCCCGCATCAGGAGGCCCAGCCCGAGGAAATACCCGGCCATCGCGATACCGTACAGGTCAATACGCCATCGGAATTCCCGCGTGCCCACTGCCTGTTCCCCCGCCAACCAATCCATTGGAAGGAAGTTATACAAGAGGGTAAAGACCAGGCTGATCAGGAGAAGGTCCAGCAGGAAGGCAATGCCCCTGCGGAAAATACGTTCTTTCATGGCTCTTGGTTTTAACGCTTTTACTTTCGGCGGGCCCAGACCTCGTATTCCAGGCCCTCCAGGCTACCTGTTTTGGGATCCAGGCGGTAGGTACCGGGCCGGATCCGGAATTCAAATCGCTTAAAGGTAGTCTTTTCTGAGGATATAATCTCAACTTCAGAAGGTAACCTATCGGATTTATCCCCCAGGAAAAAATCGACAATATTGGTAAGCTCCAGCAGATTGCAGGCTGAATTTACGCAGCAATGGTATAGCTTAATGGTACTTTCGCCAAAGACTGGTATTTTGACCTTCACGGTAAATTCCTTGCAGCCGTCCACCGGCCAGCCCTTGGCGGCCAACTCCGGCAGGTCCTCGTTCAAAAAAGAAAGGTCTTTGGCGATAAAATACTCCACGGCCGCCTCAGCGGGGGCAGTTTCCTGCTTTTCACAGGAGGTAAAGGCGAGAACAAGGGCCAGGCAGGTGGCCCAACGCAACAAATGGTTTTTCATGATATACAGGTTTTTTTTGAAGTTTTTGAAAACCACCCCTTCCCCGGGCTGCATGCAAGGCCCGTGCGGGAAAGGACTTTTTTCGGATTGGGTTTCGCGGACGTCCGGGGATGTTAACGGGGCGAAACTACGCCCCCATACTGCAGAATTCCTTCAAGAAGTCCCTGCATTGCCAAAATTGCAGTACGGTAGGCCAGAAGGGGTGGCTTCGGCCCCGAAGTTGGGGATGGGTGGCGAAAGAGGCGAAACCGCGGTATTCGGGGGTTACTGGCCCAGGGGGAGTACCTGGAAGTCCTCTAGTTGGCCTCCTTCACAAGAGATCGTAAATTCCATGGGATTGCAGCAAACCTCGCAGTCTTCCACAAAGGTCTGGTGTGCCACGGAGGGGTCGAGCAGGATGGAAACCTGTTGCCAGCAATACGGGCACTGGAAGGAATGGGGGATCATGGGGGTTAGTAGGCCACGTTCAGCAACTGGCCGCTCACCTGCAGGAGCTGGAGTTCGGCGAGCTTGGCATTGTATTTTGCCTGGCTTCGCGCCAGCTCCGCATTCAGGAGGTTCAACTGGGCCTGGCGGAACTCGATGGAGGTGATCTGGCCCAGTTCGTAACGTTCTTTCGAGCGGTTGAAATTGTCGAGGTTGGTCTGCAGGTTTTTCTCCTGCACCATCAACACGTACCGGGCATTCTGGTAATTGCCCCAGGCGTTTTGGATGTCCCGCTCCACTTCGAGGCCGGTCTGCTCTTTCAGCAACTGCTGGTTCTCGAAGGTAATCCGGGCATTTCGGCTGGTATTCAGGGTCCGCCCCCCGTCAAACAGGTTCCAGGTGAGGTTGATGCTCCCGTTCAGCCCGGTGGAGGTATTCTGCAACACGAAGGCCAGGGGGCTGTTGTTGGTGGATTCATTCCATCCATAGGATCCGGTAAGGCCCACGGTGGGCAGATACCCGCTCCTGGCGGCTTTCATGTTGTATTCCGAAATGCGGATGTCCTTTTCGGCCAGGAGCATGCGCACGTTGTTTTCCCTGGCGTCGTCCAGCATCTCCTCCAGCTGCAGGGCAGGGAGGAATTGCACGGTGGTATCGGCCTCGAACCCCAGGGAAAGGTCCCGGTTCAGGACCAGGTTCAGGTCCCTTTTGGTGTTCCTGAGCAGTTGTTCGGCATTGAGCAGGTTCACGCTGTCGGTGTTGACGTCTACCTCGGCATTAAGCACGTCCAGGCCCGTATTCTGGCCGAAGTCGAACTGGTACCGGGCCCGTTGCAGGCGGTTTTTAGAAATGTTGAGGGCCTCGCGCAGGTTTGCGGTGTTCTCCTCGAGGCGGGCCACTTCATAATAGACGCTGAAGAGCTGCAAGAGGGTAACCTCAATGGTTTGCCGAACCTCAAGTTCCGACTGCTGCGACCGCTCCTGGAACCGTTTGTAGTCGTAGTAGCGGCCCAAACCGTCGAAGAGCACGTAATTCAGGTTCAGGGAGGCGTTATACCGCCGGGTTTCAGCCCCGATAGCCTCCCGGATGTCGCCATTGGCCAGCTGCCCTTCGGTGTTCTGCCGGTCGATGCTTCCACCCCCATTCGCTGAAAGCGTTGGTAAATACCCGGAATTGAGCAAACTGGCATTGTTCCCCTCGATCTCCCTCAGGTTTTCGGAAACCTGTATCCCAAGGTTGTTCTCAAGGGCCTGTGCAACGGCTTCCTCCCGGGACAGGACCGGGTCCTGGCCATAGGAAAACAGCAGGCCTGAAATCCAGCAGATAAAAAGTGCAGGGTAATGCCTCATGAGGACGGTTCTTCTATGACGGTTGATTTTTTCTCCCGGGGTTTCGGGGGCCGGGGAACCTCCACGGGGGAGTCATGCATTTCCGCGAACTTCCGGTCGAGTTCTTCCTGGGCCCGCATCTCCTTGATGACGCGTTCCACTTCCTCCCGGTCGATGTCCTCCCCGGTCCATAGCCATTTGAGTTTGGTTTTTGCATCGTTCACCACGGAAAGCAGCAGGGGAAGCATCAGCAGGGTGAGAACGGTGGCAATGGCAATCCCGTAGGAAATGGAAATCGCCATGGGCTTCAGAAACTGGGCCTGCCGGCTTTTTTCAAGCAGCAGGGGCGCAAGGCCGGCGATGGTGGTCAGGGAGGTCAGGAAGATGGCCCGGAACCGGGAGCGCCCCGCCTCATAGAGGGCTTCGTCAAATTTCATCCCTTCCCGGAGGTAGGAATTGAATTTTCCGATCAGCACCAGCCCGTCATTGACCATGATCCCGATGAGCGCAATGATCCCCAGGGCAGAGAGCACGTTGATGGGGAAACCATGTATCACGTGGCCCCAACCCACCCCGATGATGCTGAAAGGGATCAACAGCAGCAGGATCACCGGCTGGCTGTAGGTCCGGAAGGTAAAGGCGATCACGGCCAAAATCAGGAACAGGATGATGGGGAATACCTTGTTGGCGGAACGCGACAGCTTTTGGGCTTCGCGGTTCTGCCCTTCGTAGGATACCGAGAGGCCCGGGTATTTGGCCCGCAGCCCGGGCATAAAGTTGTTCTGGATATCGAGCAGGATTTCAGCGGCACTCTCGTTGGGGTCCTCCAGGTCGGCTTCCACCCGGATCTCCCGCTTGCCGTCGAGGTGGCTGATGGACTCGTCTCCCCTGGAGATGGAATAGGTGGCAATTTCTGAAAAGGGTACGCGCTGCCCGGTTGGGGTAAGGATGCGCATTTCGTCCAGGTCGTTGATGGAAGACCGGTTTTCGCGGTCGTAGCGCACCCAAACGCGGATCTCGTCCTGCCCGCGCTGGAACCGCTGGGCCTGGGCCCCAAAGAACCCCGCCCGCACCTGGCTCATGACCTGTTGGAGGTTGAGGCCGAGGGCATAGGCGCTTTCGCGCAACTCGACCTGGATCTCCTTGATCCCTTCGGGGTCGGTATCGGTTACATCCGTCAGTTTGGGGTTGTTCTCCAGGTAGGCGCGGAGTTCGTCCTTCGCGGCTTCCAGCTGCTGGTTGTCATTGCTCAGCAAGGCCACGGATACCGGGTTCCCGCCGAAGTTTCCGCCGGACCCAAAAGTAAGGCGTTCCACCCCGTAAACCTCCCCTACTTCCTCGCGGATCGCATTGGTGATTACCGGGCTGGGAAAATCCCGCTCTTCCCCGGGCAGGAGGTTTACCCTCAGGGAGGCCTTGTTGTTCCCCGGCCCCACCCGCTTTATGATGTTGTCGATTACGGGCTTATTCCCGCTCTGCCGTTCGGTAAAGGTTTCACCAACCCGCCAGGCCGCTTCCTCTACCCGGGTAATGATATCGGAAGTGATCTCGGGGTTGGTCCCTTCGGGCATCAACAGGTCGATATTGACCTGGTCGCTGGCGATACTTGGGAAAATGGTCACCCTGATCGCCCCCGAGGCTATTGAGGCCAGGGTAATCAGGAGCAGCCCCAGGAAAATCGAAAAGCCCAGGAACCGGTGCCGGAGGGTAAACCTCAAAACGGGCCCATAGGTCCGGTCGCGCAGCACAGCCATGACCTGGTCTCCAACCTCGTTGAACTTGCGCAGCCGCAGGAAAATCTTGTTGAAAAAGCCCTTCTTCGCGCTTTTTTTCAACTCGCTTTCCGGGAGCAGGGCCTTGGAATGGGCGATGTGGGCCGGGAGGATGATCAGGGCCTCAAACAGGGAGACCACCAGGGTCAGGATAACCACAGTGGAGACTTCGCCAAAGAACTCCCCGATGCGGCTGTCGAGAAACAGGAAGGTGGAAAAGGCCAGTACGGTGGTAATAATGGCGGAAATGATCGGGGGGATCACCTCCATGGTGCCATCTATGGCCGCCTGAATGGGCGATTTCCCCCGTTCGTAATGCTGGTAGATGTTTTCGGAAATCACAATGCCGTCGTCGACCAGGATCCCGATGACGATAATCATCCCGAACAGGGAAAGCACGTTGATGGTTACCCCCAGGGACCCGGCGAAAATAAACATCCCCAGAAAGGAAATGGGCAGGCCAAAAGCCACCCAGAACGCCAGGCGTGTATTCAGGAAAAACGACAGGAAAATCAGGACCAGGATAATCCCCATGGCCCCGTTTTCCGCCAGGAGCTGGGTGCGTTGCTTCAGGGTGATGGAGCGGTCGGAATCCACATCGAGGCGGACATTGTTATGCGTGGCATTGAAATCCGCGATGTAGTCGTTGATCTTGTCGGCGGTAGGGATCAGGTCCTCATTGTTGGTGTTGCTCACCTCGATATTGACCGCCAGGTTCCCGTTGAAAAAGGTGGCATTGGGGGTTTCCGAAAAACGGTCCCGTACCTCCGCCACATCCTTTAACCGTATGGTGTTGCCCGAAATATCGGCCCTGACCACCAGGTTGTTGAGGTCATCGCCGTAGTAGGAGCGGTTATTCGCCCTGATGAGGTAATCTTCCTGCACGGTTTTGATGTTCCCCCCCGTGGTCAGGATGTTGGCCTGGGAAACGGCCTGGGCTACCTCCTGGAAGCTCAGCCCATAGGCCAGCAGGTCGTTTTCCCTGACGGCGATCTCGATCTCTTCATCCGGGTACCCGGTGATCTGGATCTGGGAAACCCCCTCCATCGCCCTCAGGTCGAATTCAATCTGCCGGGCGATCTGCTTGAGGGTCCCCAGGCTCACCCCTTCCCCGCTGAGGGCAAAACTGATGGTGGGGCGGGTGGCTTCCTGCTTGGCCACCACCAGGGGCTCCATGCCCCCCGGGAAGTTGGGCACCCGGTCCACCGCATTTTTGACCTCCGTCAAAATCACGTCGATGTTCTCGTCCTTGTCGGTTTCAATGGTAATCGACCCGCCGTTCTCGCGGGAAGTCGAGGTCACCCGGTCGATACCGACCAGCCCCTTGAGGTTGTCTTCGATCTTCAGGACAATACCCTCTTCAATCTCCTGGGGGGCCGCGCCAGGGTAATTGATGCTGATGGTGATGATCTGCGATTCGATCAGGGGGAAAAAGGAGGAACGCATCCGCAGGGCCCCTGCGATACCGAACACCACAAAGGCCAGGATAATGACGTTAACCGCCACATCGAATTTGATGAAATAACTGATGATCTTTCGCATCGCGGCTTAAGGGTTCTGTTGGTTTTGGGCAGGTGCCTCCGCGTCTTCGGTATCGCGGTAAGCGCTTACCAGCATTCCCGGGTATGCCCCGGGTACGGGCCGCGAGAGGTAAACCGTGCCGTTTTGGAGCCCCTTGAGGATCACGGTCTTGTCGGTAAAGAATACCGGGTCTACCGGCATCAGGTCCAGGATGCTGTCCCTGAGGATAAACAATTCCCCCTGCTCGGTAAGGAGCTGGCGGGGCACTTCAATGGCATCCTCTTCCGCCCTCCCTTCGATGAGGGCTTCAAGGTACATCCCCTCCTTCAGGGCGGGGTCGGCCACATCGATAAAGACAGAGACGGTCTGGGTTTGCGGGTTCACCGCTGCATTGATCCGGGAAACGGTCCCCTGGTACTCCCGGGTTCCCTCCAGGTTGCGCAATTGGACTTTTTTGCCAATCTGGAGAAAATCGCTGTAAGTTTTGTTCACCGATACTTCCAGCTCGTATATACTGGGGTTGATAAAGGTTCCCAGGGACTGCCCTGACCGCACCAGCGTGCCTTCGGTAACCTGCGCTTCCGTCAACACCCCGCTGAAGGGGGCCCGTATGTAATATTTGTCAAGGCGCTGTTCCAGGTTCCGCACGTTGTAGTAGGTGGTCACGATATTGCGCCCATTGATAAAATACCGCTCCTTTTCGGAATCCATTTCCGGGAGTTCCGGGGTTGTTTGGGTGATGTCGAAGGCGTCGAGGTACCCCTGCCATTTAGGGTAGATTTCAGGATAATCGAGCCGAAGATCGGGCATGGCCGCCGTAAGCAGGTTATACAGGTTGCTTTTTGCGCTTTGCACGGCTGCGCGGTACTCGGTAGCATCAATGCGGAGCAAAACCTCGCCCTTCCGGTAAGCCTGCCCATCCTTGTAGGGGTGCGCACTGCTTTGGAATACGCCCTGTACCTCCGCAAAAAGGGCCACCCGCTCCTTGGCCAGCAAGTTTCCGTTGGCCCTGACCCGAATAGGCACCCTCCCGTTTCTCACGGTATCGGTAAACACAGTCTTGATTTGCCTGACGGGGGCTGGCCGCTTTTCTTTTTCCTGGGTGAGCAACCGGTAAGATACCCACCCGGCCAGTCCTAAGAGTACCACGCCGAGCAGGTAGAGGATAATTTTGCGCATAAAGCTTGGAATCAGCTGATTACTTTTTTAGACCGCAAAACTATCCATAAGTTTAATCTACGTTCGTTAAAAGAATCATAAAAACCCCCTGTCGATCAAGGGGGAAAAGGAGATTCCCCTGGCAGGAATTGCGGCTGGTTCCCGGTGGATTCGCTTAATGTTCTTCTTCAAACTTCGTGTCGGCCATCCGGGTCTTTGAAAACTGCAACTTCCTGAAATCGATTTCCGATTTTTCGGTATCGTAGTCAAAAACCAGCAATTGCCCCGGATTCAAGCGCCCCAGGTTGCGGTAATTCTCAAACTGGTTGTTTTGGATCTGCAAAATCTTCAGGTTGGCCAGCTTCCCGATGCCGGAAGGGATCGCTCCGGCCAGCTGGTTGTTGGCAAGGACGAGTTCCCTGAGGTCTGTCAGGTTTCCCAGGGTTTCTGGTAGGTCGCCGTAAAGGCGGTTTTCAAAAAGTCCGAGGGATTGCAGGTACCGCAATTGGCCTATGCCTTCGGGGATGCTCCCGGTAAGGCCATTGCTCGACAGGTTGAGTACCCTGAGGTTTTTCAGCCCCCCGATGCGCTCCGGGATGGGTCCGTTTAAGAAATTATTATAGGCCGATAATTCCTCGAGCATTACGAGGTTCCCCAGGTCTTCGGGCAAAGGGCCTTTCAGGCGGTTCATTTCCAACTTCAATACCCGCAACCGGGTAAGGCTGAATAAGGCACCGGGCAGGGTCCCGGTCAACTCGTTAAACGCCAGGTTTAGGGACTCCAGCGCCTCCAGGCCGGAAATTTCCGGGGGGATGGTCCCTTTCAGGTTATTGTGAAACAATTCGAGGCCCACAACGCGTCCCTGGCGCAAGGTCACCCCATGCCACTGGGAAACCGGGGCGTCGAGATCCCAGCCCCGGGTCCACCCGGGGCCTCCGGTACTGTGATAGAGGGCAAGTAGGGCCTCCTTTTCAAGTGGGATTGCCTGTGAGGCCAGGTTTTGGAAGGGCATGGAACAGACCAGGAAAATGATAAGCCGTAAGATCCGTGGATAAACTGCATTCCTACGCATAACATAGCATATTATCCTATATTTTATATAAGAATTTACTTACAATTGTACGAATTTACAATGATATTCCCTCCGGATTGCCGGCATATGGGGCAATTATGTTGTGTAGGGCTCCTTTTGTGTGGTGAAAAATTCCCTACCCCAGGGCCTCCAACTCAGAAGAAACGGCCTCCCACTGCCCCATAAGGTCCTCCAGTTCGTTCTTTTTCTCGTGGTACCGGTCAAAGAATCCAGGTTCGGCAATCGTCTGGTCGTAATTCATGAGCAGTTCGTGGTCGATCCCGGCAAGTTCCTGTTCCAGGGAATGGATGCGGCTCTCCAGGGTATTCAACCGGTTTTTCAGGGACCTCCGCTTTTTCTTGGCCTTGTAGTCTTCCTGGCCGACAGGTTCCCGGTCCGCAGGCTTAGACGGGCGATCGCCTTCCTCCCCGGGGCTGCCCCGTTCCACTTCCCTGAAATCGGCAGCCTGGCGCTGCTCCAGGTAAAAATTGATGTCCCCCAGGTACGGTTTGATTTTCTGGTCCCTGAATTCATACACCATGTTGGTGAGCCCCTGCAGGAAGTCCCGGTCGTGGGAGACCAGGATCAGCGTCCCCTCAAAATGCCGCAGGGCCTCCTTGAGGACTTTCTTGGAAGGGATATCGAGGTGGTTGGTCGGCTCGTCCATGACCAGCACGTTGAAGGGCTGCAACAGCATCCGGGCCAGGGCCAGACGGTTGCGTTCGCCCCCGGAAAGCACCTTCACCGGTTTTTCGACCTCATCGCCCCGGAAGAGGAAAGCCCCCAGGATATCGCGGATCCGGGGCCGGGTGGCCTCCGGGGCGCCATCCATCATGGTATCCAGCACCGTCAGGTTGCCATCGAGGTATTCGGCCTGGTCCTGGGCGAAATACCCCAGTTGCACGTTATGGCCGAGCTTGCAATGGCCTGCGAAGGGCAACTGCCCTACCAGGATCCTGGCCAGGGTGGTCTTCCCCTGGCCATTCTGCCCCACAAAAGCGATTTTGCTCCCCCGTTCAATCATCAGGTCAACCCCGTCCAACACCCGTTTCTTCCCGTAATCCTTGGTGATCCCGACGCCTTCGATCACCACCTTGCCCGGCTGTTGCGACAACGGGAAACGGAGGAACATGACCTGGGTGTCTTCCCCGTCCACCTCAATACGGTCCATCCGCTCGAGCTTCTTGATCAGCGACTGGGCCATGGAGGCTTTGGAAGACTTGGCCCGGAAGCGCTCGATCAGGCGTTCCGCCTGCTGGATTTCCCGTTGCTGGTTTTTCAGGGCGCTGAGCTGTTGCTGTCGGATCTCCTCGCGCAGGACGAGGAATTCGGAATAAGGCTTCGGATAATCATAAATGCGCCCCAGGGAAATTTCGATCGTCCGGTTGGTCACCTGGTCGAGGAACATCTTGTCGTGCGAGACCAACAGGACCGCCCCGGGGAATTGCCTGAGGAAGTCTTCCAGCCAGAGGATGGATTCAATGTCGAGGTGGTTGGTGGGCTCGTCGAGCAGCAGCAGGTCGTTCTTTTGCAACAGGAGTTTGGCCAGCTCAATGCGCATCCGCCAGCCCCCGGAAAAGGTCTCGGTGGGTTTGTCAAAATCGGTGCGCCGGAAGCCAAGGCCCAGCAGGACTTTTTCGGTCTCCCCCTGGTACTGGTAGCCCCCGATGAGTTCATAGCGGTGGGTACAGTCGCTCAGGGCCACCATCAGGTCGTGGTAGGCCTCGCTCTCGTAGTCTTCCCGGCGGGCCAGTTCCCCGTTGATCCGTTCGAGTTCCCGCTCCAGCCCCCGGATCTCCCCAAAGGCCTGGTAGGCTTCTTCCAGCACCGTATGGCCCCTTCGGAATTCCAGGTCCTGCTTCAGGTACCCCATGGCCATGCCTTTTTCCCTGGATACCGTGCCCTGGTCGGGGTTCATTTCCCCGGCCAGGAGCTTGAGGAGGGTCGATTTCCCGGCCCCGTTCTTCCCGATCAGGCCCACTCGGTCCCCCGGGCGGAGTTGGAAGGCAATGCCGTCAAAGAGGGCTTCCCCCCCAAATGAAACCGATAAGTCGTGTACGTTCAACATGGGTCTAATACAACTGTTGGGGCAGGGCTTCCCGCCATTCGCCTGCAAAAGTCCGAAAAATCCATGGAATCCGTCAAGGTTGCCTTCCCTGCTTTTCAAAGCGGCGGGCAAACCGGGCACAATCCATGGCCGGTGGGAGGGGTTCGCCAAAGCCGATATGACGGTAGAGGGAATGCGCGGCGTAAGGGGCCACCAGCACCCCACGGGAGCCCAGGCCATTCAACACAAAGAGGCCCTGATGCACCGGGTGACGGCCCACCAGGGGCCTGCGGTCCGCCACAGTCGGGCGGATGCCCGCCCGTTGCGATTCCACCGTAAACGCGCATTTCAGGAATTTCCCCAGTTTTTCAAGGAGTTCGTCCCGCCCCTTTTCCGTAGGGTTGGGGTCTTTATCCCAGTTGTGGTAGGTCGCCCCCACCAGGTACCGGTCGGCCCCCATGGGGATAATAAACACCCCCGATTTGATGACGTTGACTTCCTTTAACTGGGGGGCGTGGATCACCAGGAGTTCCCCTTTGGTACCGTTTAGGGGCAGGTAGCTGAAAAACGGGTTGGCCTTCAGGCCAAAGCCCTCGCAGAACACCACTGCATCTACCTTTTTCCCCTGATAAGCCGGTTTATGGGAACTGGTCTCCAGCGCCTGGTAGTCAAAGGCTTCGGTCCGCAACCTGCCCTGCTCCTCTAATCGGGCCCGGTAGGCGGTTAAGAGGGTTTCCGTATGGATGCGCCCGGTATGCAGCACTTCCCCAAAGCCAAAAGGGGCCTCCAGGCAGGGGTTTTGGTAGTTGGGCAAACGGGTCGAAAGGAACCCGTCCAGGCCCGGCCGGTCAGCAGCTGCGAACCATTCGTTTTGCTCCCTGGCCGAGTGCAGCAACCGCAGCACGCGGAGTTTTTCATCGAGGGGAACCCCAAGTTCCCGCTCGAGTCGCTCGTAAAACGGGATGGAATACTGCATCAGGCGCTGGCCCTCCCAGGAAAGGGTGAAGCGTTTCAACACCACGGGGTTATACAGGCCGCCGGCCACCTGCGATGCCCTTTGGGAACCGTCGTCAAATACCACCACGTCATGGCCCTGCCCCAAAAGGGTGTCCGCAAGGGCAATCCCCCCAAGGCCCGCGCCAATTACCAGGTACTCTGCCATGGCGCAAAGGTAAAGAACATTCGGCATCCCATCCCCAAAAACAAAGCCCCGGCGCTATGGCCGGGGCTTTTCTGCTCTTGAATTGGAATAAGGTCAACAAAGGACGGCGTCCGGCCCTAATAGGCCCACATGTCCTGCTCCCTGTCGCGGATGGTTTCCTTGATGCGCTGGGCTTCCAGCAACTGGAACAGCGCATTGTCGGCGATGTAATCGCGGATTTGACGGTCTCCGTGCACATTGTCTTCCTTGAAGATCACGGCATTGAAACGCCTGGCGTTCAACAGCATGTCAAAGGAAATGGGCAGGGCCGAATTGCTGGCATTGAACACCTTGGCATCGTGAAGGATTTGCCGGGCACTCGGGTACCATACCCAGAAAAGGGGCACCAGGGCATCTTCGGCCGACATGCTTTCGCTGTCGATGAAGTTTACGTCGGGCGCCACCGGGGCAATCCCCAGGAGGCGGTACTTAAGTTCCCCCTGCCGCTTGTCGAAATACCAGATCCCCTTGATCCGGTACTCCTCGATGTCAGCTGCAGTGATATCCCTTTTGTTGATGTACTCCGGGGAAATCTGCTCCCCTGCGTTGAGCTGCTCGTAACCCAGATCAGTGGTGTCCACTTTCTGCAGGGTGGCCTTCAGGTCCTCGAACTTCCTCTTTTCCGTAAAGTAGGAATCCACGTAGATGTCCTGCAGGGTCCCGTCTTTGATGTTCTTGATCAGCACATCATAAAGGGAGCGGCGGTCAGAGCCGATCCCCACCGTATCGGTCGGGTAGTACAGGGGGAAGTTCACCCGCTCGTCCAGGTCGATGGTTTCCCATACGGTTTTGGACCAGAGGATGTCCCGGTCGTCCACGTAGCCGTAATCCAGGGGGGCATCGTTGTCGATTTCCTTCTGCGACTCGGTACGGATCCCAATCTCCTCAGGTTTCTTCGCGTTCAGGATGTTGGCCTGTGCCAGGCCCGATACCGGAAGGAAGGCTGCCGAGGCGATGATTAAAACACTTTTCCAATTCATGGTTTAAGGTATTGCTGGTTCCTTTAAAACCCGGTGCAGGCTTCCCGCAGGGATTCCTGCACCGGATCTATTGATAAACACACACTAATTCGTGATCTCCACCACTACGGGGGATACTTTCTTCAACTTGTAACTTTTATTGTTGGTGATGTAGGCTTCGATATCGAAGATCTGTACCGCATCACCCCGCTTGGCGCGAGACAGGGCCGATTTCGCACGGGCGTCCAGCTTGTTGCCGTTCACATTGACAGTGGGTTGCCCGGGCACTTTGAATTTGAAACCGCTCACCTCGAGGTTCAGGTCAAAGTCAAAGTCTTCCAGCAAAGCGCCCACGGTGGAAATCTCCAGGTTGCGCCTCGGCATCTGCACGCTTCCGCTCTCGCCGCGGACAGACCCGGAAGGCCGGGGGATATCCTTGATCCGGAATTCGGAACGGGTGGTGATGTTCTGCCCGTCAGGCAGGGTCCCGGAGGCGGTAATGGTTACGGTGCGCCCGGTGCCCGGGTTCATCACGTAATTGCTGCCCCCACGACGGGTCAGTCCCGTAGCTGATGCATTCACCTTGTTGTCGGGGATCCCCGGGATGGAAATGGTCATCGGGTTGGCAACCCCACGGTAAACCACATTCATCTTATCGGCGGAAATTACCGCGGCATTCGGCTTGGAAATGGTGGAAAAGCTGTTCTTGACGGGAACTTCCTTTTCCTGTCCGTCCTGCATGTAGTACAGGTTTCCGCTGATAACGTGGTCGCCGGGGTTTCCGGCACCGATCAGCATTTTCACGCCGCCTTCCTGCAGCTCATAGTCCTTCCCTTCAGCCAGTTTCCGGCCATCCAGGCTCAGGTCGGCCCGTACGGGCTTCGCCGATTTGTCGGTCTTGCCCAGCACAATGCTTCCGCTGAATTTCTCCCCGGAGTAGAAGGCCGATTTTTCAGCCTCCAGCAGGGTGGAGAAATTGGAGAGGTTGATCTGCTCGGTGAGTTGCCCCTGCAACATGGCTTTCAGGGCATCTTCCTCGGTAGCCTTGATATCGGCCTGCAAACTGGTAAGGTTGGTCAGGGACGCGATCAGGGGGAACCCTTCGTAGTGGTAGTTGATCCAATCGACTTTTACCCCGTCGCGGCGCTCCACCTTTCCGTTGGCGTCCCCCGTTTTGAAGCGGGTTTCCACAGCAGCGGATACCTCCGGGAAACTCCCGCCGAGGATACCCAGCACCTTATCCCGGTAGCTGGTGAGTTGCTCCATGAATTTCTTCCCTTCAGGGGCAAGGTTATCGCCCTGGAAGAACTTCTGGTCGAGGTAGTCGGATTTGTCCATCACCTGGTAATCCGAGGGGTCTTCGATTTCGGCCACCATGGATTTTTTAAGGTTTTCCAGGTAGTCGTAGTAGTCCTGGGAGAGCTGCTTGATCTGCTGGGCATCTGCGTAGAGCTCAGCATATTTGGCAGCATCTTCCGAAGCCTTGGTTTCCAGGCCTTCGAGGAACGCCATATTGTTCTCGGTGGCCTTCTTGTTGGAAGTCTCCAGCCTTTCGTTCATAAGCCCGAAGGCGGCCAGGACTTCCTTGCTCATATTCAACGCCAGCATTGCGATGAAGATCAAGTACATGAGGTTGATCATCTTCTGACGTGGGGTTTGTTTTCCTGATGCCATTATCTCTAATTAGTTGTTAACAGTTACGTTGATTTGGGAATTGGTCGAACAACAACTAAGTTAGTTTCTGCTCATCGCGGACAGCATGCCGCCGTAAACCCCGTTCAGGGAAGACAGGTTGCTGGCCAGGGATTCCATTTGGTCCTTAAGGGCACCGGCATTCTGCACCACTTCCTCGTTGATGGAAGCCTGGCGGCTGGCACTCTCCAGTTGTACTTTGTAGAGGCTGTTGAGGGATTCCATCTGAACGGCGGCCTGCGCCAGCTCATCGGAATATTTCTTGGTCGACTGGATAGCATCTGCGGTAGGGGCAATTCCTTTGGCGGCGCCTTCAAAATTCCGGATGCTCTCACCCAGGCTGCTCATCAGTTCGGCATCGATATTGGCCTCCTTCAGGAGTTCATCGAGTTTTCTTGAAAGCAGTCCTTCAGCTTCTTTGGCTTCGGCAGCCTCATTCTTGCGCGCTTTGGTTTCGGCTCCGGCCAGTTCCGGGTACACCAGGGACCAGTCGTATTCATCGTCCACCGGTTCGAAGGCGGAAATCGCGAAAATAAGGGCTTCGGTAATAAGACCTACTGCCAGCAGGAGACCCCCGGTCAGCGGGCCGAATTCCCAGTGAAGGATTTTGAACAGGGCCCCGATGATTACCACCGAAGCTCCAAGGCCATAGGCCATGTTAAAGAGTTTTTTAGTCGATTTGGATTGTGCCATGATTCAAAGATTAAATAGTTAAGTTTAAAGTTAAAGGTTGAGGTATTGGGTTCTTGTCAATGTTGTATAAGCCGTCTTGTCTTGCGTACTACTGGGTGGAATCTTCCTCCCCCATGTAATCCTGTACCGTCCTGAAGCCGATATAGCTCCGGGCTGAATCCTTGTACTCGTAATCGCGGGTACTGACCTGCAGGAAATACGCCACGTCTTTCCAGGAACCGCCGCGGATCACCTTGCGGTTGTTGTTCTGCGAATCTGCATTCGGGTTCATGGTAGAGGCGTACATGTATGACCCGGGATAGTAGCTGGAGTTGGTCCACTCCGAAACGTTTCCGGCCATATTGTACAGGTTGTAGTCGTTGGGTTCATACGATTTGGCTTCCACGGTGTACATCGCGGCATCGGCCGCATAATCGCCCCGTTGCGGCTTGAAATTGGCCATGAAACAGCCGGTGTCGCTGATCACATAAGGGCCTCCCCAGGGGTAGGTACCCCCTTCGATGCCCCCGCGGGCCGCGTACTCCCATTCGGCTTCCGTGGGCAGGCGGAACTGGTTTACAAACTGCTTGCCCCTTTCTTTCTGGTAGTCATTTTTGAATTTGGTCCTCCAGTGGCAGAACGCTTTGGCCTGGCTCCACGAGACACCCACCACCGGGTAGTCGCTGTAGGCATCGTGCCAGAAATAATCGTTATGCATGGGTTCGTTGTAGGAGTATTCAAAGTCCCTGATCCAAACGGTGGTATCGGGGTAGATTTCGGTTTCCTCCTTGCGGATGAAGTCGCGGCGGCGGCCATCGCGGGAGCGGGCGGCAGCCTCGATATCCATCCAGGTGTACTGGTACTTCAGTTTTTTAACATCCAGGGTGCGCTGCCCATTGTAGGACTCCTCTTCGGGCAGGTACATGGAGTCTACCATCACCTCTGCGTAATATTCATCGGGGTACTCCGAAGTGTCCCAGACCAGGTCTTCATCCCAGTTCAGGGCGCGGCCTTCGTAATAATTGTCCCCAAGGCCCACGTAATTGTCGAGCATATACTTGTCGTAAACCGACAGGTTGGCCGTATCCGCATCTTTAAAGGCGTACCTCCCGATCCCTTCGTCTTCTGGGCCAATCCCGAGTTCATCCGCCAGGATGGCGAGTTTGGTCCGCACTACGGAATCCTTTACCCATTCCACAAACTGACGGTACTCGCTATTTGTGATTTCGGTGTCGTCCATGTAGAAAGAGCGCACCGTCACGGTTTTGGTCGGTGCGTTCAGGGCATCAGCCATGTCCTCCTCGCTCTTCCCCATAATAAAGGAACCCCTGGGGATGAGCTCCATCCCATAGGGCTTTTCGGGATGCCATTGCTTCCCCTGCACGCCAACCAGCTCCCCTTTGCCTTTGGAGCCACAGCTGCTGAGCAAAAACACAAACGCTAAAGATGTTAACAATAGCTTTTTCATACGTAGGTTAATTTCAATTGAGACTGAACGAGACAGTAATGTCAATGATTATTCACTAAAACTGAAAATCGAATAATTTATTGTACACCACAGCCTGACGGCCTTAAATAAATTTGGTTTAGTTGAAGCCCTTCCTGTAGGCCTTGAACCACCGCTCCGGGATATTCTGGTCACAGGCGTCCAGATAGTCCTGTTCGGTGCATGGTAATAACGCGGGGGCATTGGGTTTAGTATACCCGCCCGGAAGGTTTGGGACCTCGACCCACCAGCGCCCGCTGAGGGCGCTTTTGTAAAAGACGAGTTCCTCGGAGTCGCATGGGACCAGGAATTTGGTGAAGTCAGCGTCGGACGGGGAAGGGTGTTCCACGGTCCGGAAGTTATGCCCTTCCATAAAGTACCAGATCATCTGTGCAACGAGCTGGAAGGATTGCATATTGTTTTCGATCTCAAAGATCCCGAACAGGGCGATGGCATCTCCCAACCCCGCATAGCGGGCAATGGCGCAGATTTCCCTGCCGGTAAAGCCGTTGGGCGAAAACGCATCGGCCTGCCCCATTTCACTGGCCCGTATGGCCCGGGCATCGATGCTTACCAGGTGGGCGTTGCGCAAAACAGGTTCGGCCAGCGACACGTCGGAAGCGATTTCCCCCAGGCGGTAGGCATCGAAGAAAAGCCGCTCCATCAGGTCGATCTCCTCCTGGGCATTGAAATAGGTCTGGTAGCCGATGTTGGAAAAATTAAACAGGTTGTTGGGCTTGTCGGTAATGATCCGGCTCATGTAGGAGTTCGAGGAGATCAGTTCGTCCTCCACCCCGAAGTCGAACCGGCAATCCACCGAAACCAGGTTGATCATATCGACAATGCCGTCGAAGGCCCGGTAGGCGGGGTAGGTCAGGTCCTGGGTGGCCCCCATGATGATGGGGATGATCTTTTCCTCCAGGAGTTCGGCTACGATTTGCCGGAGCACGAAATAGGTGTCGTCGACGGTTTCGCCCTGTTCGATATCGCCCAGGTCGATGATGGAATCGTTCCAGTTCCCGTGCATCAGCCGGTACAGTTGGATGCGGAGCTGGTCGAGGTCGAGGCGGTCGTTCTTTTTTTCAAAGGCGTTGCGCGACTCATTTACCCCCAACAGGGCGAAGGTGGCCCCGGCCAGTACCGGCAGGCCTTCCTGTTCCGTATGCTTGTAGATGAGCCTTCCCAGGGCCTGGGCCGGCAGGAGTTCCGTATGGGCCAGGACCCGTTGGGAAACCGGTTGTAGAAAGTCGAATGCCATGCCTGCGATCCCGTCTAGCTTATTTGACGCCCTTTTTTGGTTTTTTCTTGTCGAGCAGTTCTTTGGCCTGTTCCAGGCTCACCTCCATGGGGTCTACCTCCCGGGCCAGGTCCACGCGCATTTTGCCCTTGATGATCTGGTGCCTGCCCCACCGCCCTTTTTCAATCCTGATGTTTTCCTCCGGCCATTCCCGAACGAGTTTCTCGGCTTCCTTTTTCTTTTTGTCCTCGATCAATTCGGCGATGTCTTCCTCGCTCAGGTGGTCAAAGTCGTATTTGCGGCCTACATTAATAAAGATGCCGTCCCATTTGATAAAGGGCCCGAAGCGACCCTTCCCCTTGGTGACTTCCTTGCCCTCATACGAGGCGATGGGGGCTTCAGCCTTTTCCTTGGCCCGGATGAGCTCCAGGGCGTGCTCAAGCTTCACGTCGAAGACGCTTTCCTCCTTCTCCAGGGAGACAAATTTCTTTCCATAACGGATATAGGGGCCGTAACGCCCGACGTTAGCCTCCACGTCCTCTCCCTGATACGTGCCCAGGTGACGGGGCAGCTTAAAGAGGTCCATAGCATCCTCAAAGGAGATGGTGCTTAAGGATTGGTCAGGAAGCAGGCTGGCAAACTGGGGTTTCTCCTCTTCTTCCGCCGTACCGATCTGTACCATGGGGCCAAAACGGCCCAGGCGGACTGAAACCTGCCGCCCCGTTTTGGGGTCCGTCCCCAGGATGCGCTCCCCGCTGGCCCGCTCGGCATGTTCCTCCACGCGTTCCACTTTCGGGTGGAACCCCGTGTAAAATTCCTTCAGGACCGACTTCCAGTCTTCCTCCCCGGTTGCGATATCGTCGAAATCCTTTTCCACCTTGGCGGTGAAATGGTAATCGAGGATGTTCGCGAAATGGCTGACCAGGAAATCGTTTACGATCATCCCGATATCGGTGGGCACCAGTTTGCCCTTGTCGGAGCCTATGGTTTCGGTCAGTTTTTTGGAAGTTACCGCACCCCCTTCCAGCACGAGTTGGGCATACTCCCTGGGAGTCCCTTCCACGGTGCCCTTTTCGACATAGCCCCGGTTCTGGATGGTGGAAATGGTCGGGGCGTAGGTAGAAGGCCTGCCAATGCCGAGCTCCTCGAGTTTTTTCACCAGGGAAGCCTCGGTATAGCGGTACGGCGGGCGGGTGAACCGCTGGGTGGCCGTGATGCTGTTGGCTTCGAGCCGTTCCCCTTCCGAGAGGGCGGGCAGCATGCCTTCCTGCTCGTCGGAATCTTCCTCGTCCCTGCCCTCGAGGTAAACCTTGAGGAATCCGTCAAACCGGATAACCTCCCCCTGGGCCGTAAACAGCTCCTGGTTCTGGTCGTTGCGAATCGTGGCCAGGGTCCGCTCCAACTTGGCATCGCTCATCTGGGAAGCCAGGGTCCGCTTCCAGATCAGCTCATAGAGGCGCGCCTGGTCCCTTTCCAGGTTCGGGTGCTGCAAGCCCATGTCGGTAGGGCGGATGGCTTCATGGGCCTCCTGGGCCCCCTTCGATTTTGAACTAAACTGGCGGACCTTGCTGTAGCGCTCC
This sequence comes from uncultured Robiginitalea sp., assembly GCA_964539905.1. GTDB lineage: Bacteria > Bacteroidota > Bacteroidia > Flavobacteriales > Flavobacteriaceae > Robiginitalea. The sequence continues at coordinate 41,416 of CAZIJW010000014.1, forward strand.
CCATAGTTGTCCACAATGGCCTTTTTGGCAGCCTCAATAGCTTCCCCGGAAAGGTTTACGCTGTCGGTCCGCATATAGGTAATGAGCCCGGCTTCGTAGAGGCGCTGGGCCACCTGCATGGTCCGGGAAACATTGAAATAGAGCTTGCGCGAAGCCTCCTGTTGCAGGGTGGAGGTGGTAAAGGGGGCCGCCGGGGTCTTGGAGGCGGGCTTTTTGTCGAGGCTCTCCACCTGGAAAGCGGCCGGTTTGAGGCCCTCCAGGAAGCTGCGGGCCTGGTCGTGGGTCTCAAAGGTTTTGGAAAGGCGGGCGGTAAACACCGCCCCCTGGGCGGTGCGGAATTCTGCGGCCACCCGAAAGCTGCTTTCGGGGGTAAAGGCTTCGATCTCCCGTTCCCTTTCGACAATAAGCCTCACGGCCACGGATTGCACCCTCCCGGCGGAAAGGCCCGGTTTGATCTTTTTCCAGAGCACGGGGGAGAGCTCGTAGCCGACGAGGCGGTCGAGGATCCTGCGGGCCTGCTGGGCATTCACCAGGTTGTAATCAATTGCCCTGGGGTTTTCTATGGCCTTCTGTATGGCCGATTTGGTAATGGAATTAAATACGATGCGGCGCGTCCTTTCCCGGTCCAGTCCCAGGGTTTCTGCCAGGTGCCAGGAGATCGCCTCCCCTTCCCGGTCTTCATCACTGGCCAGCCAGATGGTCTCGGCTTTTGAGGCCAGGTCCTTCAGTTTCTTCACCAGGGCCTTCTTTTCCTTGTCCACCACATACTGGGGGGCAAAGTCATTCTCCACATCCACCCCGAGCTCCCTGGACGGCAGGTCTGCGATGTGGCCAAAACTGGAGGCGACCTTAAAGTCTTTCCCGAGGAATTTCTCAATGGTTTTTGCTTTGGCAGGCGACTCTACAATTACCAGGTTTTTGGCCATCAGGTGGTTTTTGGAAAACAAAAGTAGGTCAATTTTCTGATTTGCCAATTCACCACATCCTGCAACCCCCGGGAAAAACCGCCCGATCGGGCCCTTTCCACCAAACGGGAAGACCCGGATCCGGGAGAAGGATGCAGGGAAAAAATTATTGTGTAAATTGTCGGGCACAAATATCCAAACTCCTATGAAAACCCTCCATCGCGCCCTGGCCCTGACCCTCTTCCTGGCCCTAAGCCTTCCTGCGCTGGCACAACGCAAAAAAACACCACAAGCCCCCGCCTTCCCCGAAATGCTTTACAATTCCATAGAGTGGCGGCTGGTCGGCCCCTTCAGGGGAGGCCGGGCCGGCACCGTAACCGGGGTGGTCGGCAACCCCAACCTGTACTATATGGGTACGGCCGGGGGCGGGGTCTGGAAATCCGGCGATGCCGGCAATACCTGGGAATGCATTTCCGATGGGTACTTCGGCGGCTCCATCGGGGCGGTGGCGGTTTCCGAATCGGACCCGAACGTACTCTATGTCGGGGAAGGGGAACAGACCCTCAGGGGAAATGTCTCTTCCGGAAACGGCCTGTGGAAAAGCACCGACGCCGGGAAATCGTGGAAATTCATCGGGCTGGAAGGCTCGGAGCATATCGCCCGGATCCGGATCCACCCGCAGAACCCCGACATCGTGTATGTGGCGGCCATAGGCAACCTGTGGATCCCGAATGAAACCCGGGGGGTTTACCGCTCCACCGACGGGGGGGAAACCTGGGAACGCATCCTGTATATAAGCGACAAGGCCGGGGCAGGGGACCTGATCCTGGACCCCAACAACCCGCGCATCCTTTATGCGGCCACCTGGGAAATGTCGCGCAACGGCTACCGCATGGACAGCGGCGGGCCCGACAGCCGGATGTTCCGGAGCACCGACGGGGGGGATACCTGGACCGATATCTCGGAGCGTCCCGGTTTGCCGGGGTTCCCCTGGGGCATTGTCGGGATCGCAGTTTCCCCGAAGAATTCCAACCGGATCTGGGCCATTATCGAAGCTGAAGAAGGCGGGGTGTACCGCTCCGAGGATGGCGGGGGGACCTGGCAACGGATCAACCAGGACCGCGCCCTGCGGCAGCGGGCCTGGTATTACAGCCGGATATATGCCGATACCCAAAACGAAGACAAGGTTTATGTAATGAATGTGAGCTACGGGGTTTCCACCGATGGCGGGAAAACCTTCACCCTGAAGGACGCCCCCCATGGGGACCACCACGACCTCTGGATCGACCCGCTCGACAACCGCAGGATGGTCATCGCCGACGACGGGGGCGCCCAGGTCTCCAATGACGGGGGGAACAACTGGACCACCTACCACAACCAGCCCACCGCCCAGTTTTACCGCGTGACCACCGACACCCATTTCCCGTACCGGATTTACGGGGCGCAACAAGACAATTCCACGGTTCGGATCCTCCACCGCAGCGCAGGCAACGCCATAGGCGAGCGGCACTGGGAGGAAACCGCCGGTGGGGAAAGCGCCCACCTGGCCCCCGACCCGAATAACCCTGAAATCGTTTACGGGGGTACCTACAAGGGCTACATGATGCGGGTAGACCATTCCAAAGACCAAACCCGGTCGGTGAATGTCTGGCCCGACAACCCGGCAGGCTCCGGGGTGGAAGTCATGAAATACCGCTTTAACTGGAATTTCCCGATCGCCTTCAGCCTCCACCACCCTGGACGGCTCTATGCGGGATCCAATTATTTGCACGCCACGGAAAACGAAGGGCAGTCGTGGGAAGTGATCTCCCCTGACCTGACCCGGGGCCTCCCGGAGACCATCCGCTCCTCAGGCGGGCCCATCACCCAGGACAACACCGGGGCGGAATTTTATTCCAACCTGTTTGCCATCGCCGAATCGCCCACAGAAGAAGGGGTGATCTGGGTGGGAAGCGACGACGGGCTGATCCACCTTACCCGCGACAATGGGAAAAACTGGGAAAACATTACCCCCCCGGCCGGGATGTCTCCAAAACTCAACATGATCAATTGCATCGACCCCAGCCCCTTCCGGAAGGGGACGGCCTACGTGGCCGCGACGTCCTACAAGTTCGGCGACTACCGGCCCTACCTGTACAAAACGGAAGATTACGGAAAATCATGGTCCCTGATTACTGAGGGGATCAGGCCGAACCATTACACCCGCGCCATCCGCGCCGACAAGGTGCGCGAAGGGCTGCTCTATGCCGGCACCGAGTGGGGCATGTACGTCTCTTTTGACGATGGGAAGCATTGGGTCCCCTTCCAGCTGAACCTGCCGGTGACCTCCATCCGCGACCTCCACGTGCGCGACAACGACCTGATCGCAGCCACCCATGGCCGGTCGTTCTGGATGATCGACGACCTGACCCCCCTCCACCAATTGTCGAAGGAAGTAGCCGACAGCCCCTTTTTCCTCTACAAACCCGATGACGCCTACCGCCTGCCCCGGGATGGCTGGGGCGGCCCCGACCTGAAGCGGGAAGGGCAAAACCACCCCGACGGGGCCCTGGTGCACTTTTACCTCGCTTCCCTGGCGGAATCCGACACGGTGAGCCTGGAAATCCTCGACGCGATGGGCCGTTCCGTGCAGCGGTTCTCGAACAAAGCCCGGGAAGACAAGCACAACCCCGCTTCCGAAAAACCCCTCAAGGTCCGCGAAGGGGGCAACCGGTTTGTGTGGAACTTGCGGTACCCCGGGTTCCAGGGCTTCGAGGGCATGGTCCTCTACGCTTCCCCCAACGTGGGGCCCAAGGCCGTCCCGGGTACCTACCGGGTCCGGCTGACGGTCAACGGAAACGCGCAGGAAAAGGAATTCCGCGTTTTGAAGGACCCCCGCCTGCCGAATACGGAGGAAGATTACCAGAAGCAATTCGATTTCCTGATGGCCGTGCGCGACGAAGTCAGCAAAGCCAACGGGGCCATCGTAAAAGTCCGGAAACTCAAAAAGGACCTCGGTTACCTGAAGGAAAAAGCCGCCGGCAACTCCGGCCTGCTGGAGCGCATCAAACGCTTTGAAACCCGCCTGGATGAAATCGAGAACAACATCCACATGACTAAAAACCAAAGCCGGCAGGACCCGCTCAATTACGGGATCCGCATCAACAACCGCCTGGCCTTCCTGATGGCGGACTCACAGCGGGGCGACTACCCGCCCACAGACCAGTCCCTGGACTTCTTCACCCAGGTACGGGCCGAACTCCAAACGGAATTACAGGCCCTGGACGAAGTGGTAGGGGAACACCTGGGGCCGATCAACCAGATGGTGCAGGGCGGGGGGATCCCCCTGCTGACCTGGGACTAACCGGCATCCCTTAGGGGAGAAGCCATTGGGGGGAAGGGTCCACAGGATCTTTCCCCCTAAATTTTCGCGGCTGTCAAATTGTCATAATGGCATAATATCCTATCTTTGCAGCCCTTCCCGATTATTGGGAAAAGGTCGGTACTATGGAGAAGATCATTAAGGAAGAACTGCAGGGCACGCCCCTGAACCAGGCCGCCGGGCCCGGGCATAGCCGCAAACTCTACATCGAAAGCTATGGCTGCCAGATGAATTTCTCGGACAGCGAAATCGTGGCTTCCATCCTCAGCGAGGAAGGCTTTGGCACTACTCAGCGCATGGAGGAGGCCGACCTGATCCTGGTGAACACCTGTTCCATCAGGGAAAAAGCTGAGCTCACGGTGCGCAAGCGCCTTGAATTGTTCAACGCCGCGAAGAAATCCAACCCAAACCTCAAGGTCGGGGTGCTGGGTTGTATGGCCGAGCGCCTCAAAAGCAAACTCCTGGAGGAGGAAAAAATCGTCGATATGGTGGTGGGGCCCGATGCCTACAAGGACCTGCCCAACCTGGTCCGCGAGGTGGACGGGGGCCGGCAGGCAGTGAACGTGCTGCTCTCCCGGGACGAAACCTATGGGGATGTTGCCCCGGTGCGCCTCGGCACCAACGGGGTTACCGCCTTTGTGTCCATTACCCGGGGCTGCGACAACATGTGCACTTTCTGCGTGGTACCCTTTACCCGGGGCCGGGAACGCAGCCGCGACCCGCAATCCATCCTGGACGAGGTGGCTGACCTGTGGAACCGGGGATACCGGGAGGTGACCTTGCTGGGGCAGAATGTAGACAGCTACCTCTGGTACGGGGGCGGGCTGAAGAAAGACTTCGAAAAGGCCAGCCCGATGCAGCAAGCCACTGCCGTCAATTTTGCAGGGCTACTCGACCGGGTGGCCCGCGCCCAGCCACGGATGCGGATCCGCTTTTCCACTTCCAACCCCCAGGACATGACCATGGATGTGATCGATACCATGGCCCTGCACCCCAATATCTGCAACTACATCCACCTGCCGGTACAAAGCGGGAGTGACCGCATCCTGCAGGCCATGAACCGCCTGCATACCCGGGAGGAATATTTTGCCCTGATCGACGGCATCCGCAAGCGCATCCCCGATTGCGGGATCAGCCAGGACATGATCGCGGGCTTCCCCGGGGAAACCGAGGAAGACCACCGGCAAACCCTTTCCCTGATGGAGTATGTCAAATACGACTTCGGGTTCATGTTCGCCTATTCCGAGCGCCCGGGCACCCTTGCGGCCAGGAAGCTCGCCGACGATGTTCCCGAGGCCGTAAAAAAACGCCGCCTGCGCGAAATCATTGACCTGCAGCAACAACACAGCCGCTACCGCAATGAACAGCACCTCGGGCGGGTTGAGGAAGTACTCATCGAGGGCGATTCCCGCAAGTCCGATGCCCACTGGATGGGGCGCAATACCCAGAACACCGTGGTGGTTTTCCCAAAGGAACACTACCGCGTCGGCGATTTCGTAAAGGTCCGCATCGAAGGGTGTACTTCCGCTACCCTCCTCGGGAAGGCCACAGGGTATTCCGAAAACCAGTAACCCATGGAAAACCTGCAATCGATCAAGCAACGCTTTGAGATCATCGGGAACGATGTAAAGCTGAACCGGGCCCTGGAGAAGGCCATACAGGTGGCTGCCACCGACATCTCCGTGCTGGTGACCGGGGAAAGCGGGGTGGGGAAGGAAGCCATCCCCAAAATCATCCATTCCCAGTCGCACCGCAAGCACAATAAATATATCGCCGTGAACTGCGGGGCCATCCCGGAGGGCACCATTGACAGCGAACTCTTCGGCCATGAAAAAGGCTCCTTCACGGGAGCCACGCAAACCCGAAGCGGGTATTTCGAGGAGGCCGACGGGGGCACCATCTTCCTGGACGAGGTGGGCGAACTCCCCCTTACGACCCAGGTCAGGCTGCTGCGCGTCCTTGAAAACGGGGAATTCCTCAAGGTGGGCTCTTCCCAGGTCCAGAAAACCGACGTGCGCATCGTAGCCGCCACCAACATCAACATGCTGGAAGCCATCCGGAAGGAGAAATTCCGGGAAGACCTTTACTACCGCCTCAGCACTGTGGAGATCCATTTGCCCGCCCTCAGGGAACGGGAAGACGACATCCACCTGCTGTTCCGCAAATTCGCTTCCGACTTCGGGCGCAAATACAAGATGCCGACCATCCGCCTCGATGAAGAAGCCATGGCCCTGCTGCAGCATTACCGGTGGCCGGGGAACATCCGCCAGTTGCGCAATGTGGCCGAGCAAATCTCGGTACTGGAAAAGGAACGCAACATCACGGCCGGGGTCCTGCGGTCGTACCTGCCGGCAGACGCCGGGGCGGCCAACCTGCCTGCCGTGGTTGCGCAACAGCGCCGCGAAGGGGATTTCAGCAATGAACGGGAAATCCTCTACAAGGTGCTTTTCGATATGAAGGCCGACCTGAACGACCTTAAGAAACTCACCCTGGAACTGCTCAAGCACGACAATGCCCAGAAGGTACAGGACGAAAACGAACAACTGATCCGGAAAATCTACGGGGAAGCCGACGAGGTGGTGGAGGAAGAGGAAGCCGCCATTGCCGTGCTCCCGGCCCTGAGGGCGGAACAGGAGTACCCCGGCCACCCATCTCCCGGCCCGGCGGAAGACAAATACCATTTCGCCGAGGAAATCCAGGAAGAAGAAACCTTATCTTTACAGGAGAAGGAAATCGAGCTGATCAAAAAAGCCCTCGAGCGGAACCGGGGCAAACGCAAGGCAGCCGCCTCGGAACTCGGTATTTCGGAGCGCACCCTGTACCGGAAAATCAAGCAATACGACCTTTAGCCCCGTGGCGATGGAAAAACTCACAGGTAAACCGATCCTATGGCTGGGCCTGCTGCTGGCAGGGCTCCTGCACGGTTGCGGGGTCTATAATTTCACCGGGGGCGACGTGGGTTCGGCACAGAGCTTCCAGGTAAACTACTTCCAGAACTACGCCACCCAGAGCCCCGGGTCGGTTTTTGACCCCGCCCTGGACCGCGACTTTACCCTGGCCCTGCAAGATGTGATCCTGAACCAGACCAGCCTGGACCTGGTCAGTTCCGGGGGCGACCTGGTCTACGAGGGGGAAATCGTGGAATACCGCATCTCCCCCATGACGGCCACAGCCGAGCAGCGGGCCGCCCAGAACCGGCTCACCATTGGCGTAAACGTGCGCTTCTACAACAACACCAAGGAGGATGTCAATTTCGAACAGCGGTTCTCCTTCTTCTTCGACTACCCTGCCACTTCCCAGCTCGCCTCGGTCAGGGATGAGGCCCACCGGGAAATCTTCGACCGGATCACCCAGGAAATTTTCAACCGCTCACTGGCAGACTGGTAGCCCCATGAATGTGTCTGACTTCACATATCTGTTGCAGCATCCCGACCAGGTGCGTACCCCGGTACAAATCCACCAGCTGGAGGAACTCCTGCGCACCTATCCCTATTTCCAGCCGGCAAGGGCCCTGCACCTGCTGGGCCTGAAGCACCTCAACAGCTACAAGTACAACGCGGCCCTGAAAGTTACCGCAGCCGGCTGCGCCGACCGGGAAGTGTTGTTTGACCTGATTACTTCAGAAGATTTCCCCCAGAACCGAATTGCCGACTCCATTACCGGAAAGGCCCCCCTGGGGGAGCAGGAAACTGTATGGGAGGAAGTAGCCCCGAACCCCGAAAGCCACACGGACATGGTCGGGGATGAAGAAGACAGCCCCCTGCCCCGGTCGGCCCGGGAAGCCGAACAAATCCTGGACCCGAAACTGTTTCGCTCCCGCGACCCGGAAGTGGACAAATCCGTGGAAGCGGCCCGGGATTCGCTGCAGATGGGAAGCCCGCTCCCCTTTACCCGCGATGAAAAGCATTCCTTTTCCGAATGGCTGCAACTGGCCAGCCTGCGGACCCCTGCCGGGGGGGAACCTCCTGCAGGCGAAGCTCCCGAAGGCCTTGGGGAAGCTTCCGATGCGGGAGACCGGCAAAAGAAGTTCGAACTGATCGACCGCTTTATCGCCCGGAACCCGAAGATCACCCCCGGGGAGCGCAAACCTTCAGACATCGACATCAGTGAATCCCTGAAGCTCGACAAAAAAGAACTGATGACGGAGACCCTGGCGCGGGTCTACCTGGAGCAGGGCAAATACAAAAAAGCCATCCAGGCCTACCGTATTTTGATTTTGAAATATCCGGAAAAAAGTGGTTTCTTTGCAGACCAAATTAAAGCGGTGGAAAAACTGCGAGACCAAAAACCTTAGTTAAAAAAACATGGGTACTTTCTCAATATTTTTGATCCTTATCATTGTGGTGTGCCTGCTGCTGATGCTGGTGGTGATGGTACAAAACCCCAAAGGGGGCGGGCTTTCTTCCTCATTCGGGGGCGGTGGCAACCAGGTAGTTGGCGGGGTGAAAAAAACCGGGGATTTCCTGGATAAATCGACCTGGACCCTGGCGACCATCCTCATCGTACTGATCCTGCTTTCCAACGTGGCTTTGAAGTCGAATTATCAGGAGGCGGAATCCAAACTGCTGCAACAGGGCATAGAATCGGTTCCCGAAACCCTTCCCGACGAAATCCCTGAGGAAACCCCTGCGCCACAAGGCGGAGGAATCCTCGACACCCTTCAATAGGTATCGGAAAAACACAAAAATGCCAGCTTGAATGACAAGCTGGCATTTTTGTTTTACAATATGTCAGGTTTTATGGGCTGGCACAATTTATGTCTGTTAAAGGGCAACGCTTAAAATCAACAAAAAATCAATCGATATGGCTAAACTGAACATTAAACCATTGGCAGACCGGGTCCTGGTGGAACCCATGGCAGCCGAAACCAAGACGGCATCCGGAATCATTATCCCCGATACGGCCAAGGAAAAACCGCAAAAAGGAAAAGTCGTGGCTGTAGGGCCGGGAACCAAGGATGAAAAGATGACCGTGAAAGTGGGCGATACCGTATTGTACGGGAAGTATTCCGGTACAGAGCTTAAACTCGACGGCGCCGACTACCTCATGATGCGGGAAAGTGACATTTTAGCAATTGTATAAACCGATTCCAGGCAGCCGGATCGCTGCCCCCAAACCAAAAAATTCTTAAACGATTATGGCAAAAAACATCACTTTTGATATTGAAGCGAGAGACGGCCTGAAGCGCGGTGTGGATGCACTCGCCAATGCCGTTAAGGTAACCCTGGGGCCCAAGGGCCGCAACGTGATCGTGAGCAAGTCCTTCGGCGCTCCCGTTGTCACCAAAGACGGGGTTACCGTAGCCAAGGAGATTGAACTGGCCGATGCCCTGGAAAACATGGGCGCCCAGATGGTCAAGGAAGTCGCTTCCAAAACCAACGACCTGGCGGGTGACGGGACCACTACGGCTACCGTTTTGGCGCAGGCTATTGTAAAAGAAGGCCTTAAAAACGTCGCTGCCGGGGCCAACCCCATGGACCTGAAGCGCGGGATCGACAAGGCCGTGGAAGCCATTGTGGAAAACCTCGCCAAACAGGCCAAAAAAGTTGGGGACTCCTCTGAAAAGATCAAGCAGGTGGCCTCCATCTCCGCCAACAACGATGAAACCATTGGGGAACTGATCGCCGAAGCCTTCAAAAAAGTAGGCAAGGAAGGGGTCATTACCGTGGAGGAAGCCAAAGGTACCGACACTTATGTAGACGTTGTGGAAGGGATGCAGTTCGACCGCGGATACGTCTCCCCCTATTTCGTGACCAATTCCGAAAAAATGATCGCCGAGCTCGATAACCCGTTTATCCTGCTTTTCGACAAGAAAATCTCCACCATGAAAGACCTGCTTCCGGTGCTGGAGCCGGTAGCCCAGTCCGGGAAACCCCTGCTCATCGTCTCAGAGGACGTGGATGGGGAAGCCCTGGCCACCCTTGTGGTGAACAAGCTGCGGGGCAGCCTGAAAATCGCAGCGGTAAAAGCCCCCGGGTTTGGGGACCGCAGGAAGGCCATGCTGGAAGATATCGCCATCCTTACCGGCGGTACCGTGATTTCCGAGGAACGCGGCTTCACCCTGGAGAACGCCACTGTGGATATGCTGGGTACCTGTGAGAAAGTGACCATCGACAAGGACAATACCACCCTTGTGAACGGTGCCGGTGCCGCCAAGGACATCAAGGCCCGTGTGAACCAGATCAAAGCCCAGATCGAAACCACCACCTCCGATTACGATCGCGAAAAACTCCAGGAGCGTTTGGCCAAACTGGCCGGAGGGGTAGCCGTCCTGTATGTGGGTGCAGCTTCCGAAGTGGAAATGAAGGAGAAAAAAGACCGCGTGGACGATGCGCTGCACGCCACCCGCGCTGCGGTAGAGGAAGGTATCGTCGCCGGAGGCGGGGTCGCCCTGGTGCGCGCCCAGGCTGTGCTGTCGAAGGTTAGCGTGGAAAACGCCGACGAAGAGACCGGCCTGCAGATCGTGGCCCGCGCCATCGAATCGCCCCTCCGCACCATCGTGGAAAACGCCGGGGGCGAAGGCTCCGTGGTGGTCGCCAAAGTCCACGAAGGCAAGGGAGACTTCGGATACGATGCGAAATCGGAGAAATACGTGGAAATGATGAAAGCCGGGATCATCGACCCGAAGAAGGTAACCCGGATCGCCCTTGAAAATGCGGCTTCCGTTGCCGGGATGATCCTGACCACGGAATGTGCCCTTACCGAAATCAAGGAAGACAACCCCGCCGGCCCGCCTATGGGAGGCGGCGGCATGCCTGGGATGATGTAATCCCTTACGTCTTTAATACCAGAAATCCGGCAGCACCCCTGCCGGATTTTTTATTTCCCCCGGATCGCGATTCTTTTGTACTTTTCGGGCCCTAAATCGATTGTCACATGTTTGACCACCTCAAAGAACAGGCAACCCAGGTGCTGGCAGACCGCTCCCGGCCGGTAGACGACCGCCTGCAGGACCTCTGCGGCCTGCTCCGGGCCTCGGTACCCCACTACAATTGGGTGGGGTTCTATTTCCGGAACGGGAAGCGGGAGGAATTAAAGCTGGGGCCCTATGCCGGGGACCCCACCGACCACACCATCATCCCGTTTGGAAAGGGCATCTGCGGCCAGGTGGCCCTGAGCAACCAGAATTTCGTGGTGCCGGACGTCTCGGCCCAGGACAACTACCTCGCCTGCAGCATGAACGTAAAGGCGGAGATCGTGGTACCCATTTTCGTAGGCGGGGAAAATATCGGGCAGATCGACATCGATTCCCACACTGCGGACCCGTTCTCGGAGGCAGACGTGGAATTCCTGGAAACCATCGCCGGGCAGGTGGCCGGAATTCTTTAAAACTTCCCGGGTTTTGTTGATAACCCCCCCGGGGATATTCCCTTCAAATAAAGTACTTTTGCGGGGCTGAAACCCTAATTATAACGCCTTCGCCATGAGCCATTCCAAAAAAGCGGCTTCTGCCCTTATTTCCGTTTTCCACAAGGACGGCCTGGAACCCATTGTACGAAAATTGCACGACCTGGGGGTTGCCCTGTATTCCACCGGGGGGACCGAATCCTTTATCCGGGACCTCGGCCTTCCCGTTACCCCCGTGGAAGACCTCACCGGATATCCCTCCATCCTTGGGGGACGGGTGAAAACCCTGCACCCGAAGGTTTTTGGGGGTATCCTTGGGCGGAGGGACCTGCCGGAGGACCTCAGCCAACTGGAACAGTACGAAATCCCGCCCCTGGATATCGTCATCGTGGACCTTTATCCGTTTGAAAAAACCGTTGCCGAAGGGGCCGGCGAGGCGGATATCATCGAGAAAATCGACATTGGCGGAATTTCCCTGATCAGGGCGGCTGCCAAAAACTACCGCGACGTGCTGTGCGTCTCTTCCATGGAAGACTACGGACCCCTGCTGGAACTTCTCGAGCGCGGCGGGGGAACCACTACCCTTGAGGCGCGGCAGGAATTCGCCGCCCGGGCCTTCAATGTGTCGTCGCACTACGACGCCGCGATTTTCACCTATTTCAACCGCAGTGCCGGAATCCCGGCCCTGAAGGTGAGCGAAAGGGAAGGACGCCCCTTGCGCTATGGGGAAAACCCGCATCAGGAAGGGGTTTTCTTCGGCGATTTCGAAGGGCTGTTCGAACAGCTGCACGGGAAAGAACTCTCCTACAACAACCTCCTGGACATCGATGCCGCCGTGAACCTCATGGCCGAATTCCGCGATGGCGACCCAACCTTTGCCATCCTGAAGCACAACAATGCCTGTGGCCTGGCTACCCGGCCCACCCTGGCTGCGGCCTATGATGCAGCCCTGGCCGCAGACCCGGTTTCTGCCTTTGGGGGCATCCTGATCTGCAACCGGGCCCTCGACCGGGAAACCGCCGAAGCCGTCCATGAGCTCTTCTGCGAAGTGGTGATTGCCCCGGCCTTCGACCCGGAGGCCCTGGCCCTGTTGAAAGGAAAGAAAAACCGCATCCTCCTGGTCCAGAAGCACTGGGACCTTCCTGCCGCGCAGGTACGGACCTGCCTGAACGGCTTCCTGTACCAGGACAGGGACGCGAAAACCGACGCCCCGGAAGACCTCAGCTATGCCACCGCAAAAAAACCCGGGGAACGGGAACTCCGGGACCTCCTGTTTGCGTCCAAAATCTGCAAGCATACCAAATCGAATACCATTGTGCTGGCCAGGGACGGGCAACTGCTGGCCAGCGGCACCGGCCAGACCTCCAGGGTAGATGCCCTGAACCAGGCCATCCACAAGGCAAAGGCTTTCGGGTTTGACCTGGAAGGGGCCGTGATGGCGAGCGATGCCTTCTTCCCCTTCCCCGACTGCGTGGAGATTGCCGGGACCGAAGGAATTACCGCCGTCATCCAGCCCGGGGGCTCGATCAAGGACCAGCTGAGCATCGACTATTGCGACCAACACGGGATGGCAATGGTAATGACAGGAACCCGTCATTTCAAGCATTAATTTTAGTACTTTTGTCGGTACTATGCACCCGTTTGTCGGGAACTTAATTCAAAGCGAATGGGATTTTTTGATTTCCTGACCGAAGAAATAGCCATCGACCTGGGTACGGCCAATACCCTGATCATCCACGACGACAAAGTAGTGGTCGACAGCCCGTCCATCGTGGCCAGGGACCGGATCAGCGGCAAGATCATTGCCGTGGGCCGGGAGGCCAATATGATGCAGGGCAAGACCCATGAAAACATCAAAACCATTCGCCCGCTGAAGGACGGGGTCATCGCCGATTTCGACGCCTCGGAAAAGATGATCAACATGTTCATCAAAAACATCCCGGCCCTGAAGAAGAAATGGTTTCCGCCCGCACTTCGGATGGTGATTTGCATCCCCTCGGGAATCACCGAGGTGGAAATGCGCGCCGTTAAGGAATCTGCAGAACGGGTAAACGGCAAGGAGGTCTACCTGATCCATGAACCCATGGCTGCCGCCATAGGGATCGGCCTGGACATCATGCAGCCAAAGGGGAACATGATCGTCGATATCGGCGGCGGCACCACCGAAATCGCAGTGATCGCCCTGGGGGGCATTGTGTGCGATAAATCGGTAAAGATTGCCGGGGACGTCTTCACCAACGACATCATCTACTACATGCGGACCCAGCACAACCTCTATGTGGGGGAAAGCACCGCAGAAAATATCAAGATACAAATCGGATCCGCAACCGAGGACCTGCAATCGCCCCCGGACGAGATGCTGGTGCAGGGACGCGACCTGCTGACCGGGAAGCCCAAACAGGTATCCATCACCTACCGGGAAATCGCCAAAGCCCTCGATAAATCGATCCTGAGGGTGGAAGACGCCGTGATGGAAACCCTGTCGCAGACCCCCCCGGAACTTGCCGCTGACATCTATAACACCGGAATCTATATGGCCGGGGGCGGCTCCATGCTACGCGGCCTCGACAGGAGGCTTTCCCAGAAAACCGACCTGCCGGTGTATATTGCGGAAGACCCGTTACGGGCGGTGGTTCGGGGCACCGGTATTGCACTCAAAAACCTGGAGCGCTACAAGAGCATCCTGATAAAATAATCCCGGAGGGAAGCCCTCCCGGGGCGCTTCCCCAGGAACAGACCTAGGGCACCTGCATGCAACGGATCATCAATTTTATTTTAAGGAATAAAAATACCCTGCTCTACGCGCTGCTCCTGCTCCTTTCCCTCTTCCTGACCATACAGAACAACGACTACCACCAAACGCGATATTTCAATTCCGCCAACTGGCTTACCGGCCGCGTCTACAATACTTCCGCATCGGTGCGCAAGTACTTTTGGCTCAAAGAGGAAAACGACCGGCTCATGGAGGAAAACCGGAGATTGAATACCCTGCTGTTCAACCAGACCCGGGAGGATTCCATGGAACTGGACACCAGCCGGCTGACCTACAGCGTGCTGACCGCGAGGGTGATCAAAAACAGCTATGCGGAGGCGAACAACTACCTCACTATAGACAAGGGAAGGCGCGATGGGGTGGCGCAGGACATGGGGGTCATCACCCCCCTGGGCATCCTGGGCATCGTGGAACGCAGCAGCCAGGGGTTTTCCTCCGTGCAAAGCGTGCTCAATGCCAAGTCGAATATCAATGCCAAAATCCGCAATACCGACTATTTCGGTTCCCTGACCTGGAACCAGGAGGACTACCGCCTGGTACAGCTAGAAGACATCCCCAGGCTGGTCCCCCTCAAGGTCGGCGACACCATCGTCACCGGGGCCATGTCGAGTATTTTCCCGGAAAACATCCCCATAGGGACCATTGAAAAGTTCACCCTGAGTGAATCCGACAGTTTTTACCAGATCGATGTCCGCCTTTTCAACGACATGACCCACCTGGGCCAGGTGTACCTGATCCGGAACCGGAAGCGGCCAGAGATCCTGGAACTGGAAAACCAGACGCGCAATGACCGGTAACTCCCTCCTTACGGGTATTGTCCGATTTATCAGCCTGCTGCTGGTACAGGTGCTGGTTTTCAACCACCTGAACATCCTTGGGAGCATCAACCCCATGGTGTATATCCTTTTCTTTTACTGGTACCCTGTGCAGGAGAACCGGTCGGTGCTGATCGGTACGGCATTCCTCCTCGGATTCAGCGTGGACCTGTTCTCCGATACCATGGCCCTGCATACGGCAGCCTCCCTGACCACGGCCTTTTTCAGGATTGCCCTGATGCGCTTTGTTTTCGGGGTGAACCTGGAATTCCAAAATTTCCGGATTTCCAACTCCACCAGGGTACAACAATCCAGTTTTCTTGCGTTATTGATAGTGATCCACCACCTGGCCTTCTTTAGCCTGGAGATTTTTAGTTTTTCTAATTTGCTGTTAATTTTGAAGCGCGTGGTATTTACGGGGGTCAGCACCTTTATCTTTGCGACATTGCTGGCTGCCCTCTTTGCCAGGGCAAAAGAATAGCCCCCCGGGAAACCGCGGCCAGGGGCGCCGCCAAACCCCTCCATCAGGCACAACAATGAAAAAACTGGTACTGTCATCGATCATCATCCTCGTCGGGATTTCCTTCCTGGGCCGGTTGTCGTACCTGCAACTCTTCCGTTACTCGGAGGACCAGCTCCTGGAAGACCCTGCCGTGAAGGTGGTTTATGACTACCCCGAACGCGGTTACATCTACGACCGGGACGGGGAACTGTTGGTGGCCAACCAGCCCGCCTATGACGTGATGGTCATCCCCAGGGAAGTACAGCCCCTGGACACCACTGAATTCTGTGCCCTGCTGGGGATCAGCAGGGAGCGCTTCAAAGTGCAGATGCAAAAGGCGCGGACCTATTCGCCCCGCCTTCCCTCGGTCCTCGTGCCCCAGCTCTCCAGGGAAGATTATGCCGGTTTGCAGGAAAAGATGCGGAAGTACAAGGGGTTTTATATCGAGAAAAGGTCCCTGAGGGACTACAAAACCAATGCAGGGGCCAACGTGCTGGGGTATATCAGCGAGGTGAACGAGTGGGACCTGAAATCCAACCCCTATTACGAACTGGGCGAGCTTACCGGCCGAACCGGCATCGAAAAACAATATGAAGAAGTCCTGCGCGGGCAGAAAGGGGTCAACTACATCCAGAAAGACCGGTTTAACCGCGACATCGGACCGTACAAAGACGGGATCAAGGACCTCCCCTCCATAAGGGGCACGGAGTTGTATATCACCCTAGACAAGGCCTTGCAGGAATACGGGGAACGTTTGATGACGGGAAAAAGGGGCGGGATTGTGGCCATTGAACCCGGGAGCGGGGAAATCCTTGCGATGATCTCCGGGCCCACCTACGAGCCTTCCCTGCTGGTGGGGCGGGAACGCTCCAAAAACTACAGCATCCTGCACAACGACTCCCTGTCGAGGCCCACCTGGGACCGTTCCATCCTGGCCGAACCATCCCCGGGGTCGCCTTTCAAAACCCTCCAGGCCCTTGCCGCCCTGCAGGAAGGGGTCATCAGCCCGGAAACCCCCTTTACCTGCTACAACGGGTTTTATGTGGGAAACCGCAAACGGGGGTGCCATTGCGGGGGCGGTACACGAACCATGAACAGCGGCATCTATAAATCGTGTAATGCCTATTTCGCAGGGGCTTTCCGACGGTTCTACGACAAATTCGAAACCTCCGATGAGGCCATGGACGTGTGGGAAGGCCATATGAAGAGTTTCGGCCTTGGGAATTACCTGGGGTACGACCTGCCCACCGGGCGCCCGGGCCGCATCCCGGGAAAAGAATACTACGACCGGGTCTACGGCGACGGGCGCTGGTCGTCGACCTACATCATCTCCAATGCCATCGGACAGGGGGAGGTGGCCGCCACGCCCATCCAGTTAGCCAATATGACGGCCGCCATCGCCAACCGGGGCTTCTATTACACCCCTCACGTGATCAAAAAAATCGGGGATAAAACCCTGGACCTCCCCCAGTATACGGAGCGAAAATATACCACCATCGACCCGAAGCACTTTGAGCCGGTGATCGAAGGGATGGCCGATGTCTATGAGAAAGGCACCGCCCGGTGGCTGCAGGTCCCCGGGGTGGACATCGCCGGAAAGACCGGCACGGTGGAAAACTTCACCATCATCGACGGGGTCAGGAAACAGCTCACCGACCATTCGGTGTTTGTGGCTTTTGCCCCGGTGGACAACCCGAAAATCGCCCTGGCCGTGTATATCGAAAACGGCTATTACGGGGCGCGTTACGCCGGGCATATCGCCTCCTTGCTGATCGAGAAATACCTGAAGGGAGACATCAGCCGCAAGGACCTGGAGAAACGGATGCTGGAGAAAACCCTGGAGCACGAATACGCCAAACCGTACAGCGGGGAAGATTTCAAGATCAACGAATATGTCTGGTAGGAGCGTGCTGCACAGGATGGACTGGATAACCATCCTGATTTATTTGCTCCTGGTCGGGATGGGGTGGATGAACATTTACTCCAGCACCTACGACGAAGGGAATGCCTCCATATTCGACCTGGGCCAGGAGTATGGGAAACAACTGGTATTTATCGGGATCAGCCTGGCCGCCATTGTGCTGGTCCTGGGCCTGGAGGCGAGTTTCTACGAGCGCTTCTCCAGTTTAGTGTACCTGGTGACGCTCTTGCTGCTGATCGGCCTGTTCCCTTTTGGCAAAACCATTGCCGGGGCCACCTCGTGGTACGACCTGGGGTTTTTCAACCTGCAGCCCTCTGAACTGGCCAAAACCGCTACCGCCCTGGCCCTGGCCAAGTACCTCAGCGACATCCAAACCGACATCAAGAGGCGGAAAGACCAGGTATACGCCCTGCTGATCATTATCCTCCCGGCCCTGCTGATCATCCCCCAACCGGATCCCGGGAGTGCACTGGTATTCTTTGCCCTGGTCTTCGTGCTGTTTCGCGAGGGGCTTCCGCTCTGGTACCTCGGGGTGGCCCTCATCGCCGTGCTCATCTTTATCACCACCCTTATGTTCGGATCGGCCTGGGTGGGGATTGGCCTGGGCCTGGGCCTGACCATGGTCTTCCTGCTCAAAAAGCCTTCCGTCAAAATCCCCTTCCTCCCTGTGGCCGGCCTCTACGTGCTGGCGATGGCGTTCTCCCTCTCGGTGAATTTCGTCTTTGAGAATGTTTTCGAACAACGACACCGCGATCGGTTCAGCCTCTGGCTGCGCCTGGAAAAGGACCCGGAAAAACTGGAGGAAATCCGCAAAACGATCGGCTACAACACCTACCAGTCTGAAAAAGCGATCGAATCCGGGGGTACCCTGGGAAAAGGGTTCCTGGAGGGAACCCGGACCAAAGGGGATTTCGTGCCGGAGCAACACACCGACTACATCTTCACCACGGTAGGGGAAGAATGGGGCTTTGTCGGGACCAGCACGGTGGTGCTCCTGTTTACCATATTGCTGTTGCGCCTGGTCCACCTGGCGGAACGCCAGAAAAACCCTTTCAGCCGGATGTACGGGTATGGGGTCGTCTCCATCCTGATGGTCCACTACTTCATCAACATCGGCATGGTGATCGGGATGTTGCCGACCATCGGAATCCCCCTACCCTTTTTCAGCTACGGCGGCTCCGGGCTGATCGGTTTTACGCTGCTGCTTTTCATTTTCCTGAGGCTGGACGCCAACCGCCTGAAGGAATGGGATTAAAAATCCCAGTGGTGGGCCTCCACCCCACCCTCCAGCGCCTGCTGCACGGGTTCGGGAAGGGGGGCGAAAAAATCGATCCCCGTCAGGGATTCCAAACGGTCCAGGGGGGCCAGGAAGGATTCGGGTGAGGCGGTTGAGGGTTCGTTCGGGATGAGGAACCCCAGGGCCCTGGTCTGGCTCCCCTCGCCCCTGAAAACCACCTTGTAAAAATAACGGGGAACCGCTACCCCCTCCCCGCCAATCCGCGGAAGCCCGGGTTCCAGCACCCCGCCCGTAACCACATGGACCTGTCCGTATTTCCGGGCCCAACGGCGTACCTGCTTTTCCAGTTCGTTCCAAATGCCGGCATTGAATTCCGGGTGCTGCGGGCTGATGTTGCTGGTGTAAAAAGTCTGGTTATAGGCCGCTTCTGAAAACCTCCGGTCCCCGGCCGGGCAGAGGTGGCCCCGGTCGTACCCCGAGGCCTTATAGTTACGCCAGTGGGCCGAACGGGTGCGTACCTTTGGGTCCTCCTCAAAAAAGGGGCGTTCCCTGTCGTCGGTCGTAAGGTGTTCCCGCTTCAGGGTATACGCCACCCATGCAGCCTGTTCGTGGGGCTCCGAATACGAAAGCAGGTAGTGGTCGTGGGAAACCAGTTCCCCCGGGGGGAAGCCGGGCAGGTATTCCCGGGGAAAATCGGTGCGTTCCGCTCCGGGCGGGGAGGGGTACGGATCTCCCGTGACCTGCTGTTCGAGCCACCAAAAGCCCGCCACCATTAGCACAAACAAAAGGATATAGGTCCGCCTGTCCCTGGAAAAGCTGCGTCGCGACATGCCGCAAATTTACACTAACTTCGCAAAGAAAGGTACGCAAGCCATGCCTTGCGGCCCCAATAAAAAAATGCTTTGAAAATGCTTACCTGGAAAGACATCATGCATTATGCCACCCGGGGCAACCCCCAGCCCGACAGGAGGGTGGAAAAACCGTTGGAAACCTGGAAGTCCGAACTCGACCCGAAGGTGTTCCGCATTACGCGCATGCACGGAACCGAAGCCCCGCATTCCGGGGCCCTGTGCCACACCCATGACCCCGGGGCCTATCGGTGCGCCTGCTGCGGCACCACCCTGTTCGATTCCCGCATCAAGTTCGATTCGGGCACGGGCTGGCCCAGCTTCACCCAACCCGCCGCGGTGAATGCCATAAAGTACCTCAAAGACACTTCTTTTGGCATGGTAAGGGTAGAAGTGCAATGCAACTGCTGCGACGCCCACCTGGGCCATGTATTTCCCGATGGACCGCCCCCCGGCGGCCTGAGGTACTGCATCAATTCCCTGGCCCTGACACACGAGACAGACGATGGCAACGAAGGTTAATTCCCTGGAAGATGCAGTGGTTGGAGGAGGGTGTTTCTGGTGTACGGAAGCGGTTTTCCAACGGGTCCGCGGGGTACATAAGGTAGTTTCCGGGTACAGCGGGGGATCAGCCCCGGGAAGGCCGACGTATCGCGAAGTTTGCTCCGGGCGTACCGGGCACGCCGAAGCGGTCCGGATCACCTTCGACCCTTCCCAAATCAGCTACCGCGACCTGCTGCTGATCTTTATGGCAACCCATGACCCGACCACCCTGAACCGGCAGGGGGCCGATGTCGGCACCCAGTACCGTTCGGTGATTTTCTACCTGAATGACGGGCAAAAATCCACCGCGGAAGCAGTGCTCAGCGAAATGTCCGAATACTTCGATGCCCCCATCGTTACTGAGCTCAGCCCCCTGAAGAACTGGTATGAGGCGGAGGACTACCACCAGAACTACTATGAGGACCATGCTTCGGAAGGGTATTGCCGGGTCGTCATCAGCCCGAAGCTCCACAAGCTCAGGGAACGCTTTGCGCCCTACCTGAAGGACTGAGGCCGGAAGGCAAAAAAAACCCGGGGAAATCCCCCGGGTCACTTTGGATGCTGCAAACCCCACGCTTTACCCCTGAGTGCGGCTGGCCAGCTTGTCTTTTTTGATGTTGTTCAATTTCAGGTCCTGCAACACGTTTACCGCTTCTTCCACGTACACATCGCGTGCCAGGTCCTTATGCCAGCGGTTGCGTTTGTCGCGCAAAACCGAATCCTGCGTAAAGAGTTCCCTTTCGTAGCGCAGGGAGCTGAAATCCAGTTTGGAGTCGTAGACCATCTTAGATTTGAAGTACTGGGACTTTTCCTTGTTCTCCTTTTCGCGGTTTTGGTACTCCGCAAAGTTCAGGGGGACCAGGGTTTCCTCTTGTTGTTCCTTGATCCAGCGCGCGTTTTCTTCGATCAGGGTGATCTGCGGGTGGGCCTTCATGCGGGCGGTGCTTTTCGAAATGGTCGTTTCGTAGTCGATGTAGCCATCCCAGGGCTCGTAGTTGGCCGGACTGATCTTATCCCATTGCAGGGGGTTTTGCTGGTCCCGTTCGCCCAGGTCGATATAACTGTACCGGTCGGGCACCACCACATCGCTTTTCACCCCTTCCAGTTGGGTCGAGCCGCCATTGATGCGGTAGAACTTCTGGGTGGTGAGCTTTATGGCCCCCAGGTCTCCATATTCATTGCTGCGGACGATATTCTCAAGGGGGATCAGGTTCTGTACTGTGCCCTTCCCGAAGGTCTGCCTGCTGCCGATCACCACTGCCCTGCGGTAATCCTGCATGGCCGCCGCCAGGATTTCGGAGGCTGAGGCCGATAGCTCGTTGACCAGGATCACCAGGGGGCCGTCCCACTGGATACGCTCATCCTTGTCTTCATAGATTTCCTTTTCCTGGGCCGAAGAGCGCACCTGTACAATTGGGCCTTCCTTGATAAACAACCCGGCCATATCGACCACAGTCTTCAGCGACCCTCCGCCGTTGTCCCTGAGGTCCAGGATGAGGCCTTCGGCCCCTTCTGACTTCAGCCGTTCGATTTCCCGGGCCACGTCGGTAGCGGCATTGCGTTCCGTGTAGTCGTCGAAATCCACATAAAACTTGGGCAGGTGGATCAGGCCGTATTTTTTATCCTCTTTCCGGATCATGGCCGATTTGGCAAAAGACTCCTCCAACTCCACCACATCACGGGTGATCGAAATCACCTCCACGGTGCCATCGACCTTGCGGACCGTGAGGTCCACAACGGTGCCTTTCGGGCCTTTGATCAGTTTAATGGCATCGTCGAGGCGCATGCCCACAATGTTTACCGGGGGTTCCCCATCCTGGCCCACTTTGAGGATTTCATCCCCGACTTCCAGGCGCTGGTCCCTCCAGACCGGTCCCCCGGAGATGATCTCAACGATCTTGGCGCCCTCGGACTGTTTTTGAAGCCGCGCCCCTATGCCTTCGAACTTACCTGACATACTGACATCGAAACGCTCCTTGTCTTCCGGGGCGAAGTAATAGGTGTGGGGGTCGAATTCGTCCACAATGGTGTTCAGGTACTGCACAAACCAGTCCTGCCGCTGGAGGTCATCGACGAAATCGAAGTATTCCTCCATGGTTTTCCGGGTGTTTTCCCGGGCCTCCCTTTCGGCTTCCTCCGGGCTAAGCGCCTTGGACGGATCGGCAGCCCCCAGGTTCAGCTTTGATTCGTAGGTGCCGATGGTGGCGTACTTCAATTGCTTGCGCCAACGGTCGGCAAGTTCATTCCGGTCTTTGGCATACCCCTGTTTCTCGTAATCCACGTCGATGTATTCCGCTTCCGAAAAATCAAAAGGGGAATCCAGCACTTCCGGGTACATCTCCCGTATCTCGTCCATGCGCTGCATCAGCCGCTCATAAACAAGGTTAAAGAAGGAGATTTCGGTATTTTTGATCTGGTCGTCGAGCTGGAATTTATATTGCTCGAATTCCTGGAGGTCCGATTCCAGGAAGTACCGTTTAGTGGGGTCAATGACGTCGATGAAATCTTCAAAGACACTCACCGAAAAATCATCGTCGATATCCTTGGGCTCATAGTGGCCGCGTTCCAACACATACGTGATCAGGTCGAGCAACAATTTATCGCGGTCATCCGTTTCGAACGAACGGTTGGTGAAACTGCAGGATGCCACCGCAATCAGCAGGATCGATAATACTAACACAAAATTCCTTTTCATGTAACGCTTTTTTTTTATCTGGTCCGGGGGACCGCAGGACTGCCTTTGTCCTGGCAATGAACCCCCTAAAGTACAGAAAAAACCATGCCAGCCCTGAGGGATGGCATTAATTTTTTGTTAATGCCCCCTTTCTGCAGCCCTATTTACGAAAAACGTATTTTTGCACGGTAAAGTATATCCCATGCCCAAACCCCTTATCCTGGTTACGAATGACGATGGGATTACCGCACCCGGGGTGCGGATGCTGATCCGGTATATGAAGGAACTGGGGGACGTGGTGGTCGTGGCGCCGGACAGCCCCCAATCGGGCATGGGCCACGCCATTACCCTCGACAGCACTTTGTATTCCAAGCGGGTGGTCATCGACCCGGGCGACGGGGCGCTGGAAGAGTACAGCTGCAGCGGGACCCCGGCCGACTGCGTGAAGCTGGCCCTGCAGGAGCTCCTGCCCCGCAGGCCCGACCTGTGCGTGAGCGGGATCAACCACGGGTCGAATGCCTCGATCAACGTGATTTATTCCGGGACCATGAGCGCTGCCATTGAGGCGGGGATCGAAGGGGTGCCCGCCATTGGGTTTTCCCTCTGCGACTATTCCTGGGAAGCCGATTTCCGGCCCGCCGAAAAGGCCGTAAAGCAAATTGCCCGGGAAGCCCTCAAAAATGGGATTCCCGAAGGGGTGGTCCTGAACGTGAACATCCCCAGGACCCGGGGCGAGCTCCCCAGGGGCATCCGGGTTTGCCGGCAGGCCCGGGCGAACTGGAAGGAAAAATTCGACAAGCGCACCAACCCCAGCGGCAGGGATTATTACTGGCTTACCGGGGAATTCGAACTGCTCGACAAGGGGATGGACACCGACGAGTGGGCCCTGAGTCATGGCTTTGTTTCGGTGGTGCCCACCCAGTTCGACCTCACCGCCCACCATGCCATACAGGAACTGAATAACTGGTCACTCCATGAATAAAATACATCCGGGCCGGGAAATGGCCATTGGTTTTGCCGTGGGCGTCATCGCCAACACCCTGGGCGTGTTGCTCTACATCTGGCTGTTCTCCGATCTGGGGATAGCTGAGGCCTATGAAGCCGCCGTGCAACAGGGGCATGTGGGGAGCCTGCTCGCCCTGGGGGCCATCCTGAACCTTTTTGCCTTCTTCGGGTTCCTGAGACTCCGGCGCGACCACCGCGCCCGGGGGGTGCTTATGGCTACCGTCCTGACCGCCCTGGTCATTTTGTATTATAAACTTTTCGGAGGGTGAAGTACTATATCATCGCAGGGGAAGCTTCGGGGGACCTGCACGGGTCGAACCTGATCCGTGCCCTCCACCGGCAGGACCCCGAGGCAACCGTACGCTGTTGGGGCGGTGACCGCATGGAGGCGGCAGGGGCCACCCTGGTAAAGCACTACCGGGAACTCTCGTTTATGGGGTTCCTGGAAGTCCTGGCTAACCTGCCCGCCATCTTCCGGAACCTTTCCTTCTGTAAAAAAGACATTGAAAGCTTTGGGCCCGACGCCCTCATCTTCATTGATTTCTCAGGCTTCAACCTGCGCATCGCCCAATGGGCCAGGCAGAAGGGATACCGTACCCATTACTACATTTCCCCCCAGGTTTGGGCGTCCCGGGAGGGCAGGGTGCGAAAGATCAAAAGGGATATCGATGCATTGTACGTCATCCTCCCGTTTGAGAAGGAATTTTATGAGGAAAAACACGGGATGCCCGTGCATTTTGTGGGCCATCCCCTGATCGATGCCCTGGAAGGGCTCCCGGAACGGGACCCGGCCGGGTTTCGGCAGGCCCACGGACTCGACCCCGACAAGCCCATTATTGCCATCCTCCCGGGAAGCCGGGCCCAGGAAGTGCGAAGCATTTTGCCGGTCATGCTATCCCTTGTCCCCCGGTTCCCCGGGTACCAGTTTGTGGTGGCCGGGGCCCCCAGCCTCGACCCGGGCTTCTACCGGGAATTCCTGGAGGGCTCCCCTGCGCGCCTGGTACGGGAACAGACCTACCCCCTGCTCCTGCACGCCCATGCAGCCCTGGTGACCAGTGGGACGGCCACCCTGGAAACCGCCCTCCTCGGGGTGCCCCAGGTGGTCTGCTACAAGGGCAACTGGGTGTCGTACCAGATTGCCCGCAGGCTCATCACCCTGCAATACATTTCCCTGGTGAACCTGATCATGGACCGCGAAGTGGTGACGGAACTGATCCAGGCCAACCTTACCCCGGATAACCTCTCCCGGGAACTGGAAGCCATCCTGGAGGGCAAGGGCAGGGAAGACCAGCTGGAGGCTTACGAAGTGTTGCGCCGGAAGCTGGGGGGCAAAGGGGCCAGTGACAAAGCGGCGAAACTGATCGTCGACTTCAGCCGGGAGGGCTAGTTTTACTCCCTTAACGGGATCCGGTGCCCCGAATGTGCCAAAATCCCTAAATTTAGCCCGGCCCCCAAGGGGAGCCTTCCGGACGCCGATGAAAAAAGCGAGTTTTTTACTGGGGCTTTCCCTGATGCTTTGGGGTTGTGGCGGGGCAAAGAAAGCCGCCGGCCGGGACGGCCTGCCCAGCGTACGCGTGGAAGGCAGTGCCCCGGAAGTTGTGACGGGGCCAGCATCGCCGGCCGAAGCCAAACCGGAACCGACATCGGCTGAACTGCGGGCCGATGCCATTATTGAAACCGCCCTGTCGTACGCCGGGGTGAAATACCGCTACGGCGGGACGACCCGAAAAGGGATGGACTGCTCAGGGCTCCTCTATGTTTCCTTCCTGGAGCACGATTTCCCCCTTCCCCGCAGCTCCCACCAACTGGCCGAAGAAGGGCGCCCTGTAGCCCTTTCGGAGTTGCAGCGCGGCGACCTGCTGTTTTTCAAAACCCTCAGGCGGGGCAAAAACATCAACCATGTGGGGTTGGTGGTGGAGGTTGACGACGGGGAGGTGCGTTTTATCCACTCCACCACGTCCAGGGGGGTCATCGTTTCCTCCCTGAGGGAAGGATACTGGAACCATGCTTTTGTAAAGGCCACCCGGATTTTCTAAATGCCATCGCACACTACCGTTTCCATAGGACTGGCGGCCTGCCTGTCCGCAGGCGTGCTTTCGGCCTTATGGTTCGAGCCCGCCTTCCCGGTTGCCCTGCTGGCCCTCATGGTCTTTTTGGGCCTCACCGGGTACGGGCTACGGGCAGTGTCCGGAAGGGGCTTCTGGATCCCCGCTGGGCTGGCCGCCTGGTCGCTAGGCCTGTGCAGCATGGCGTGGCGGCTGCCGGAGAACCGGCCCCTGCACTTCCTCCACCATGTAAACCACGCTACGGCCTGGGTTGGGGTACAGGTCCTGGAAACCATGCGACACACCCCCTACTCCTACCGGTACCTGGCTGAAATCACCCGGGTCGACGGCCGGCCTGCAGAAGGAAAAGTCCTGCTGCAGATGCAGGCCGACCCAAACGCCAAACCACTGGCCCCCGGGCAGGAAATCATCACTGCGGTGTTCCCCGGGCCCGTCGCGCCCCCGTCCAATCCCGGGCAATTCGATTACGGGGCGTACCTGGAGTCGGTGGGGATCCATGGGCAACTCAAGCTGAAGGAAGGGGAATACGTTCGGTCCGGGCCAGCGATCGGGCCGGAACAGGGCGGGCTTTCCACCTTGCGCGGCCGCCTGCTCGAAAGGCTTGGGCAGGCCGGGTTCTCCCCCGCTGAAGCGGGGGTGGCAAGGGCCCTGCTGCTCGGCGACCGGACCGGGATGGACCCCGACGTGCAGGAGGCTTACCGAAAGGCAGGGGCCCTGCACCTGCTGGCCGTTTCCGGGTTGCACGTGGGCATTGTGGCCGGTTTGGTGTACCTGGGGCTGGCCCCCCTGGGCAGGGCGCGTTACGGCAAGCAGGCCCGTCTGGCCCTCGCCGTGGCGCTGCTTTGGGGGTATGCCTTCCTTGCGGGGCTAAGCCCTTCAGTGGTGCGGTCTGTAATCCTCTTCAGCCTGGTGGCTTATGCGCTATACCTGCAGAGGGACCGGATGACCCTGCATTTCATGGGGTTGGGATGGATCGCAATGCTCGGGGTCCTGGACCCCCTCTGGCTGCTGCAGGCCGGGTTCCAGCTGAGTTTTGCGGCGGTGGCAGCCATTGTGGTGTATTCCCCGGCCCTGATGCGGGGTTGGCCCTGGAAGCGCCGCCCATGGGGGTGGGTGGGCAACCTGGTCTGCGTAAGCCTGGCCGCCCAGCTGGGAACCCTGCCCCTGTCCCTGTTTTATTTCCACCAGTTTCCGACCCTGTTTTTACTGTCGGGGCTGGTGCTGTTGCCGCTGATGGGCCTGGTGCTGGGGATGGGGTTTGCCGTACTGTTGCTGCAGTCGGTTTCCCTCCTGCCGCCCTTCCTGCCGGGGTTGTACAACGCCGTCCTTTCCGGGATGAATGGCTTTGTCGGCTGGGTGGCCGGGCAGGAAGGCTTCCACCTCGACGGCATCCCCTGGGATGGGGTACAGCTCCTGCTCAGCGCCCTGGCCCTTGCGCTTGGGGGGGCCTACCTCCGGATGCCCTGCCGGCGGTGCCTCGGCGGGGCTGCCCTTGCCCTGCTCCTGTTGCAGGCGTATGGCTTCTGGCTCGGGTATCAGGTCCGGCAGGCCCGGAGCCTGACCATCCCCCATAAGGTGGCGGCCAGCGGCTTCTGGGTGCAGGAAGGCCAAAGCCTGCAGGTGGTTTCTGAAGATTCCCTTTCCCTGGGGCCCCTGTTGCGGGATGCCGCCCTGCACGGGCGGGCCAACCGCATAAGCCATTTGCCTTTGGAAAACCACTATCGCTGGGGGGGCCTAACGTTGCGAATACTGGACAGTACCGGGGTATATTCCAGCAGCGAGCCGCCCCCCGACCTGCTGGTCCTCACCGGGTCCCCCCGGATCCATCTGGGCCGCCTGCTTGAAGAACTGCGGCCCGCGCAGGTGGTGGCCGACGGAAGCAATTACCACAGCCTGGTCAGCCGCTGGGAACAAACCTGCATGCAAGGGGGAATACCCTTCCACGCGACGGCATTTGAGGGGGCTTTTGTGGTAAGGCGCCCCCGGATGCCTTAATGCACGTTCCCCATCAGGCGCTTCATCAGGGGAGCGGTGACCAGCACAATGACCCCTGCGGCCAGGGCATATTGGGCAATCAGCTCGAAACCTCCGGTATAGACTTCCAGGGTATCCATCCCCCTCACGTTGGGATCATCGCTTTCAATGGCCAGTTGTTTGCCGATAAAGCCGACCACCTGGAAGGCAAAGGCCGAGGACAGGAACCAGACCCCCATCATAAAGGCCACGATGCGTTGAGGGGAGAGGTCTGTAATCTTGGAAAGCCCCACGGGC
Organism: uncultured Robiginitalea sp.; assembly: GCA_964539905.1. GTDB lineage: Bacteria > Bacteroidota > Bacteroidia > Flavobacteriales > Flavobacteriaceae > Robiginitalea. Next base: position 69,684 of record CAZIJW010000014.1, read on the forward strand.
GACATGAAGAGCTCGCCCACCGAAAGCAAAAAGTACATCAGCAGCAGGTACGAAAAGGGGACCATACCGTTTTCATCGGCACTGCCGCCGCTGAGGGCCAGGACGTAAAAGCTGATCCCCGCAAAGGCCAGCCCGAGCCCGAATTTATAAGGGGTTCGGGGGTTCAGGTTTCGCTTCGACAACCAGGTAAACAACAGGGAGACGGGAATGGAAAGCAGGATGATAAATACCGGGTTGATGGCATTGGACTGGGCCGCATCGATCCAGGCAAGGTTCACGTTCCGGTCGGCGAACAGGGTGATGACGCTTCCCGATAGTTCATGGAACCCCCAGAAGATGGTCATGAACAGGGTAATGAGGACGGCCATGATCAATTTTTTCCGCTCCTCCGCCTTGGACTTAAAGATAATGTAGGCGAGGTAGCCCAGGATGAAAATCCCGATCAACTTGAAAATGATGTTCACCGGGTTCTGGTCTTCGAAAAAGCCCCCTTCCGACCCTACGGGTTGGTAGGACGCCAGCAACACCGCAATCACGGGCACGGAAAGGAAGGCGAGCACCGGCACCATAATGCGCTGGGGGACGCCCACCAGGGGCTTATCGAGCACCTCCTGGCTGGGGGCCTTCCCCCGGTCGCCAAAGACGTTCTTCCGGATGCCACTCCAGAAAAACAGGAGCCCGGTAAGCATCCCGATCCCCGCAAGGCCGAAGCCGTAGTGCCACCCGTACTCCCGGCCCAGCCAGCCGCAAAGCAGGGGGGAAACGAAGGCGCCGATATTGATCCCCATATAAAAGATGACGAACCCGGAGTCCTTCCGCGGATCCCCTTCCTTATACAGCGATCCGACAAAGGTGGAGATGTTCGGCTTAAAAAATCCGTTGCCCGCCACAATGAGGGCCAGGGCAGAATAAAACGCCACATTGTGTTCGATGGCCAGCACGAAATGGCCCAGGGCCATCAGGATGCCCCCCAGCATGATGGAGCGCCGCATCCCCAGGATGGTATCGGAAATGCGCCCCCCGATTACGGTGGAGGCGTACACGAGGGAACCGTAACTCGAATAGACCGCAGCGGCCGCATAATCGCGCTCCAGCAGGGCCTCGAAAATCACATTGACCATGTAGAGGGTAAGCAGGGCCCTCATCCCATAAAAGCTGAACCGCTCCCAGAGTTCTGCAAAAAAGAGATAGAACAGCCCTTTGGGATGCCCCAGAAGCTGTTGTTCTTCTACGTCAACAATTGATTTTTCCATGGGTCAGGTCAGGTTAGTTAAAGGTTATCCAGCACGAACCGGGTCATTTTGGTATACAGGTGCAGGCGGGTCTTCCCCCCGTAAATGCCGTGGTTCCGGTCGGGGTATACGGCCCACTCGAAGGGCTTGTTCGCGCGCACCAGGGCTTCCACCATCCGCATCGTATTCTGAACGTGTACGTTGTCGTCTGCCGAGCCGTGGACCAGCAAATACTTTCCCTTAAGGCGGTCTGCAAAGAACAGGGGCGAATTGTCGTCGTACCCCGAAGGGTTTTCCCCCGGCGTCTGCATATAGCGCTCGGTATAGATGGTGTCGTAAAACCTCCAGCTGGTTACCGGGGCCACCGCAATGGCCATTTCAAAGACCTCATTGCCCTTGAGGATACAGTTGGAGGACATGAAGCCCCCGTAACTCCAGCCCCAGATCCCCGTCCGGCTTTCATCCACGTAGGGGAGGGCACTGAGGATCCGGGCCGCCTCGATCTGGTCTTCCACCTCAAATTTCCCGAGTTCCAGTTGGGTTACCTTTTTAAAGTCGCGCCCCTTCAGCCCGGTACCCCGTCCGTCGACGCAGGCCACGATAATCCCCTCGGAGGCGAGCATCTGGTGCCAATAGTCGTTGCTGGCGTGCCAGCGGTTGGCCACCTGCTGGGAGCCCGGGCCACTGTACTGGAAGAGGAAAAGGGGGTATTCCTTTGACGGGTCAAAATCCGCAGGTTTTATCATCCACATATTCAACTCGTTCCCGTTTACGCTCAGGGTGCTGAACTCCTTTGGGGAAAGCTGGTATCCCTTCAGCTTTTCCAGCAGGGGGGCATTGTTCTTAAGTTCCCTGACCAGCTCGCCGTCCCTGGCCCGGTGGAGGGTATAGCGGGGCGGGGTATCGACGTTGCTGAAGGTGTTGATAAAATACGTGAAATCTGCACTGAAAGCAGCCTGGCTGGTACCATCGCCCGGGCTCAGGCGCTTCTTTCCCTTTCCTTTCTCGGAAACGCTGTAAATGTTCCGGGTAATGGACCCTTCCTCCGAAGACTGGTAAAAGATCCTCCGGCTCCCGGGGTCATACCCATAGTAGGCCGTCACCTCCCAGGGCCCGCTGGTCAGCTGGTATTGCCGGGTCCCGTCGGCGCGGTGCAGGTAGAGGTGGTTGAACCCGTCCTTCTCGCTGGTCCAGATAAACCGGTCGTCGGGGAGGAAGGTGAGGTTATCGGTCACGTCCACATAGGCGGCATCCCTTTCTTCCAGCAGGGTGCCGACCTCCCTGGAGGCAGCATTTACCCGGTGTAGGACCAGGTGGTCCTGGTGGCGGTTCAGGGTCTGTACGCTCAGGTGGTCGGGGTGGTTCATCCACTGGATGCGGGGGATGTAATAGGGGTTGCCAAGGTCGACTTCCTGCGAGGAACCTTCCCCCAGGTCATAGAGGTGCAGGCTGACCTGTGAATTGGCTTCCCCGGCTTTGGGGTATTTAAAGACATACGGGTAGGGGTATAACCCGTTTCCGTAAATGTCCATGGAGAACTCGGGCACATCCCTTTCGTCGAACCGGAGGAAGGCGAGCCGGTCTCCCCGCGAATTCCACTGGAAGGCCCTGACAAATGAAAATTCCTCTTCATAGACCCAGTCGGTGACCCCGTTGATGATGGCATTCGGTTCCCCGTCATCGGTCACCCGGGTAACCCCTCCATCCGCAAGGTCGAGGATATACAGGTCATTCTCCCAAACGTAGGCCACTTTGCCCCCATCGGGAGAGAGGGTGGGTTCCTGGATTTTTTCCGGGGAAACGCGGATGGTTTTGCCCGTCTTCAGGTCGTGCACATAATAGACGCCGAGGGTGGACCTCCGGTAGATGGATTCCACCTCGGTGGCCAGCAGTACCTTCGATTCATCGGCACTGAAGGCATAATCTGTAAAGTAGGGGATTCCCGCCCCGCTATCGGAGGCTACCAGGGTGGCCACCTTTTGCTGGGTTTCGTACCGGTACTTATCGATGCTGCTGGTTTTGGCGGAAGCGTCGGACTGCAATACCGTGTAGTGCTTCCCATCCTGCATCGAATGCAGGGCCTGCAGGGATTCTGTACTGAACGCCCCGCCCCAGATTTCCTCCAGGGTAAGCTTTTGTTGCTGAGCCCAAAGCGCCGGGCCCAAAGCGAGCCAAAGCACAAAGATCCAGTAGGGTTTCTTCATAATTCCGTAAAAATGGGGTTAAAATCCTCAAGTTTAGGAATATTTTACCAAAAAATGCAACTTCCCTTTGAATTTATTGCCGCCCGGCAGGAGTCCGGGACGCCCCCGATTATTAGGGCTGAATGCGTATCTTTGGCCCCGTAATACGACAGAGATGGACCAGCCTATCGAAGGATTCTCCAGGCTTTCCAAGGAGGAAAAAATACAGTGGATCGCCCAGCGGTACACCCGGCACCCCAAACAGACCGAAGCGCTGTTAAAGCAATACTGGAACCCCGATGCCCACCTGCAGCAACTGCACGACGAATTCATAGAAAATACCCTGAGTAATTTCTACCTGCCCCTGGGGGTGGCCCCGAACTTCCTTATCAACGACCGACTCTATGCCATCCCGATGGCCATAGAGGAAAGTTCCGTGGTGGCCGCGGCCAGCAAGGCTGCCAAATTCTGGCTCGAACGGGGCGGGTTCCGCGCCAGTGTCCTGGGGACCGAAAAAATCGGGCAGGTCCATTTCCTGTTCCACGGAAGCCCGGCTGACCTACAGGGGTTTATCGACCATATCGGGCCGGTGTTCAGGGAAGACACGGCCGGGATCACCCGAAATATGGAAAAACGCGGGGGCGGGATCCGCGACATTGCGCTCCGCGACAAAACGGAAGCCATGCCGGGGTATTTCCAGCTCCATTGCACCTTTGAAACCCTCGACGCCATGGGGGCTAATTTCATCAATTCGTGCCTGGAACAGCTGGCAGCCACCCTGGTCCGGGAAGCGAACGCGTATCCGGCGTTCCGGGGCATGGAGAACCCGGTAGAGGTTTTGATGAGCATTTTGTCAAACTACGTACCCAACTGCCTGGTACGCGCAGAAGTCAGCTGCCCTGTGGAAGCCCTCCCCGCCGAATGCGGCCTCTCAGGGGAAGAATTCGCCCGCAGGCTGGTGCAGGCGGTGGCCATAGCCGATTGCGAGCCCTACCGTGCCGTGACCCACAACAAAGGCATCATGAATGGCATCGACGCGGTGGTGCTTGCCACCGGAAACGATTTTCGCGCCGTGGAAGCCGGGGTGCACGCTTATGCGGCCCGGTCAGGGGCGTATCGCAGCCTGACCCGCGCCTCCATCGAAGACGGGCAGTTCCGCTTCTGGATGGATATCCCGCTGGCCCTGGGCACCGTGGGGGGGATTACCCGCCTCCACCCCCTGGTCCGCTTTTCCCTGGAACTCCTTGGTAACCCCGGCGCCCCAGAGCTGATGCAGGTGGTAGCCGTGGCCGGACTGGCCCAGAACTTTGCCGCCCTTCGCTCCCTGGTAACCGTGGGCATCCAAAAGGGCCATATGAAAATGCACCTGCTCAACATCCTGAACCAGCTCGGGGCCACCGAGGGGGAAAAAACAGCCCTGATCGACCATTTTAAAAACGATACCGTCAGCCACAGCGCCGTGGTGGAAACCTTAAACGCCCTGCGCTCCAAAACCCCATGACCTCGTACTACAGCCACGGGAAAGTCTTGCTCACCGGGGAATACCTCGTCCTGGACGGGGCGCTCGCCCTGGCCCTCCCGACGCGAATGGGGCAGTGGCTTGAAGTGGTCCCTTCACAAACCCCCGGGCTTCGCTGGACCAGCCGGTCCGCCGACGGCACCCCCTGGTTCGAAACCCATTTTTCGGTGGAAGAACTCGGCCTCCTCCCTGCCGGGGCCTTTCCCTCCGGGGTCAGGGAACGGTTGCTCTTTATGCTGCAAACGGCCCGCAAGCATTCCCCGGGTTTTCTGGAGGCGCCTTTCGGCCTGCAAGCAGAAACGCGGTTGGAATTCCCCGGGGAATGGGGGTTGGGCTCCTCTTCCACCCTGGTGTCGAACCTGGCCTGGTGGGCCGATATGGACCCTTACGTTTTGCTCCGGGAGACCCTGGGAGGCAGCGGGTACGACCTCGCTGCGGCGCGCCACAAGGGGCCGCTCTTTTACAGGCTCCGCGATGGGCGCCCTGTCGTGGCGGATGCCCCGTTTGCCCCGGCCTTCTCCGGGCAGTTGTTTTTTGTCTACCTGAACCGGAAGCAGGACAGCCGGGAAGGCATCCGCCGCTACCGCCAGCAGCACTTTGACCTCGGGTCCGCCGTGCAGGAATGTACCTCCCTAACGGAACAGCTCGCGGGGGCGTCGGGCCTGGAATCCTTTTGCAGTGCCCTGGAGCAGCACGAAACCCTCCTGTCGGGCATCCTGCGCATAGAGCCGATAAAGGAACGGCTGTTCCCCGACTTCCCGGGGAGCCTGAAAAGCCTGGGCGCCTGGGGCGGGGATTTTATCCTGGCCGCCGGGCGCGGGGATGTACAGGGCTACTTCAGGGAAAAAGGGTACCCTACCCTGATCCCTTACAGCGACATGGTGTTGTAACGAAAAAGCCCCGGAACCCGATCGGGTCCCAGGGCCTCGTAAAAGGTTTGGGTGGCGTGGAAACGAAGGCCTAATAGAAAGCCGCCCGGTTGTCCACGATTTCTGCTTTTTCCTTCAGGGCGTTAAAGGCTTCCGACAATACCCGGGCGCCGAGGCTGTTCTGGATGTTGTTGGCATAGGGGGCATAGTTTTCCATCTGTGGGGCCACCTCCTTGTTGGTCACCTCGAGTTTGAAGACCCCGGATTCCCCTTTGATCAACCCGGAAACCGCGCCGGTTTCGAGGGTCACTGCGGTACCCACCACCAGGGGTTCCCTGCCGGCCCCGGCGATGGTCGGCGCCTTGGCGTTCAGCGAACTGGCGCTGGAAACCTGCACCCCGTTGGAACTGGCCAGCTCCTCCATGCCCTTGCCTTCGTTTGCAGCCATGATCTGTTCAGCCTTGCGCTCCTTGCGCAAGATGGGCAGCACCCGCACCGAGGCATCCTCCACACTCATCAGCCCCTCCCGATAGGTTGCCGTCAGCTGTACAATGGCATAGCCGTTATTCAGGTCGAAGCGGCGCACATCGCCCACTTTGGTGTCTTCATTGAAAGCCCATTGCGCAATCCGGCGCTGGGACCCCAGGCCGGGAAGGTTTTCGTCCAGGGCCTTGATTTTGTTGATCGGGCGTACCTGGTACTCTTTCTCAGCAGCCTTGGCGGCAAACCCCTTTTTATCGTCGATCACGGCCATCTCAAAGGTGGTCGCTTCGGTAAAGAGCGTGTTCACGGTTTCCTCGGAGGGTTCGATCAGCCGGGTAAGGTTTGCCAGGCGGACGATATCCTGTTTGTCGTCTACCTTCACGATGTGGAACCCGAATTCGGTTTCCACCAACCCTACGGTGCCCACCGGGTTCTGGAAGGCAAAATCGTTGAATTTGGCGGTCATGACCCCCTCCTGGAAATACCCCAGGTCCCCTCCCCTCGGGGCAGAGGGGCCGTCGGAATTCGCGCGGGCCAGCTCGGCAAACACCGCGCCTTCTTCCCGGGCCTCGGCAAGGAGTTCCCCTGCCCTGGCTTCGGCCTCTTCTTTGGTCCGGGTCACTGTCGGGTTGGCCCTTTCAGCCCCCTGATAGGCCACCAGGATATGGCTGGCCTTTACGGATCCCCCGGGTTTCTTCCCCATCATGCGGGTAACCTTGAAATATTCCCCGTCCTGGTAGGGGCCGAAAACTTCGCCCACTTCCAGGTTCATGAGGGTATCGGCAAACTGGGCCGGAAGCTCCGCGCGGGAGCGGTACAGGGTGTCGTACCGGGTATCGGAATGGCGGTCCAGAAAGGCGGCCATATCGGGGGTACTGCGGAACCCGGGGATTACCACGGTGGAATCCAGTTCTTCCATGTATTCCATGCCGTCGCCCAGAAGGCCTTCCAACCCTTCCCGGATGGCGGCCCGATCGGCCTCAGAGGCCTTCTCTTCAAAAAACACATAGCGGATATCCCTGGCGGCTTCCTGCTTGTATTCTTCAGGGTGCTCTTTGATATAGGCGGCAATGTCCTCTTTGGAAACCTGGATGGTGCTGTCGGGGATACTGCTGTAAGGCACGCGCACGTAACGGATATCGACCTTGTCATTGGCCAGGTGGTAATCCAGCTCCCCTTCCTGCAGGGTAGCCCCAAGGCCGGCCCGGATCAGGTTAAAATAACTTTGTTCCCTGGCCGATTGTATCAGGCCTTTTTCGGTTTCGAGCCAGAGGTCGTACTGCTGGGGGGCGTTTGCCTTCAGTTCCGCGAGGAAATTCAGGAAGGCCGTTTCATCGAAAAAGCCGTTCTCATCCTGGAACTGGGGGTTCTGCGTATAGCTCGGGTTATTGCGGATCACCTCGATGATCTGGTCGGGCCCGACATCCAGCCCGAGGTCTTCAAACTGCTGGTTGAGCAGGGCAGCCCGCACCTCCTGGTTCCAGACCGAATTCACGATCTGGGTGGAGCTCGCCTGGTTGCCGAACTGGCCTGAAGCGATTTCCATCTTCCTGCGGAATTCGTCCAGGGATATCGATTCCCCATTCACCTCCCCCACGGTGGTACCCACCTTCGGGTCGCCAAACCCGCCACGGGTAAGCACATCGGAAATCACAAATGCAAAAAGCGCCAGTCCGATGATCAGGATCATGACCGTGGTACGCTTTCGGATCTTTTCTAAAATTGCCATGTTACCGGTCTTTGAATCAGTGGGCGAAAATACCACTTTCTACCCAATAATAAAAGGAAAAAGAGGGGGTCGGGAAGCGGCCGGGAACCTAGTCGGATTCGAGCACTTCGAGGGTGACCAGGTCGATCTTCGTGTTGGAGACCTCCAGGATGCGGAAAAGGAACCTGCCGATGCGGATTTGGGTATCTTTTTTAGGGATCTCGCCCGTGCCGTTCACGATCATACCCCCCAGGGTGCCGTATTCATCGCTTTCCGGAAGGTCGAGGCGGTAGGTCTCATTGAGGTAGTCGACCTCGAGCCGGGCCGAGAATTTGTAAGTGTGTTCCGAAAGCTGCTCCTCGCAAAGGTCGACCGTGTCGTGTTCGTCCTCGATTTCGCCGAACAACTCCTCGATGATGTCCTCCACGGTCAGGATGCCCGAGGTGCCCCCGTATTCATCCAGGACCACGGCCATGCTTTTGCGTTTTTTGGTCAGGGCATTGAGGATGTTCTGGATCAGCATGGTTTCGGGCACGAATTCCACCGGCAGCAGGATGCTCTTGATAGTGTTGGGCTTTTTGAACAATTCGTACGAATGCACGTAACCGATGATGTTGTCGATGGTGTCTTTGTAAACCAGGATCTTGGAATAGCCGGTTTCCGTGAAGAGGCGGGTGAGGTTCTTCGGGGTTTCGTGCAACTCCACCGCAGTGATTTCCGTGCGGGGGACCATGACCTCCCGGGCCTTGACTTCTGAAAATTCCAGGGCGTTCTGGAAAATCTGGATTTCCGAATCCACCTCGTCGCGCTCCTCCACCGTTTCCATCTGTTCGGTGATGTAATCGCCCAGTTCCAGTTTGGTGAAGGCTAGCTGCACCTGGTCGCCCCGGGTCCTGAAAAACGCTTTCAGGATGCCGTCGGAAACAAAAATGACAAATTCGGAAATGGGCCAGAACAGCAGATAGAACAGGTAGGCGGGGATGGCCAGGGCCTTCAGCAGCGTATTGGCATAGATCTGGAACAGGACCTTGGGCAGGAACTCGGCGGTGAGCAGGATGATGAGGGTGGAGATCAGCGTCTGGGTCAGCAGGCTGAAATCGGTCAGCAGGGCGGTCAGCAATGCGCTCTCCATCGGCAACATCCGCAGGAACCAGCCCATGAGGAGTTCCCCCATGTACAGCCCGTAGACCACCAGGGCAATGTTGTTGCCGATCAGCATGGTGGCGATAAATTTCGACGGGCTTTCCGTCAGTTTGCCCAGCACGCGGGCCAGCAGGCCCTCCTGTTTTTTCTCAATCTCGATGTGGATGCGGTTCGCGGAGACATACGCAATCTCCATCCCCGAGAAAAACGCGGAAAGCAGCAGGCAAAGGACAATGGTGGCCATGTGGGGCTCTACTTAACTTTTTTCGGTTTCCTTCCGCTTTTCGAAGCGTTTCCGATAGTTCCTCCTGAAAAAGAACATGGCTATGGAAACCACCGCAAAAAAGACAAAAACAAAGGCCTGGTCGCGGTCGGCCTCCCAAAGCTCGCCAATTTTATACAGGGAAATCAGGGCCACAGCCAGGTATAGGTATTCGGTGTATCTCAGGATTTTTATCATGATTCTTCTTCCTTCAGGAGCAT
>CAZIJW010000015.1:0-78864 GCA_964539905.1 uncultured Robiginitalea sp.
GCTGCAGGGCGGGTTGGGCAGAAGCGAGCCCCCAAAAGGTTAAAAATAAAAGGGTTAAACTTCTCATCTAATTAATTTGTTCCCAATTCCCTATACCATCACTTTGAAGCCAAATCACCCCAGGGGCTATGTCATTTGAGGCAATACCATTTAAATCCAGATAGTTCAAATTCGTCGGCACATTCACCCCAGTTTTATTCTTTATGATATAAATTCTACCGGCGTTTGAAATGTCGGCTGGGGGTAACGTTAATAGGGTGACCCCAGTTTCAAGTATAACGGTATGGTCCGCTTCCGTCAAAGTAACATTAGTCGTCTCTGACCGAATCGGAGTGGCAAAAGAACCGCCAAGATGCAATGCAGAGGACGGGGAAGCCTGTTGGATTCCTACGTTTTGGATGTTATCTATCCTAAGAGCTTCTATATTATTCGTTGAAAAAGCTAGTATACCGCTAGCATCTTCTAAATACATTCCAGTATCCTGATTGTCATTGAATCGATAGGTAGGGAGTCCTGAGGAACCCGAAGCACCTTTTATGAATTGTGTCCTGATTGTACCACCTACGTTTAGCTTAACGTCACTTTCTGTTATTACCTGATTTCCAACATATAATTTTAACTCTAAGTTATCCCAAAATAGCTGCGCGTTGTTTTCTACTAAACTACCCGCACCGTCAGAGAAAAAAATAGAACCTTGAGTTCCAGAAGGAATAATGTTCGATAGTTCAGTATCTGTAGCAAAAGTTCCATCAAGAACTGTTTGGTCGATGAAGCTTCCTCCATCGGAACCAGTGATCAGGAGGTTTCCCGAATCAACGCTGGTGATATTGGCGGTTTGATCTGCACCTTCCTCATTGGTATAGGTAATTACCCCCGTGGTAGGATCCTGGGCCAGGGAAGTTATGGTTTCATTATCTGTAATAGCTGATTGGTCGATAAAGCTTCCGCCGTCGGTCCCAGTTCTCAGGAGGTTTCCTGTATCACTGCTGGTGGTATTGGCCGTTTGAGCTACACCATTCTCATTGGTATAGGTAATTACCCCCGTGGTAGTATTCTGGACCAGGGAAGTGGTGGTTTCATTAGCTATTATTGCTGATTGGTTGATAAAGCCCCCTCCGTCAGAACCAATGATCAGTAGGTTACCGGAATCACTGCTGGCGATGTTGGCGGTTTGATTCACGCCATTTTCATTAATATAGTTAATTATCCCTGTGTTGATGTCTTGTGTCAAATTAGTGATGGTTTCGCTGGTTTGAACAGATCCAACATTTATATAGATTGCACCATCGGAACCGAGAACTAAATCGTTGTTTAAATCTGAACTAATGATATTCTGAACGGCCACATCCATCTCCACATTCTCAAAAAGTGCGTTTCCGGGGTTACCAGCTAGGGCTATGGTTCCCAAAGGGGAAGATAACGTCCCATCGCCTGCAATCCCCGTAACATCCACCTCCAGGGCCCCGGCGGCATTTTGAGCAAGCCCGGCACCCACTACGGAAGCATCTAGCTTTTCGGCGGTTACGGCATCATCTGCAAGGTCTTCGGCGGCTACCTGCCCGTCGGCAATATTTACGGAAGTCACCGCATTATTTGCCAGTTCGGGGGTGCCCACCGCCCCAGGGGCAATTTCGAGGGTAACTTCCCCTAAGAGGGCATTCGCTACGCCTCCCACAACCAGATCTTGCGAAACGATATCCCCATTGCCCGAAATAGCGGTGACATCCACTTCCAGGGCGCCTGCCGGGTTCTGGATAAGCCCGGTGCCGGCTACATCTCCGCCTATTTTGGCTGCGGTCACCGCATTGTCCTGCAACTCGTCGGTGCCAACCGAAGCGTCAGCCAGTTTGTTCTGGTTGATGACATTATCCTGGATATCCTGCCCGCTGATGCTGAAGTCCACAATATTGGACCCCCTGATCTGCCCCACCTCAAAATTCACGGTATCGCCCTGGCGGGTAATGGCGATGGTGGGGAATTCATTCACGATGGGTTCCGCCGTAAAGGACAGCCCCAGGGCCTCGCAGATGTTGATCCACCGCTGCCCATTGTGGTAGAAGAGGCAATCTTCTTCTGTATTGTAGACCAGGCCCCCGCCGGAAGGGGTGATGGCCTCCATTTGGGCGGTGGTGACCCGGGTGAGGACCAGGACGCGGTCGGTGCTTTCGAGTTCCAGCAGGGAAGCCGGCCCGATGGTCTGGGGGTTATCGCCAATCTTGACCTGGGCTGAGGCCAGGGAGCACCACAAGAGGGGTAACAGCAGCAAGCGCTTCATTTTCATAAGGCAGGGTTTTGCATGGTCCCGGGGCAAGGGCAGAAGCCAAAGCCGGACGGGGTTCGGCACGATGCACAAAGTTAAGATTCTGGCGGTAACCGCCCGGGTTTTTGGCTGGAATTGCGGGTTTTCCGGATAAACGGGAACCGCCTGATTTCCAGTGTCCCAATTACGACCTGTACCCTGCAACCTGCAAGCAGCCCGGCCGCCGGCCTCCTGCGGGTTTAACATAAGTTTAAGGGGCACCCCTTTTTTTTTAGGGGAAGTTGCTTTTTCTTTATAAATTGACAGAATGGCTGTTGCATCCCTATGAAAAAATTCCTTTTTTTCCTCTTTTCCCTGGGGCTTTTCACGACCCTTTGGGCCCAGGACGACGACCGGATCCTGCTCAGGGGAACCGTGTTGTACCGAAATTCCCCAGTGCCCAATGAGAATGTCATCAACACCACGGCCCAGCAAGCCACCATCACCAATGAGCGGGGGGAGTTTACCCTCCCGGTAAAGGCAGGGGACGACGTGGTCTTCATGGCCCTGAACTACCAGTTGGAGATGGTCCGGATCACCGCGGAAATCCTCCAGAATAACCGTCTGGTGGTGGAGGTTACCGAAAAAGTAACCGAGCTCGATGAGGTGGTGGTCAGCCCGGAGGAGCAGGAAGAATTCATCCGGCTGCGCAACGAGGACTTCAAGGAATACGTGTACGAAACCGACCAGACCACGGAGGTGGTCAATATCGCGGAAGACCCCACGGTACGGGGGATGCAGTACGGGTTAAACTTTGTGAACATCTTTAAATTGCTGGCCAAAACCATCGGAGGGGAGAAGGAAGCCGAGGGCCCTGCGCCCCTGAAGGCCAGCGAGGTACTCCGGCAGGTCTACGACGATCGATTTTTTGTGAGCGACCTGCAGATCCCCCAGGACCAGATCGATGCCTTCCTGGTCTATTGCGATACCCAATTGCCGCCCCGCACCTTGTTGCGCAAGGAAAATGAATTCCAACTCATTGATTTTTTGGTGACCCAAAGTGAGGCCTTCCGGAAGATCCGCCAGGAATAGGCCAATGCGTTGGCGCCCTGTGTTCTGGCTCTTCATCTGCTCTGGGGCCCTTGCCCAGGACCCGGCCCGCGGCGATTTACGGGGCAGGGTACTGGAAGATAGCACCGGGGTTTCCAACGTACACCTGCTGAACCTCTCCGCGGAGCAGGCGACGATCTCGGACCAGGAAGGGTTTTTCGCGATAACTGCCCGGGAGGGCGATACCGTGTTGGTTTCGGCCATCCGCTATGAACGGATCACCTTCCGCATCACCCCCGAAATGCTGGGGGGCGGGCTTTTGACTATTTCCCTGACCCCCTTTGTGAACCAGCTCGACGAGGTGGTCCTGTATCCGTATAACCTTAGTGGGGACCTGGGGAGGGACCTCGGAAACCTCCCGGTGGAGGAGCCGGTAACGGCGGCCTCCCTTGGCCTCCCCAATGCTTATGCCCCGGTGAAGACGCAGGCCGAGCGCATGTTGTTCGAGGCGACCACCGGGGGCGGGATCCTTCCACTTAACCCCGTCCTGAACGCCATCTCGGGACGGACCCGCATGTTAAAGAAGCGCCTGGCTCGCGACCGGGCCTACCAGCAGACCCTGGAGGTCCGGGCCCGGTACCCCGACAGCGTTTTCGTCGGGCAGCTCGGGGTCCCGGCCCTGAGGATCCCCGATTTCATGTATTATTGCGAGGCAGACCCCGCCTTCGGTCCCCTGGCGGAGGGCGATCCCCTGCGGATGTGGGAATTCCTGAGGAAAAAGAGCGCGGAATACCGAAAAAACAATGGCCTGGAGTAGAAGCGGCGAATTGCTTACATTTGACCCGGATTCACGGCACGGGATTTGCACGGAAGCATGATGAAACAAAGAAAAATGGATCGAAAAGGGATTTTTGGGGCGCTCCTGCTTACGCTCCTGCTGCCGCTGCTCTCTTTCTCAGGGGCGCACAAGTTCTACGTGAGCGTTACCAATGTGGACTATGCCCCGGAGAAGGCTTCCCTGCAGATCATCAGCCGCGTTTTTGTGGACGACCTGGAAGAAGCCCTCCTGCAGCGCTATGATTTTCGCGGGAACCTGGGTACCCCCGGGGAATCGCCCCAGGCCGGGCGCTATATTGAACGTTACTTCCGGGCCCGGTTTGAGGTGGAGGTAAACGATTCCGCCAGGGCCTTTACCTTCCTGGGGACCCGTTACGACAAGGACCTCGTCGTCTGTTACCTGGAAGTCCCCGACGTACAGGAGGCGGCCCTGAAATCTGTCGGGGTCCGCAACGACGTGCTGACCGAGGTCTTCGAGGAACAAAAAAACCTCGTCCACCTCAAGGTACTGGGCAAAAAGAAGAGCTTTGTGCTGATCCGCGAGAATAATAAAGGAATGTTAAACTTATGACGGCCTTCTGGCGGAATCCTGTAAAATCCTGTATTTTTCAAACCTTAAATAACCCAATATGAATGCGATGAAAGCAACCTGTCTTTTTGCGGCCTTTTTCTTTGCCTTTGCGACCACAGGCTGGGCCCAGGAAGAAGCCCCGGCCGAAAAGCAACCCGGCCACACCAACCAGAGCAAATTCCGCCAGATGTACCAGGAATTTGCCACGCCCAACACCTACCGGAGCGCTTCCGGTACCCCGGGCCCCGACTATTACCAGCAACAGGCCGATTACCGGATGGACATCACCCTCGATGACAAGAATGCCCGTATTTACGGGGAGGAAACCATCACCTATTACAACAATTCCCCGGATGAACTGGAATACCTCTGGGTGCAACTCGACCAGAACGTGCGTTCAAAGGAATCCAAGTCGCCCCTGAGGGACGGCAGCGGGGTGGCACCGGCCTACCGGACAGAATCCTTTGCAGGGGACTACCTTACGGAACCTTTTGACGGGGGCTTTAATATCGAATATGTGCGGGATGCCCAGGGCAAGCCCCTCTCCTATACCATCAACCAGACCATGATGCGGGTCAATATCCCGCAGCCGCTCAAATCGGGGGAATCGGTTTCCTTCGATATCAAGTGGTGGTATAACATCCCCGACCATACCGTAAACCGGGCGCGCTCCGGGTATGAATATTTTGAGAAGGACGGGAACCGGGCCTATGTGATTGCCCAGTTTTTCCCGAGGATGGCCGTTTACAGCGATGTGGAAGGCTGGCAAAACCACCAGTTCTGGGGCAGCGGGGAGTTTGCCCTGCCCTTTGGGAACTACGAGGTAAATATAACGGTCCCGGCCGACCACGTACTCGACGCCACAGGCGAGCTGCAAAACCGCAAGGAGGTATTCTCCCGGGAGATGATGCAGCGGTATGAGCAGGCCAAAAAGTCGTATGACAAGCCCGTGCTGATCGTGACCCAGGAGGAGGCCGAGGCCGCTGAAAAAGGGTTTGCAGAAAAAACCAAGACCTGGAAATTCAAGGCAGAAAATGTCAGGGATTACGCCTTTGCCACCTCCCGGAAATTTATTTGGGACATGATGGCGGTGCGCATTGGCAGCAAGGATGTTATGGCTGTTTCCCTTTACCCCAAGGAAGGGAACCCGCTCTGGGAGGACCTTTCCACCCAGGCAGTGGCCAGCACCCTGAAGACCTATTCCAAACACACTTTTGATTACCCGTACCACAAGGCCATTTCGGTGCACGCCAAAAACCAGGGGATGGAATACCCCATGATTTGCTGGAATTATGGCCGCCCCAACGAAGACGGCACGTACTCCGACCGGGTCAAGTACGGGATGATTTCGGTGATCATCCACGAGGTGGGGCATAACTTCTTCCCCATGATCGTAAACTCCGATGAGCGGCAGTGGGGATGGATGGATGAAGGTCTGGATACCTTTATGCAATACCTGGCCGAGCAGGAATTCGGCAAGGCCTTCCCGGCCGTGATCGCCCCGAACGAGAAATACCCTTCGCGCCGCGGGGAGCCATCCAAGATCGTTCCTTACATGGCCGGGGACCAGTCGTACCTGGCGCCCATTATGTCGAACCCTGAGAATGTCTACCAGCTGGGCCCCAATGCCTACGGCAAGCCGGCTACTGCCCTGAATATCCTGAGGGAGACGGTGATGGGTCCGGAGCTTTTCGACCACGCCTTCAAGACCTACGCGCAGCGCTGGATGTTCAAACACCCGACCCCGGAAGATTTCTTCCGGACCATGGAAGATGCCTCTGCCGTAGACCTTGACTGGTTCTGGAGGTCGTGGTTCTACACTACCGATTACGTCGACATCGGGGTAAAGGGCGTGAAAAAATTCTATGTAAGCAATAAGCCCACCCGTCAAATGCGGGAGTACATGCAGGCCAATGGCGTTACGGAGGCCGACCTTCCACCCCTGGTCTATCTGGCCGAGGAGGATAGCGAGGACTACGATCCGGAATTAAAGGGCAAGGCCCCTTCAGAGGTGTCCCCCACGCTTAAGGAATTCATGATGGATAACATGACTGCCGAGGAAAGGGCTGCAGTGAAGGAACCGAAGTTCTTCTACGAGGTGACCTTCGACAAGCCGGGAGGGATCCCCATGCCCCTGATTGTAGAGTATTCCTATGCCGACGGCAGCAAGGAACTGGTTACTTACCCCCCGGAGATCTGGAGGAAAAACGATACGGAAGTGAGCCGCGTGATTTCTTCCCAGTCTGAGTTGGTGGGGATTGTGGTCGACCCGAAATTGGAAACTGCGGATATCGATACGACCAACAACAGCTGGCCGAGGGAGGAAGCCCCATCCGAATTCGAGCAGTTCAAGGAGAACATCAAGGGGAAGTAACTTTTCCCTGATTGAAGAGAAGTCCCGGGGCACATGCCCCGGGACTTTTTTTATTTTGGCGCTGAAACTTCTGTATATTTGTGGTATGGCAATGATGTTGTTATTCATAAGCGGGGCTGAGATTTTCTTTATCCTCTTTGTGGTGGTGATGGTGTTTGGAGCTGATAAAATCCCCGGTATTGCCAAGGGCCTGGGTAAAGGGATGCGCCAGCTTAAAGACGCTACGGAAGACATCAAGCGGGAGATCCAGAAAAGTGCCGAAAAACAGGGCCTGGATACCTCCATTACCAATGACATCCAAAAGGAAATCCAGGAAGTCAAGAAAAACCTGGATGATGTAGGGGGTACCATCAGCAGAAAATAGGGCCTATGCTGGAGCAGCTCCTCCTCTGGGACCGGGAAGCCTTCCTCTACCTCAACAACCTGGGGGTTGCCCCCCTGGACCCCTTTTGGTCGACGGTGACCGATATCGCCACCTGGACCCCATTATTCCTGCTTTTTTTTGTATTGCTCCTGAACACCTATCCCTGGAAGCAGGCGGTTACGATAGCCCTGACAGCCCTGTTGTTACTGGGGGTGGTCCTCTGGTTCACCGACTGGACGAAAGCGGTAGTGGCCCGCCTGAGGCCCAACCAGGACCTGGAGCTGAGACCCCTGGTCAGGGTCCTCAGGGATCCCGGGGGTTACAGTTTTTTCTCGGGGCATGCCTCCAGTTCTTTTTCCATTGCCACCCTGATGTTCTGCTTCCTGCGAACGCATTTTCGCGCGGCTTCCCTGGTTTTCCTATGGCCCCTGCTTTTTGCCTCGAGCCGAATCTTCGTTGGGGTGCATTATCCGTTGGATTTGATGGCAGGTGCCCTGGCCGGGATTGCTTTCGGGGCCGTATTTCACAGGGGATACCAGCGGTTTATTTTACCGTACATACGGTAAGGCCATCGCGGATGGGGAGGAGTACCGTACGCACCCTGGGGTCGTTTCGAAGGCTTTGGTTGAAGGCAACCAGTACACGGGTGGCCTCGTCTTTGGGGGCAACGGGCTCCAGCACCTTGCCCGACCAGAGCACATTGTCCATGAGGATCATGCCCCCCGGGCGCACCCTTGGGAGTACCGCCTCGAAATACTCCGGGTATTCTTTCTTGTCTGCATCGACGAATACCAGGTCGAAAGCCCCTTCAAGGTCGGGAAGGACCTCCAGCGCCAGCCCGGTGTGCTGGACAATTTGCTTCCCGAAAGGGCTCCGGTCGAAGTACCGGCGTTGCATGGCACGGAGCTCCTCGTTTTTGTCAATGGTGTGCAGCATGCCATCCGGGTCCAGCCCTTCCGCCAGGCAAAGGGCTGAATACCCGGTATAGGTGCCGATCTCCAGGATGGCTTTGGGCCGCAGCAAACGCGAGAGGAGGCTTAGCACCCGGCCCTGGTAATGGCCGGTGATCATGCGGGGCATGAGCACTTTCAGGTGGGTCTCCCGTGTGAGCTCTTGCAGCAATTCAGGTTCCGGTTCGCTTTGTTCGGCAATGTAGGCTTCCAGGGAGGCGGATAAAAAATGCATGGCTTTTTCCGGCAAAACTACGGAATTCGCCCTGACCGCGAGGTCGGCAGGTGTGGCAAAGGGAGGGGCTTATGCTTCTATCAGGGGACAGGGAGATAAATGTGGGATAACTCCCCCCCGCCCCCAATGGCAAGATACTCCTTCCCCCTGCAGGTTCCCGGCACCCCGTGCACCTTCCTGTCCCCCCTCATACCCTGCAGGGGGCGCAGCTTCCCAACAGCCTGCCCCGATAGCCTTTCCCCAGTCCATGCTGCAGCCCGCTTCCGGCGGAAATCCGGAAAATCATCCCTAAATTCACCGGCCAGTAACCTGTTGTGCCATGAAACTAACCGTAAGAAAAGCCACCCTGGAAGACCTACCCGTTTTAAAGGAATTTGAACAGGGCCTGATCCGCGATGAACGGCCCTTTGACCCTACCATCCGCCCGGACCCGGTTACGTATTATTCCCTGGAAACCCTGTTGCAGGATCCGACTTCCCATGTCGCTGTGGCCGAAGGCCGGGAAGGGGTCGTGGCCTGCGGGTATGCTACCCGAAAGGTGCCCCGCCATTACCTGGACCACCAGGCCTATGCTTATTTTGGGTTTATGTACACCCGTCCGGAATACCGCAGACAGGGGATTAACCAGCAGATTATGGAGGTCCTCAAAGTATGGGCCCGGGAGCAGGGGTTGCTTGAAATACGCCTGACGGTGTACCGCGACAACCTTCCGGCCATCAGGGCTTACGAGAAGGCAGGCTTCAGGGAACACATTGTGGAGATGCGACAAAGGCTGGCCGAATAACCGGGGCGTCCGCCCTACCACCCGCAATTGGATACTTCGTCGTATTTTTGGGCAAAACCCCATGGGATGAAATTTGAAAATTCAGCGGCCTTTGCCCTGCAACTGGACCAGGAGGACCCCCTGCGGCACTACCGGGAGGAATTCCATTTCCCCCAGGTGAAGGGAAAGGACGTCATTTACTTTACCGGGAATTCCCTGGGCCTGCAGCCTAAAAGCGCGCAGCGCTTTGTGGATGACATCATGAAGGACTGGCGCGAGCTGGCGGTTGAGGGGCATTTTTACGCAGAGAAGCCCTGGTGGGACTACCACGAGCGGCTTGCCCCGGCCCTGGCCCGGATTGTTGGGGCGAAGACCCGGGAAGTTTCGGTGATGAATACCCTTACGGTGAACCTCCACCTGCTGATGGTCTCCTTTTACCGTCCCCAGGGAAGGCGGTACAAGATCCTATGCGAGGAAAAGGCCTTTCCATCGGACCAGTATATGCTCCAAAGCCAGCTGAGGTTTCACGGCTACGACCCCGGGGAGGCGCTGGTCGAAGTCCGCAAACGCCCGGGGGAACACCATTGGCGTACGGAGGACATCCTGCAGGCTATCGAGGAGCACCGCGGGGAGCTGGCGCTGGTGCTGATGGGCGGGGTGAATTACTACAATGGCCAGGTCCTCGATATGGAGGCAATTACCCGGGCCGGCAAAGCGGCAGGCGCCATGGTGGGGTGGGACCTCGCCCATGCCGCCGGGAACGTACACCTGGCCCTACACGATTGGGAGGTCGATTTTGCCTCCTGGTGCAGTTATAAATATATGAACAGCGGGCCGGGGAATGCTTCCGGAATCTTTGTGCATGAAAAGCATCAGGCCGATCCGGATATTCCGAGGTTTGAGGGGTGGTGGGGGACCAAAAAGGAAACCCGTTTTTTGATGCAACCGCGATTTGACCCGATTGATTCCGCCGATGCCTGGCAGCTTAGCAACCCTCCCGTGCTTGCCCTGGCGCCCTACCTCGCCTCCCTGGAGCTATTTGAACAGGCGGGCATGGAAGCCCTTTTCGCCAAAAGGGACCGGATTGTGGCCTATTTGGAATTCATACTGGGCGAGGTCGACCGGCAGGTGGAGAGTACATTCGAGGTCATTACGCCCGAGGGGGCAAGGGGGTGCCAGCTGTCGGTATTCCTCCACGGGGAAGGCAGGCCCCTGTTTGACTACCTCATGCAAAACGGGGTGATCACCGACTGGAGGGAGCCTAATGTGATCCGCCTGGCCCCGGCCCCGTTTTACTGCTCCTATACCGACATGTACCGTTTTGGGGAGATCCTGAAACAGGGCATCCTGGAACGGACGGGGGCATAGCGGGGATTTGCATTTTCTGGCCTATCTTGCGGCGCTTAAATGGCACTCCCTGGTATGAAGTCCCTCAAGCTGATCCTTTCCAACCCGCGGTACCTGGCCCCGGCCCTGGTTTTCGCCAGCCTTAACCTGTGGTTTGGCACCTGGGCCATCTATATCCCCACGGTCAAGGAACAGCTGGGTATCGACAAGGCCAAACTGGGGTTTGCTATTTTTTTCCTTTCCCTGGGGGTGTTTACCGTGTTTCCTGTGGCTGCCCGCGTGGTGAACCGCCTGGGGGTGGGCCGTGCCACCTGGTTCGGGGTGATCGCATGCAGCGTTTTTGCCCTGCTTCCCCTGCTCGCTCCCAATTATTACCTCTTGATGGGGGCCCTTTTCCTTTTTGGCGCGGCCAATGGCATCCTCGATATCGCCATGAATACCCTGGTCACGGAAATCGAAAAGGAAGACGGGCAGAAGTTCATGTCTGCCACCCATGGGTTTTTCAGCCTTGGGGGGGTGCTGGCCGGCCTGGGGAGTTTTTTGATCGGCCCGATTGGAAACCCGTCCCTGCATATGCTGGGGGTTGTTCTGGTGGTATTCTGGGTAAATTTCCGTTTCCGGAAATACTACCTCACCGTCAGGGCAGCCCCTGTGGAACAGGAAGGCTTCAGCCTGAAACTGTTCAGGCCGCTGTTCCTCCTGGGGCTCGTATCCTTTATCGTGATGGGGGGAGAGGGGGCCATCGTCGACTGGAGCGGGCTGTACCTGCGGGAAATCAGCCAGGCCCCGGAGTACCTGATCGGGTCTGGTTTTTTGGCGTTTTCCGTAACCATGACCCTGGGCCGCTTCCTCGGGGACGGCATCAGCACCCGAATCGGTTCGATCCGCATTGTGGGATTGGGGAGCCTGATCGCCATTTGCGGCTACCTCGCCGTACTGAGCACCTTTACCTATATGGCCTTATTGGGCTTTGCGCTGATCGGGCTCGGGTTTTCGGTGATCATCCCGGAACTTTTCCGCATTGGGGGCAACATCAGGGGGGTGGATTCCGCCCAGGGGGTGGCCTTTATCGCCGGTACCGGATACTCCGGTTTCCTGCTCGCGCCCCCGGTGCTGGGGTACCTGGGGGAGCATTTCCGGCTTACCACCACCTTTTCGGTACTGCTGGTTGGGGCGGTTTTTGTTTTTGTGGCGACTTTCCTGATCCGGGGCAGGGGAGGTGCCTAGTCTACCGCAACCCCGGTAAAATAGAGTTTAAACGAGCCGTCGGCGTTCTGGTGCATGGTGGAAATCAAGAGGCCCCCATGTTCCTCGTACCCTTCCCAGGTGGTGGCCAGGGAAGGTTCCGGCTGGTTGCCCCTTCGGTAGACCCATTCGCGCACCACGGAGTCCTTCCCGAAATAAAAGTCATAGGCATCCCCGGGCGTATAGCCGCCTTCCTGTCCGTAGGTTATGGTCAGTTTGGCCATGGATTCCCCTGAAATGGGCCCGCTGGCGGCCTCCTGGTAATCATGCGTGATACTGGCCCGGTCCCAGATCCACTGATACGGGGCCAGTAACCAGTATTTGTCGTTGATAAAACCGGCATCGGCCCTTGCCGTGGCCGAGTCCACTTCCGAGCGCAGGTAGGTGAGGGTATCGCCTTCTGCAATTCGGGTCACCCGGTTTTCCCGTACCTCCCAGATCCATGATCGTTGGGTGCTGACGGTACCGCCCCGTTCCACGTTGAAGGTAAACCGGATCCGGTTCACCCGACTCCAGTGGCTGAAGCCGTGTTTTTCGGCAAGGGCCCCGAGCAGGTCTTTTTCGGGTGGCCTGGCGGCCTGCGTGACCATATCGGGGGAGGCTGCCTCCTTGCAGGCAGTAAGGGCGAGGAAAGCAAGGAAAAGGAATAAGGGCCGCATGGGATTTCTTTTTTTCAAAGATACATTCTTTTTGGACAGCCGGATTCGGTCGAATATTAGGGTCGCGTGCGGGTATGCCTTGTCTGTAAAAATGTGTATTTTTGATCCCTAACCCATTACGCTCTATGAGTTCAAAAAAAGGAAAAGTCCAGGAACTGATCGATGCCCGCCTGCTGGAGGAGCGGAAGGTGTTTCTCTGGGGAATGGTAGATGATGATTCTGCCAAGCACGTCATCGACCGCCTGTTGTACCTCGACATGCAAAATGACAAGGAAATCCAGTTGCTTATCAACAGCCCCGGGGGGTATGTAACCTCCGGGTTTGCGATTTACGATACCATTACTTCCCTGAAAAGCCCGGTGTCTACCATCTGCACAGGCCTGGCGGCTTCCATGGGTTCCATCCTGCTTTCCGTGGGCAAAAAGGGGCGGCGCTTTATCCAGCCGCACGCCCGGGTCATGATCCACCAGCCCAGCGGAGGGGCCCAGGGGCAGGCGACCAATATTGAGATCCAGGCGAGGGAAATCCTCAAGACCCGGGAGATCGGGGCCCGGATTTTGGCTGAGAATTGCGGGCAACCCTTCGAAAAGATCATGAAGGACTTTAACCGCGACTATTGGATGGATGCCCGTGAATCTGTGGATTACGGCATCGTGGACGACATCCTGGAATAAACTCCCTGGTTAGGGCGGCCCCTTACTTTTAAAGGTCAGTAACCCCCTGGACCCGGCGCATTCCTGTACCCGGGCTCCCAAAAGGATGCGTTGCCTCAGAAACGGTCCGGGTGGGCCATGATTTCAGCGGCCCGTGCTTTCAGGGCCGAGCGCTCCCCGTCGCTTTTCTGGTCGAGCAGGCGGTACATCATCCCCATGCGCGGGTTTTGGGACAGGATTTCCCTTTTGTCCTCGAGGAAGTTCCAGTACAGGGCGTTGAACGGACAGCCTCGCGGCCCGGTTTTTTCGCGGGGGTCATAGGCGCATCCCTGGCAGTAATCGCCCATTTTCTGAAGGTAATTGGCCGAGCTTACATAGGGCTTGGTGCCAACGACCCCGCCGTCGGCAAATTGACTCATCCCCCGGGTATTGGGAAGTTGTACCCATTCCAGGGCATCGGCATAAATACCCAGGTACCACCGGTCGACCGCGTCGGGGTGCACCTGGGCCAACAGGGCAAAATTCCCGGTCACCATCAGGCGCTGGATGTGGTGGGCATAGGCCTCCTCCAGGCTTTGGCCGATGGCGTGGCCCAGGCATTTCATCCGGGTTTGCCCGGTCCAGAAGAATTCCGGCAGCGGGTTTTGGTTGTTCAGGGCATTCTTGTCCCGGTACCCCGGCATTTCCATCCAGTAGATCCCCCTCATGTATTCCCGCCACCCGAGCACCTGCCGGATGAACCCTTCGGCCTGCGATAGCTGGATCCTGTCGCTATGGGCCCTGAAATAGGCCTCCACGGTTTCCACCACGCGCCTGGGGGAGAGGAGCTTGATATTCAAGGCGAAAGAAAGCCGGGAATGGAACAGGAATTTTTCCCCGGAATGCATGGCATCCTGGTAATCCCCGAAGTGGGGCAGGAGGTGATGGCAGAAATACTCCAGCAGCTCCAGGGCCTCCCCCGGGGTGGTGGTCCACTGGAAGTGCCCGGGGTCAATGGTCCCAAGGGTCTGTACCCCTGCCTGCCGGATTTCAGCGACCAGGTGGCTGACATCCTTTTTGAGGGGCATGGCGGGGGGAATGGCAGGTGTCCCTTTCCAGGCCTTGCGGTTCTGCCGGTCGAAATTCCACTGCCCCCCCAATGGTTGCCCCCTTTCCATGAGGATCCCGTGTTTTTTTCGCATCCTTCGGTAAAAGGATTCCATAAGGTACTGCTTCTTTCCCCTGAAAAAATCCTCCAACTCCCCCCGGGAGGTGTAAAAATGTTCGGTGTCGACGGCCTGGGAGGGGAGCGCCAGGGAAGCGCAAAGCTCCTGCAGTTGCCTGTCGAGGCGGTATTCGTCGGGCAGCAGGTATTCAAACCGTTCGATGTTTTCTTCCCGGGCTACCTGACGGACGGCTTCCGCCAGGTCCTGGGGGTTGTCGGGGTCGCTGATCCGGAAATAACGCACCTGGTGGCCCTGTTGCTCGAGGGAAGCGGCAAAGGCCCGCATGGCGGCAAAAAAGGCCACGACCTTCTGGATATGGTGGACCACATAATCGGTTTCCTGCCGCAGCTCGGCCATAAGGTACAGCACCCCTTCCCCGGGTTGCCGGAACCAGGGGTGTTCGGGGTTGAGCTGGTCACCCAGGATAAGGCGAAGGGTTTTCATCTCTTAAAATAAGGTCGGTTGCAGCCAGAGGCGCCGAAAGGCCCCGTTCGGGTCGTAGCGGCTGGCCTGCAGGCCGGTGTTAAAGGTCCGGTCGCGGGGGTCGTTGCCGACCCCGCTGTTGTACATCCAGTTCCCCCAGTTGCTGTGGACGTCGTAGTCCAGGAGCATGCTCTCAAAATAGGCGGCCCCGGCACGCCAGTCCTGCCCCAGCCCCCGGGCCCAGTAGCTCGCCACGTTCTGCCGGCCCCTGTTGCTCATCCACCCGGTATGCCGCAACTCCATCATGTGGGCATTCACAAAGGCGTCCGGGGTTTCCCCTCGGGTCCACGCGCGGAGCCAGTGCTCCGATACCCCGGGGGTCTCCCCGGGTTTCCGGATACCGCCCGGGCAAAATATCCGGTTACCGTGCTTCAGGGAAATAAACTTGAAATAATCCCTCCAGATCAGCTCAAAAACCAGCCAGTACGTATCCTGGTTGCGGACGACCTCCTTTTCATAGCGCCGTACCTCATGGTATACCTGCCGCGCCGAAAGGGAACCGTTGGCCAGCCAGGGGGAAAATTTGGAACTGTAGTCGGCCCCTATCATCCCGTTTCGGGTCTTTTTGTAGTAACTGAGGCGTTTTTCCTCCCAGAAATAGTGGTCCAGCCGTTCCCAGGCGGCTGTGGAGCCCCCCCGGAAAGGAAAGGCGGACCTCGGGTCTCTTTCCGGGACCTCTAGCCCAAGGGCTTCAAACCCCGGGAGTACCGCTTCCGGTTCCACCCAATGCGCATCGGGCCTTTTTTGGGGGAGGGGTAGGCAGGGCCGCACCACGGCCTCCTTTTCACAGGCCTTCCGGAACGCGGTAAATACTTCCGGCACCTGCCCGAAATCTGCGAAGGGGGTGTCATCGGGGTGGAACAGGAACTGGTCAAAGTGTTCCTGAAAGGCCACCCCTGGGGGCAGCGACCGGAGGACCTGGTCCCGGACCCGGGTTTCATCGCGGGTCCATTCTCCCTGGGCGTGGATTTCCGAAATGCAGAAGCGGGCCACCAGGGCGGGAATAGCCTCTTCGGGTTGTCCCAGGCAAATGAACAGGGGGATATTCATACCTCTGAGGACACGGGAAAGGTCTTCCACCGTTTCCCTGAGGAAGGCTGCCCGGAACTTCCCGGTGCGCGGAAAACCGTAGCGGTCCTTTTCGAAAAACCGGGGATCGAAACAATACAGGGCCAGCACCCGTTCGGCCCTGCAGGCGCGGGTCAGGGAGGTGTTGTCGGCACCCCTCAAATCATTTCGGAACCAATGGAGGGCGGTTTTCATATTTTATGGATTCGGCAGGGCCTTTACGGCAGGGCGGCGCTGCCGGCAGCGCTGGCTGCAATAGCGGACCTCCTCCCAGTTTTTCTCCCACTTTTTCCTCCAGGAAAAGGGACGGTGGCAGACTGGGCAGACCTTTTGCGGCAGGAAGGACTTTCGATGCATGGCGTTTAACAAAAGTAAAAAAACGCTAAACATTTAGGGTTAAGGATTCCTTAAAAGCCCTGCATCGCCCATTTGGACTGCGATTGCCTCCCAATTTACTACCTTTACCCCTTTAACTTTTTGGTATACTATGAACCAAAGCCCCAAGAACATCGGCATCGTCGGTTCCGGCCTGGTCGGGGCCCTGCTGGCCATTTACCTGAGGAAGGCGGGCCACAGGGTAACGGTCTTCGACCGGCGTCCCGACATCCGTACCGTGGAGTTCACGGGAAGGTCCATCAACCTGGCCATGAGTAACCGGGGGTGGAAGGCCCTGAGGGATGCGGGAATAGAGGAGGAAGTCAGGCGTATTGGCATCCCCCTGTACCAGCGCGCCATGCACCTGGTCGGCAAACCCCTTTATTACCAGCCGTACGGGAAAGAAGGAGAAGCCATTTGGTCGATCTCCAGGGGGGTGCTCAACCGGAAAATGATCGATCTGGCCGAAGCAGCGGGGACCGAGTTCCGCTTTGGGGAGAAGGTATGGGACGTGGATCTGCCCACTGCCCAGCTCTTTACCGGGGAAACGGAAAAAGGCACGTGGGACGCCTGGAAATTTGACCACATTTTTGGCTGCGACGGGGCTTTTTCCCGGGTCAGGCACAAGATGCAGCGCCGCAGCCGCTTCGATTACTCCCAGGAATTCATTGACGTTGGCTACAAGGAACTCACCATTCGCCCCAACCCGGACGGGACCCATAAGCTCGACAGGAATTCCTTCCACATCTGGCCCCGGGGATCCTTTATGTTTATCGCCATGCCCAACCTCGACGGGAGTTTTACCTGCACCCTGTTCCTCCCCTTTGAAGGGGAAGATTCCTTTGAGGCCCTGAAAACCCGGGAGGATACCCGGGCCTTTTTTACCCGGCACTTTCCTACCGTAATGCCTGATATTGACAACCTTTGTGAGGATTTTGCACGGAATCCCACCAGTGCCCTGGTCACGATCAAATGCTTTCCCTGGACCTACTGGGACAAAGTTGCCCTGGTCGGGGATGCGGCCCACGCCGTGGTTCCCTTTTTCGGGCAGGGCATGAATGCGGGGTTTGAGGACATCACCGTCCTGAACGGGTTGATGGAGCGGTTGGGGGATGATTGGGAGGCCATTTTCAGGGCGTATGAGGTGCAGCGGAAGCCCGATGCCGATGCCATTGCAGAGCTCAGCTACCGGAATTTCGTGGAAATGAGCACCAAAACCGCCGATCCGGAATTCCTGCTCCAGAAACGGATCGAAAAGCATTTTGCGGAGCAATACCCGGGCGAATGGATCCCGGCCTATTCCCGGGTGACCTTTTCAGACCGCCCCTACCGGGAGGCCCTTGAAATCGGAGACCGGCAGGAGGCCATTATGAAGGAAATCATGCAAATGCCCGATTTGGAGGCCCGATGGGACAGCCCCGAGGTCAGCAACCGCATGCTGCAGCTGCTAAGGCAGTATGGGGAATAAAAAAACCCGGCTTGGCCGGGTCTTCTTCAGGTTAATTCTAAGCAGGGAGGCTATTTAAGCCCGTGGAAGAGGTCTTCCATTTTTTGTTGCTCCTCCTCGGCCAGCACGGGGTCAACCAAAATGCGCCCGCTGTGCTCGTCGGTGATGATTTTTTTGCGGGAGGCGATTTCCACCTGTACCTGGGGGGGGATGGTGAAAAAGGAACCCCCTGAGGCGCCCCGTTCCACCGGTACCACGGCCAGGCCGTTCTTTACCCGGTTACGGATACGCTTATAGGCGGAAAGCAAGCGCTCTTCGATGATTTGTTCGAATTCCGCCGATTTCTCCACCAGGGCCTTTTCTTCTTTTTCGGTTTCGGCCAGGATGGCATCGAGCTCCCCTTTTTTGTGCTTCAGGTGGGTTTCCCGCTCCCCGAGTTGTTCCTTGGTGGAGGTGATCAGCTCTTTTTTCTGTTCAATTTGGGCCTTGTATTCCCGGATGTGTTTTTCGGCCAGCTGGATTTCCAGCTCCTGGTATTCGATTTCCTTGGCCAGGGAATTGAATTCCCGGTTATTGCGGACGTTTTTCTGTTGTTCGTTGTATTTTTTGATCAGGGTTTTGGCGTCCTCGATGGTATTCTTTTTCGACGTGATTTCGTAGTTGATGGTCTCCACATCGGTTTTAAGCTTGTCAATCCGGGTTTTGAGCCCCTGAACATCATCTTCCAGGTCTTCCACCTCCAGAGGCAGCTCCCCGCGGACATTGCGGATCTCATCAACCCGCGAATCGATGAGTTGCAGGTCGTACAGGGCTCTGAGTTTTTCTTCTACAGTCACTTCGGTCTTTGCTGGCATAACTAGAAATAGTTGATGGGGTTCGTTTTCGTCTCCGATAAAGAGATGGCAAAATTAGGAATTTTTTCGGTAAGATAATCCACCAGCAGGTTTTTTGTAAACTGCTCACTTTCATAGTGTCCGATGTCAGCAACGACCATACGGTCCCCGGCCCGGAAGAAGTCGTGGTATTTCACGTCCCCGGTGAGCAGGATATCGGCTCCGGCGGCACGGGCGGCATCAATGGCGAAGGCCCCGCTGCCCCCCAGAACGGCTACCGTTGAAATCCCGGTATCGGGCAAACGGGAATGCCGGATGCAGGGGGTCCCGAAACGCTCCCGGACGACCTCCAGGAAATCGCGGGGGGCCATGGGCGATCCCAGTTCGCCGACCATCCCCATGCCCAGGTGCTGGTGGGCATTTGAAAGGGGGGTTACTTCATAGGCGACCTCCTCATAGGGGTGTTGGGCAAACAGGGCCTTCAAGACAGCCTGTTCCCGGTCGGCGGTAAAGGTAAGGTGCAGCTGGGCTTCCGGCTCCAGGTGCAGCGACCCCCGCTGGCCCACGGCCGGGTTCGCCTCCCCTGAAGGAAGGAAGCTGCCGGTCCCCTCAAGGGTAAAACTGCAGTGGCTGTAGTGCCCGAGTTGTCCGGCACCGGCTTCGAACAACTTTTCGAGCAGGGCATCTTTCTGCCCCCTGGGGACGTAGGTCACGAGTTTTTTGATCATCCCCTGCTTCGGGATCAGGATCCGGGTGCGGCTGAGGCCCAACACTTCGCAGATCTTGCCGTTGACCCCCTGCCGCACGTTGTCCAGGGCGGTGTGCATGCTGTACAGGGCCACCTGGTGCCGTATGGCAAGGGCCACGGCCCGTTCCACGTACGTAGCCCCGGTTAGCTTTTTCAGGCCTTTGAACAGGATGGGGTGGAAACTGACAATAAGGTTACAATTTTTTTCCACAGCCTCTTGCACCACGGCTTCCAGGGCATCCAGGGTCACCAGGATGCCGGTCACCTCCATGTCCGGGTCCCCCACCAGGAGGCCCACATTGTCAAAATCTTCGGCAAAGGCCAGGGGCGCCCTTTCTTCCAGCACACTGGCGATTTCTTTTACGGTCATCCGGGTTTCAGGTTTTGGGTCCCCTCAAAGATAATTAACTATTTTCGCTCCGATGAAGCTGCTCAGAAAACTTGCCTACCCCCTTTCCCTTTTGTACGGTGCCGTGGTCTTCCTGCGCAACAAAGCTTATGACCGGGGCTGGCTGGCTTCGCGGGAATTTGAAGTTCCGGTCCTGTGCATCGGGAACCTGAGTGTGGGCGGCAGCGGGAAGACCCCCATGGTGGAATGGGTCCTCCGGGAGCTCCTGCCCAAACGGCGGATCGCGGTGTTGAGCCGGGGATACAAACGCAAGTCAAAGGGGTTCCGCCTGGTGGAACCGGGAAGCACCCCCGAAATGTCGGGGGACGAACCCCTGCAGATCGCCAGGAAATTCCCCGGGGCCGTTGTGGCGGTGGATGCCAACCGGCAACGGGGCATCGAAATCCTCGTGGCGCGCGAACACCCCGATCTCATTATTTTGGATGATGGTTTCCAACACCGGAAGGTGCGTCCGCTCCGATCGGTACTGCTTACTGCTTATGGGGAGCTCTATCCGGTCGAACCCTATTTGCCGGCGGGCAACCTGCGCGACCACCGGTCGCAGGCCGACCGGGCCGACCTGGTAGTCGTCACCAAATGCCCCCCGGGCCTCCCGGAGGCCGAACGGGGCCGCATACGGGAACTATTGCAGTTACAGCCAGGCCAAAGCCTCGCCTTTGCCTCCCTCGGATATGGGGATCCCATCGGGCCCGACGGAAAAACCACGGGCTGGGAGGCCTTCGGAAAAACCCCCTTTACCCTGGTTACCGGCATTGCACGCCCCGAACCCCTTGTAGGCTACCTGGAGGGGATGGGGCTTTCTTTTGAACACCTCAGGTTTGCGGACCACCATGCCTTCACCCCCGGGGAAGTGCGCAACCTCCGGGCGAAGGGGAGGCTGCTGACCACAGAGAAAGACGCCGTGCGACTGGGGGACGGCATCGGGGACCTCTGGGTCCTGCCCGTAAGGCATGCGTTTTCCCCTGGAGACCGGGAGGTCATGCAGGGCTTCCTGTCGCAGTTTTAGGAAATGGATTTACGCATTTTGTGGACAACCATGTGCTCCCCAATCTTTGCGTAAAAGATATCGGGCTTGAAGGGCTTGGTCACCACGTCATTGCATCCAGCCGCGTAGAAGGCTTCCAGGCTGTCATCCAGGGAAATGGCCGTGAGGGCAATGATGGGGGTATCCGGGTTGAACCGACGGATTTCCTCCGTGGCTTCCACCCCGCTGATCCCCGGCATGTGGATGTCCATCAGGATCCCGTCATAGGCATTGTTGCGGGCCAGCTCGATGGCCTCGGTTCCGTTGTTGGCAATATCGCAGCTGATGCCTTTTTTGTTCAGCATTTTCCGGGTAATCACCTGGTTGATTTTATTGTCTTCCACCACCAGCACGTGCAGTCCTTCGTACTGGTACTCCTGCTGGGTGATTTCAAAGGGGATGTCGTCGGTCAGGTCGTCCCGGCACTTCATTTTCAATTCGAAAAAGAAGGAACTGCCTTTCCCCGGTTCGCTTTCGAGCTGTATTTTGCTTCCGAAAAGCCCAAGCAGACTTTTTACAATGGTCAGTCCAAGGCCGGTCCCCCCGTATTCCCGGTTGATTTGTACAGACCCCTGCTCGAAGCTGTCGAAGATAGTGGCCTGCCTGTCCTTTTCGATCCCGATCCCATTATCCCGGATTTCGAAATAGACGTTGGCGGTGTCCCCGGACTTCTCCAGCAGTTTGGCGATCAGCAGCACCTCCCCATCCCGGGTGAATTTCAGGGCGTTGCCCACCAGGTTCATGAAGATCTGGGAAAGTTTAACCGGGTCGCTCATCAGGTGGGCGGGGATCTGGGGGTCGTAGTCGAGGATCAGCTGGTTGTTGCGGTCGCGGGCGGTCTGGAGCAGGGAATTGATCACATCGGTCAGGACCTTTTTCAGGTGGGTTTCCACCTCCAGGGGTTCCAGTTTGTCGGCGTCGATCTTATTGATCTGCAGGATGTCATTGATGAAATTCAGCAGGTAATCCCCGGAGAATTTCAGGGCCTTCAGGTGTTCCAGCTGGTTGTTTCTGGGGTTTTCCTCCAGCAGCAGGTGTGTGAGCCCGGTGACGGCATAGAGGGGGGTGCGCAGTTCGTGGCTGACGGTGGAGAGGAAGTTGGTTTTCGCCTCCATAGCCTGTACCGCCGCATCCCGGGCCAACTGCAATTCCCGGTTCTTGGTTTGCAGCAGGTCGTTGGTCCTGAGCTTGATCTGGTTATTGCGGTAGAGGGAAACCGCCAGGAGCGAAATAATGGTCAAAAACGCGGAGGTCAGGATCGTGGCGATCTCGGAACGGTTGGCCGACTCACTCACTTCCCTGAGGTCCGAACGCAGTTTCTCCACGGTATTGGAAAGCTGCTCCAGCACCTCCTTGCTGGCAGCCCGGTTCTCTACTTCCAATTTATCTCGGGTATACACCGAATCACTGAGCTTCAACAAGTTACGGATGGGGGTCAGGGCCATTTCGTACTTCCCGCTCTTTTCGTACAAATCGGCCAGGAGGCGGTTGGCTTTCCTGAATTCCCCCGAGAATTCATTGGCCTGGGCAACCCGCAGGGCGATTTCCCCATTCCTGATCGCATTGTCGTTTTCGCCCTTCGCGGCATAAATCTCTGCCAGTTCCAGGTGGGCCTGGGTCCTTAAAAAATCCTTTTCGTATTCATCGTTGTTGTTGGTCAGCGCATTGAAGCGGGTGATTGCCTCATCTACCCAGTTGGTGCGTTGGGCAAAGATTTTGCCCTCCAGCAGCGTGACCCGGTTCAGCAGGTTCCGGTCATTGCTAAGTTTTTTAACCTCTTCGAGCAGTTCCAGGGCGAATTCGGGAAGCCCGGCGAGGAATTGGAACTGCGCATACAGGAATAGATGCGAGGCAGAACCGTAATTGTAATCGAGGTTTTCGAGGAGGATGTCCGCACTGTCGTAATGGGCTTCCGCTTCCTGCGTTTTCCCCATTTGCAGGTATACCTGCGCGTACATGTGGTGGGTGTTGATGGTATTGCGGATGCTTTCGTTCTGTTGGGCCCATTGTTCGGCCTGTTCCAGGGCTTCCAGGGCCCTGACATTCTTGTCCTGGTTTTTGTAGGCACGGGCACTGGACATCAGGGCTTTGAATTCCATATCATCCACCGGGGCCTGGGCCATGAGTCGCCCTGCAGGAGCCATCAAAAGGAGCCCCAGCGCAAGCCAGAGGATATGTGGGAAGCGCCCTGTCAAATGTAGCCTTTGTGCATTAGCCATTTCACCATGTCGATGATGCGGCTGCTGTATCCGGTCTCGTTGTCGTACCACCCGATTACCTTAACCATGGTGCCGATCACCGAAGTCATCTGAGAATCAAACGTACAGGAGAACGAACTATTGTTTATATCGATGGAAACAATCGGGTCTTCGGTGTAATGCAGTATGCCTTTCATGGACCCTGCGGCGTGCTGTTGGAAAGCCTCATTGACCTGCCGGATGCTCACGGGGTTCCGGACGTTGGCGGTAAGGTCGGTCAGGGATCCATTGGGCACAGGTACCCTGATCCCGCAACCTCCGATCACCTCTGAAAGGTGGGGGAAGATGCGCGTGAGTGCCTTGGCTGCCCCGGTAGTCGTCGGCACGATGGACTGCGCAGCTGCCCGGCTCCGCCTCAGGTCGCGATGCGGACGATCGTGAAGGCTTTGGTCCGAGGTGTAGGAATGCACCGTGGTGATGTAGGCCTGTTCAATGCCGCACAGGGCATCGAGGATCTGTACCATTGGGGCCGCGTTGTGGGTAGTGCAGGAGGCATTGCTGAAGATGCGGTCTTCGTCCCGGAGGCTCTCGTGGTTGATCCCGTAGACCACCATGGGGATGGCATCCTCGTCCGGCGGGGCGCTGAGCAGCACCCGTGGGGCCCCGGCCCGCAAATGGCCTTCCAGGGCCGTTCGGGTCTTGAACCGCCCGGTGGCCTCCACCACCAGGTCGACCCCGGCTTCTGCCCATGGAATGGACCCCGGGTCGGGGTATTGGGTAATTTTGGTGGTTTGTCGCCCCGCCCTGATCTGGCCCGGACCGGCCTGAACTTCTCCCGGGAACACCCCGTGGATGCTGTCGTATTTTAGGAGGTGGGCCAGGGTGGGGGCATCGGCCAGGTCGTTTACCAGGCCGACGTCAATACCGTCCACCCCGTCCAAAAGTCGGTAGAGGGTCCGGCCGATCCGGCCGAATCCGTTGATGCCAAGCGTGATTTTTTTCGTGGCCATGGCCTGAGTGGGCTGCCGTCTTAGTCAATATGCTTGTGCGCCTTGTAGGAGGAGCGGACCAGCGCCCCGCTCTCCACATGGCGGAAGCCCATGGCCAAACCGATTTCCCGGTATTTCCCGAACTGTTCGGGGGTGATGAATGTTTTAACCGGCAGGTGTTTTTTGGACGGTTGCAGGTACTGCCCGATGGTAACCACATCCACCCCGGCCTCCTTAAGGTCTTCAAGGGTCTGGATGACCTCGGCTTCCTCTTCCCCAAGCCCCAGCATAATGCCTGACTTGGTCCGCCGCGCCCCGTGGTCTTTCAGGTACCGCAGCACGCCCAGGCTGCGGTCGTACTTCGCCTGTATTCGTACCTCCCGGGTGAGGCGCCTCACAGTTTCCATGTTGTGGGAGATCACCTCCGGGGCAACCTCCAAAATCCGGTCGAGGTGCCTTTCCACCCCCTGGAAATCGGGGATCAGGGTCTCCAGGGTGGTTTCCGGGTTCATCCGCCGGATGGCTTTCACAGTTTCACCCCAAAGGATGGACCCCATGTCTTTAAGGTCATCCCGGTCCACTGAGGTGATTACGGCGTGCCGGATACCCATAATCTTGATCGACCGGGCCACTTTTTCAGGTTCCGCCCAGTCTACCTCCTCGGGCCGTCCTGTTTTTACCCCGCAGAACCCGCAGGAGCGCGTGCAAACATTCCCGAGGATCATGAAGGTAGCGGTCCCTTCCCCCCAACACTCCCCCATATTCGGGCAGCTCCCTGAGGTGCAAATGGTGTGCAGGTTATAGGTGTCTACCAGGTTGCGAAGCTGGGTGTATTTTTTCCCGGTCGGGAGCTTGACGCGAAGCCATTTGGGTTTCCCTTTGGGAGGACTTACGGATTCCAGGGTGGAGGTGCTCATAAAACAATTTTCAGCAAATATACAAACAAAAACCCGCCTGCAGTCCTTGCGGGTTCCCATGGGACCGGGCGACCCGGGGCCGGGGGTTAATCCCCTTTCCGGCCCCCGTCAATAAGGGAGGCCAGTAATTTTTTCGCCCGCAGGAGTTTTACCTTGACGTTGCCAACGGGTTCATTCAATTCCCTGGCAATTTCCGCATAGCTCAATTCGCGAAAATACCGCAGTTCAATAACGTCCCGGTAGGGTGGCTTGAGGCTTTTGAGGTAGTGCAGCAAGGTCTTCAGGTTTTGTTCGGTGATCAGGCGGTCCTCGGCGCTGGGGGCGTCGTCCATCACCTCCCTCATCGCCTCCCCGGCCGCGTTTTCGGTTTGTTGGAGCACGTTGCGCCTGCGCCTGCGCAACAGGTCCACATGGAGGTTTTTGGAGATGGTGATCAGCCAGGTATTGAACCCGAACCGGGGGTCATAGGTATCGATCTTGTCGAAGGCGCGGGCAAAGGTCTGAATGGTGATGTCTTCCGCATCATTCTCGTTCTGGGTCCTTTTCAGCTGGAACCCGTAGACTTCCGGCCAGAAGCGGTCCAAAAGCTGGCTGAAGGCTTTTTGGTTGCCTTCCCTGGCCTTTTCGATGATTTGCGGTATGTCGGTTTCCTGGGGTACGGACACGGGGGGTTTTTAAAGGCGCTGGTCCCGGATCGGGGGGGGGCGGGGCCGGGGGTCAGGCCCTGAGGTCCTGTTTGCAGTCCTGTTCCGAGGGCATTTTGCCGCACATGCCGCAGGCGGCCCCGTCCTTGTTCAGGTGGGGGTTCTGGCTGGCGCAGGTCCCGGCAAAACGGCCGTCTTTCTTTGCCCAGATTTTAATGGCGATTCCGGCAAAGGCCAGGGCCATCAGCCCGATGGTAAGGAGCATCAGCTTCATAGGGTTCAATTTGTGCAAAGGTACAAAAAAAGCCCCTATTGCAAGGGGCCTTTCCTTTGCCGCGGCCTCCGTCAGTAGTTGATGTTGGCCACGATGTTCTGTACGGTAGGGGTCGTGTTCCCCCCCCGGGGTTCAATGGTAATGTACCCCAGCGCTTTCTCCCCGTAGGGCAGGGCGAGGAGTTGGTCCTTGTCCTCGAAATCCTTCAGGATCCCCAGGTTCACCATCTCGCCGTTTACCTCGGCCCACATCTGGTAGCACTGGTCTTCCGGCAATTGGGGGAGGTTCCTGACATTGATATACGAGAGCTTTTTCACCGGGTTAACATAGGCGATGGCCTTGAGCTCCCTGGCCTTTTGGTTGCCATTGACCAGGAATTTACGGGTTTGGGGGTTGTTCAGGACGATGAACTGGTTCCGCACATCCTCCAGCCGCTGCTTCATGTCGGCTTCTAAAACCTGTATTTTGTTGTTTACCAGGGCATTCTCCTGCTGCAGGTTCTGGTTCTGGTTCCAGAAAAAGTAGGAAGCACCCGCAAAGAACAGCGCCGCGATGCTGGCGGCAATGGCATACCGGCGAAACCTGCTTCGCCCGGCATGCTGTTGCTGTATGCTCCGGACAATGCGTTCGCGCAGCCCTTCAGGGGTCTTCCTGGAGTATAACCGGGCAAAGGCCTCCAGGTTTTCCTCCAGTTCCCGGTAGGCATCCCGTACCTCGGGATACATGGCGATATACCGCTCTACCCGCGCAGATTCCTCCGGGGTGGTGGTATCGAGGAGATACTTTTCAAGCAAATCGCTTTCAAGGAAAAGGCGTATTTTTTCTTTCATGGCATTACGCATAAATAAACAAACATCAGGGAGGCGGCCCCATAGATTTTCTTCAGTTCCCTCAGCCCGATCTTAAGCCTGGATTTGATGGTCCCCAGGGGGATGCCCAGCTCTTCGCTGGCTTCCTGCTGGGTCATCCCCTCAAAAAAGAGGGCTTCCAGTACGGTCCGGTACCTGGGTTCAATCTTGTCGAGTTGTTGTTTCATATCCATCAACTCGGGCCGGAGGTCCTCCACACCTACGTTATATACGCCGGAAACGTCCATTTGGATTTCCCGCTCCATTTTATTGGAAAGGCTGCGGACCTTATCGATGGCTGTGTTGCGGGTGATCCGGAACAGCCAGGTAAAGAGGCGGGCTTTGGAAGGGTCATAGGTATGGGCTTTGTTCCAGATCTTCACAAAACTCTCCTGCAGCACATCCTGTGCGAGTTCCTCATCCCGGACCACCTTGAACGCCACGCCATAGAGGGTGTCGCCGTAATGCTCATACAGCAGCGACAGGGCTTTGTCGTTGCTTTCCTGCAGCAATTCCACGATATGTTTTTCCAGCAGTGTGATCATGGTTTCGGATCCTCGCCGGAATTTTACAGCGACCGGGCATCCAAATCGGGTTAAGGGATCGTAAATAGAGAAACGCTAAGGTAAAAAATAGATTGTTACCCGGCGTCTTAAGCATCGAATTCATCTGCCGTTGAGGCGGTTTTGAACAATAGTTAGTTTGGTTAGTTTGGTTTGGAACAACCCCTGTGGGCCGCTTGTGGCCGCAGGGGTTTTTCTTTTCCTTACGGCCCTGGAGGCCGGGGGTCAGATCACATTGACTTCGGGTTGCAGGGCTATGGAATACTCGCGGAGCACGGCTTTCCTGATGTTTAGGGACAGCTGCAGGAGGTCCTGCCCGCTGGCGCGGCCATAGTTGACCAAAACCAGTGCCTGGTGTGCATGTACCCCGGCATCCCCTTCCCGGTAGCCCTTGAAGCCGCACCTTTCGATCAGCCATCCGGCGGGGACTTTTACCTCACCCCCGGCCTGCGGATACCCCGGAAGTTCCGGGAACCGGGTTTTCAGTGCGTCGTACAGGCTTTGAGCGATGACCGGGTTCTTGAAAAAACTCCCGCTGTTTCCCAACTGGGCAGGATCCGGCAGTTTCCTGCGCCGTATGGCGATCACTGCACGGGCCACGTCCGACGGTCCGGGGTTGGTTACCCCGGCACCCTGAAGTTCTTTTTGAAGGTCCCCATAGGAAGTGTGCAACTGGTGTTCGTTTCGGGTGAGCCTGAAATCGACCGATACGATGATATACTTTCCTTTTCCCTCCCTTTTGAATAAGGAATCCCGATACCCGAACCGGCAGGCCTCGCGGTCAAAGCGCTGTACCTTGCCGGTGGCCATGTCAAGGGCCTCGCAGCTTTCAAAGACGTCTTTCAGTTCCACCCCGTACGCCCCGATATTCTGGATGGGGGCGGTCCCGGCCTTGCCCGGGATGAGTGCCAGGTTTTCCAGGCCCCCAAAGCCCTGCTGCAGGGACCACATCACCAGTTCGTGCCAGTTTTCCCCGGCCATCGCACGAAGGATCACCTCATTTCCCGCTTCCCTGACGATTTCCTTCCCGGGGATGTTGATGTATAGCACCAGGGCTTCCAGCGGGCCGGTAAGCAGCAGGTTGCTGCCCCCACCCAGGATAAAAGGCGGGGGGACCCCCTCAAGGGCAAGGGCTTCCCTGAGGGTATCCAGGGACCGGACTTCCACAAAGTGGCTTGCCGGCACATCGATACCGAAGGTATTGTAGGGCCTGAGGGAGACGTTTTTCCGGAGTTCCATCAACCCGGGTATTTCTTCAGGGCTTCGCCGAGGATCCTTACCGCCTTTCTGAGCAGGTCCTGTTCCAGGACATAGGCAATCCGGACCTCCTGCGTCCCCAGGCCGGGGGTGGCGTAAAACCCGGCCGCAGGGGCCACCATGACCGTGGCCCCTTCCCACTGGAATTCCTCCAGCAACCACTGGGCAAAGTGGTCGGCATCCGCGACGGGTAGCTCCACCATGCAATAAAAGGCGCCCTGGGGTTTCGCCACGCGGACCCCCGGGATTTTGGATAGTTCTTCCAGCAGCAGGTCGCGGCGCGCGGAATATTCCCCGATGACCTCGTCGAAATACGTTTGGGGGGTTTCCAGGGCGGCCTCACTGGCTATCTGTGCAAGGGTGGGGGGCGATAGCCGGGCCTGGGCGAATTTCAGGGCCGATTGCATCAGCTCCGGGTTCCGGCTGACGATGCAGCCGATCCGGGCCCCGCACATACTATAGCGTTTCGATACGGAGTCGACCATAATGGCGTATGGGTCCAAACCGGGTTCCTGTAAAATGGAATGGTGTTTTTTTCCATCGTAGGCGAATTCCCGGTATACTTCATCGGCGACCAGGAAGAGGTCGTGTTTTTTGACCAGGTCGGCGAGTTTGCGGATTTCCTCCGCGGTGTAGAGGTATCCCGTGGGGTTTCCGGGGTTGCATAGCAGGATGGCTCGGGTCCTCGGGGTGATATAGCTTTCGAAGGTTTCGATGGGGGGCAGCGCAAAGTTGGTTTCCAGGGCAGAGGCTATGGGGACCACCTTGACCCCGTTGGCCATGGCAAACCCGTTATAGTTGGCGTAGAAGGGTTCCGGGATAATGACTTCGTCACCCGGGTCGGCGATGCATCCCATAACGAAGGAGAGGGCTTCCGAACCCCCGGTGGTCACCAGGATCTGCTCCGCGGTTACCTCGATGCCGTGGGCCCCGTAGTACCCTGCCAATTTGGTGCGGTAGCTCTCATTGCCCTCGCTCCGGCTGTATTCCAGGACTTCAAGGCGCAGCTCCCTGATGGCTTTAAGGGCCACTTCGGGGGTTTTGATGTCTGGTTGCCCGATATTGAGGTGGATGACCTGCACGCCGTGCTTTTTGGCAGCTTCGGCATAGGGGACCAGTTTCCGGATGGGCGAGGCGGGCATGGCCTGGCTTTTTTTCGAGAGGAAGGGCATGGGCTAGGGGTTTATGGGGCAAAAATGAGAAATCATCGCGGAGAAAACAACAGAAATCACAACCCATCCTGCCCCAATTCCCCCTGCCCCCGGATTAAGGGAATGTTAAAAATCCGGGACCCGGCATTTTTTTTGTTATTTTAAGGGTATACAAGTCACATTATGAGAAGGTTGCATTGGAAGAAGTGGGTTGTGGCTATCCTGTGGCTGGCCGGGGTATCCCCGTTGCCTGCCCAGCAGTATGCCCTGGGGCCGGGGGAAAGGAGTACCCGGAAGATCCGGTTTGAGCTGGTCAACAACCTGATGGTAATCCCCCTGGAGGTGAATGGGGCTTCCCTGAATTTCATCCTCGACACGGGGGTGAGCAAGCCCATCCTCTTCAACCTGGCGGACCAGGATTCCATAGAACTCAGGAATGTCTCCAAAATAACGATCCGGGGGTTGGGGGAAGGCCCGCCCATGGAGGGCCTGCGTTCCTCCGGGAACACCTTCAGGGTCGACCGGATGCTGAACCCCGGGCAGGAGCTCTACGTGGTACTCGACAAGGAGATGAATTTCACGCCCAGCCTTGGATTCCCGGTACACGGGATCATCGGGTATGACCTGTTCCGCGACTTTGTGGTGGAAATCAACTACAACC
This sequence comes from uncultured Robiginitalea sp., assembly GCA_964539905.1. GTDB lineage: Bacteria > Bacteroidota > Bacteroidia > Flavobacteriales > Flavobacteriaceae > Robiginitalea. The sequence goes on from CAZIJW010000015.1 coordinate 30,382, forward strand.
GCAAATTCCTCCGCTTCCACAACCCGGATACCTATCGCCACAAGCCCCGGAAAGAAGAGGCCACCTTTCCCCTTGAGGTCGACCAACGGAAGGCTTTCCTGCAGGCCTTTGTGGTCGTTGAGGGCCGGCAGGAAGTGCCCGTGAAGCTCCTGATGGACTCAGGCAGCAGCGATGCTCTCTGGCTCTTCCCCGATCCCGAAAAGGGGCTGAAGGTGCCGGAAAAGCACTACGAAGAGTATCTGGGCAAAGGACTTAGCGGGATCATTTACGGCAAAAGGACGCAAATTGAACAGGTGCGGATCGGGGACTTTGTTTTGCACGATGCCAAGGCTGCCTTTCCCCACATGGAATCGTTCTGGCAGGCTGCCGACCTCGGCGATCGCAGCGGCAGCGCCGGGGGGGAACTCCTCAAGCGGTTCAACATGGTGGTGAACTACCCCGCCGGGGAACTGACCCTCTCGCCCAATGCCTATTTCGACGAGCCCTTCCAGTTTAACCTGGCAGGGATTGAGCTCGAGCATGCCGGGGTGCGGTATATCGCCCAACGCATCTCCGATTCGGGCGGGTTTGTAAGGAATGATGAAGACACCTTTGGGAACGTGCGCATCATGGTGGGCAACCAGACCCGTTTGAGCCTGGTCCCTGAAATTGTGGTTTCCGCCATCCGGTCGGGGAGTCCGGCGGAGGCTGTGGGGCTGCGTGAAGGGGACGTGGTGCTGGCCGTCAACGGGAAGCCCGTACACCGCTATAAACTGCAGGAAGTCCTGCAGATGATCAATGACAGGAAAGGGAAACGGGTGCGGCTGCTCATTGAGCGGTACAACCGCGACCTGTTGTTTTCCTTTGTACTGCAGGAATTGTTTGAAGAAAAAAATCCCCGGGAGTAAACCGGGGATTTATGCGTTGGGTTTCAGGGGGCCTTATTTTCCGCTGGCCGCCTTTACATTCCCTTTTATTTTCAGGATTTTCGTTGGGGTATCTGCATTGGACAATACGGTGATGGCCTTCCGGATGGGTCCGGGCCTGTTGGTATCGTATTTGACCTGGATCTCGCCCCGCTCTCCCGGCTGGATCGGGCCCTCCGGTTTCTTGGGGATGGTACACCCACAGCTGGAGCTGACCTTGCTGATAATCAGCGGGGCGTTCCCGGTATTGGTGAATTCAAAAACCCGTACCCCGTCACTTCCCTTGTCAATGTCGCCATAGTCCACGGTTTCTGTCTTGAATTCGATCTTGGCTACTTTTTCCTGGGCGGAAACCCCCAGGGTCAGCAGTCCGAAGAACAGAAGAACTGTCAATTTTTTCATAGTCATTTCGATTTAGGGTGAACTTCAAATGTAGCCAAACCGGCAGGAACATCCAAAATTCTTTTGTTATCCTCTAACGTTACTTATTTTTGTTTCGTATAAAAACACGCTTGTAAATTGGGGGTTTGCCCCCTTTTTAACATCTTTGCCTGCCGTTCCCCAACTTCTTTCAAAAACCGTACCAGGAACATGGAAATCCCTTCAAAATACGACCCGAAACGCGTTGAGCAGCACTGGTATGCCTATTGGATGCAGCACCGGTTTTTTCATTCAAAGCCCGACGGACGGGAGCCCTATACCATCGTTATCCCCCCGCCGAACGTCACGGGGGTGCTTCACATGGGCCACATGCTCAACAACACCCTGCAGGATGTGTTGATCCGAAGGGCACGCATGCAGGGTAAAAATGCCTGCTGGGTCCCGGGGACGGACCATGCCTCCATTGCCACCGAAGCCAAAGTGGTGGCCAAATTGAAGGCGGAGGGGGTCCCGAAGGCCTCCCTGACCCGGGAAGCCTTCCTGGAGCACGCCTGGGCGTGGACCCGGGAATACGGGGGGGTCATCCTGGAGCAATTAAAAAAGCTGGGGTGTTCCTGCGACTGGGACCGCACCAAATTCACCATGGACCCCGACATGGAGGCTTCCGTGATCCGCGTTTTTGTCGATCTCTACCGAAAAGGCCTGGTTTACCGTGGGTACCGTATGGTCAACTGGGACCCCGAGGCCCGTACGACCCTTTCCGATGAGGAGGTGCTCTACGAGGAGCGGCAGGGCTTCCTGTATTACATCGGGTACCCTATTGTAGGTTCCGACGACAGGGTGATTATCGCGACCACCCGCCCGGAAACCCTGCTGGGCGATGTGGCCGTTTGCGTACATCCTGAGGATGCGCGCTTTACCCACCTGCACGGGAAGCGGGTCAGGGTGCCCATTTGTGACCGGGAAGTCCCGGTGATTGCGGACCCCTATGTAAGCATGGAATTCGGTACGGGATGTTTGAAGATTACCCCTGCACATGATGAAAATGATTACCTGATCGGGCAGCAGCACGGCCTGGAAATCATCGATATTTTCAACCCCGACGCAACCCTGAACCAATATGGCCTGCATTACGAGGGGATGGACCGCTTTGAGGCCCGGAAGGCCATTGTGGAAGCGCTGGAGCAACAGGGGTACCTGATCAAAAAGGAGCCATACACCAATAAGGTGGGTACCTCAGAACGCACCGGGGCGGTGATCGAGCCACGCCTGTCGGACCAGTGGTTTTTAAGCATGAAGGAACTCGCAGGGCCTGCCATGGAGGCCGTACTGGACACCCGTGAGGTGCGCCTGGTCCCGTCCCGGTTTGAGAATACGTACCGGCACTGGATGGAAAACATCCGCGATTGGAATATCTCCCGACAGCTTTGGTGGGGCCAGCGCATCCCGGCCTGGTATTACGGCCCGGGAAAGGCCGATTACGCCGTGGCGGATTCCCTTGAAGAGGCCCTGGAGCTTGCCCGGGAACAAAGCGGGAACCCCGGGCTGGAGGCCGCTGACCTCCGACAGGATGAGGATGTGCTGGATACCTGGTTTTCTTCCTGGCTCTGGCCAATAAGCGTTTTTGGGGGCATCCTGGAACCCGACAATGAAGAAATCCAGTATTACTACCCGACCACCGACCTGGTGACCGGCCCGGACATCCTATTTTTCTGGGTGGCCCGGATGATTATGGCCGGGTACCATTTCAGGGGGGAGCGCCCTTTTGAAACGGTGTACCTGACGGGGCTGGTGCGCGATAAACAGCGCAGGAAGATGTCCAAGTCGCTCGGGAATTCGCCTGACGCCCTGGGCCTGATCGGGCAGTACGGGGCTGACGGGGTACGGGTGGGCCTGCTGCTCAGCGCCGCGGCTGGAAACGACCTGCTTTTTGACGAGGGGCTATGCCAGCAGGGGATGAACTTTGCCAACAAGGTTTGGAATGCCTTTCGCCTGGTGCAGGGGTGGCAGGTGGAAGACCGCCCGCAACCCGAGGAATCGCTGCTGGGGATACAGTGGTATGAGGCCCGGTTCCAGGCAACCCTGGAGGAGATCGAGGACCATTACGCCAAATACCGGATTTCCGATGCCCTGATGGCCACCTACAAACTGGTATGGGACGATTTCTGTTCCTGGCTGCTGGAAATCGTAAAACCGCCCTTTGGGGAACCCATGGACCGCCGGACCTATGCCGCGGTGATTGGGCTGTTCGAAGGCAACCTGAAATTGCTGCACCCGTTTATGCCCTTCCTTACCGAAGAGGTATGGCAACATATCGAGAGCCGTAAACCCGAGGAGGCCCTGGTAGTGGCCCCCTGGCCCGAAAGGCAACCGTTTGAGGGCGCGCTGTTGGAGGGGTTTGAGTTTACGCGGGAAGTCATCTCCGGCATCCGCACCATCCGTAAGGAGAAAAACATCCCTTTCCGGGAAGCGGTTTCCCTGCAGGTCCTGGACGAGGAAGGGGCAGACCGCAAGTGGGAGCTGTTGGTCCGCAAGCTTGCAAATGTGGACCAGGTTAGCCTTGTGGCTTCAGCCCCCGAAGGCGCCCTTTCGTTCAGGGTGCGCAGCAATGAGTATTTTATCCCCCTTGAAGGGGCCGTGGACCTGGAAGAGGAATTGCGCAAGATTCGGGAAGAACTCGAATACACCCGGGGGTTCCTGGCCTCGGTGGAGAAAAAGCTCTCCAATTCCCGGTTTGTGGATAATGCCCCGGAGCAGGTAGTGGCCCTGGAGCGCAAAAAAGCCGCGGACGCCGCCGCAAAAATAGAGACCCTGGAAAAAAGCCTGGCCAATCTGCAGTAAGGCACAGGGCCGTTTAGTCCTGCGCTGGTTTGAAAGTGTCCTTTAGTTCAGGGTCGACGGGGATCCCTTTCCTGCCAAAACGGTAGACAAGCCCCAGATTAAGGACGTAATCGGCAAATGCGGCATCCCCGTTCCTGGGGGTTCCCGTTAGCCGCTCGGTTTCGAGGTCCGTGACACTCTGGGGTCGCTCCCTCCGCACGGCCACGGGAACACTGAGGGTCAGGCCGAAGTTTCCCCTTAGGTAGGTGATGCCGGGGTCAATGGAAAGGACATTCCCGGGGCGACGGAAACCCCCGCTTCCCCCGATGAAGTCGCGCACCGGCACCGCATCGAAACGGGCGCCCAGGGATGCGGTAAACGCCTCGGAAAGGACCCGTGTGAATCCCAGCCTCAGGGAATATTGGTCCGGAACCGACATTATGGCTTCATTTTCAAGCAGTGGGTTCAGCGTTTCCCTGAAGGTGCGGGTACCGTTGATTTCCCTGGGGTTCGAAAGGTAAAAGCCTCCCCCGTACATAAAGAGTTTGGGCAGGAATTCCCAGTAGTACTGGAATTCAGCTGAAATCCCGAACCCGCCGTCACCGGGTTGAATGGACTGGTCCACGGGCCGTACCTCCGGTCGGCCATCGACCCCCACGTTATAAAAGATGTCTGAAGCGTTGAAGTTCCCGGTTGGCAATTTCATTCCCAGGGCGATGGCTATATTTCCTTTGGGTTGTGCCAAAGGGTCCAGCAACCAATACCCTACAGACCAACGGATATCGGCCAGGCCGCGAGAATACGTCGTATTCCGCTCCTCCCGCCCGTGTTCATAAAGGGAGGAGCGGGTGTTAATCACCGTTGGAATTGCCAGGGTGGCAAACCATCGGTCACTGATCCCATAGGTCGCCGTAAAATCCCAGGCATGGGAATGGTTAATGACTTCTGTTCCGTTGGAAACCCGGTCCGGTTCCTCCTCGGTTCCCCGGAAATGCCGGAACGATTTAAAGTAGCGGTAGTTTACCCCCAGCATCAGCTCGCCTTCCCCGAGCAATCCGGATTGGGGAAACGCCCCGGAACAACTCGAAAAATGGCGGATAGCCACGCAACCCTGGCCCCTCATGGAGTGCCAGAAAAGGAGTGGGATACAGCCAATGGCCATTTTGAAAAGGGTTCTTTGTATTTTCATCTTCAGAATTGGATTTTAAAAGGAAAAGCCAGCATTGCTACTGGCTTCCCTTATTTAACTAAACTTAACGCTACCTCTTGGAATACGATAAAGCTGTACCTTTATCATGGGACCAAAGTAAGGGAAGCAACCCTACGCAAGGGTTATTGCAAAGCAAATTGGATTAACAAAAGGTTAAAGGGCTTAAGGATCCGATAACAGCGTTTAACGGGGGCTTTAAATTCCCTTTTATTGCAATATGGTTAGAAAGCGGATCGTCCTCATTTCCCTCCTGGTAGTATCCATTGCCGGGCTTGCCGTAGTGCAGTACCGCTACCTTAAAATTGGCCTGAACCTGGCGCGGGTACAATTCAGCCAAAAGATCGCCCAGGCGGGGGCGGAAATCAAAAGGGACCTCAGCGACCGCAACCAGCTGACCTACCTGCTGGCCAATGCCCTGGAACGGGATACCAGCTTTTTCCGGACAGACCCCGCCCAGCTTACGGATGCCTCCCGGTATTTCCTGAAGGATTACCTGCGGGAGCGCCTGCTGGACCACCAGCTGGACCGGGATTTCAGTTTTGCCCTCATGGCCCGGGACAGCAGCTATTACCTGCAATCGGCTGCAAGCCCGAAGGGGGAGCCTGAGGGGGCGGTCTACCCCCTGGAATTGCAAGGCTACCTCCCGGAGCGATTGGGCAAACGGATGGTGCTTCAATTGGAATTCCAGAACCTGAACGCGTATTTCCTGTCGCAGCTCAATGGGCTCATTTTGCCCAGCCTTCTTTTTATGGCGGGCATTATTGCCGTGGTGCTCTGGATCCTTCGCACCTATTACTGGCAGCGGCAGGTGATTACCACCACCAACGAGTTTATCAACAACCTGACCCATGAGTTGCGCACCCCGGTTTTTTCCATCAGCCTGGCGGCCAAAATCCTGGAGGGCCGGGTAGGGGAGAAGGATCGGGAGATGACCGAAACCATCCTTCAGCAAACCCGAAAGCTGTCGACCCATATCGACCAGGTGCTGGAGCTGGGGTCCCTGGAACACGCCAAAGCAGTGATCCGGAGGGAGCCCGTGGACTTCAGGCCACACCTGGAACGGCTGTGCCGGGAGTTCGGGGTGCTTTGCCACCTGGAGGAACAGCCCTTTTCCTATGCCCTGCCCGAAGGCCCTATCCCCTTGAACGCCTCGGTGTTCCACCTCGAAAACGCCATCAACAACCTGCTGGACAATGCCCGCAAATACGGGGAAAAATCGCCGATACGGCTGGAGGGGTTCCTGAAGGGAAAGGAGCTGCACCTGCGCATCCGGAACGGGGGGGCGCCCATCCCCGCGGAGGCCCTGCAGCAGATTTTCAAGAAATATTACCGCGTTCCCGGGGGCGACCGGCAAAAGGTGAGGGGCTACGGGCTTGGCCTGAGCTATGTCCGGGCCATTGCCGAGCGGCACCGGGGGAAGGTTACGGTCCGCAGCGATGCGCAGGACGGGACCGTGGTCGACTTTGTAGTACCTTTGGATACCGATGGACACAAAACCGTATAAAATACTGCTCGTAGAGGACGATACTTCCCTGGGGTACCTGTTGACGGAATACCTCAGGATGAAGGGGATGGAGGTGCTTTGGGCTAAAACGACAGCCGAAGTACTCCCTTTGCTCGAGCAGAAGGTCTTTGACCTGCTTATCCTCGATGTGATGATGCCCGATACGGACGGCTTTACCCTGGGGGGGCAAATCCGGGAGCGCCATCCGTCCGTACCGTTCCTGTTCCTGACGGCCAGGTCCATGAAGATCGATGTGCTCAAGGGCTTTTCGATAGGGGCTGTGGACTACCTGAAAAAGCCTATTGACGAAGAAGAACTGGTCGTTCGGATCGAAACCCTGCTCTCCCGCCTTTCCTCCCAGGCAGAACAACCCCCCGATGGACTCCAAGCCCTTGGTCGTTACCAGTATGACCCCCAGAACCAGTGCCTCAGACTCGATGGGGAGGAGATCGCGCTTACCAGCCGGGAGAGCGAACTGTTGTCGTATCTCCTGCGCCACCGCAACCGCCTTTGTACCCATGCTGATATCCTGAAACGGATCTGGGGCCGGAACGATTATTTCAACCGAAAAAGCCTGAACGTCTTCGTTACGCGGCTGCGGAAGCTCCTCGAAGCTGACGACTCCCTTCGCATCGAAAATGTCCATGGGCAGGGCTTTATCCTCAGGGTGCCCGGTTAGGCGTACCCCAACCCCCGGAACCCGGGTTACCGGACCCACCTGAACCGCGAAAGTTTTGTATTTTTAAAATAAAAAAAATGAAAAGAGAATTCCTGGCCCTGCTACAAGTGGGGCTCCTCCTGATGGCTTGCGATTCCGATTCCGGTACGGATACCGACCCCAATATCCCGATCCCCGAAGCGCGAACCAGCATCCCGGATGCCAACTTTGAAGCAGCCCTGGTGGCCCTCGGCCTGGATGACGTGGTGGACGGGTCGGTGCTGACCTCGCGTATTGAAGGGATACAGCGACTGGATGTGGCAAACCAGGGCATACAGGACCTCACGGGCATAGGCGGATTCAAGGCGCTGATCGACCTGAGTGTCCGGGACAATGCCCTCACTGTGCTGGATATCCGGTCCAATACGAATTTGCTTTTTGTCTGGGCCGAGAACAACCAATTGACGCGTTTGCAGATCGGGGTGAACCCGGGCATCGAGAAAATCGGGGCTTCCGGGAACCAACTTACCGGCCTGGACGTGGCGGATTATACTGCCTTGCAGCTGCTGGACCTGGCTGACAATCAGATCACTTCCATCGATGTTTCGACCCTTCCGCTTCCTTCCTTCAATGAGTTCAGAATTGAGGGAAACCCGCTGACCTGCATCCTGGTAAGCCCCCAGCAGCTGGACAACATTCCCGCTTCCTGGTCGAAGGATGAAGCGGATGTATATAGCCTGGATTGCGAATAACGAAGTGGCCAGGGGGGGGGTATCCCCCCCGCCCCCATGTTCCAAATTAACTGGCATCCCTGCAGTACCCTTGCATGGTTTAAATAAGGGTTATGCCCCGGGCCCCGTGACCGGAAACGGTACTTTTACTATTTTTGAGAAATTTCCCCAGCGAAATGGAAGCTTACGCAAACGCCCTCTTGTACGCCATCCCGTTTTTTATCGTGCTTATGCTGATAGAGATCGGTTATGGGCACCTGGTCCGGAATCAGAAATACAAGGTCATGGATACCGTAAGTTCCATCAGTTCCGGACTTACCAATATCCTTAAGGACTCCCTGGGGCTGGGGGTCGTGCTGGTCAGCTATCCTTTTTTGGTAGAGCACCTGGCGCTGACGGAGATCAGGGCCACCTGGGGAGTATGGCTTACCGCCTTTGTGGCGATCGACTTCGCGGGGTATTGGAACCACCGCCTCAGCCACAGGGTGAATGTCTTCTGGAACCAGCATGTGATCCACCACAGCAGCGAGGAATTCAACCTGGCCTGTGCCCTGCGGCAATCCATTTCCAACCTGGTGGGGTATTTCCCCCTGCTCCTGATTCCGGCTGCCCTGCTCGGGGTACCCGAAACGGTTGTGGCCATTTTGGCGCCCATCCACCTTTTTGCCCAGTTCTGGTACCACACCCAGCACATTGGGAAAATGGGCTGGCTGGAGTATGTCATCGTTACCCCTTCCCAACACCGGGTCCACCACGCGATCAACCCGGAATACATCGACAAGAACCTGGGGCAGGTCCTCTGCATATGGGACCGCCTGTTTGGGACTTTCCAGGAGGAATTGGATGATGTGCCGCCCCAGTACGGGGTCCTCAAGCCCGCAGCCACCTGGAACCCCATCCACATCAATTTCCAGCACCTGTGGGGCCTGATCCAGGATGCCTGGCGCACCCACAACCTATGGGACAAGGTACGCATCTGGGTGATGCCCACCGGGTGGCGTCCGGCGGATGTGGCGGCGAAATACCCCAGGGAAACCATTTCGGATGTCTACCATTTTGAGCGGTATCGTCCGCCGGCTACCGCTGCGCTGAAGGGTTATGCCATGTTCCAGATGACGGCTACCCTTGCCCTGATTCTCTTCATGTTTTACAATTACGGGCAGATTGGATTTGACGGGTTACTGCTCTTCGGGGCCTTTGTTTTTGCCGGGATCTATGGGTATACCACCCTGATGGACGGCAAGCCCCATGCCGCCTGGATCGAATCGGGAAGGGCCCTGGCAGGGCTCGCCCTTTTGCTGGGCACAGGAGACTGGTTCGGCCTGGGTGCCTATTGGGCCCAGGGCCCCTGGTGGGTTGGGCTCTATTTCGCGATCACCCTTTTTGCGGGGATATATTTCCGGTATATGGAGAAGGGCGCTGAACAAAGCCCTCTGGCATACTAAGGGGTTAGGAGCGTTTTTTTACCTCCTTATTCACCAATTCGATATAGGCCTTCATCGCCTCCTCCGGGGCAATGTCCCTGGCCTGTATGAGGGCATTGGCCTTGAAGGCATTGATCAGGGGCGTTTTGCTGCCCGGGTTGTTGAAATTCTGGTTGGCAATTTTGAAGTAGGCGTAAAGCTTTAGCAATAAGTCGGCGGGCAGCAGGCTGGTATACCCGTTAATATAGTCTACCGCTTCCTGGAAGTCCCTCTGTAAATTACTATCCTTCATCCTTTTGGGCAAGGGTGGCCACACAGGTTTTGGCCCCTACGACGCTTTGGTTGAGCTTAACGGTAACCTGGCAATCCAAAGGTAGCAACAAATCCAGTCGGGAGCCAAATTTTATAAAACCGGCATCCTCCCCCTGTTGCACGCTTTCACCCACTTCCGCGTAATTGACAATCCGCCGGGCCACGGCCCCGGCAATTTGCCGGTATCCGATCTTCCCGAATTTGGGGGTGTTGATGACTACGGTGGTCCGTTCATTTTCTGTACTCGACTTGGGGTTCCAGGCCACCAGGTACTTCCCCGGATGGTATTTGGAATACACCACCTGCCCGCTGGCCGGGTATCGGGTCACATGGACATTTACCGGCGACATAAAGATAGACACCTGTATGCGGGGGGCGTTGAAGTATTCGGTTTCTTCCACTTCTTCGATGGCCACGACCTTCCCGTCGGCAGGGGCCATGATTTCGTCGAAGTTTTTCGTGGCCACCCTCCGCGGGTTGCGGAAAAACTGCAGCACCATGACCAGGGCGCCCAGCGCGAGCAATTGAATCCCTACCCTCAGCCATTCCACACCTATATAGAAATGTGCAGCAAGCACCGCGGCGCTGCAGAGGAAAAAGGTAACCAGGATGATTTTTTGGCCTTCTTTATGAAACATAGCTAAACAGGATTAGGGTAAGATAGGCAAAGGGGGCGGCAAAAACAAGGCTGTCGAGTCGGTCGAGCATTCCCCCGTGGCCGGGCAGGATGGCCCCGCTGTCCTTGATGCCGGCAGCCCTTTTGAATTTGGATTCAATCAGGTCGCCCAGGCTGCCGCAGAGGACCAGGACCAAAGCGAGGACCATCCATTGCGGGATGTCCAGCACCGGGGCATACCGCCCCAGCATCCAGGAGGCGGCCAGGGTGAAGACCAGGCCTCCCAGGCTCCCTTCCACGGTCTTTTTCGGCGATACGGAAGGAAAGAGCTTGGTGCGCCCAAGGGTTTTTCCAACCAGGTAGGCAAAGGAATCATTAACCCAGATCATCAGGAAAATTCCGATGATGAGGTATTTGGCAAAAACGTCGTCCTTGTACGGAATCATGGTCAGGAAAATACAGCCGCCCCCGAGGTAGAAAAGCCCGATCAGGTACTTTTGCAAGGGGTTAAATACCCGGGGCTTTTTCGTAAACAGGTAAACGATCAGGCCTGCGTCCACAATCAGGGTCAAGGCCAGCAGGAGCCGGATCAGGACAGGATCGCGCGTGAGGTAGATAAAAATCCACCAGAGCAGCAGGTAGGCGGCAAAGATGTAGTAGCCCTGCAAGCGCACTATGCGCTTATATTCGTACAGGCAGGCCAGGCCGAACACCATGAAGAGGAAGTCATATGCATCGGAACTGAGGAAAACGGCGGACAGCAGCAAAAGCACATACAGAACCCCGGTCAAAAGCCTCCTCAATACCTCCTTCATGCCTAAAGGTCCTCGAGTAAGAGTAAATACAGGTGCTTGGAACTGCTGCCGTAGGTCCGGAAGTCCCGTGCATTTTCATCCGTGGGGTTAAAATGCTTGAGGGTGGTGATGTTGGTCGGGATTTCTTTCCGGTATTTCTTCTTGATCATCTTCAACCCTTCCCCAATCGATTCCACCAGCTGGCTGGTGGTGGCAAATACGATGATGTTTTCCGGAACCTCATGGAGTTTTTTCTCCAGCAACTGGTTGGAATTTACCAGGATGGACCCGTCAACGGCCACCAGGTGCTCGCAGGTGGTAAAAAAAACATCCGCCGCGGAGGCCGATGGGGTAAACCGGAGGTCCTCCCCGGCAAAGCGCTGCTGTAACAAGGGGTTCAGGCTCAGGAAGGTCGCCTGTTGCCAGTGGTTTTCTTCGATGATGTTCCTCAACCCTTCCAGGACTTCCTCAAAGGAAACGCAGTAAATAAATTTTCCGCCGTTCTTTTTAAACTGTATGGTGAATTTTTCATCCACGGGGATTTTCAGGTCGGGCATATGGGCACCCCGGGTCTGCACGGTTTCCCGGGTGTCTTTCTTTTTTTTCCCGCCTTTGAAAATTCTGTCAAAAAGCCCCATGTAGTGGTAAGGTATCTCTGGTTTAAGGTTACCGGTGCCGGCAGGGAAGCTGTTTGCCCCCGGCCACCCCTATTTTTTTTCCTCAACAGCCTCTTCAGCCTCCTCGGGCGTTTCCCCGGCAGCATCCTCCGGGACCGTTATGGCCTTTTCCTGCCCCAGTTGGTCGAACTGTTTCTCAAAGGGGCGCTTTCCGAAAATGCGTTCCAGGTCCTCCTTAAAGATAACTTCTTTTTCCAACAAAAGTTCTGCCAATTCCGTCAGCTTGTCCTTGTTGGCTTCCAGGACCTCAATCGCCCTTGCATATTGCTCTTCGATGAGTTTTGAGATCTCCATGTCGATCTTCCGCGCCGTCTCTTCGCTGTAGGGTTTGGTAAACCCGTATTCGTTCTGGCCGCTGGAGTCGTAATAGGTCACATTGCCAATTTCGTCGTTAAGCCCGTAAATGGTCACCATGGCCCGGGCCTGTTTGGTAATTTTTTCCAGGTCGCTTAGGGCCCCGGTGGAGATTTTGTTGAAGATTACTTTTTCGGCGGCCCGTCCCCCAAGGGTGGCGCACATTTCGTCTTTCATCTGTTCGGGCCTTACCAGGAGGCGTTCCTCCGGAAGGTACCATGCAGCCCCCAGGGACTGGCCGCGGGGTACTATGGTGACTTTGACCAGGGGCGCGGCGTGTTCGAGCATCCAGCTCACCGTGGCGTGCCCCGCCTCGTGGTAGGCAATGGTCTTTTTTTCCTCCGGGGTAATGATTTTATTCTTTTTTTCCAGGCCCCCAACGATGCGGTCCACCGCGTCGAGGAAATCCTGTTTGGTCACCGCTGGGCGCTCCTTACGGGCGGCGATCAGGGCAGCCTCATTGCAGACGTTGGCGATGTCGGCGCCCGAGAACCCGGGTGTCTGGCGGGCCAGGAAGTCGAGGTCCAGGGTTTCGGCCGTTTTGATAGGCCTCAGGTGGACTTCGAAGATTTCCTTCCGCTCCCGGATGTCGGGCAGGTCCACGTAAATCAGGCGGTCGAAGCGGCCCGCCCGCATCAGGGCCTTGTCCAGCACGTCGGCCCGGTTGGTGGCTGCCAGTACAATAACGTTGGTGTTCGAACCGAAACCGTCCATTTCAGTAAGCAGCTGGTTCAGGGTATTTTCCCGTTCGTCGTTCGAGCCGGTGAAGTTGTTCTTACCCCTTGCCCGGCCGATGGCGTCGATCTCATCGATGAAAATAATGGCTGGCGATTTGTCCTTGGCCTGTTTGAAAAGGTCGCGTACCCGGGAGGCCCCGACCCCGACAAACATCTCCACGAAATCGGATCCCGAAAGGGAGAAAAAGGGCACTTTCGCCTCCCCGGCCACGGCTTTGGCCAGGAGGGTTTTTCCGGTACCCGGGGGCCCGACCAAAAGGGCGCCCTTAGGGATTTTACCCCCCAGGGAGGTGTATTTGTCAGGGTTTTTAAGGAATTCGACAATCTCCTCCACCTCTTCCTTGGCGCCTTCGAGGCCGGCCACATCCTTGAAAGTGGTACGGGTATCGGTCTTTTCGTCAAAGAGTTTGGCTTTGGATTTGCCGATATTGAAGATTTGCCCGCCGGCCCCGCCCCCGGCCCCTCCCGACATGCGTCGCATCAGGTAGATCCAGATCCCGATGATCAGCACAAAGGGCAGCAGGGTGAGCAGCAATTCCATGAAAACATTCGATTCCGTGTCGTAATCCACCACGGTATCGAGGTTGTTTTCCTGTTTTATTTTCTTGATGTCGTTTTCGAAGTTCTGCAGGTCCCCGTAATCGAGGATATACTGGGGCAGGGCACCCGAGGTGATCGAAAAGGGCTGGTTGGCCACGTCCCGGTGCACATCCTTGGACAGGGCTTCCTGGGTGAGGAACACCTTGGCCTGCCGGGTGTTGGTGATAATGAGGATTTTTTCAATATCCCCGTTCCTCAGGAATTCCTGCAGCTCGGAGGTAGTCGTCTTGTTGGTGGGGGAAAAGTTGTCGCTTCCCAGGAACTGGTAGCCGATCAGGAACACGATGATCAGCCCGTAGATCCACCAGGAACTGAAGCGGGGTTTCCTCTGAGGGGTATTATTATCTTTTGCCATGTATTTTTTCCTAGTTAAAACTGCTTTCTACCAGGGTGACCCGGGCATCACCCCAAAGTCCCTCTATGTCGTAGAATTCCCTGGCCTGTTTCTGGAAAACGTGAACCACAACGTTCACGTAATCGATCAGAACCCATTCTGCATTATCTGACCCTTCTACGTGCCAGGGCTTGTCGTGGATAGCTTTGCTGACGGTTTTCTGGATGGAATTGACGATCGCTTTGACATGCGTGTTGGAAGTCCCGTTGCAAATGACGAAATAGTCGCAAACCGTGTTGTCTAAATCGCGTAAGTCAAGGATATTTATCTCTACTCCTTTTACTTCTTCAATTCCGTGTAAGATCAAGGAAATTAACTCATCTGCACTGGATTTTCCTTTCTGCATTCAAATACGTTAAGTTTTTACAAAGTTATTATTTTTTTGTTTTTTGGGGTACCCATTTTAACATAAGCTTAATCCCCACAAAAAGGCATGTATGCAGTTAATCAAACTTAGTGCCACGGATTCCACCAATGCGTATTTGAAGCGGCTTCAGCGCAGGGAACCCCTCCCGGATTTTACGGTCGTGCAGGCGGCCCTGCAGACGGCCGGAAAGGGCCAGCGGGGCGCCCGGTGGGAAGGGGATGCCGGTAAGAACTTAACTTTCAGTGTATTGAAAAAGTTTGGCCCCGTACCGGTCCGCTCGCATTTTGCCCTCAATATTGCGGCGTCCCTGGCGGTGCTGCAGGTACTGGAATCCCTTGGGATTCCGGACCTGAGCATCAAATGGCCTAACGACATTCTGTCAGGCCCCTGTAAAATCTGCGGGATCCTCATCGAAAACCAGTTGAAGGGGAGTGCCATCAACCAGAGCATCATCGGCATTGGCCTGAATGTAAACCAGCTCGAATTCGGCGGATTGCCCAGGGCTTCCTCCCTCAGGAAGGTTACCGGCCGCGACTATGACCTGGATGAACTGCTCGCCGCCCTGTTGCCGTCCCTGGCCCGGCAGTTGACCCGGACAGCGGAAACCCCGTTTGAAGCTATGTTGCCCGCGTATTACGCGCACCTGTTTAAAAAAGACAAACCGGCTACCTTCAGCCGGCCCGGGGGGGAATCCTTCCCGGCCATCATCCGGGGGGTGGAACCCGACGGAAAACTGCGGCTGGAGGTGGAAAAAGGCCTGTACGAAACCTTCGCCTTCAAGGAGCTACGGCTCCACTACTGAGGGCGGCTAAAGCCCGCCCAGATTCTGGCTGAGGGTATTGAGGAAGCTGGTGATGGGACCCTTTACCATCATGGCCATCATGGCGTTGAAAGCCCCTTCAAAACTCAGGGTCACTTCGGAGCGGCCCGGCCCGGATTCCCGGATGTCGGCCGTAAGGGTGAAGGGCAATTTATCGCTGGCAGCACCCAGCACAACCTTCTCTACGGGGATTTGCTCCTTGCGTTTCAGGACGATTTCGGGCATTCCCTTCAGGGCGAAGCGGAAGGTGTCCGCATCCAGGACCTCAAAGGTCTGAATGTTGTCGGGCATCAGGCGTTCGAAGTTGCCCAGGTCGGTCAGGAAGGCATAGACCGATTCACGGGGTTTGTCAATGGTGGTGACAGGGGATTCTAAATACATATCAGGTGTTCCAGTCTTGTGGGTTGGCCCTCCAGGCTTGCAGGGCCTGGAGCTGTGATTCATCGATATAGCCCGTTTTGGAGGCTTGTGTGATCAGGTGTTCGTAATCGCTGAGGGTATGGAGGGGAAGGTCCCGCTCCTCAAACTTTTTGGCGGCCAGGGGGAAGCCATAGGTAAAGATGGCCAGCATGCCCTTGACCTGCAACCCGGCTTCCGCCAGGGCGGTAACTGCGTTGAGGCTGCTCTGCCCGGTGCTGATCAGGTCCTCAATCACCACCGTGGTCTGCCCGGCCTCTGCCCTCCCTTCAATCTGGTTCTTCCGTCCGTGCGATTTTGGCTCGGGGCGGACATACACAAAGGGAAGGCCCAGTTGCTCCGCTACCAACACCCCAATCCCGATCGCCCCTGTAGCCACCCCTGCAATCAGGTCGGGTTTGCCGTAGAGTGCTTCCACCTGCCTGGCCAGTTGCTGCCTGACGTAGTTGCGGATGGACGGATAGGAAAGCAGGATGCGGTTGTCGCAATAGATGGGCGATTTCCAGCCGGAGGCCCAGGTAAACGGATTTTCTGGATTTAATTTAATTGCATTTATTTGCAGCAACAGCTCTGCTGTTTTCAAGGCTGTGTCTTTGTCTAAAACCATGCCGTAAATGTATAAAGTTTTTGTCAATGAAAGGCCGCTCATCCTCACCGACAAGATTCTGGAGGCAGGGGAAGGGGAATACTTCAGGATCAAGAAAGACCAGGTCCTTGCCGCGGTGGAGGCCCTGATGAAGAAAAAGCTCTCCAGGGCCTTTATCTACCATCCCAACCTGGAGGAAATCCTGAATAAATTCACCCGGGCCGTCCCAAGAGTGGTTGCCGCGGGCGGGGTCGTCACCAACAAGCAGGGCAAGGTCCTGTTTATCTACCGCAATGACAAATGGGACCTCCCCAAGGGGATTTGTAAAAAAAATGAAAGCCTGGAAGCCTGTGCCGTCAGGGAAGTGGAAGAGGAAACCGGGGTGAAGGACCTCCAAATTGAGAACTTCCTGAGGACCACCTACCACGTTTTTAAGCGCAATGGCAAATACAAGCTCAAGGAAGTCCATTGGTATGCCATGCGGACGGATTACCAGGGGGAGTTGACCGGGGAGGAAAGCGAGGGCATCATCAAAGTAAAGTGGAAGGGCCCCGAAAAGATCAAAAAGGCCCTGGAAAATTCTTACCTCAATATCCGGATCCTCTTTGAACCCCCGATCCTTTAACCCTTTATTCGAGCCGGCAGACCGGGTACGTTAAATACGACTCCTCGGCATGCGGGCTTCGCTCGTACAGCCAGGCCAGCTGCCGGTAGGCGCTCGAGGCAAAATCGGGCTCGGCTGCCCTCTTCTCCCGGAACAGCAAGGCGAGGGTACTGTCTGATTCGAGCAATTTTGCAGCGGTCTCTTCGAAAACGTAGGGGGAAAACCCCTCCTTGCGCTGCAGGACGGTATCGAAGAAATTCCAGTTGAAAAAGGAATCCACCCCTGCCGGTTCCAGGGTCTCCAGAAGGTAACGCACCCCCGGCTGGGCGGTCGGGACCAGCAGGTCCCCCGCCCGGAAGCGGACCGATTTCACCATCGGGGCTACCCGGGTGTTGTAATGCGGATAATGCCCTTCGTAGGGCTGTTGGAAGGTTTGGTAGCCGTCGATGCGATAAACGGTGACTTCCAGGGTGGTGTCTTTCGGGAGGGGTTCGTAGCGGATCCCATTCCCATCCAGGCGTTCCCTGACCCGTATCCAGGCGGCTGGCAGCAGGTAAGCGGAGGGCACCCGAACCGAATCTGTGGGCTTGAAGGTATTGAAATAGGGGATTTCGATGGACACCGGGGCGTCGCGCTGGTATTTCAGCCGGGGCAGGCCGGTCACGTCGCTTTGGAGGGTATCTGCGCGGAACCCCTTGAAATCGAGGGTTTGGTGTTGGGTGGAATCGATTGCCCAGGCCAACGGGTACCAGGAGCCGGGGGCATAGGCTTCCGGTAGCGCCTCCCGCAGCTCCGAAAGGACCCCTGCATGGGCTGCGGCGCGTTCCATCAGGCTCAGCATCAGGTGGTAGGTGCCTTCGACCCTTTGGGCATAGGGTTTAAGCATGTGGGTTTCCACCATAAGGCCCGGGGTGTTCCACAGGGCTGCGTAGCCCGTGGAATAGCGGGGGGCGTCCATAAACTGGCTGAAGCCGCCGTCAGGGGGGCGGTTAAACACGTTGACATAGGGGGTGGCCTCCCATCCCTTTTCCCGGAGGGATTCTTCGAGTTCCGGGCGCAGCACCCCTTCCAGGAAGTCCCCTGCTTTTCCGCCGAGCTTATTGTGCTGGGTAAACAGGTGGGTCAGGGTGTAGGCATAATCTGCCCCATTGCTGACGTGGGTGTCCAGGAAGACGTGGGGGCGCACCATCCTGAAGATTTCTGCGAACGACCGGGCGTTTCGGGTATCCATTTTGATGAAATCCCGGTTCAGGTCGTAATTGCGGGCATTCCCCCGGAACCCGTAGGATTCCGGGCCGTTCTGGTTTGCCCGGGTAGTGCCGTTGCGGTTCAGGGCACCGCCGATATTGTAAAGCGGGATTGCGGCGAGGACCAGGTTTTCGGGGGCCTTGAGCACCCCGGCCGCCAGGTCACGGAGCAGCATAGCGGTAGCATCGATTCCGTCGGGTTCGCCCGGGTGGATCCCGTTGAGCACCAGCACCACCACCTTGTCTTCACCCAGCCGCTGGAAATTGAAATTCCGCTCTGCATTGTAGGTCACCAGGTGCAGGGGCAGGCCGCTGTCGGTTTCCCCCAGGGTTTGCAGGTGGATTTCCGGGAACTCCCGGGCGAGTTTCCGGTAGAATTCCATCAGGTTTTCATAGGTGGCCGTGGTTTGGCCATTCCCTTCCTCATAGGGGGTTTTTACCGCTTCCTTCCGGTCTTGGGGGGTTTTCGTACAGGCCGCCAGCAGTAGGACTGACAGCAAAAGGGCCAACTGAATTTTCATTGCATCCGGTTGCTTTCCGATTAATCCCCCAAAGGTACCGAATAATCGGTTATCCCGCAGGGTGGGTTATTTCCTCAAGGTCGCTGCGGCGGATGGGTTTGTGCCGGAAATCAATCAGGTGGCAGGTTTTTTGTTTAAACTCCTGATACAGGTTCAGGTCTTTAGGGTCAATCGAGGAGGTGACGATGTTGATGCGTACCGTTTCCCTGAGGGGAAGTGCCAGGAACGCTTCCAGGAATTGCCATCCATCCATGATGGGCATGTTCAGGTCCAGGAAAATGATTTCAGGCTGGGCCTGGCCCTCCAGGAAGCGTTGTTTAAGGCCTTCCAGGGCCAGTTTTCCATTTTCATAGGCGAGGATTTGGCTCCCCCGGTCCAGCAGGCCCAGCATCTTCCGGATCCCGTAGACGGTTATCGGATCGTCGTCAATTATCGCAATGGCATCAATCTTCCTCATGAAAGTAAATCTTAAACGTGGATCCTTTCCCTTCCCGACTCATGACCCTTATTTTCCCGTTCATGGCCTCCATCTGGTTTTTAGTAAGGAACAAGCCGAGCCCCCGGGCATCTGGGTGTTCATGAAAGGTTTTGTGCATGCCGAAAAGTTTGTCCCCGTATTTCTCGAGGTCCATGCCGAGTCCGTTGTCTTCGATATTCATGACCTGGTAGCCGGGCAGCCTTTCACAGGTCATTCGGATTACCGGGTCCCGGTCGGGATGGCGATACTTCACGGCATTGGTCACCAGGTGGGTAAGGATGCTTTCCAGGTACTGCGGCACCACTTTTACCGTGGTGTTTTCCGGGATTTCCCGGATCAGGAGGGCCTGGTTCCGGTTGAGGAACCCTGCCAGTTTTTTCTCCACCTCGTCCACTTTCCCTCCCAGGGATACCCGTTTTTTGCGGGAGTGGATGTGATTGGTGTTGATGGTAACCACCGTGTTGAGGTACTCCAGGGTTTCCTGCAGGCGGGAGGAGGCCTGTTGCAGCATTCCTGTGATTTTCCCTTTCTCAGACTCATCGGTTTCCTGGACCAGGAAATCGAGCAGCATAGAAAAGTTGGCAGTATGGGAGCGCAGGTTGTGTGAAACGATGTGGGCAAAATCTACCAGTTTTTTGTTTTGCCTTGAAGTGACATCTATCAGCCGTCTCAGTTCATCCTCCTTCTCCTTTAGATGGGAGATATCCATCCCAATACCCATCAGGCCGTATACTTTGTTTTCGTGGTCGATTAGGGGGATCTTGGAAGTCAGCAGGGTGGCCGTAGTTCCGTCGGGACGCACTGATACCGTTTCCTTCCCAATCAGGGAAGCCCGGTTGTTCATGACATAGAGGTCTTCTTCGCGGGAAGTTTCCGCAACTTCCCGGTCGTAGAGGTCAAAATCCGATTTTCCGAGGAGCTCCCTGGCCGTTCGGACCCCCAGGAATTGGCACTCCGATTTGTTTACCAGCACCTTACGAGACTCCAGATCCTTGATATAGACATTCAGGGGAAGGTTGTCGACCAGCGTGCTCAGCAACAGTTCACTTTCCCGGATCTTCATCTCGGCCAGGGTGGCTTCGGTCACATCCTGGAAGGTTCCGATCAGGCCGATGCACATCCCTTCCCGGAAAAGAGGTTTTCCGGCGGCAATTACCCAGATTTCCTTCCCGGCGGCGGTTATCAACTGCAGTTTTTCCCTCCAGGGCTGACCGGTTTCCATAGCCCGATATACCGCCATGGAAATGGTATTGCGCGAATACCCCTCCTTGTAGAAGCTGATTGCGTCTTGTAGGGTAGGGGTGAAATCATCCCCCACATCGTGGATTTTCCGGGTCATCGGGCTCCAGTACAGGTGGTCCTCCTGGCTCTGGTATTCCCAGCTTCCAATCCGGGAAACTTCAGAGGTGACCTCCAGCAATTGCTTCTTTTTTTCGTATTCCAGTTCGATGCAGACTTCCCTGGTGGCTTCCCGGGTTTGCAGGATCACCCCGGCGATGTTCTCATGCTGGTCGAACCAGGGGTACCCGTACCATTCCAACCAGGTATCTTTCGCCGGGCCGGGCTCGTGGCGCGCTAGTTCCCGTGCCCCAGGACTCCCGGAAAGACAGTCCCTGAGTTCACGTACAAGGGCTTTGGGCGCGCCGGGAAACAACTGCCGGAACGTCCTGCCGATTACCTCCGCACGGGACCAGCCGAAGGTGCTGACCCAGGAATCCGAGGCCAGCACCACCCGAAGCTCCCGGTCCAGAAATGCGGTTGGCACCGGGAGTTGTTTGATCAGGTATCCCTGAAGGTTTTGGTCCGTCTGGTAGCGCATTATGACGTATTTTCCTACTAAAGTATCGGAAAATGATGTCAGCAACGAAGGAATGTTGTGTATGTGCGGAATGTGTGGGTGAGGACCCCGATTTGATCTGTTGTAGGATCAAAGTCACATTAAAAATAAGAAAAAACCCACAAAAAAGTAATGCTAGAACCGCACGGTGTCCGGCACCAGGCAGGTATAGTCGCCCCCGTTTCGGATCACATCGCGTACGATGGAAGAACTGATAAAGGATTTTCCGGAAGAGGTGAGCAGGAAGACGGTTTCGATTTCCGAGAGTTTCCGGTTCGTGTGGGCAATCGCTTTCTCGAATTCGAAGTCGGCAGGGTTGCGCAGCCCCCTCAGGATGAAACCGGCACCCACCTCGCGGCAAAAGTCGACGGTCAGCCCGCGGTAGGTCGCCACCCGTATCCGGGGTTCGCCCCGGAAGGCCTCCGTAATAAAGTGCATCCGCTGCTCCAGGGGAAACATGTATTTTTTTTCGGCATTTTCCCCAATGGCGATAACCAGTTCGTCGAAGAGGGAGATCCCCCTTTGGATGATATCGTAATGCCCGAGGGTGATGGGGTCGAACGACCCGGGGAAGATGGCCCGTTTCATCGCTGTGTTTGGTTTGGTCCTAAATTAGGGTTTTTTATCCAAAGCATCCTCGATGGCGCCCCCAAAGAGCTGCTGCAGGGAAATCCCCGCGGCCTGTGCCTGTTGGGGCAGGATGCTGGCCTCTGTAAGGCCCGGGGTGGTGTTCATTTCCAGGAAATGGGGGACACCGTCCACCAGGATGAATTCGCTCCGGCTGAACCCTTTCATTTTCAGGGTTTCATAGATAAACCGCGCGGTTTGTTCCACGGTGGCCCGGGTTTGGGGATCGAGGCGGGCAGGGGTTATTTCCTGCGATTTTCCAAGGTATTTCGCCTCGTAATCGAAAAATTCATTGTCGGGGACAATTTCGGTAATGGGCAAAACGGTGACTTCCCCCCCGAGGCGGATCACCCCGACTGAAACTTCGGTCCCCTTCAGGGCAGATTCGATGAGGACTTCATCGTCTTCGCGAAAAGAAGCCTCCAGGGCCTGGTCGAGGGCTTCCGGGTTTTTGACCAGGGTCACCCCGAAACTGCTGCCGGCCCGGTTGGCTTTTACGAAACAGGGCAGGCCTACCCGCGAGAAGATTTCCTCCGGCCTGATTTCCTGGCCCCGGTCGAGCAGGTAGGAAGTGGCGCAATGCACCCCCCTGGGCTTGAGGACGCTCAACAGGTCGCGCTTGTTGAAGGTGAGCGCGGCCTGGTACGACCCGCAGGAGGTCAGCGGGATCCCGAGCAGTTCCAGGTAGGCGGCGAGCAGGCCGTCTTCCCCGGGGGTCCCGTGGATGGCATTGAAAACGCAGTCGAACTGCAAATCTTGCCCGTCGACCCGGGCGGTGAAGTCATGCCGGTCAAGGGCGTATTCCTGCCCATTTTCCCCCAGGACCACCCATTTCCCCGGTTCGATGAGTACCCGGTAAGGTTCGTAAAGGTTTCGGTCGAGGGCATTAAAAACAGCATTTCCGCTTTTAATCGAGATCGGGTACTCGCTGGAATACCCCCCCATGGCGATGGCGATTTTTTTTCTCATTTGATAGCCTCCCCGGTCTTCAAAAAGGGGCGATAAACGCCCCAAAGTAACTAAAAAAGAAGTCCGTTTCCTATATTTGCCCGTATATTGAAGCAGGTATGCGAAACTTCCTCAGATTTTTGGGTTCCAGGGTATTCCTGATACAGGTGGGCCTGGCCCTTGGGGTCACGGCCCTCCTGGTTTTCGGGCTTACGCAGTGGTTGAAGGGCTCTACCCACCACGGGGATTTCGTGCAGGTGCCGGACCTCTCCCGCCATTCGGTTACTGAGGCCCGGGCGCTGCTCGAGCAGGCCGGATTGCGGTACCAGGTGGTGGACTCTGCGAATTACAACCCCGATTTCCCCCGGTTTTCGATCACCGAACAGGACCCTCCGGCCCTGAGCCAGGTCAAGCCGAACCGGAAGGTTTATGTGACGGTTAATCCTTCAGGCTATAAAAAGGTAACCGTACCTGAAATCATACAGGTGACGCGGCGCAACGCGACCTCCATGCTCCGGGCCGTCGGCCTTGAGGTAGGGGAGGTGACCTACGTGGATGAACTGGGAAAGGATATGGTTTATCGTATCCGCTACCAGGGCAAGTTTATCAATCCGGGAGACCGGGTCCCGAGGACTTCCCGGATCGAACTGGTCTGCGGGAACGGGACGGTGCCGGAAGAGGCCCGCATCAAAGCCCGGTCTGAAGAATGATAGAGGAAGAGCAGGGCAGGGAAGACCCCTTTGAGGAAGAAGAGTTATTTGAGCATTACAGCTTTACGGCCGATTCAGGGCAGAAACCCCTTCGGATCGATAAATTCCTGATGAACCTGGTGCGCAATGCCACCCGGAATAAAATCCAAAACGCGGCGCGGGACGGGAACATCCGCGTAAATGACCAGGTGGTCAAACAAAATTACCGGGTGAAGCCGGGCGACACCATCCGGGTCCTTTTCGAACACCCCCCTTACGAACACCTCATCCAGCCGGAGGACATCCCCCTGAATATCGTATATGAAGACGATAGCCTCCTTGTGGTCGACAAACCACCCGGGATGGTCGTACACCCCGGCCACGGAAATTACACGGGTACCCTGATCAATGCCCTGGCCAACCACCTGGGGCAAATGCCCATGAATTCCGATAACCGCCCCGGGCTGGTCCACCGCATCGACAAGGACACCTCCGGCCTTCTGGTCATCGCCAAGACGGAACAGGCCATGGTGCACCTGGCCCGGCAGTTTTTTGACCGGACCACCGAGCGCGAATACCTGGCCCTGGTCTGGGGCAACCCGGAAGCTGAGGAAGGGACCATTGAGGGCGCTATTGGCCGGAACCCCAAAAACCGCCTCCAAATGCAGGTTTTTCCGGAAGGGGATCAGGGCAAGCCCGCCAGGACGCATTACCGGGTCCTGGAGCGCTTCCGGTACGTTACCCTGGTTTCCTGCCGCCTCGAGACCGGCCGGACCCACCAGATCCGGGTCCACATGAAGTACATCGGCCACCCGCTGTTCAATGATGAGCGGTACGGGGGCGACCGGATCCTGAAAGGGACCACCTTTACCAGGTACCGCCAGTTTGTGGAAAATGCCTTTAAAATTTTGCCCCGGCAGGCGCTTCATGCCCGTACCCTGGGCTTTACCCACCCGGTGACCGGGGAACGCCTGTTTTTTGAAGCACCCATCCCGGAGGATATGGCTGCCTGCATCGAAAAATGGCGGCATTACACCCAGCACCAGGCGGAGGAATAACCCGGTAATAAGCGGTGTCGATACGGGTATTGGAAAGAGTTCTAGCCCGGGGTGGGATAAAAGGCCGGAGCGTCGTATTTTTGGGG
Source organism: uncultured Robiginitalea sp. (assembly GCA_964539905.1). GTDB lineage: Bacteria > Bacteroidota > Bacteroidia > Flavobacteriales > Flavobacteriaceae > Robiginitalea. Next base: position 54,784 of record CAZIJW010000015.1, read on the forward strand.
AAGGAAAACCAAATTGGAAGCATCTGCCCATGAAAATCGTCATCTCCCCGGCCAAATCCCTGGATTTCGAAAGCCCCCTGCCCACATCGCGTTATTCCCAGCCCCTTTTCCTGGATAAGGCAGCTACCCTCAACAAAGTGCTGGCCCGGAAAAAGCCTGCGGCCCTTTCCGAGCTCATGGGTATTTCCAGCCAGCTGGCCGAGCTGAACTGGGAGCGCAACCAGGAATTTTCCCCTCCCTTTACCCCCGAAAATGCCCGACCCGCCGTATTTGCCTTCAGCGGAGACGTTTACCAGGGCCTGGACGCCTACAGCCTGGAAGAAGGCCAGTTCGAACGCCTGCAAGAATCCCTGCGCATCCTTTCCGGCCTGTATGGCCTGCTCAGGCCGCTGGACCTGATCCAGCCGTACCGCCTGGAAATGGGTACCCGCCTCCCCGTGGGCAAAAAGAAAAACCTTTACGAGTTCTGGAAGCAAACGCTTACGGACCAGCTTAATGCAGAACTGGCCGAAGGGGAGCTGCTGGTAAACCTGGCCAGCAACGAGTATTTCAGCGCCCTGGATGAAAAACAGCTCAAGGTGCCCGTGATCGCCCCGGTATTCAAGGACTGGAGCCGCGATACACTAAAGGTCATTAGTTTTTATGCCAAGAAGGCCCGGGGGGCCATGGTGCGGTATATCCTCGACCAGGGCGCCACGACCCTGGAAGATTTACAGGGCTTTGACACCGGGGGCTACCAGTACAGCCGGGAGCACACCCTGAAGCCCAACCAGCCTGTTTTTATCAGATAACGGGGGCTTACGGACCTGCCCTGTCGTGGCCTGCCTTTGCCCGGAAGGTGGTCAGCTTTTTCCCTTGATGTTGATTTTTTCCTCTACCGGGGTCCTTTTCCTGATTCTTCGGGGACGGCGGACGCCATAGGATTTATTGGCTATTTTACCCCTCTTGCTTTTTTTGTCTCCTTTGCCCATAACCTGTTGTTTAGACCCCTTAAGGTACAAAAAATATCAGGGATGCCCGGGAAAAGGTATTTTTGCGCGCAAGTGTAGCACGACCATGTTCATCCATCAACATCCGTACCCGCCTTTCATTTTTCCGCAGGCGACCCGCCTTATAGTCGGTACGCTCCCCCCGCCCCGGTTCAGCCAGGGGCTGCTCAGGCCGGGCGATGTGGATTTTTGCTACGGGAGCCGCGACGGGCTCCTGTGGCCCATCCTGGACCGGATTTTCGGGTTGGGCCTGGCGTATGAAACCACCCGGGAGGCCATTACCCAGCGCAAACAGTTTCTCCTGGACCAAAGGATAGGCATCTGCGACGTGGTGGAGCGCGCAACGCGGCAGCGGGTGGACGCCTCGGACCTCGGGATGGAACACGTCGAGTTACGCGACCTGCCGGGCCTGCTCCGGAAGTATCCAGGGGTGGAGACCCTCCTCTTTACCGGGGGAAACAGTAAAAACGGGCCTGAATACCTGTTCCGCAAACTCTTGCGCGCCGAAGGGGTCGCACTCGAACCCTTAGCCCATGGGGTTCCCCGGATCCACCGTTTCTATTTGCCGTGCGAAACGGGAAGCTTACGGGAAATCACCACGGTTTCCCTTACGGCCCCGTCCGGTTCGGCCAACCGTTCTATTGGTGCCCTTCCCGAATACAAGGCGCGTAAGGCTGCAGACCCGGGTTATACCGTCATGGATTTCAGGGTGGAGCAGTACAGGCAGTTTTTCCGGTAAAGGTTGTTGGTTTTTTGCCCGGGGGCGCCTTATTTTGTTAAACCCGCTGCATCGCTTCCCGCAGAAGGCGATATTCCTGAACTTAGGGGAAGTTTTGGGGCTTGCCCCGCAGGATAATCATAATCAGCAACCAGCTATGAGCCAGGTCGAACGACTGAAGGAATTCCAAAGATCGGTACGCAACAAGTTCAACGTCTACAACAGCCTGTTTTTGAGCCTCCCCTATACGGAAGGCGAGAATGTGGGGATCCTGATCCCCCTGTTGTTCCAAAAGGCTGACCGCGGGCTGAAATCGGGCCGGAACCCGAAGGAGATCCTCGACGCCTTCTTTTCCGATTTCACCCAGGCACAGACGGAACGCGAGCAGATCGACCTGATGTTCCGCATCATCCAGTATGTGGAACGGCAGGTGGTACTGTACGACAGTGTGGAGGATGCAGCCTTCCCGCGACTCCACCTGCATACGGATTCCCTCTCCATCCGCGATTATTTCCAGATTGCCCGCAAGAACAACCGGTGGGACAAGGTTTCCAAAAAACTCGACACGTTCAGCGCGCGCATCGTCCTTACGGCCCACCCGACCCAGTTTTATACCCCCGCCGTGCTCGACATTATCTCCGAGCTCCGGTCTTTGATCGTGGAGAACAAGATCGACCAGATCGACCTGGCCCTGCAGCAGCTGGGCCTCACTTCCCTGATCAACCGCACCAAGCCCACCCCCCTGGACGAGGCCCGGAACATCATCCATATGCTCCGCCACGTGTATTACCATGCCGTGGGCGACCTTTATGAACACATCCGGGGCAGCATCGGGAATGAGGCGTACCACAACCCCGACATTATCAAACTGGGGTTCTGGCCCGGGGGCGACCGGGACGGGAACCCCTATGTAACGGCCGACATCACCCGCGACGTGGCCGATGAGCTGCGGACCACCCTGATGAAGTGCTACTACAACGACCTGAAGGCCCTGCACCGCAAGCTTTCCTTCAGGGGGGTCCAGGGCCCGTTGCAGCAGTTGATGGACAAGCTGTATGTGGCCATGTTCGATAAGAAGAAGACCCTTGAATACGAGGAAATACTCGACCCCCTTCTGGAGATCCGGAAAACCCTGGTGGAACAATACCATGGCCTCTACCTGCGGGAACTCGACCGGTTTACCGACCAGGTGCGCCTGTTCAGGACGCATTTCGCCACCCTCGATATACGGCAGGACCACCGGGTGCACAAAAAAACCGTGGAGGACATCCTCCGGCGCCATGGCCACGTGCAGGATTCCCTGGAAGAACTGGCCCCTGAGGCCCTTACCGGCCTCCTGCTGCGGGGTGAACTCCGGGCGGTACCGGGCGAGTATGACGACCCTGTGGTGCGGGATACGCTAATCAACATCGCCCAGTTGGGAGAACTGCAGGCCAAAAACGGGGAGGAAGGCTGTAACCGGTATATCATCAGCAATTCCGAAGATGTGTATTCCGTCTTGTTTGTCTTCGGCCTTTTCCGGTGGTGCGGATGGCCGGGGGACGCCATCCCCTTTGACATCATCCCGCTCTTTGAAACGATGAAGGGGATGGAACGGGCCGAAGCCATCATGCAGGCCCTGTTCGACCTTCCGGAATACCGTGCCCACTTGCAGGGCAGGGGCGCGGAGCAGACCATGATGCTGGGCTTTTCCGACGGCACCAAGGATGGCGGGTACCTGAAGGCGAACTGGTCTATTTTCAAGACCAAGGAGGCGCTCTCCAGGGTATGCCGCAAAAATAAGGTCCGCGCTATTTTCTTTGACGGGCGGGGTGGCCCGCCGGCACGCGGGGGTGGGAAGACCCACCGGTTTTATGCCTCCCATACCCGGTCTATAGCGAACCACGAGATCCAGCTTACCATTCAGGGCCAGACCATCACGAGTACTTATGGCACTCGCGAGCAATTCATGCACAACAGCGAACAATTGCTCACGGCCGGGCTTTCCAATACCATTTTCGGGAAGGAAAATGATATTTCTTCAGCCCACCGGGACCTGATGGAACAACTTTCGCAAATCAGCTTTGAAAAATACGACGCCCTGAAGCGGCACGAGAAATTCATCCCTTACCTCGAGCACCGCAGCACCCTGAAATTCTACCAGAAGGCCAATATCGGGAGCCGGCCCGGAAAACGGGGCACCAAGGCAAAGCTGGAGCTTTCCGACCTGAGGGCCATTTCCTTTGTGGGGTCCTGGAGCCAGCTCAAGCAGAACGTCCCGGGCTACTTCGGGATCGGCACGGCCCTGGAGGCCCTCGCCAAACAGGGGCGCCTCCCGGAACTAAAACGGATGTACCGGGAAGTGCCGTTCTTTAAAACCCTGATGCTGAACAGTATGATGTCGCTCGCCAAGAGTTATTTTGAACTGACCAGTTATATGCAGGAAGACGAGGAGTTCGGCGATTTCTGGAAGATCCTCTACAGGGAATACCTCCTGTCGCGGAAGATGCTGTTGCAAATCTCGGGCTACAAGGTGCTCATGGAAGACGAAACCGTATCCCGGGAATCGGTCCGGATCCGTGAAAACATCGTGCTTCCCCTGCTGGTGATCCAGCAATACGCCCTGCAAAAGATCGCCAGGGGCAGCGAATTTGCCGAACTTTACGAAAAAATCGTGACCCGTTCCCTCTACGGGAACATCAATGCCAGCCGGAATTCCGCCTGAGCGCATCCCAATGCGCATGAAGGCCTGACTATTTCTTAACGCCATACCCGGGGAAGGTAACGGAGTCATTTCCTTTGCCTAACCTTTCGTTCATACAGGACACCCATCTTCGGGGACTTAAACCAATCCTTATGAACACCATGAAAAAATTACCCCTGCTGTGCCTGGCCCTGGCCGGCCTTGCCACGTCCTGCAACAAATGGGATGACTTCCCCGGTGCCCCCGGAAAGGGCAAGGGCCCCAAAAAGGGCGACACCCGTTTTGAACAGGTGGCCACTATTCAGATCGGGGGGGAGACCGCCGCAGAAATCTCGGCCTTCGACCCCAAAACCAAAAAACTGTTTACCGTAAACGCAGAAGCCAACCAAATTTCCGTTACGGACCTTTCCGAGGTGGCCAGCCCGCTGCCCGTCGCCCCGATCCAGCTCGCCGGGGGCACGGCGAACAGTGTCGCCATCCACGGCGGAATACTTGCCATAGCCGTGGAAAACACCGACAAACAGGCCAATGGCAGCGTCCTGGTCTATGACACCGAAACCCAGCAGCAACTCGCCGTGTACCCCGTAGGCCCCCTGCCCGACATGGTGACCTTTTCGCCCAACGGGAAATTCATCGTCGTGGCCAACGAGGGAGAACCCAATGACGACTACACCGTGGACCCGAAAGGTTCCGTCAGCATCATTAAACAGGCTACCGGGGAAGTCCGGACCCTGGAGTTTGACGCCTTCAACGGACAGGAAGCCGCTTTGGAATCGCAAGGGTTCCGGGTTTTTGGCCCCGGGGCCGACCTGTCCATGGATGTGGAGCCGGAATACGTGGTGATTTCCGATAATTCCCGGACCGCCTGGGTAAGCCTGCAGGAAAACAACGGGATTGCCCGGATCGACCTGAATTCCGGAACGATCGAAGGGATTTACCCGCTTGGGTTTAAGGATTACTCCGACCCCTTCAACGCCATAGACCCCAGCGACAGGGATGACCTGAAGGAACTCCGCCCCGTCCCCGCCTTCGGGATGTTCCAGCCCGATGGGATGGCATATGTGAAAATCCGCGGGATGGATTTCGTGATCACCGCCAACGAAGGGGATGCGCGCGATTACGATGGGTTTTCAGAGGAAGCCCGGGTGGAGGACATCCTCCTCGATCCCACGGTGTTCCCCAATGCCGGGGAACTCCAGGCTGAAGCGAACCTGGGCAGGCTGGAAATTACCACCACCCTCGGGGATGCCGATGGGGATGGGGACTACGACGAAATTTACAGCTACGGGGCCCGTTCCTTTAGCATCTGGTCCGGTACGGGAGACCTGGTCTACGATAGCGGGAATGACATCGCCGCCCAGACCCTGGCCCTGACCCCCGACCGTTTCAACGACGATGACGGCCGCAGCGACGCCAAGGGCGGGGAGCCGGAAGCCGTTGCCGTCCTGGAGGTCAACCCCAACCAGTACCTGCTCTTCGTGGGGCTCGAGCGCAATGACCAGATCCTGGTCTACGACATCAGCAACCCCTATCAGCCGGAATTCCTCGATATCCTTTCCCACCCGGGCGATGAGGCCCCCGAGGGACTAATCGTCGTGGAAGCCAAAGACAGCCCCAGCGGCAAAGCCCTGGTGATTGTCAGTAACGAGGACTCGGGAACGGTTACCATCTATCAGAATTAAACATCGTTTCAGGGCCGCGGTGCCTGCGGCTGAAGACCCCGGGAACCCTTTAAGGGCCCGGGGTTTTTTTATCGCCACTAACTATGTTTTAACGGCCCATAGGGGTCGTCAGGATGGCCTTCAGGGCATTCAGCCCGTAGGCGACCTGCCCGAGTTCGAGGTTTTCATTCGGGCTGTGCTGATTGTTGTCGGGGTTTACCAGGGGGAGGATAAAGGCCGGGATCTTCAGGGCATTGATAAACGGGGCGATGGGCACGGTGCCCCCCATGATCCGGATCTGCACCACGGGGGTCCCGAAGGTTTCGTTGAGGGTTTGTACCAGGTGTTGTCCGAAGGGGTTGTCGAGGGGGGTGCGGAAAGCGTCAGTAACGCTGCCCTCCCGAATCGTGATCCATTTGTCGTGGGCGGCCCGCATCTCCGGGGTGGGGATGGAATCCGCGATGCGGTACCCCTGTACCTCGATATGTTTTTTCACCAGGTTTTTCAGCCGCGTCCCGTCGGTCTCGGGCACCAGCCTGAGGTCCAGCTCCGCCGTGGCCGTAGCCGGGACGATGGTCCGCGCCTCAGGCCCGATCCAGGCCGAACCCAGGCCGCGGATGTTCAGGGAGGGGTATTGCAGCGCTTCCTGGTAGAAGGCCCCCACCCGCTCTGGCTTCCGTATCTGGAGCATGGCATGGATCGCTTCCGGGTCGTCCGGGACGGCGCGAAGCACCTCCTGGTCCGATTCCGAAAGGGTAATCCCGTCGTAATAGCCGGGGATGGACACCTTTCCGTCTTCATCCTTCATACTGGCCAGGAGGGCGGCCAGCCTGAAGGCCGGGTTGGGGGCGTAGTTGCCGTAATGCCCGCTGTGCTGGGGCCGCACCGGCCCGTAGGTGGTCAGGGTCATGCTGGTAATCCCGCGGCATCCGTACACCACGGTGGGCTGGCCGGAGACATGGACCGGCCCGTCGGAAATCAGGAGGTAATCGGCCTCCAGGAGTTCCCGGTATTGTTGTACCGCTTTGGGCAGGGGTTTGCTGCTCTTTTCTTCTTCCCCGTCGAGGATCACTTTTACGTTGTAGGCGAGCTCTTCCCCGGTTTTGCGGAGCAGGTCCAGGGTGTTGAGGAACATCACGATAGGCCCCTTATCGTCGGAGGTGGAACGTCCGTAAAGCCTCCAGTGGGCCGGGATGGAATCGTTCAGGGCTGAAAAGGGGAGGGTCTCCCAGCCCCCGTTGCGGGGTGCCTTCAGGACCGCTTTGTACGGATCGGGCTGGTCCCATTTGGAAGGGTCCACCGACTGGCCGTCGAAGTGCATATAGAACAGCAGGGTGGGTTTTTCCTCCTTCAGGGGCAGGGCCGCAAAAAACAGCGGTTGGCCCTCGGTGGGCAGTATCGAGGTATTGAATCCCCTTTCGCTGAACTTCGCCGTGAGCCAGCGCAGGTTCCGTTCGATATCCGAGGGCTCCAGGGCGTCATTGGGCAGGGCGACGAAATCGACCAGTTCGTCAATGGTGTGGCGGACCTGGGCGGTAAACACAGCGTCTTCCTGGCCCAGGGCCAGGGTGCCGGAAAGGAGCAGGAAAACAAGCAGAAAGTTGCGCATGGGCTGGGGTTTTGTCGGCTAAAGCTAAAGAATTTCCCGCATAAATCCGTTGCAGGGGATTCGCTTCGCCCCTTAACGGCCGGCCCGGAGTTTTTTCCCGAGCAGCCGGAGCAGCAAGATCCAGGGCAGCCCGTGGAAAGCCACATCGAACCAGTCCATTACCCCCATGCCCCGGGCCCCGCCCAGGATCCATCGTAATTTGCCCCACAGGTGGGGTTCAGGGAAGTAGGGGGCCAGCCCCAGGGTGAGGCAGAGGAAGAGCACCATCCTCCAGTCGTCGATTACGGATTTCATGGGCGGATATTTTTAATAAAGGATGGAATCCCTTCGACCCCTTGGGCAGAAAGCTCCCGGATGAAGGCCGAACCGATGATGGCCCCTTTTGCATGTGCCGTCGCCTGGCCGAAGGTGTCGGCGTTACTGATGCCAAACCCCACGATCCGGGGGTTTTTCAGGTCCATGGCGGCTACGCGCCGGAAGTACTCCAGCTGCACAGGGTCAAACCCTTCCCGGGCCCCGGTGGTACTGGCGCTGCTGACCATATAGATGAAGGCATCCGAGGCGGCGTCGATCTGCCGGATCCGCGCCACGGAGGTTTGGGGGGTGATCAGGAAAATCATTTTCAGCCCGTATCGCTCCAGGATTTCGCGGTATTCCCGTTCATAGATCTCCAGGGGGAGGTCGGGCAGGATCAGCCCGTCGATCCCCGTTTCAGCGCATTGTTTACAGAAGGCTTCCACCCCGTACTGCAACACGGGGTTAAAATATCCCATCAGGATCAGGGGCACGCGGATTTCCTGTCGGACCCCTTTCAGCTGCTCGAAAAGGCGGGCAGTGGTCATGCCGTTCTTCAGGGCGGCCGTGGAGCTTTCCTGTATGGTGGGGCCGTCGGCCAGGGGGTCGCTGAAGGGCAGGCCGACCTCGATCATGTCGACCCCGCTGGCCTGTAACTGTCGCAGGATGGGAAGGGTATCTTCCAGGGCGGGGTACCCTGCCGTAAAGTAAATCGAGAGCAGGGGCCCTTCTTTTTCGAGGGCCCCTTTGATCCGGTCTGTGCCGCGGGTAGTGGTCTGCTGTGCCATGGCTTAGAGGTTGAAATAGTCGATGTAGGTTTGTAAATCCTTGTCGCCCCGGCCAGAGAGGTTGATCACCACCACGTCCTGCGGGCTGAAGGGCCGCTTTTCCAGCACGGCAAAGGCGTGGGAGGTTTCAATGGCTGGGATGATGCCTTCCAGGGCCGCCAGGCGCCGCCCTGCTTCCATGGCCTCGGCATCGGTGATGGAGTGGAATTCCCCCCTTCCGGAAGCGTAGAGGTGGGCGTGCATCGGGCCAATTCCCGGATAATCGAGCCCGGCCGAAATCGAATAGGGTTCGGTGATTTGCCCGTCATCGGTCTGCATCAGCAGGGTTTTGCTCCCGTGGATGATCCCCACCCGGCCCAGGGCCGAGGTGGCGGCGCTTTCCCCGGTGTGCACCCCTTTCCCGGCAGCCTCCACCGCGATAATCCCCACTTCTTCCCGGTCCAGGTAGTGGTAATACGCCCCGGCCGCATTGCTGCCGCCGCCCACACAGGCGATCAGGTAGTCCGGGGCATCCCGGCCTTCCTTTTCAAGCAGTTGTGCCCCGATTTCTTCCGAAATGACCGCCTGGAACCGGGCCACCATGTCGGGGTAGGGGTGGGGCCCCACCACGGAACCAATGATGTAATGGGTATCTTCGGGGTTATTGATCCAGTCGCGGATGGCCTCATTGGTGGCGTCCTTCAGGGTACGGCTGCCCGACCGGGCGGGGCGCACCTCGGCCCCGAGCAGTTTCATCCGGGCGACGTTCGGGGCCTGTCGCGCGATATCCACTTCCCCCATGTACACCACGCAGGGCAGGCCCATCAGGGCGCAAACCGTGGCGGTGGCCACCCCGTGCTGCCCGGCCCCGGTTTCCGCAATGATGCGCTTTTTGCCTAGCCGCCGGGCCAGCAGGATCTGGCCGATGGTGTTGTTTACCTTGTGGGCCCCGGTATGGCAGAGGTCTTCCCGTTTCAGGTAGATCCGGCACCCAAACCGTTCCGACAGCCTCCGGGCCAGGTAGAGCGGGGTGGGCCGCCCGACGTAATCGCGGAGCAGGTGGTGGAATTCCTCCTGAAAACCCGGGTCGGCCATGATCTCCAGATAGCAGTTCCTGAGTTCCTCCACATTGGGGTAGAGCATTTCTGGGATAAAGGCCCCCCCGAAGGCGCCGTAAAACCCGTTTTCATCTACTTGGTACGTTTTCATAGCTTTTTCTTTTATTTCATTGTTTATTTCCCTCCGGCCCCGGCCTTCCAAAAAGGGCTGTCCATAAAGGCCTGCAGGGTTTCAAGGTCCTTTTCCCCGGGTCGCACCTCAAAACGGCTGTTCACATCCACGGCATGGCAATGCCGCCCTGCGGGGTGCTGCAGGAAAGCCCCGAGTTTTGCGGCATCCGACACGCCGATGCCCCCGCTGAGGAAAAACGGTTTTTCAAACGGGTAGGCTTCCAGCAACCCCCAGTCAAAGGCCACCCCATTGCCCCCGGGCAGGGGTCCCCGGGTGTCGAAGAGGAAAAAGTCGCAGCAGGGCAGGTAGGCCTCCAGGGGGGCGAACTCGAAGCCCGGCCCCAGGGCGAACGCTTTGATGAGGTCCTTTTTTCCAAGTTTTTTCTTTACGTCAGCGCAATATTCCGGGGATTCTTCCCCATGGAGCTGCACGGCATCCAGCCCCAGGGCGGCGGTCTGTTGCAGGAGGGCCTCAGGGGCGGCATCCACAAAAACCCCCACGCGCCGGATCCCCTCGGGTAGTTGTGGCAGGGAGGATGCCCCGTAATACCGGGCACTGCCTTCCCAGAGGATAAAGCCCAGGTAGTCCGGGCCGAGTGACGCGACCTCCGCCGTATTGTGCTTCATGCCACAGACTTTCAGTTTCACGGTTCCAGGGTTTTGACAAATTCAGCCAGAGCGGCCCCCGGGTCGGGCTGCTTCATAAACGATTCCCCCATCAGGAAGCCCTTGTATCCGAGCTGCTGCAACTCCCGAAGCTGGGCCGGGTGCCCCAGGCCGCTTTCAGAAACCCTGCCCACTTCCGTGGGGATCAGGGAGATCAGTTCGCGGCTGGTATCGAGGCTTACTTCAAAGGTCTTCAGGTTGCGGTTGTTCACCCCGATCAGGTCGGCCCCGCCGTCGAGGGAACGCTCCAATTCTGCCCGGTCATGTACTTCCAGGAGCACTTCCAGGCCCAGGGCATGCGCTTCCCGGCAGAGTTCCCGGATGCGATCCGGGTCGAGTACCGCCGCGATCAGCAGGATGGCATCGGCCCCATAGGCCCGGGCTTCCAGCACCTGGTACGGGTCGACGATGAATTCCTTGCGCAGCAGCGGAAGGTCGGTGCTGGCGCGGGCCAGCAGGAGGTCGTCCAGGGACCCCCCGAAATACTTTCCATCGGTCAACACGGAAATGGCGGCAGCACCGCCCCGGTCGTAGCCCTTCACCACGGTTTCCACGCTGCACCCCTGGTTGATCACCGCCCTGGAAGGCGAGCGCCTTTTGTGTTCCGCGATAATCCCCGTGGGCCTTTGTTCCAGGGACGCCGACAGGGAACGAGGGCTGCGCTCCATCAACCGGTAGGCCTCCAGCTGCCCGGGGGGCACCAGGGCCTTCCTGAGTGCTACCTCGGCCTTTTTGTCCCTTATGATTTGTTCCAGGATGTTCATATACTGCATTTAAGGATTTAGGGTGCTTAGGGTTTGCAACTCTCTGAAGGCGCCCAGGGCCCGGCCGCTGACCAGGGCTTCCCGGGCCTTTTCGGAGCCTTCCCGGGCCGAACAACCCGTCGCGGTGGCGATGGCCATCCCGGCATTGGCGCAAACCACCGCCTGTTGGGCCTCCGTCCCCCTGCCCTGGAGCACCGAGAGGAAAATTTGCGCCGCCTCCTCCACACTTTCCCCCCCGTATATGGCTTCAGGCTCCAGGGCCTGCAGCCCGAAGTCTGCCGGGTGCAGCACGGCTTCCAGGGAATTCCCGAAAACTTTGGTGGGCCCGGTCAGGGAGATTTCGTCGTACCCGTCAAGCCCGTGGAGTATGCTGTAGGTTTTGTCCGTATTCTGGTAGAGGTACCCGTACATGCGCGCCAGTTCCAGGTTAAAGACCCCGACCATCTGAAGCCTTGGAAAGGCGGGGTTGACCATGGGGCCGAGCATGTTGAAGAAGGTTTTCACCCCAAGTTCCCGACGAATCGGGGCCACCTGCTTCATGGCCGGGTGGAATAGGGGGGCGTGCAGCACGCAGATGCCGGCCCGGTCGAGGCAGCGTTTCAAAAAATCGGCTTCTGCGGAAAACCGGATGCCCAGGAATTCCAGTACATTACTGCTGCCGCAGGCGGAAGACACGCCGTAATTGCCGTGCTTGGCAACGGGCAGCCCGGCCCCTGCACAGACAAAGGAGGCCAGGGTGGAAATGTTGAAGGTGTTTTTGCCGTCCCCCCCGGTCCCGCAAAGGTCTATGGGGTCGAATTCCGAAAGGTCCACGGCGTGGCAGAGCTCCAGGAGGGCATCCCGGAAGCCCTCCAGTTCCTCGGTGGCCACGCTGCGCATCATATAAACAGTCAGGAAGGCAGCCATCTCGCTGGGGTTGTAGCTCCCGGTAGCCATCCGGATCATGACCTGCCGGGACTCTTCCCGGCTCAGCAATTGGTGGCCGATCAGTTTGTTCAGGATATCTTTCATTCCGTTTCGTTTAGCCAGTTGGAAAGGATTTGTTTTCCCTGGGGGGTCAGCACCGATTCTGGGTGGTACTGGACGGAGTGTACATCGTAATCCCGGTGTCGGAGCGACATCACCTCCCCTTGCCCGTCCACGGCCGTAACCTCCAGGCAGGGGGGCAGGTCGGGATGCACTACCCAGGAATGGTAACGGCCCACCTCGATTTCTTCGGGCAGGCCGCGGTACAGTACCTCATCCCCGAGGATGCGGATTTGGGTGGCCACCCCGTGGTAGACCTGTTGTAGGTTCACCAGGCGCCCGCCGAAGGCCTCGGCGATGGCCTGCTGGCCCAGGCAGACCCCGAAAATCCGCTTTTGCGGGGCAAACTCCCGGATGATTTCCTTCAGCAACCCGGCCTCATCGGGGATTCCCGGGCCCGGGGAGAGGACGATGCGGTCGAAGGCCGCCACCTCCGCCAGGCCGATCCGGTCATTGCGCCGCACGGTGACCCGGGCACCCAGTTCTTCCAGCAGGTGTACCAGGTTGTAGGTGAAACTATCGTAATTGTCTATGACCAGCACCTGTTTCATGCTCAGAGGGATTCTGCGATTTCCAGGGCCTTGTTCAGGGCCCCCAATTTATTGTAGGTCTCCTGCAATTCCGCCTCCGGGTCGGAGGCTGCCACCAGGCCGGCCCCTGCCTGGTAAAACAACTGGTGGTTTTTGCTCAGGAAGGTCCTTATCATGATGGCGTGGTTAAAATCGCCGTCAAACGCCATAAAACCAATGGCCCCCCCATAATAGTTCCGGCTTGTTTTTTCGTATTGTTCGATCAGCTGCATGGCCCGGTGCTTCGGGGCCCCGCTCAGGGTCCCTGCAGGGAAGGTGTCGGCCACCACTTTCATGGTGGGCACCCCTTCCTTGACCTGGCCGGTAACTTTGGAGACCAGGTGGATCACATGGGAGAAGTACTGCACTTCCCGGAAGGTTTCCACCTGTACCGCGTTTCCGTTGCGGCTCAGGTCATTGCGCGCCAGGTCAACCAACATCACGTGTTCGCTGTTTTCTTTTTGGTCGGCCGCCAGGCGGCGGGCCAGGCCGGCGTCTTCCTCGTCGTTCCCGGTGCGCCGGAAGGTCCCAGCGATGGGATGGATCTCCGCTTTTCCTTTTTTGACGACCAGTTGGGCCTCCGGGGAGCTGCCGAAGATCTTGAAATCCCCATAGTCGAAATAAAAGAGGTATGGGGAGGGGTTGATGGACCGCAGGGCCCGGTACACGTTGAAATCATCGCCCCGGAACTGCTGCGAAAACCGCCTCGACAGGACCAGCTGGAAGACATCCCCCCGGGCACAATGCTTTTTGGCCAGTTCCACCTGGGCGAGGAAATCGGCGTCTTCGAGGTTCGACTCCCGCGGTCCTTCCCTTTGGAAACGATAGGTGGCGAAGGTCTGTACCATAAGCAGTTGCTCCAGTTCGGTAAGGTTGTCCCTTCCGTCGTGGCTGTGCGAAAAGAGGTAGGCCTCGTTTTTGAAGTGGTCGATGGCGATGACGTTCTGATAGACCGCATAGATGAGGTCCGGGATCTCGGGGGAACCGGGCTTTTTTTGGATGGCAATGTCTTCGAAATAGCGGACGGCATCATACGAAAGGTATCCGAAGAGCCCGTTGTTGATAAATTTGAACCCGTGGTCCTCAACCCTGAAGTTCCCCGCAAAGCGGTGGATTTCCATCGCCAGGTCGGTTTCGGGCCCCAGGGTACGGGTTTCGGACCGGCCGTCGGGAAAAATTTCCACCAGGGTGTCGCGTTGTACGCGTATGGAGGCAATGGGGTTGCAACAGATATAGGAAAAGGAATTGTCGTTGGCGTGGTAATCGCTGCTCTCCAGCAAAATGCTGCCCGGGAACCGGTCGCGAACGCGTAGGTAGACGCTTACCGGGGTAATGGTGTCGGCCAGGATTTTTTTGTATCGGGTATTCAGGGCGTAGCTCATGGCTTTCCGTATTAAATAAGAAAAGGCTTGTCGTGACAGACAAGCCTTTTATATCAGATACAAACTGGGCTTAGGTCACGACCTTCGGGGTCCTGAAGTCCACCACCAGCTTGTATGGTTTTTTGTGTTCATTGCGGTCCAAATATAGGAAGGAAAATACCATTGCGCAACAACACGGCATAAAAAAACACCGGGATTTCCCGGTGTTTCCTGGCTTGAGCAATCCGACTAGAATTCGAGGTCTACCACCAGGTCGAACTCGTCGTAGATGGTTTTGTCTCCAAGGTTCTCAAAGAAGCTTCCCGAACCGTAACGCACATTGTACTGGGCGCGGTCTACCTTCACGGTGGCGGTCGCCTTGCTGCCGTACACGGAAACGTCGAAGGTGATCGGCTTGGTGATTCCCTTGATGGTCAGGTCTCCGGTAACTTCGTAGGAGTTCTTGCCGGTTGCCTTTACGCTGGTGAAGACCAGGGTAGAGGAGGGGTGTGTTTCCACCGAAAAGAAATCATCTGATTTCAGGTGCCCCTCGAGTTTTTGACGCGATTCGCCTTCCAGGTCGGTGGCGATCAGGGAGGTCATGTCCACTTCGAATTCCCCCCCGGTGAGCTGGCCTTCCTCGAAGAGCAGCGCCCCGGATTTCAGGGCTACGGTGCCCGTGTGGGAACCGGTCACTTTGTAGGCTTTCCAGGTTACGGTACTTTCCCCGGCTTTAACTTCTTTCCGGTCCACCTCAACGGGTTCGGTAGCGGATACGGAGCCGGTGGCAATAAGGGCAAATGCAAGGGTAAAAACAGATCGTTTCATAAGTGAATGGATTTAATTGAAATTAAGGGTTATAGATCATTAAACAGTGATAAACAAATCGGCAGCAGGCCTGCGCACCTTGCGGGCATACTGGGTGGCGTCCTCCCCGGAACGATAGCCGACAGGGATCAGGAGCGTGGCCGTCAGGCCTTTTTCTTCCAGGCCGAGGATTTCGTTTACCTGCCCCGGGTCAAACCCTTCCATCGGACAGGTATCAATTTGGAGGAAGGCAGCAGCCGCCAGGAGGTTTCCCAGGGCAATGTAGGCCTGCCTGGCCGCCCATTCAGACTTCTGCCGGGCGGGCAGGCCCAAAAGCTTTGATTTCATAAAATCGCCGTAGCCGCTGAGGCCTTCCCGGGCAATGCCACGGGAACCGGACACTTCGTCGAGGTAGGAATCGATCAGTTCCCCCCCAAAATCAGTCGGGCTGGCCAGCACCAGCAAGTGGGAGGCCTGGGTCACCTGTGCCTGGTTCCAGCAGGCGGGTTGCAGGCGGGCCCGGATTTCCGGGTCTTGGACCAGCAACACTTTATAAGGTTGTAAACCGTAGGAAGAGGCGCTGAGCCTTAAGGCTTCCAGCAGGTATTCCACCTGCTGCTCCGACAGGGTGCGTTCAGGGTCAAATTTCTTTGTGGCATACCGCCAGTTCAGGGCTTCGAGGTATTCGTTTACGGTAGTCTTTATCATGGTATATTCAGGTTAATAAATCAGGTCCAACAATTGGTTGAGTTCTTTCATTTGCTTCTCGTCCAGGGGCTTTAGTACTTCCCGTTCCACGGCGTCCACGGCCCGGTCCATTTCTTTCAGGATTTCCAGTCCTTTTGGCGTAAGGCGTATTTCGACCTTGCGCCGGTTCTGCGTACAGGTATTGCGCTCTGCGTATTGCTTGGCGATCAGCTTGTCGACCAGCCGGGTAGTATTGCTCATCCGGCTGACCATGCGTTCATTAATGGTGCTGAGGTTGGCAGGGTTCCCTTTCTGGCCCCTTAGGATACGCATGACGTTGAATTGTTGCAGGCTGATATCAAAAGGCTTAAGGGCCTGCGACAACTGGTCCTGCAGGTGGTTGTGTACCAGCACCAGGTGGATGATGGTGCGCCGTTCCGGGGGGAGCGGACTGCCGGTCTTTATGTATGCCTCTACATTCATTCCCATACAAATATTGTATATACAAATGTAAGGGAATTTACCCGGCTGCCGCAACGGCGGCCCGCTTAATCTTTTGTTAAATTTTTTCAGGTCCCGGCCAGGCCTCTTGCAGGGAGGCTTTTGGCTCCCCGGCCGGCAATCGAAGGGTTCGCAACCATGGTCGCAACAAGGTGCGCCGGTATGGCAGGATTGTGTATTTTTGCCAAAACACTTGTAGCTATGGCTGACCTGACGCAAGAAGAATGGCGCTCCCGCCTGGAGCACGACGAAAACGCCGTGATCCTGGATGTACGCACCAGCGAAGAGATGGAGGAGGGGTATATTCCGGGGGCTATCCACCTCGACATTTACCAGCCCCAGGAATTCCTTGAAGGGCTCGATGCCCTGGATAAATCGAAACATTATTACGTGTATTGCCGTTCGGGTAACCGCAGCGGTCAGGCCTGTGCGCTGATGACCTCCCGCGGGTTTTCCGCAGCCTACAACCTTAAGGGGGGCATGCTTGAATGGGAAGGGGATGTTACCTTCTAGGCAAAGCAACCCCGGTTCATCCCCCCAGGGCCCCGATCACTCGAGGTCCCTGAACCTGTTTTACCGCATCCTTTATTATTTCCAGAAACGGGGTTTTGAAGTTTCCCGCCGTATAGCTGAACGGCTGGGGATCCGTACCCGGGTGGTGCGCACTACCTTTATTTACCTGACTTTCGTGACCCTGGGTTTCGGGTTTGCCCTCTACCTGTTCCTGGCGTTCTGGTTGCGCATCAAAGACCTTATCCACACCAAGCGGACCTCCGTTTTTGACCTTTAGGCCTATGTTCCGCCTGTTCCGATCCAAATTTTACCTGGCCCTCTTCCTGATGGCGAGTGTCCTGATTATGGGAGTGCTGGGGTACCGCTATATTTCGGACTTTTCCTGGATCGACGCCCTGTACATGACCGTTATTACGGTAACCACGGTGGGTTTCCGTGAAATCCGCCCCCTCAGCGCGACGGAGCAGCTCTTTACCATTGTACTTATCGCCTCCAGTGTTTTCATCTTTGCCTTCGCCCTTTCGGTGATTACCGAATACCTGCTCAGCAGGAATTCCATGGAACTCTTAAAAAAGAAAAAAGTGAAACAGCAGATCGACCGTTTGGAGAACCACGTAATCGTTTGTGGGTTCGGGCGCAACGGCTCCCAGGCAGCGGCGCGCCTGAAAGCCTATAACAAGCCTTTCGTAGTAATTGAAAAGGACCGGGATATCATTGAGAAAAATGGGGATGACATCCTATTCCTTGAAGGGGATACCGTCGAGGACGATGTCCTTCTCGCAGCCGGGGTCCAAAAGGCCAGCAGCCTGATTGCCACCCTGCCCGACGATGCCGCCAACCTCTTTGTGGTGCTTTCGGCCCGGCAGCTCAACCCTGACCTGTTCATTATCAGCAGGGCCTCCCTGATCAGCTCCCAGAAAAAATTGCAACTTGCCGGGGCCGACAAGGTCATCATGCCCGACAAGATCGGTGGCGACCATATGGCTTCCCTGGTGGTCCTCCCCGACCTGATTACCTTTATGGATAAACTTTCGATGGAAGGGGAACACACCACAAACCTGGAGGAGGTACACATTGAGGATTTTATCAATCATTTGGATTGCAATACCCTCCGGGACCTCGACCTGAGGCGGAAAACCGGGTGTACCATCATCGGGTATGTCACCCCCGATGGCAAATATATCATCAACCCGGAGGCCGATATGCCCCTGCAGCCCAGGAGCAAAGTGATTGTCCTGGGGCGCTCCGACCAGATCCGCAAACTGAATGAAATGTTCCGGATTGGGTAGCGCTCCGTTGGTCTATTATGGGGGGTCCCCTGTGGGGGAAGGTTCCTAAGCGATTTCCCGAGGCCCTTGCCGGGAGCCTCCTCTGTCCGCTTTATGGGGGATAGAATTTGATGGGGTAATTTTTTTTTAGGATATTGCCCCATCCTAAGACCAAAACTATCTAACTCAAACCACCCATATGAAGCATGTATTTGTTCTCCTGTTTAGTTTCCTGTGCCTGGCCACGGCCGCCCAGGAGCTGAAGGTAAAGGAAACCATCAGTAACCCCTCGGGCAATATCAATGACGGGGTGATCCATTTGGAGGTTTCCGGGGGAAGGCCCCCCTACACGTTTAAGTGGAGTAACCAGAATACTTCCTTAAGTTCCGAGAGGGCCACGGGGCTTACCGAGGGGGTGCCCTATACGGCGGTGATTACCGATGCCATGGGAAATACCGTGACCCGGGTGAATACGGTGCCCACGGAAGCGATTGCGGAGGTGTTCAACGGAGCCATGACCCCGGCGGTAGGGGCCCTGGGGGCTGTTTTGTTCTGGGACCCGTTTGCGGCTACGGGGATTTATGACCCACAGGTATATGCCGACCAGAAGCGAATCCCCATCCCGGATTGGTCCCCTGAGGTCAAGGGCCGGTTTGTATTGAAAAAATGGATCCGTCCCGACGGGGCAACCATCCGCAGGGGCGATCCGATTGCGACCATATCCCGCGACGGCGGGGCGGACCTGACCGTTACAGCCCTGGCCGGGGGCACCCTCCGGCACCTGGTCAAAGAAGGGGGGGTGATCTACAACTCAGAAAACTCGGAACACGTCATCGAGCAGGGGGCCCATTACCTGGCGGATATTGTCTATGATGAACCCGTAACCCTGACCCATCCGAATGGGGACCCAATTACCAAGGGGATCCCCTTCATCGTGATCTGGCTGGTGCTCGGGGCGACCTTCTTTACCCTCCGGATGGGCTTTATCAACCTCCGGGGGTTCCGCCATTCCATAGACCTGGCCAAAGGAAAATACGACGACCCGGACGCCCCGGGGCAGGTGACACACTTCCAGGCCCTGGCCACGGCGGTTTCGGGGACGGTAGGGCTCGGGAACATCGCCGGGGTGGCCGTTGCGGTTTCCCTGGGCGGAGCCGGGGCGACCTTCTGGATGATTGTATGCGGGCTGCTGGGAATGTCGTCGAAGTTTGTAGAGTGCACCCTGGGGGTGAAATACCGCGACATCCTTCCCGACGGGAGGGTTTTTGGGGGGCCGATGAATTACCTTCGCTACGGGCTGGAAAAGCGCAATATGAAGGGCCTGGGCAAGGTCCTTGCCGGGGTGTTCGCAGTGCTTTGCGTGGGTGCTTCCTTCGGGGGTGGGAATATGTTCCAGGCCAACCAGTCCTTTGAACAATTGGCCGGGCAGTTCCATGTGCTGCAGGGCAATGGGTTCTGGTTCGGGGTGGTCACGGCCATCCTGGTGGGGGTGGTGATCATCGGGGGGATCCGAAGCATTGCCAATGTCACCGGTCGGGTGGTGCCCCTGATGGCATCCATCTACATCATCGCCGCTCTGGCCGTTATCATTATGAACATACAAAATATCGGACCTGCCTTTTCTGCCATCCTGGAAGGGGCTTTCAACCCGGGGGCGCTTAAAGGCGGCATCATCGGGGTGTTGGTGGTCGGCTTCCAGCGCGCGGCCTTTTCCAATGAGGCCGGGGTGGGTTCCGCGGCCATCGCCCACAGTACGGCAAAAACCCATAACCCGCCTTCGGAAGGGTTTGTGGCCCTGTTGGAGCCCTTTATCGACACGGTAGTGGTGTGTACCCTTACGGCCCTGGTACTGATTTTTACCGGGATGCACGAGGTGGAAGGAATGGCCGGGGCGCAGCTGACCTCTGATGCCTTTGGAAGCGTCATCTCCTGGTTCCCCTATGTGCTGGGGGTAGCTGTTTTCCTGTTCGCTTTTTCCACGATGATTTCCTGGTCCTATTACGGGATGCGGGCCTGGACGTACCTCTTTGGGAAAAGCAGGCGTTCCGAAATGGTCTATAAAATGCTCTTCCTCATCTTTGTGGTGATCGGGGCTTCCGTGAGCCTGGGGGCTGTGCTGGATTTTTCGGATATGATGATCCTTGCCATGTCCTTCCCCAACATCATCGGGCTTTATATTATGTCGGGCGAGGTCCGTAAAGACCTGGATGATTACCTGAAGCGCCTGAAGAGCAACCAACTGTTCAGGAAGCAGACTGCAAGATAACCACAGCCCCGGCCCCTACATTTGGGCCATGAGGCGACCAGGACCCCACTTTGCGCAACACCCGGGAGTGCGAAGTGGGGTTTTTTATTTTCTCCTGCTCACGGCCCTGATGCAGGCGCTTGGCTATGGGGTTTCACGCCTGAACCGGGCGCAGGTGCCCCCCGGGAGCCTGGAGGTGGATACGGTGTGGCAGTTCCGCATCGATTCCCTCAGGCAACAACAGCGGGTACGGGAGAAAAAAAACCGGTCGCCACAACCCCGGGATGCGAACCGCATCGATGAGTACCGGGGGTACCTCCTCGGGATACCCCCCGAGGCACTGGACCGGCTTTACGCCTTCAGGGAGCGGGGCGGGACCCTGGAAAACCTGGAAACCTTCCGCAACATAAGCGGGTTGCCCGATAGCACCATACGCCGTCTGCAGCCATACCTCCTTTTCCCCCGTCCAAAGTCGGGCCTGCCTGCAAGGATGGGCGGGGTGGACCTGAACCGGGCTACGGCCCGGGAGCTGGAAGCCGTCCGTGGTATCGGCCCGGTGCTTTCCAAAAGGATTGTAAAATTCCGGGAGGCCCTGGGAGGGTATGTTCACGAATCCCAACTCCTCGACGTCTATGGGTTGGACGCTTCCGTCGCCCGGGAGGTCATTCGGGCCTTTCCCCTGGGTGACCCACCCCCCATCCGGAAAATTGCGCTCAATGAGGCCACTGCAGAGGAGCTAGCTTCCCTGGTTTATATCAACCGGCCCCTTGCCGCTGCCATTGTCGCCCGTAGGGATCGGCAGGGTCCCTATAGCAGCCTGGAGGAGTTGCTCCAGGTGCCCGGGTTCCCGGCCGACAAAATTGGGAGAATTGCGTTATATTTGGGGCTCTAAAAAAATTGCCATGATAACGGAAACATCAACTCCTGTAAATTTTGAGTATCCCGAGACCCAGCGCATGGTCGCCGGGGCTGCCCGGAGTTTTGCCCTGCAGTACATCCAGCCGCACGTGATGGAGTGGGACGAGGCCCAAACCCTTCCGGTGGACGTTTTGCGGAAAGCCGGGGAAATGGGCTTTATGGGCATTTTGGTCCCCCAGTCGCTGGGCGGTTCGGGCCTGGGATACCACGAATACATCGCCATTCTGGAGGAGATCTCCAAAGTGGACCCCTCCATTGGCCTGTCGGTTGCAGCCCACAATTCCCTTTGTACGAACCACATCCTGATGTTCGGGGACGAAGTGCAAAAAGAGCGCTGGATCCCCAGGCTGGCCTCGGGGGAATGGATCGGGGCCTGGGGCCTCACGGAACACAACACCGGTTCCGATGCCGGGGGGATGAATACCACGGCCAGGCGGGACGGGGACTACTGGGTCCTCAACGGGGCAAAGAACTTCATTACCCATGGCCGCAGCGGAGATGTGGCCGTGGTCATCGCCCGCACCGGTGAAAAAGGCGACAGCCGGGGAATGACCGCTTTTGTGGTGGAAAAGGGTACCCCGGGCTTCAGCAGCGGGAAAAAGGAAAACAAACTCGGCATGCGGGCCAGTGAAACTGCTGAACTGGTTTTTGACCAGTGCAGGATCCCTGACGGCAATCGCCTTGGGCCGGTAGGGGAAGGGTTTATCCAGTCCATGAAAATCCTCGACGGGGGCCGGATCTCCATAGGGGCGCTCTCCCTGGGGATTGCCAAGGGAGCCTATGAGGCCGCCCTGAAATACTCCAAAGAACGGGTGCAGTTCGGCAAGCCCATCAGCCAGTTTCAGGGCATCTCCTTTAAACTTGCTGAAATGGCTACGGAAATCGAGGCCGCGGAACTCCTGGTCCACAAGGCTGCCTTCCTTAAAAACAATGGCAAGCCGGTAACCCAACTGAGCGCGATGGCCAAAATGTATGCCTCGGAGGTGTGCGTGAGGGTAGCCAACGAAGCGGTCCAGATCCACGGGGGGTATGGGTATACCAAGGATTTCCCGGTGGAGAAATTCTACCGCGACTCCAAATTGTGCACCATAGGGGAGGGGACCACAGAAATCCAAAAGGTGGTCATCGCAAAAAATATCCTGAAAGATTAGGGCAATTCGAAAGAATGCTCCTATATTTGCAGCCCGAATGCCAAATGAAAGGAGGTGGTAGCCTATGTTAATTATACCTGTTAAAGAAGGAGAGAACATCGATAGAGCGCTGAAGCGTTTTAAGCGGAAATTCGACAAAACCGGCACGATGCGGCAGCTGCGCAAAAGGCAGCAGTTCACCAAGCCCTCTGTGGAAAAACGCCAGCAAAACCTCAAAGCTCAGTATATCCAGCGCCTCAGGGATCAGGAAGAGATCTAGACAGGCCGCTAGTTTGCGATAACACCCGGATTCCCGAAAGGGACTCCGGGTTTTTTTATGCCGCTTTCGTATCTTTAGGCGATGTCGCTGCAGCAGTTCCGAAACTATATGGCCCTGGAGAAAAAGTATTCGGCCCACACCGTGGAGGCCTACCTCCGGGATTTGGAGCAGTTCCAGGCATTCTGCCAGGGCGCGCATGGGGAAGAACCGCTGGAGGACATGCCCTACAGCGTGATCCGCAGCTGGATCATCGCACAGATCGAAGGAGGATGTGCCAACCGCAGTGTCAACCGGAAAGTCGCCTCTTTGAAGGCCTACTACAAGTACCTGGTCCGCATGGGCCGGATTGCAGCAAGCCCCCTGGCCGCCCATCGGCCCCTGAAAGCTGAAAAGAAGGTGGAAATCCCTTTTTCGGTAGGCGAGATGCAGGAACTCCTTTCCCAATGGCCGGAGGAACCGGGGTATGAAAGCCTTCGAGATCGCCTCCTGGTAGACCTGCTCTACAGTACGGGCATCCGCAGGGCGGAGCTCATCGGGATCCACGTGGCCGACCTGGACCTGAATACGGGAACCGTCAAGGTGCTGGGCAAACGCAACAAAGAACGCATCCTGCCCCTGCTCACAGGGCTGGCCCCGCTTTGCGAAAGCTACCTGGAGGCCCGGGAAACGGAATTTCCCGAGATCGATTCCCCCTACCTTTTTCTCACCGCTTCGGGCAATAAAATGTATGAAGCCCTTGTTTATAGGATTATAAACAAATACCTTAGTAAGGTATCCCAGAAGGCGAAAAAGAGCCCTCATGTTCTTCGGCATACGTTTGCGACCCACTTGCTGAACCAGGGAGCCGACCTGAATTCCGTTAAGGAATTGCTCGGACATGCTTCCCTGGCCTCCACCCAGGTGTACACCCATAACAGCATCGCCGAATTAAAGCGCATCCATCTGGAATCCCATCCGAGGAACAAAAAGCGGGATACCATGTAGTAACCCTCAAACCTAGCAGCTTATGAAGGTAAACACCCAATCCGTAAACTTCAATGCCGATGAAAAACTCCTCGATTTTGTCCAGAAGCGGCTTGATAAACTGGACCTTTTCTACGATCGCGTCACCAGTGCCGATGTATTCCTGAAAGTGGAGAACACCAGCGCCAAAGACAACAAGACGGCGGAAGTAAAAGTGCATGTCCCAAAGGATGTGTTCATAGTAAAAAAACAGTGTAAATCTTTCGAGGAGGCAATCGACTCCGCCTGCGGTTCGCTGGAGCGTAAACTGGTCAAAAAGAAAAGGAAACCCAAGGTGGTGAACGCCCTAAAATTTTTCTAAAAATATTTTGATTAAATAAATAATTATCTACATTTGCAGTCCGTTAGAAATAGCGGACTTTTTTATGCTATA
>CAZIJW010000016.1:0-65290 GCA_964539905.1 uncultured Robiginitalea sp.
TTGCTATCACTGGATTTTGAATCCAGCGCGTCTACCAATTCCGCCACCGAGGCATTTATAATTCGGAGCGCGTCTACCTCCTCCCGATAACTATCGGGACTATCGGGACCGCCACCGAGGCGTTCCCTGGTCCGGTGCGCTCAGGACCCACCATCTGGTTTGGGGATCGGGAAGGCACGAACCGGGGGGCAAAGCTAAAAAATAATTTAATTCCCCCTCCAAATTACCCCCAATTATCCTTTAGCAACCCAAATTATTGTTTAAATTTGCACCTCCTTTGAAATGAGGGAGTTCGCGAACCTGATTAATCGATTTCCAGAGGTATGTCGTACACGGTACCGGAACCGAAGATTTTTGCCTGCACCCAGAGCACGGAACTTGGCGAACGTATCGCCAGGGCATATGGGGCAAAACTGGGCAATGTCATTATTTCCCGCTACAGCGACGGGGAATTCCAGCCTTCATACGAGGAATCGATCCGGGGGGCCCGCATTTTTGTGATCGGGTCGACCCATCCCGGTCCGGAAAACCTCATGGAAATGCTACTGATGCTCGATGCGGCCAAGCGCGCCTCCGCCAGGCACATCACCGCGGTGATGCCCTACTTCGGATGGGCCCGCCAGGACCGCAAAGACAAGCCAAGGGTCCCGATCGCCGGAAAACTGGTCGCGAAAATGCTGGAGGCTGCAGGGGCTACCCGCATCATTACCATGGACCTGCACGCCGACCAGATCCAGGGCTTTTTTGAAAAACCCGTCGACCATTTATTCGCTTCCACCCTCTTCCTGCCCTACCTTAAAAAAATGAACCTGGAGAACCTGACCATCGCTTCTCCCGACATGGGTGGATCCAAAAGGGCCTACGCCTATTCCAAGGCGCTGCAAAGCGACGTGGTGATTTGTTACAAACAGCGTGCGAAAGCCAACGTCATTGAGCACATGGAACTCATTGGCGAGGTGGAAGATAAAAACGTAGTGATGGTCGATGACATGGTCGATACGGCGGGCACCCTGACCCGGGCGGCCGACCTGATGATGGAACGGGGCGCGCGCAGCGTCCGGGCCATTACGACCCATGGGCTGCTTTCGGGCAATGCCCTGGAGCGCATCGAGAATTCAAAACTGGAGCAATTGATCGTCACCGATTCGATCCCTGTCAAAACGGGGAGCAAAAAAATCGAGGTCCTCAGTTGTGCGGACTTGTTCGCCGATGTGATGCACCGGGTGCACCACAACACTTCCATCGCCTCCAAGTTTATTTTATAAGTATTTATTAATTCAAACCAGATAATGAAATCAATTACAATCAAAGGATCCCAAAGAGAAAGCGTGGGCAAGAAATCGAGTAAAGCCCTACGTAATGCTGGAAAGGTCCCTTGCGTAGTATACGGGGGGGAAGCACCATTGCACTTTTCAGCAGAAGAACTGTCATTCAAAGACCTGGTGTATACGCCCAATGCACATACCGTGGTCATTGAACTCGACAACGGCACCCGCGTAAACGCCGTAATGCAGGACATCCAGTTCCACCCGGTAACCGACAGCATCCTGCACGTGGATTTCTATCAACTGTTCGAAGACAAACCGGTGACCCTGAACATTCCGGTGCGCCTGGTGGGAAATTCCCCCGGGGTGCGCAACGGGGGGCGCCTGCTGTTCCGCTACCGCAAGTTGCTGATCAAAGCCCTGCCGGCCAAGCTGCCTGATTTCTTCAATGTGGACATCTCCAAACTCAGGATTGGGGACCTCATTACCGTAGAATCCCTGAAAAGCGACGATTTCACCATCCTCCACCCCGACAGTACTGTTGTGGTACAGGTGAAAATGGCCCGTACTGCTGTACTGGTGGCCGATGAGGATGAAGAAGAGGCCGAAGGGGAAGAGACCGGGGCTGAGGCTCAGGTTGCCGAGGCTCCTGCAGAGGAAACCAACGAATAGGGCAGTTCCCTTACGTTTTAAAGCATCCCCCCCGGTTTTCGGTGGGGATGTTTTTTTTATCTTCAACCAAACCGAATTCCATTGAACCGTTGGTTGTCGCGGTGGTTCCCTCAGGGACCCACATTTTTGAAAGAAGAAGATGCCATGAAAAAATACCTGATCGCCGGCCTGGGCAATATCGGGGAAGAATACCGGCATACCCGCCACAATATCGGGTTCCAGGTCCTGGACCTCCTTGCCGGGGAGGCCGGGTTTTCCTTTGAACCAGACCGCCTTGGCGAAGTAGGCCAGTTTCGGCTCAAGGGGCGTTCAATCCTGTGCCTGAAACCTTCCACTTATATGAACCGCAGCGGGAAGGCCGTAAAATACTGGCTGGAAAAGGAAAAAATCCCGCTGGAACATTTGCTTGTGGTCACCGATGACCTCAACCTCCCCTTCGGGACCCTGCGCCTGAAAACCCGGGGCAGCGACGGCGGGCACAACGGACTGAAGGACATCCAGCAGGTGCTCGGCACTACTGAATATTCAAGGTTCCGCTTCGGGATCGGGGCGGAGTACAACAAGGGACAGCAGGTCGACTACGTGCTGGGCAACTGGAACGAAACCGAAAAGGAAACCCTCCCGGAAAGGCTCCGGCGCAGCTGCGAGCTGATCCGGTCTTTCGTTTTGGCAGGCCCGGGCCTGACCATGAATACCTTTAACGGTACCTGATCAGAGGGCGCGGAAGGAGTACAATCCCGACAGGGAAGTATTTCCCCGGGCATCCCGGGAAAGGACCTGCCAGTAATACACCCCGCCCGGGGTTACCGGCACCCTGAATTGGCTTGCCGGATGGTTCAGGGTCGTTATCAGGGTGAGGGCAGAAGGGTCTTCCCCCAGATACACCTCGCTTTCCCTCAGGTCATTGTCGACATCGGCCAACTCCCACCGCAACAGGACCTGCCCCTCGCTGTCGGGCAGCACGGAAGCCCCCGAGGCCGGTTCAAGTACCCGTGCCGGGAAGGGGGGATAGAATTGGGAAGCGCCCGCATTGAAAAACTGCCAGACCGGGCCGGGGGTTTCCTTCCCGCTTTCCTGGTTGATGGCCGTCACCTGCCAGGAATAGGGCGTCCCTTTCTGCAGGACCACCGCCAGGCTGAGCCCGGAGGTCACCTGCCGCTGGGTGTTTGACGTCCCCAGGTGGGTTACGACCACTTCATAACGGTCGGCATTGGAGGATGCCTGCCACCTGAAGGTTACCTCGCTGGTGGTCTCGCTAACGGAAACCCCGGTAACGCAAAGGGAGTTGTTGCCCGGGAAGACCGGGCTCACCGGACCCGGGGCTGCCGGCGGGTCATCCTTGCCACACCCCCACAAAAGGGCCAAGCACAGGCCCATGTACAGGATATTTCTCATTCGCGGTAGACTTTATAGGTGGTTTCCCTGCCCTTCTGGGTGACCCGCAACAGGTACAGGCCTGTGGGTAATGCCCCAAGCTCCAGGCGTACCCTCGCGTCCGAGTCGGGCAGGCGTCGACCCTTCCAGACCAGTGCGCCGGCAGCGTTGAAAACCGCAATATCCACAGGTCCATCGGGCCTGGGGACAATGAGTTCCAGGGCTTCGGTAAAAGGGTTGGGCGATAGCAGGGGTTGATCGGCCCGAAGGAATTCCGCTTCATAAGATCCCCTGCAGGCGGGAATACCTTCTACCCTTAGCTGGTTGAACCCCTTTTCCAGTTCCAGGGTAAACACCGGACCCTTAACCGTCCGGGAGTTGCCATTGAGGGTTACTTCAAACAATTCCGCCCCGTCGAGCAGCAGTTCCACCGAGGAGTAGTCCGGGGCGGCAAAGGCCTGCACGCTCAACGGATCAGGGCTGCCGATGACTACCTGGAAACACTGGGGCTCATATGCGTTGGCCCCGTCGCTGCCCCCGAGGCACACCTCGTAGGATCCCGGGCGCAGCCCCTCAACGTCGTAGGTGGTGGTGAAGCCCTCCGACAGGTTGGTGCCGTTGCCCGTTACCGCTATACTATAGTCAAAGGATTGAGAAGCGGTTACCGCTATAGAACCATCGCCTGCCCCGATACAGCTTTCCGTCGACACCAAAATTTCAAACCGGTCCGATGGGAAGCGCAGTACCTCACAGCCATTGGCGTCCACCTCAGCCCCGGGGGGCGTGCCCGGGCACAGGTCGTCGCCGTCATCGAAAACCCCATCGCCATCCTCGTCGGGCCTGAAGGCGCCTTCCACGCATAATTCAAGGGAAAAGCCCAGGAGTTGCCCCCCGTCATTGTCGGCCCCGTCTTCGATGGTGAGGACCCATTCCCCAAAACTGGATTCCCCCACAAAGGAATTCAGGGAACCCGAGGGCCTTACGGTCCCGGAAATAGCGGGGTTGTTGGCACATACGAAAGGGGGTGCCTCTGAGTCGAAGGTGGCATTGATGTCGTTGGCCTCCCCACAGGCGTTCGAGACAAGGGTCACACGGGTCCCCTGGGGGGAGGTCAGGCTGATCACGAGGTCGGCCAGGTAGCTGTGGGTGAGTTCGAGGTTCACCTTCACCCCTAACAGGGGCCGGTTGTCGGGGATGGTCAGGGAGGCGGTCACCGTTGGCGTACCCGTGGCCGGGATCGGTACCGGCAGGCCTGAGGCAGTGAGGGTTTTGCAATCGGACTGCAAGGTGCTGAAACTGAACGGGGTGCCGAAAACCCCTTCGCCGCAGGCGTTCAGGGGCCTGATCCTCCAGAAATACACCGTGTTTTCCTGCAGCCGTCCCGGCGCATAACTCGTAGTGTAAACGCGCTGGCTGGCGATCGGGCTGGCAAATGTAGGCTCTGTGGCCAGTTCCAGGTCATAGGCGGTATACTCCGTTGCCCCTTCCCACTCAAGCAGCGGAAAGAGCCCCACTTCCTCGGCCGCATCCGCCGGGGAAAGCAGCGTTGCCGGCCGGAAAGCCCCGCTGCCCAGGCGCACTTCCAAAGGGACCGATACCGTTGTAACCCCGTCGATTCCGATAACTTCGAACGGATAGGTTCCCGCAGGCACGGAGTCGGTATTGCTCAGGGTGAGGCGTAACCGGGTGTCATCGACCTGCACGGTATCTACGGAAAAGGTTGCCTGAAGGCCTTCCGGAAGGCCGGTAACGCCGAGGGCCACAGGCTCCTCAAAGCCCCCGAAGGTCTGGTAGGTAAAATCGAAGACGGCATCTGAAGGCTGGCAGGCCTGGGCCTGCAGGGCATCGAAATACAGGAGGAACGGCCGTTCGGCGATTTCGAAATCCGTACTATTCAGCGCAAAGAAAATATTATCCGCTGCCCGGACCACAAACCGCCCGGAGGGGGTGGGCACCCTGGGGATTTGCACGCGGGCCGATCCGGTATTCGGAAGGTTGGAAGCGATCTTCAGGGGGAAGCTCAGCCCTCCGTCAGCGGACAGGTAGAGGTCCACCAACTGGGCATTGATGGGGGCGCCACCGGTGCCGGCCACATCCCAGGATACCTCCTGCACGCTCCCCATTTCGAATGTTTCCGCCTGCGATTGGGAGAGCACCCGGAACGGGCCCGCATCTTCCCTGACGGTAACGGTCGACACTTCAGAGGTGACCTGCCCGCCCCCGGGGGCATTGTCGCGGACCGTCAGTGCAAAATTCAGCTCCCTCCCAATGGTGGCGACCGTTTCCCATGCCGTTCCCGGCAGGGGGTCGGTCTGGGTGAGGTTGCCCGAGGCCACCCGGCTGAGCAGGGGGAAAAACCGCCTGGGCTCCGTCACGGGCCTGCGCGAGCGAAAATTTGCCCCCGCCGGATTCTCCGGGCCAAAAGAGTCCCGGGTGACGACGCCGTCATCGATCTGCTCCCAGGCATAGGTAAGGACGTCTGTCGGGTTGGCATCCGTGGCGGCCCCTTCCAGGACGAAAGCCGTCCCCCGGGGGATCACAAAATCGGGGACCGGGGTGATCACCGGGGGGGTATTGGCCAGGGGGGTCAGGGCCGCACAACTGGTGCCCGAAACGTACTGGCTGATCTGCAAGATGCTGTAATAATGGAAATAATCATCGCCCACCGATTGCACATCGTCATTTTGGGTGATCCCGGCATACCCCATGATGGTGGACCCGCTGCCTGGCTCGGCCTGTACCCCCGTGCCCTCCGACTGAAACGACCAGGTGTGGTTCGCCCCCAGCTGGTGGCCCATTTCATGGGCGACAAAGTCGAGGTCGAACCGGTCCCCTTCGGGCGTTACGTTCCGGGCAAAGGCACTTCCCTTGCGGCCATCGACGCAGACCGATCCGATAAAGCCGGCATTCCCGGAGTCGCCCCCCTGGTCGAAGAGGTGGCCGAGGTCATACTCCGGGGCCCCGATGAGGGAGTCCAGTGCCTGTTGTACCTCGCTGTTGGGGCTGGATTCAAATGGGTCCGTTTCCGGGTCCGTAAAAATGACCCGGTCATTATCGGGGACGAGTTCCAGGGCTATGGCGAGGTCCCGCTCAAAGACTTCATTGACCCGGGTCAGGGTGGCATTGATGGCGGCAAGGGCATCTGCTACCGTACCCCCGTGGTATTGTGTGTACTCGCCGCTGGCGGCAATGGCCACGCGGTACCGCCTGAGCTGCTGGTCGTCCACCAGTTGCGCCGCAGTGGCCGGGGGGAGGTCCTTGCCGGTTTCTGAGGGCGTCTTGCACTTCCACCCCTGTTCTGTGGGTTGGAGGGCTGACCGGGCGAACAAGAGGTAGGTGCCCGGCCGGTCCGGGTCCTTTTCCAAATACAGGGTCTGGTTTTCGGAGGGGTCAGTTACGGTGGCCTGCAGCCCCTTGTGTGAGAAACTGAACCGGACCCGGGCCGGGTTGCCCTCCATCCCGTACCCGATAAAGGAACGGATGCCCGGGTACCGCCGCTGGAGCTCAGGGGCCATCACCGGGTTCTCCCGAACCCGATAGTTTTGCAGCCTTCCGGAGGCATCGGGGAAAGACAGGACCACTTCACCCATCCCACCGGGTGGAAGGGCTTCGAGTTGTCTGCGGAAAGGCGTTTCACTGAGCACGAACGCCTGGGCCGACCGGGGCTTGAGGACCCGGCCGGAAAGGGTGGGACGGGCCTGTACCTGGACACTGTTTTCCCAATAGATACCGGTCTGTTGGGCGCTCAAAGATAAACAGGCAAAAAGTAAGGGAATTGAAAGAACAAGACGTAACTTTGTCTTCATTAACCGGCATTTGCTGCACAAAATACGCCTTTTTATTATTTTGTATACGTGATCACCGTTCAAGGTCTTACCAACTACGACAACCCGCAGCCCAGTATCGTCACCATTGGAACATTCGATGGGGTACACATCGGGCACCGCAGGATCCTGGAACGGCTCATGGAGGAAGGACAGCGGCTGCACCTGCAGGCAACCCTGCTCACCTTTTTCCCCCACCCCAGGATGGTCCTCCAGAAAGACCGGCAGATCAAACTCCTGAACACCATTGAGGAGAAGTCCGACATCCTCGGCCAGCTCGGCCTTGACCGCCTGGTCATACATCCCTTCACCAGAAAATTTTCCCGCCTTACCGCCACGGAATTTGTTCGCGATATCCTGGTCGGCAGGCTGCAGGCCAAAAAGGTGATCATCGGCTACGACCATCGGTTCGGGAGGAACCGCAATGCGAGTATTGAAGATTTAAGGAGTTTCGGGAACCTCCTCGGGTTTGAAGTGGAAGAGATCCCGGCCCAGGAGGTCGACGAGGTCTCGGTAAGCTCCACCAAGATCCGAACCGCCCTGGAAGCCGGGGACCTTGAAACAGCCAACGCCTACCTGGGTTATGCCTATATGCTCTCCGGCACCGTGGAGCGGGGCAAAGGCCTGGGGCGCGACCTGGGGTTCCCCACGGCCAACCTGAAGGTCGGGGCCGACTACAAGCTCATCCCCGCGGGGGGGGTATACCTCATCCGCTGTGACCTTGGCGGACGGGAGGTCTTCGGGATGATGAACATCGGCACCAACCCCACCGTAGACGGCAGCCGCCAGCACATCGAGGTCCATTTTTTCGAGTACCGGGGCGACCTCTACGGCGCTTCCCTCAGGGTCCATTTGCTCAGCCGCCTGCGGGATGAACAAAAGTTCGCTTCCCTGGAGGCGCTGAAAGCCCAACTGGGCCGCGACCAGGCCCGGGCACGGGAGCTCATCGGAAAACGGCCATGACCCGCCTGCTTTTTTCGCGCATCGACAACACCCCGCTGATCCTTTTCCGGGTTTTTTTTGGCATCCTGATCAGCCTGGAATGTTTCGGGGCGCTGGCCACCGGCTGGGTGCGGACCAACCTGGCAGAACCCGAATACACCTTTCCCTTTATCGGGTTTGAATGGCTGCAAGCCCTTGCCGGGCCCGGGATGTACCTCTACTTTTTCCTGATGGGCTGCCTGGGCATCGCGGTCACCCTGGGGTACCGGTACCGCCTGAGCATGGCTGCCTTCACCCTGCTATGGACCGGGGCCTACCTGATGCAGAAAACCTCCTACAACAACCACTATTACCTTCTGGTCCTGGTAAGCGCCCTGATGTGTTTCTTCCCGGCCCACCGCGACTTCAGCCTCGACAGCCGCAGGAACCCGGCCCTGAGGGAACACCATATGTACGCCCTGGTGAAATGGGTCGTCATCGGGCAGCTGTTGGTCGTCTACACCTATGCCGCCATCGCCAAGCTGTATGGCGACTGGTTCGATTTCAGCGTGATTGCCCGGCTCATGGAACCGAAAAAGGATTATGTCCTGATCGGGTCGCTGCTCCAGGACCCCCGGATCCACCAGGCCATCGGGTTTTTCGGGATTGCCTTCGATTTCCTCGTCATCCCCCTGTTGCTTTTTAAGCCCACCCGCAAAGCGGCTTTTGCCGCCTCCCTGTTTTTCCATGGCTTCAATTCCATCGTCTTCCAAATCGGTATCTTCCCCTTCCTGTCCCTGGCCTTTACGGTCTTTTTCTTCGAGGGGGAAACCCTGCGCAGTATCTTTTTCCGCAGGAAACCAAACCCTGTTCCCCCACCCTTCAAAAAACCCCGCTGGGCCGGGGCTGCCACCCTAATCCTCAGCCTGTATTTTATCGTGCAGGTAGTCCTGCCCGTCAGGCACCACTTTATTGAGGGGAATGTGCTATGGACCGAAGAGGGGCACCGGCTCAGCTGGCGCATGATGCTGCGCGTGCGCAGCGGCAACGTCCGGTTCAGGGTGGTTGACCGGGAGACCGGCGAATCCTGGCGGGTTTCCCCCGCAGACTGGGTGACCCCCAAACAGGTCCGGAAGGTCGCGGCTTACCCCGATTTCGCCTGGCAATTCGCCCAAATCCTCAAAGGACACTACGCCGCGAAGGGGCAAAAGGTGGCGGTGTATGCCGAGGGCCGGGTACAGGTCAACGACCATGCCCCGGCCCCCCTTATCGACCCGGAAACGGACCTGGCTTCTGAACCCTGGGACCCCTGGAGGCACCACCCCTGGATCCTTCCCTCCCCTGCCCGCATGCATGCTGGCAACCCGCCTTCCGGGGAATAATCCCCCTTTAACAATTGGCGATTTGTCGCTACCTTTGGGGCCGAAACCGTTGAACACCATGCTGCCATTACAATCCATCCGCGAAGGAGCCGAAGCACTGGCCAACGCCCTTGACAAAAGGGGCCTTGATGCCCGCCCCCTGCTCTCCAAAGCCCTGGGACTGGACCAGGAGCGCCGGAACCTGCAAACCCGCCTGGACCAAACCCTGGCCGAGGCCAACCGGCTGTCGAAGGAGATCGGGGTGCTTTTCAAATCCGGAAAAGGGGAAGAAGCCCAGGCGCTCCGGGAAGAATCCACGCGCCTGAAGGAATTGGCAAAGGAGCTGCAGGACCAGTTGGGAACAGCGGCAGAAGCCCTGCAGGAAACCCTCTACCTGCTGCCCAACATCCCCCACGCTTCCGTTCGGCCGGGGCAAAGCGAGGCAGACAATGAAACCATTTTCGAGTCGGGGAAGATCCCCAGCCTGCCCGAAGGGGCCCTGCCCCATTGGGAACTCGCAAAAAAGTACGACCTGATCGATTTTGAACTCGGCGTAAAAATAACCGGGGCCGGCTTTCCGGTCTATAAGGGCAGGGGGGCCCGCCTGCAACGCGCCCTGATCTCCTATTTCCTCGACTGCAATACCGCGGCCGGGTACCAGGAACTCCAGGTGCCGCACCTCGTCAACGAAGCATCGGGATATGGCACGGGCCAGCTCCCCGACAAGGAAGGGCAGATGTACCAGGTGCCGGAAGACGGCCTGTACCTGATCCCCACCGCTGAGGTCCCCGTGACCAACCTGTTGCGGGACGTCATCCTGGAACGGTCGGAACTCCCCGTAAAATACACCGCCTATTCCCCCTGTTTCCGGAGGGAAGCGGGAAGCTACGGGGCCCACGTGCGCGGCCTCAACCGCCTGCACCAGTTTGACAAGGTGGAAATCGTGCGGGTGGAAGAACCGGAAAATTCCTATGCAGCCCTCGAGGCCATGGTGGAACATGTAAAGGGCATCCTCGATGCCCTCGGGCTGCCGTACCGCATCCTCAGGCTCTGCGGGGGAGACCTTGGGTTCACCTCGGCCCTCACCTACGATTTCGAGGTGTATTCCACCGCCCAGGAGCGCTGGCTGGAAGTCAGTTCGGTTTCCAATTTCGAAGCCTTCCAGGCCAACCGGCTGAAACTGCGCTACCGCGATTCCGGGAACAAGCCGCAACTGGCCCATACCCTCAACGGCAGTGCCCTGGCCCTCCCCAGGATCCTGGCCGGGATCCTGGAAAACTACCAGGATGCCGAAGGGATCCGCATCCCGGAAGTCCTGGTGCCGTACACGGGCTTCGACCGCATCGGGTAAGGCAGGGGCCGCCCTTTTGAGAATCTTAACGCCGGGCAGGGCTTCAAGTTCGTATCTTTGCGAAAAGCCCTGCTGTGAAGCGCGTCCTTACCTTACTGGTTTTCCTCCTGGCCCTGGCGCCCTTGCAGGGGCAGCAGGATTTTCTGGCCAAACAGTATTACGCCGACGGGGAATTCGACAAGGCGGTGGTTTTTTACGAAAAGCTGGTGAGCGCCAACCCCCGGCGGATGGAATACCTGGAGCAGCTGGTCAGTTGCTACCACCAGCTCGAGCAGTACGACAAGGCGATTTCCCTGCTCCGGGCCCGGATTGAAACCGGGTCGGCCCACCCCACCACCTACATCGACCTGGGGTATACCCATTTCCTGAAAGGAGACCCGCAGGAAGCGGAACGGTGGTACGAAAGCGGCCTGGAACTCATAGAGGCCAACCCGGGCTACGGGTATATGCTGGGCTTTAAATTCCAGCGCTACACCCTGCTCGATTACGCCCTCCGGGCCTATCAGAGGGCCATGGAACTTAACCCCGAACTGGATTACAATACCCAGGTAGCCCGCATTTATGGGGAACAGGGGAATATTGGGGCCATGTTCGGGGCCTACCTCGACCTGATGGCCGAACGGGAAGCCATCAAACCCAATGTGTTTCGCATCCTGGAAGATTTCGTCTCCACAGACCCCGGGGCAGAAAACAATGTGCTGTTAAAACAGGCCCTGTTGGGCAGGGCCCAGGAAAACCCGGATCCGTTGTGGAATGAAATCCTCAGCTGGCTCTTCGTGCGCCAACAGCAATTTGGCAGTGCCCTGGTACAGGAAAAAGCGCTCTACCGGCGCCTGGAAGGAGGCGGCCTGGACCGGCTCTCCTCCCTGGGCCGGATGGCGGAAAGCGCCGGCGATTTTGGTGCGGCACGGGCTGCCTTCGATTTCGTGGTAAAGGAAAGTTCGGACCCCGTGGCCCGCCTCAACGCCCAACTCCACCTGCTCGACATCACCCTGGAGGAACGCCCGGACCCCAACCTGAAACAGGTGCAGAATACCTATGAAGACCTCATGGAGGCGTATGGGTACAACCCCGGCACCCTGCAACTGCAGATCAGCTACGCCAACTTCCTTACCTTCCGACTGGGGACGCCCGGGGAAGCCATTGCCATCCTAAAGAAAAGCCTGGAACTTCCCATCCCGAATTACACGGAGGGCTACCTGAAAACCACCCTGGGGGATGTGCTGGTGTACACGCAGGCGTTCAACGAGGCCCTGATCCTCTACTCCCAGGTACAGAAACTCCTGAAAAACGACGTGATGGGGCAACAGGCCCGCTTCAAGGTGGCCCAGACCAGCTTTTACAAAGGCGACTTCGAGTGGGCCCAGACCCAGTTGAAGGTGCTCAGGAATTCCACCTCCCAGCTCATCGCCAACGACGCCATGCAGCTGAGCCTGGTTATTTCCGACAATTCCCTGGAAGATTCCACCCGGGCAGCCCTGCGAAAATACGCCCGTGCCGACCTGCTGGCCTACCAGCAGAACCGCGGGGAAGCCCTGGCCCTGCTCGATGAGCTGCTGCAGCAGCACAAGGGAGAGCGCATCGAGGATGAAGCGCTGCTGATGCAGGGAAGGCTGCTGGAGGCCGAAGGGGACTATTCCGGGGCCCGCTTAAGCTACCTTAAAATCATTGAATTCTACGGGCAGGACATCCTGGCCGACGATGCGCATTTTGCCCTGGGGGAACTCTACCGCACCCGCCTGGGGGAACCCGAAAAAGCCATGGAGCAGTACCAGGAAATCCTGTTTCGATACCAGGACAGCTATTATTTCCCCGAAGCCCGAAAACAATTCCGAATCCTCCGGGGCGACCCGGTCCAGTAACCCTTAAGTTTAATATCCCGACCATGTATATCTACAATGTAACCGTCCATGTCGCTGACCCCATCCGGGATGCCTGGCTGGAATGGATGCAGCAAACCCACATCCCGCAAATGCTTGCCACCGGAAAATTCATTGAGGCCCGGCTTTGCCGGGTCCTTACGGAAGATCAGGCCGGGGGGGTTACCTACGCCGTCCAGTACCGGACGGAGCACCGGGAACTCCTCGACCGGTATTACCGGGAAGACGCCCCCCGCCTGAGGCGGGAAAGCGAAGAACGCTTCGGCGACCAGTGCCTGGCCTTCCGCACCGAACTGGAACTCCTCAGCGAACACTGATGGCGGAAGCGCGGGAACGGCTCTTTGCCTATGGCACCCTCCTGGAGGGCGGGGTGCAGCAGGCGGTTTTCGGCCGGCTGCCCCAAGGGGAATCCGATGTCCTCCCCGGGTATGAAAAGCACGAGGGCATGGTGGTGGGGACCTATCCGGGCCTGCTGCCCGCCCGGGCCAAAAACGGTCAGGTCGCCGGCCGCCTATTGCTCCTCACGGAAGGGGAGCTCCGGAAGGCAGATGCCTACGAAGGGCCCCTGTACCGAAGGGCCCTCCTTGAACTGGCCTCAGGAAACCGGGCCTGGGTGTACCTCCCAACGGGAAATATTGCCTTATGAGACATAAAAGCGACAGGTCGTCCGGGAGAAAACCCAAGGTGAACAAGGACCCTGCCGGGGTTCGCCCCAAAAAACAACTCGGCCAGCATTTCCTGACCGACCTTGGGATCGCCCGCAGGATTGCCGGCACCCTCACCCTGGAGGCTACTTCAAATGTCCTTGAAATCGGCCCGGGCACCGGGGTATTGACCCGCCTGTTGCTGGAACGCCCCGTGAACCTCCTGGCGGTGGAACTGGACCCGGAATCTGCGGCCTTCCTGCAGCATTCCTTCCTCCCCGGCCTTGCAGAGCAGGAGCTCGCCTACCGCAGGTTCGAAGTCCTGCAGGCCGATTTCCTCAAGATGGACCTGGAAGGCCTTTTCCAGGGGGAACCCTTCGCCATCACGGGGAATTTCCCCTATAATATTTCCACCCAAATTGTCTTCCGGTTGCTGGAAGCCCGCGCCCGGGTCCCTGAATTCAGCGGGATGTTCCAGAAAGAGGTTGCCGAACGCATCTGTGCAGGACCCGGAAGCAAGGCCTACGGCATCCTTTCGGTCCTGGTACAGGCCTATTACGAGGCTACCTATTGCTTTTCCGTCCCCCCCCACGTATTCCACCCTCCCCCAAAAGTCGACTCGGGCGTCCTGCGCCTGAACCGGAAAGCCATTACGCTGCCGGGCCTGGATGAAGCCTTTTTTTTCCGCCTGGTGAAAACGGCCTTCAACCAGCGTCGTAAAACCCTCCGCAACAGCCTTAAGGGCCTTGGCCTCTCCGATATTCTAAAAGAAGATGCTATCTTTGACCGGCGCCCGGAACAACTGGGCGTTTCAGAATTCATCGCACTTTCAAAGAGAATCTCGGATGACACCGTTTAAACTCACCGAGGAGCTGCTCAGTGAAATCGAACAGCTCATCGACAACCGCCAGGAAGACGCCCTCCACACCATGATGGAGGAGGTCCACTATGCGGATATCGCCGAGATCATCAATGAACTGAATGAGGACCAGGCCACCTACCTGATCAAACTCCTCGACAGCGGCAAAACTTCCGATGTCCTTACCGAACTGGATGAAGATGTGCGCGAAGCCATCCTGGGCAACCTCTCCTCAAAGGAAATCGCCGGGGAGCTGGAGGAACTCGATACGGACGACGCGGCCGACATCATTGCCGAACTCCCCAGGGAAATCGTGCAGGAGGTCATTTCGGAAATCACCGACCGGGAACATGCCCGCGACATCGTGGACCTGCTTCGCTACGATGAGAATTCGGCAGGGGGGCTTATGGCCAAGGAGCTGGTAAAGGTCAACGAGAACTGGACGGTACTGACCTGCGTGCGGGAAATGCGGCACCAGGCCGAAAACGTCACCCGGGTGCATTCCATTTACGTGGTGGACGACGAGGGCATCCTCAAAGGGCGCCTGTCTCTGAAAGACCTGCTCACCGCCTCTACCAAGGCGCCTATCAAGGAGGTCTACATCCCCAAAGTGGATTTTGTGAATGTGAACGAAAAACCGGAAGAGGTGGCCAAAATCATGTCGAAGTACGACCTGGAGGCCATCCCGGTGGTGGACGAGATCGGGCGCCTGGTGGGCCGCATTACCATTGACGATATCGTGGATGTGATCCGGGAGGAAGCCGACAAGGACTACCAGTTGGCGGCGGGGATTTCCCAGGACGTAGAAGCCGACGACAGTATCTGGGAGCTCACGCGGGCCCGGTTGCCCTGGTTGTTCCTGGGCCTGGTCGGCGGGGTCGGGGCGGCCGCCATTATGGGGGGGTTTGAGTCCCTGATCAGCCAGCATGCCATCCTCTTTTTCTTCACCCCTCTGATCGCTGCTATGGCGGGGAATGTGGGGGTGCAGTCGAGCGCCATTATCGTGCAGGGCCTGGCCAACGACGACCTCAAGGGGAGCATTGCCCACAGGCTGGTGAAGGAAATGATGCTGGCAGCCCTCAACGGGCTCATCCTGGCAGCCGTATTGCTGCTCTTTACCTGGTTCTGGAAGGGAAACCTCCCGACGGCGCTTGCCATTTCGATCTCGCTGATTGCCGTGATTGTCGTAGCGGGGATCGTGGGCACCTTTATCCCCCTTTTCCTGCACCGAAGGGGCATCGACCCGGCCATTGCCACCGGGCCGTTCATCACCACGAGTAATGATATTTTCGGCATCCTGATCTATTTCTGGATCGCCAAACTGCTGCTGGGCATCGGATAGGGCCCGGCAGGCGTAAAACCCATACCGCTGTGTCAACCCCAAAAGTACTCCACCTCGACGAAAACCACCCCCTCCTGCTGCAGGGGCTGGAACAGCTCGGTTTCGAGAACCACCTCGACTACACCGGCACCCGCGAAACCATCCTTGAGAAAATCGGGCACTACCAGGGACTGGTATTGCGCAGCCGGATGCCCGTGGACCGGGAGCTCCTCGACCGGGCGACCGATCTGAAATTCATCGGGCGGGTTGGGGCGGGCCTGGAAAACATCGATGTGGCCTACGCCCGCCAAAAAGGGATCTTCCTGGCGGCTGCCCCGGAAGGAAACAGGACCGCGGTGGGCGAACATACGCTCGGCATGCTGCTCGCCCTGTTCAACAAGCTGCATACCGCCGATGCCGAGGTGCGCAGGGGACTCTGGCGAAGGGAGGAAAACCGCGGCTGCGAAATCGAGGGGAAAACGATCGGGATCATTGGGTATGGAAACATGGGGAAGGCTTTTGCCCGGCGCCTGCGGGGTTTTGATGCCGAGGTGATCTGCTACGATATTGTCGGGGGGGTCGGCAACGAGGATGCACGGCAGGTGGGCATCCTGGAACTGCGGAAAAAAGCCGATGTGGTGAGCCTCCACGTCCCGGAAACCCCGGATACCCTCGGGATGGTCGATGAAGCCTTCATCAACGCCTTCCAAAAACCCTTCTGGCTCCTGAATACCGCCCGGGGGAAATGCGTGCGCACCGAAGCCCTGGTAAAGGCGTTGCGCGAAGGGAAGGTCCTGGGGGCCGGGCTCGATGTGCTCGAGTACGAAAAAAGCTCCTTTGAATCGCTCTTTAAGGAAGGGGAAATGCCGGAGGCCTTCCGGTACCTTATCGAGGCCCCGAACGTCCTGTTGAGCCCGCACATCGCAGGGTGGACCCTGGAAAGCAAGGAAAAACTGGCGCGCACCGTGGTAGCGAAGATTAAGGAGCACTTTTCCTATCTTTCAGGAAACTAAGCTGCCCGGCCAGGGCCGCAAGTGGTATCTGCCTTTATGAAAAATATCCTGTTGATCCCTGCCCTGCTCCTCTGCGCAGGCAGCCTCGCCCAGGGCAAGTACGGACCCTTTTTTGGGAGGGACAGCCTCTTCCAAACCCTTTCGGAGCGTTGGGAAATCGATCCGGAACACTACCTCGGGAACTTCCGGATCACCCCGTACAAACCCACCTACATCATGTTCACCCGGTGGTCCTCCGATACCAACCGGCAGCCGGCGAGTTTTAACCCCGAGTATGTCTTAGAATCCCCCCTGGACCTCAATGCCACGGAACTGCGCTTCCAGATCAGCTTCAAGACCAAAATCGTCAGGAGCTTCTTCCTGAGGAACCTCGATTTATGGGTAGCCTATACCCAGAAGTCCCATTGGCAGGTGTACAATGCGGAAACTTCCCGCCCTTTCCGGGAAACCAACTACGAACCGGAGTTGATCCTCAATTACGGCATGAGGGTCCCGTTACTGGGCTTTGACCTCAGGATGGCAGGCCTGTCTTTCAACCACCAGTCCAACGGCCGTTCCCTCCCCCTGTCCCGGAGCTGGAACCGCATCATCTTCCATATGGCTATGGAACGCGAAAACTGGCAGGTGACCCTCAGGCCCTGGATCCGTCTTGCGGATTCAGACGATGAAAACCCCCTGATCGGGGACTATTACGGCCGCATGGAAGGAATCGTGACCCGCCAGCTGGGAAGCCACCTGATCACCCTGGAGGGAACGCACTCCCTGAAGTTCGGTTCCGACAACCGGGGCAGCCTGCGCCTGGGCTGGGTATTCCCCATCGATGGGTTCCTCCGGGGGCATCTCGAAATCTTCGAGGGATACGGGGAAACCCTGATCGATTATAACCACCGGCAATTTACCGTGGGGCTGGGGTTGTCCCTGGTGGAATGGCGGTAACTTTAAGCTGGTCATTATCCCTCTCCTACCGACTTTTCCCGCTACACCTTCCCTGACAGGTTAAATAACGGTTAAGTACAAAACGGGGTTTCAGAAATAGAAATATTTTTCTACATTGTTGGGGTAATCAACCAATC
Source organism: uncultured Robiginitalea sp. (assembly GCA_964539905.1). GTDB lineage: Bacteria > Bacteroidota > Bacteroidia > Flavobacteriales > Flavobacteriaceae > Robiginitalea. The sequence goes on from CAZIJW010000016.1 coordinate 17,559, forward strand.
ATTCACCACCATGTCAGACGAAAAGAAAGACTTGGGCGATCAGGCCGAAGAAGCCTTCGACAAAGCCCGGGAAAAAGCCAAAGAATTCAAGGAAGAAGCCAAAGAAACAGCCGAGGAGCTCAAGGGGGAAGCCAGGGAGACCTTCGAAAAAGCAAAGGAAAAAGCCAAAGAATTCAAGGAGGAAGCCAAAGAAGCCGGAAGTGAATTCCGGGAGGAAACCAAAAAGACGGCCGAGGAGTTCCGGGAAGGCCTTCGCAGCGCCGGGGGCGACAACAAGAAAATATTGGCCGGCATCCTGGGCATCGTAGTCGGGTGGGCCGGGGTCCACAAGTTCGTCCTGGGGTACCAGAAGGAGGGAATCATCCTTTTGGTGATTTCCATTGTGGGCTTCGTGCTGAGCTGTATCGGCATCGGGGTTTTCCTGGTATGGGCCACCGCCCTGGTGGGCCTTATTGAAGGGATCATCTACCTGACCAAATCCGACGAGGAATTCTACAACACCTATCAGGCGGGCCGCAAACCCTGGTTCTGACCCGGGGCTGCGCACCCTTTTACCTCAACCCGTACAGGGCTCAGGGGATTTTATGCCTGGAGGGGCCACACCCCTTCAGGCCCCTGCCTGCCCTTCGGCCACCTTGCGCTCCAGCTCGGCCTGGAATTCTTCCATCACCGGCTTAACCGTGCTCTCGGGGAGGTCCGAGATTTTTATATACATCAGGCCATCCACCGCATTGTTGAAAAGGGGGTCGACGTTGAAGGCCACCACCCGGGCATTCTGTTTGATGTATTTTTTGATCAGCACCGGAAGGCGGAGGTTCCCGGGCTCCACCTCTTCAATCAGCTTGTCGAACTTGTTCAGGTCGGCGCGGGCCTCATCGAACACGAACTCTTTGTCCGCATCCTTCAGCTTTACCTTGAACTCCTTCTTGGGCCGGATGTACTGTGCCACATAGGGGTCCCAGTAATTCGACTTCATGAATTCGATCATCAGCGATTTGGAAAAGTTGGAGAACTGGTTGCTGATGCTCACCCCCCCAATGAGGTATTTGTGCTCCGGGAACCTCAGGGTGGTGTGCACAATGCCCTTCCACAACAGGAAGAGGGGCATGGGGCGTTGCTGGTATTCCGCGATGATATAGGCCCTCCCCATTTCAATGGAACGGCTCATCATGGGGTATAGCTCGGGTTCGAACCGGAACAGGTCCTGGAGGTAAAACCCGTCTATCCCAAACTTCTCGAAGATTTCGGCACCCAGGCCCATCCGGTAGGCCCCGACGATTTTTTTCTCGGCATCGTCCCAGAGGAACAAGTGGTGGTAATACTCATCGAAGCGGTCGAGGTCGACCGATTTGTTCGTCCCCTCCCCGATGGCCCGGAAGGTCAGCTCCCGCTGCCTGCCGATTTCCTGCAGGATAAAGGGGATGTCTTTTTTCTGGGCAAGGAACACTTCGTAATTGCGGCTTTGCAGCAACCGGCAGTCCTTCTCCCGGAGTTTTTCTATTTCACCTTCTATGACCTCCGTGCGCACCGCAGAAGCGATCCGCCTCGGGGTTTTGGGGATTTTAATCGTGCCGGGGAGCTGGTCGATCAGCCGTTCCTTTTCGTACGCATGCGACAGGATGTAGGTCTTGCGGCGGAGCAATTCGGCAAACTCTTCCAGGGTTTCCTGTTCCTCCTGCATCTCCACCGTAATGGGTTGCCCGATGCGTACCTTGATGCTGCGGTTGCGCTGGCTGGCAAGCTCTGAAGGGAGCTTTGCGGTACGGAAGATGTGGTGCACGCGCGAGAGGTAGTAAAACAACCTGCTGTTGCGCGCGTGGAAGTAGATGGGCACCACCGGCACGCCGGCACGCCGAATGAGCTTGAGGGCAGCCTCTTCCCAGGGTTTGTCGACAATCAGCCGTCCGTCCTTGTACGTGGAGACTTCCCCGGCAGGGAAAATCCCCAGGGGGTGCCCCTGGTGCAGGTGTTCCAGGGCGCGCTTGAACCCGGCCACGGAATTATTGGCGTCCTTCCGGCCTTCAAACGGGTTCACGGGAAGGATATAGGGCTTCAGGGGGACGATCCGGTGCAGCAGGAAATTCGCGATGATCTTGTAATCGGGCCGCTTCTCCAACAGCAGCTTCAGGAGCAACACCCCGTCAATGCCCCCCAGGGGGTGGTTGCTGATGGTAATGAACGGGCCTTCTTTAGGTAGCCTCTTAAAATCTTCCTCGGGGATTTCAAAATCGATTTCATAGTGTTCCAGGATCGCCTCCAGGAACTCCGGGCCGGGGAGGTCCCGGTGTTTGTTGTACACCCGGTTGATAGAGGTGATTCGGGTTAACCGCATCAAAACCCAGCCCATAAACGTCCCCAGGGGTCCATATCGGTCCAGGTGGATGGCCCGCGCTACTTCCTTGGCAGTGACTAAACTCATTGGGGATGTTTGTTGCAGGGGGTAAAGATAGGAAAATTGGCCGCGGCTCGGAGGTATTTTCCCATCTGACGCGTTGCCTGACTTAGCGGACCACCAGTTGTACAGTTTCCTTGCTGCGCTGTTCAAGCAGCACTTCCTTTCCATTCTGCAGGCTTTCAATGGCCCGGGAGTTGAAATGCCGGATGGTGTACAGGGAGACCCCCTCGTGGTGGACGACCTTATACTTGCCGCTGAGCTGTTGCAGCAATTCGGGAAGGCGGCCGAACCGGTTGTCGACGCAAACCGAAAAGCTGATCGCGGAATTCTGGATCAAATCCACCTTCATCCGGTAGTCGTGGAGGAGCCTGAACAATTCGCTGATGTTGTCTTCCACCATAAAGGAAAAATCGAGGGCGGAAAGCTTCATGAGTACCTGGTTTTTCTTTACGATAAAACAGGGGGTATGGGGTTTGATCCCCTTCCCCTTGCCCACGGTGGTCCCCGGGTTTTCAGGGTTCATAAAGGACTTTACCTGTAGGGGGATTTCCTTTCGCTGCAGGGGCTGCAGCGTTTTGGGGTGGATCACGCTGGCCCCGTAAAAGGCGAGTTCGATAGCCTCCTGGTAGGAGATCTGGTGAAGGAGTTGCGCCTCCTTGAAATACCGCGGGTCTGCGCTGAGCACCCCCGGCACGTCCTTCCAGATGGTCACCGATTCCGCATTCAGGCAATAAGCGATGATCGCGGCGGTATAGTCGGATCCCTCCCTTCCCAGGGTCGTGGTAAAATTGTTGTCATCGCTGCCCAAAAAGCCCTGGGTAATGAACAATTCGGGTCGGCCCGAAAGGGACGCCATGGCTTCCTGGGTCCGATCCCAGATGACCCGCACATCGCGGTAATTGTCATCCGTTTTGAGGTACTGCCGGATATCGAGCCAGGTATTCGCCATCCCGGCCTGTTGCAGGTAATGGCTTACCACGGTGGTGGAGAGCAGTTCCCCGTAACCCACCACCTGGTCGTAGACAAAGCTGTATTTCGGCGACTTGTTCCAGGCCAAAAACCCCCTTACCTCCTCGAACAGGGCCCGGGTCCGTGCATACACGGGATGCGCGGGGGAGGGAAAAAGGTCCCCGATGATTTTAAAGTGGTATGCTTCCACTTCCTGCAGGTACCCCGGGTAGCTGGCCCTGTCACCAAAGTAGGCGTCTACCACCGCTTCCATGGCATTGGTGGTTTTTCCCATGGCGGAAACCACCAGAAACGTTTGGTCGGTACCGGTATGCTCCAGCACCCGTACCAGGTTCCGCACCCCCTCGGCGTCCTTTACCGAGGCACCCCCAAATTTAAAGATCCGCATAGCGTTCCAGATACGATTTCATCCCCCGGGCATCCAGTTGCACCACGTCCCAGTCGCGCAGCACCCGGGCGCCCCGGGACTCATAAAAATCGATCGCTGGCTCATTCCAGTCCAGGACCTCCCAACTCACCCTTTTTGCGCCCTGCTGATGGGCATACCGGACCACGGCGGTGAGCAGGTCGGAGCCCAGGCCCAGGCCCCGCAGGGCTTCGGTGACGATAAGGTCCTCGAGGTGGATGACCAACCCCTTCCATGTGGAATACCTGGGATAGCACAGGGCCATTCCCGCGATGTGCCCGTCTGACTCGGCAACAAAACACTGGAAGCGCGGGTTGGGCCCGAAGCCATCGCGTTCCAGGTCGGACTGCCCGACCTCCACGGCGTGGGGTTCCCTTTCGTATGCGGCCAGTTCCCGAATCAGCTCCAGGACTGCCCCCATGTCTTCCGGCCGGGCCGGGCGAATGTTGTAATTTTTCATTTGTTACAAATAAAACATAAAGTTATATAACTAAAAAAGTGGTGGGGTTCGAAATCGATTTAGTTTCACAAAATAAGCGATATTTGTGGGGATATTAACGGATCCTGTTCCCATGACCAAAAAGAACAAAACCCTGGGGGAGTTCATTATCGAAAACCAGGCGGAATTCCAGTATTCCTCCGGGGAGCTTTCCAAACTCATCAACGCCATCCGCCTTGCCGCAAAAGTAGTGAACCACGAGGTGAACAAGGCCGGCCTGATCGACATCCTGGGTGCGGCCGGGGACACCAACGTACAGGGCGAAAGCCAGCAGAAACTCGATGTGCTGGCCAATGAAAAATTTATACAAACCCTGAAAAACCGCGAGATCGTCTGTGGGATTGCCTCTGAGGAAGAAGAAGACTTCATCAGCATCAACAGCCAGGACCACCAGCACCAGAACAAATACGTGGTGCTGATCGACCCCCTCGACGGGTCATCCAATATCGATGTAAATGTTTCTGTAGGCACCATTTTTTCGATTTACCGCCGGGTGACCCCCATCGGGACCCCGGTTACCCTGGAAGACTTCCTGCAACCCGGCATCAATCAGGTAGCCGCCGGGTACATTATATACGGTACCTCCACGATGTTGGTCTACACCACCGGCCACGGGGTGAACGGATTCACCCTGAACCCGGCCATCGGCACCTTCTACCTCTCCCACCCGAACATGACCTTCCCGCAGACCGGCAAAATCTATTCCATCAATGAGGGGAATTACATCCATTTCCCCCAGGGGGTCAAAGATTACATCAAATACTGCCAGATGGAAGAAGGGGACCGGCCCTATACCTCCCGTTACATCGGTTCCCTGGTATCGGATTTCCACCGGAACATGATCAAAGGGGGCATCTACATCTACCCGAAGAGCAGCGTGAACTCCGACGGCAAGCTCCGGTTGTTATACGAATGCAACCCCATGGCCTTTTTGGCCGAACAGGCCGGGGGGAAAGCCTCGGACGGCTACGGCCGGATCCTGGAAATTGAACCCGCTGAATTGCACCAGCGGGTACCCTTCTTCTGCGGAAGCCGGAAAATGGTGGAAAAAGCAGAGGAATTCATGGCGCGGTACGCCTGAAACCCCGAGGTAACTACTTAGATATAAGGTACATGTAATCGTCAAAAGAGATCCTTCCGGTAAAGATGTCTACAGATTTGCGCACCACTTCCCTGGCCTTTGCCGGGGGAAACCCAAGGGCGATGGCATACGTTTCCACCATGGTGACCTGTTCCCCTTGTATATCCAGGTCTGAAGCCATCACGCGGAAGAAATCGAAGAGCCGCTCCAGGCGTTCTTCCCGGGTCAGGGGCGATTCTATGGGATACTGGTTTTCCTCCTTCATCACCTCCTTGTATTCGGCCTCGGTGATCCCGAGTTTTTCGGCGAAGTAATCAAGGATATTCTTCTCCTCCGGGGTAATGATCCCGTCCGAGGCAGCCAGGGAAGCCATGGCGGCAAAATGCGCCAGGTTGCTCCGACCCTGCCCGTGTTTATATAAATCGATAATCGGCATCTTGGAACTATTTTGGGGGCAAATATACCGCTTTCGGGGCGTATCCGCACAGGGAGGACAACCATTTCTTTCCAGTACCCCCAGCGGGCACTGCTTCTGAGGCAGGAGAATATTGCGTAACTTTCCCCCGCTATGAAAAGGCCCCTCCTGGAATTTACCGACAAGGGGATCTATTGCCCCCCGGCCGATGTGTACCTCGACCCCTGGAAACCGGTGGCCCGGGCCCTGATAACCCATGGCCATGCCGACCACAGTCGCTGGGGCCATGGCCTGTATATCACCCACCAGAGCAATATCCCCATCCTCCGCCACCGCCTGGGCGAACTCCAGGCCCGGGGGGTCGAATGGGGGGAATCCCTCCGGATTCGCGGGGTGCGCTTCAGCTTCCACCCCGCTGGCCATATCGTGGGCTCCGCACAGATCCGGGTGGAATACCGGGGGGAAGTCTGGGTCTTCTCCGGGGATTACAAAACCGGTGGAGACGGGCTGTCCACCCCGTTTGAACCCCTTCCCTGCCACACCTTCATCACCGAGTGCACCTTTGGCCTCCCGGCCTTTTCGTGGCGCCCCCAGGCTGAAGTCATGGGGGAAATCAACACCTGGTGGGCCCGGGTGCAGGCAGAGGGAAAAACCGCCGTCCTCTTTGCCTATTCCCTTGGAAAGGCGCAACGCCTGCTGGCCCACCTGGATCCTTCCCTCGGGACCGTGTATACCCACGGGGCCATAGAAAACATGAACGAAGTCGTCAGGGGGCTGGTGCCCCTCCCGCCTACCCGGAGGATCACCCCGGAAACCGGGGCAGGGGAACTGGCCGGCGCCCTGGTGCTGGCGCCCCCCAGCGCCCACGGCAGCGCCTGGATCCGCCGGATGGCCCCTTTTGAAACCGGCATGGCCAGCGGCTGGATGGCCTTCCGGGGGGCCCGGCGCAGGCGGGCCGTCGACCGGGGTTTTGTGCTCAGCGACCACTGCGACTGGAAGGGGTTGCTGGAGAGCATCGAGGCCACAGGGGCTGAGCGCATCATCTGCACCCACGGGTATTCCGACATCCTGGCCCGCTACCTCCGGGAACAGGGTTATGATGCCCGCACCGAAGCCACCCAGTACGGGGACGAAGACGGGGAGCCGGAAGGGGAGCAAAAACCCGCAGAGCCCTCATGAAAGCCTTCGCACGCCTGGTAAAAACTCTCGACGGGACGAACAAAACCAACGCCCGGGTGGCCGCCCTGGCCGCGTACTTCCGGGAGGCGCCCGATGCGGACAAAGTGTGGGCCATCGCCCTGCTTGCCCACCGCCGGCCCCCGAGGCCCGTCAATACCCGCCTGCTCCGGGAATGGGCCGCCGAACTGGCTGGCATCCCCCTGTGGCTCTTTGAGGAAAGCTACCACATCGTGGGCGACCTGGCGGAGACCATCGCCCTGGTGGCCCCGTACAAACCCGGCCCTTCAGGGGGCGCCCCTTCCCTGGCCGCCTACCTCGAAGCCCTGATCGCCCTGAAAGGACAACCCGAAGAAGCCAAAAAAGCGTACCTGTGGCAGCACTGGTCCCGCCTGGATTATTACGAACGCTTTGTGTTCACCAAACTCTTTACCGGGGGCTTCCGCATCGGCATCAGCCAGAAACTGATGACCCGGGCCCTTTCGCTGGCCACGGGCATCGACCCGGAAGTCCTGGCCTATCGCCTGATGGGCGGCTGGGACCCTTCGCAGACCTCCTTTCGGGCCCTGGTGCTGGAACCCCAGGCAGAGGAACAGGATTCCCGGCCCTATCCCTTTTACCTGGCCTATGCCCTGGAAGGGGGCCCGGAGGCCCTGGGCGACCCCGCGGCCTGGGTCATGGAACACAAATGGGATGGGATCCGGGCACAGCTCATCTCCCGCAAGGGCAACCTGTACCTCTGGAGCCGGGGCGAGGAGCTGGTGACCGCTTCCTACCCGGAATTCGAGGCCCTGCGGGAAGTCCTCCCCGATGGGACGGTGCTCGACGGGGAAATCCTCCCCTATCCGCAAGGGCAGGTGGGCAGTTTCAATGACCTGCAGAAAAGGCTGGGGCGGAAACGCGTGGGCAAGGCCCTCCTGAAGAACATCCCTGTGATCCTCAGGGCCTACGACCTGCTCGAATGGCAGGGGAAGGACCTGCGGCAACAGCCCTTTTCAGACCGCAACCGCCTGCTCGTTTCCCTGGTAGGCCCCATGGCCGACAACCCCACACTGCCCCTGGACCTCTCCCCTGCCCTGGAAATCCACGACTGGGATGCCGCCCACAAGGAACGGGAGCGTTCCAGGGAATGGCGCTCAGAGGGGCTAATGCTCAAAAGGAAGGACGCCCCCTACCAGGTAGGGCGCAAAAAGGGGGACTGGTGGAAGTGGAAGGTGGCACCCCTGACCGTGGACGCGGTGCTCACCTATGCCATGCGCGGGCACGGGCGGCGGAGCAACCTCTTTACCGATTACACCTTTGCCGTCTGGGACGAAAAGGCCGAAGGGCAGCGCGAACTGGTCACCTTTGCCAAGGCCTATTCCGGGCTCACCGATGCGGAATTCCGGGAGGTGGATGCGTGGATCAAAAAAAACACCCTGGAGCGGTTCGGGCCGGTGCGCTCGGTGACGCCCACGCACGTATTTGAAATCGCCTTCGAGGGCATTGCCCGGTCGACCCGGCATAAGAGCGGCGTGGCTACCCGTTTTCCGCGCATTGTCCGCTGGCGGAAAGACAAACCGATCGAGGAAGCCAATACCCTGGCGGATGTGCTAAACCTTATCCCGTGAAAGAAGGCGAAAAACCAACCCTGGAAGCCCTGGTAGGGCAGGCAAAACAGTGGTTCCGCAGCCAGGGGTGGGAACCCTTCCCCTTCCAGGAGCAAACCTGGGAGGCCTTCCTTCAGGGGAAGCACGGGCTGCTCAATGCGCCTACGGGCAGCGGGAAGACCTATGCCCTGTGGTTTCCCATCCTGCTCCAACACCTCAGGGAACACCCCGATGCCAGGGAACGCCCCCGCCCGGGCCTGAAAGCCATCTGGGTGACGCCCCTCAGGGCTTTGAGCCAGGAAATCCGGCAGTCGGCGGAGCGGATCACGTCAGACCTGGAAATCCCCTTTTCCGTGGGAATCCGCACCGGGGACACCCCACAGGCGGAAAGGGCCCGGCAGCGCAAGGCCATGCCCGACCTGCTGATCACCACCCCGGAAAGCCTGCAGCTGTTGCTGGCCACCCCGGGGTACGCCAAAATCTTCAAATCGTGTTACGCCGTGGTGGTCGATGAATGGCACGAACTGTTGGGCAGCAAGCGCGGGGTGCAGATGGAACTCGCCCTTTCCCGCCTTAAAAGCGTCTGCCCGGCCTTTCGGATCTGGGGGATTTCCGCTACCATCGGCAACCTGGAGCAGGCCCGGGAGGTGCTCCTCGGGCCGGGTTCTGAAGCCCTTCAAAACTCCACCCTGATCCGGGCGCGGCTAAACAAGAAGATCACCGTCAAAAGCCTGCTGCCCGAGCGGATGGAGACCTTCCCCTGGAGGGGGCACCTCGGGCTGCACCTGCTGGAAGCGGTAATGCCCATCCTCCGGGAAAGCAAAACCACCCTGATCTTTACCAATACCCGCAGCCAGTGCGAGATCTGGTTCCAGAAACTCCTGGAACACCACCCGGAACTGGCCGGGGAAATCGCCATGCACCACGGGAGTATCGACAAAGACACCCGCCTGTGGGTGGAACAGGCCATCCGCCGCGAAAGCCTGAGGGCCGTGGTGTGCACCTCCAGCCTGGACCTGGGCGTTGACTTCGCCCCGGTGGAAACCGTCGTACAGATCGGCGGGCCCAAAGGGGTGGCCCGCTTCCTGCAACGGGCAGGCCGCAGCGGGCACCGACCCGGGAAGGAGAGCCGCATCTATTTCCTGCCCACCCACGCCATTGAACTGGTGGAGGCGGCCGCCCTGCAGCGCACCGTGGAGGGGGAAGGGGTGGAAGACCGCATCCCCTACCTGAACAGTTTCGACGTCCTGGCCCAGTACCTGACCACCCTGGCCGTTTCCGACGGCTTCCGGCCCGAAGAAACCTATCGGGAAGTCATACAGACCTTTTGCTTCCAGGCCATGACGCGGGACCAGTGGGAATGGCTGCTGAACTTCCTGGTCCTGGGCAGCCAAAGCCTGCAGACCTATGACGAATACAAAAAGGTGGAACGCCTGGAGGACGGGCTTTTAAAGGTAACCGACCGGGGGGTGGCCATGCGGCACCGGTTCCAGATCGGCACCATTGTGGGCGATGCCGACCTGGTGGTGCGCTACCAGAAGGGCGGCTATATCGGCACCATCGAAGAGTGGTTCATCTCCCAACTGCAGCAGGGCGATGTCTTTACCTTTGCCGGGCGCAACCTGGAGTTCCTCCGCATCCGCGAAATGCAGGCGCTGGTGCGAAATACCTCGAAAAAGTCGGGGAAGGTACCCAGCTGGATGGGCGGAAGGCTCACCCTTTCGGCCCAGATGTCGCAACTGTTGCGGGAGGAACTGTACTCGGCCTCCCTCCCCCCGGAGGAGCAGTCGGAGGAGATCCGGGCTTTGGCCCCTCTCTTTGCGCGGCAGCGCATGGAAAGCATCGTGCCGGGCCCCCGGGAATTCCTTATCGAAACCTTTAAGACGCGGGAAGGATGCCACCACCTTTTCTATCCGTTCGAAGGGCGCTTCGTGCACGAGGCCATGGCCAGTCTGTTAAGCTACCGCATCAGCCTGCTTTCGCCCATCACGTTTTCCCTGGCCTACAACGACTACGGGTTTGAACTGCTCTCCGACCAGGAAGTGGACATCGGCATGGTGCTGGACAATGACCTGCTGAGCCCCCAGTACCTGATGGACGACTTGCAGAAAAGCCTCAATGCCACTGAAATGGCCCGGAGGAAATTCCGCGATATCGCCGTGATCAGCGGGCTGGTCTTTACCGGATACCCCAATAAAGGCATCAAAATGAAGCACTTGCAAAGCAATTCCCAGCTGCTCTTTGAGGTTTTTCGCGACTGCGAACCCGACCACCTCCTTTTCCAGCAGGCCTTCCGGGAAACCTTCGAGCACCAGCTGGAAGAAGGCCGGCTCCGCCAGGCCCTGGAGCGCATCGCCACCCAGGAGGTGGTGTGGAAGGCCTGTGAAAGCCCCACCCCCTTCTCCTTCCCCATCATCACCGACCGGCTTCGGGAGAAGCTTTCCAGCGAAAAACTGGCCGACCGCATCCGCCGGATGACCCGGGCCCTTACCCGCCCCAAAAAACGCTGATTCCCGGGGGCACTTGCCAACGCCCTATTTTGATACCTTTGCCCCATGACCCATACCCTGGAATTCGGAGGGGAACTGCTGGAACTGCACCCCTGGGGGGCCCTGTACTGGAAACGGGAATCCCTCCTGATCGTCAGCGATGTACACTTCGGAAAGGTAACCCACTTCCGGAAGCACGGCGCGGCCGTACCCCCAAAGGCCCTGGAGCGGAATTTCCTGCGGATGGATCGCCTGGTTGCGGTTTTCAAACCCGCACGGGTTTGTTTCCTCGGCGACCTGTTCCACTCGCACCTCAACCGGGAATGGGACCTGTTCAGCCAATGGGCCGGCAGGTGCCCGGCTGCCCTGGAACTGGTTTTGGGGAACCACGACATCCTCTCCCCCACCCTGTATGAAGCCCTGGGGATACGTTGCGGGGAATCCTTCGAAGAAGGGCCGTTCCGCCTTACCCACCACCCGATGGACGCCTTTGAAGGCTTCAATATCGCCGGGCACGTGCACCCGGCCGTTCGCCTGAAAGGCCCCGGGCGGCAACAGCTGCGGCTACCCTGTTTCTTCGTCAGGGGGCGCCAGCTGATCCTGCCGGCCTTCGGGGCGTTTACGGGCAGCCATGTGCTGGAACCCCGAAAAGGCGACCGCGCCTTCGCCCTTGCGGGGGAAGCCGTGATCGCGCTGGAAGAAGCTGCGACGGGAACCCCCTGACCGGAAATTTGGGGCAGGTTTTGCCGGGGCGGGAAATGCCTTGTATTTTTGCACAAATTTTATGGCCTTTTGAGTCTGGAAAACATCCGGAAGCGTTTTACACAGGCCCCTGCTTTCAGGGATCTACAGGAGGCGCTTGCCCGGCCCCAATGCCTTATCAGGTTAACCGGCCCCAGCGGCTCCGCCCTTTCTTTCCTGGCGGCCGAATCGTTCCGGGAACAGCAACTCCCGTTTTTACTGGTGCTGGACGACAAGGAAGAAGCCGCGTACCACCTGAACGACCTCGAGCAACTCCTCGGGCCCCAGGAAGTGCTCTTCTACCCGGGGAGTTACCGCAGGCCCTACGAGATCGAAGAAACGGACAACGCCAACGTCCTGCTGCGGGCAGAAGTGCTCAACCGGATCAATTCCCGGAAGAAGCCTGCCCTGATCGTGAGCTACCCCGATGCCCTTTTTGAAAAGGTGGTCACCCGGAAACAACTCGACAAGAATACCCTCAAGGTCCATACCGGCGATACGATCTCCCTCGATTTCCTCAATGAGGTACTCTTCGAATACCACTTCAAACGGGTGGATTTTGTGACGGAACCAGGGGAATTCTCCGTGCGCGGCGGCATCGTGGATGTGTTCTCCTTTTCCCACGACGAGCCCTATCGGATCGAGTTTTTCGGGGAAGAAGTAGACAGCATCCGCACCTTTGACGTGGAGAGCCAGCTCTCTACCGACCGGGTGAAGAAAATCTCCATTATCCCCAACCTGGCCGACAAGGTCTTCCTTGAGGTGCGGGAATCGTTCCTGGACTATATTTCCCCTACCACCGTCCTCCTCCTGAAAAACCAGGCCCTGTGCGAAGGGCGCCTCGACCAGCTCTTCGCAAAAGCCCTGGAAGCCTACGAAAAAACCAGCGGGGAAGTCCGCCATGCCCAGCCGGAAACCCTTTTCCTGAGCGGGGCGCAACTGGGCGACGCCATCAGGAAGTTCCGACTGGTCGGCCTGGAAGGCCCGTTGCCGGAAGGTGCCGTGGAGGTCGCGCTGCCTACCCGCCCCCAACCCGCCTTCAACAAGCATTTTGAACTGTTGCTGGATACCCTGAAAAAAAACCACCGGGAAGGGATGGAAAACTACCTTTTCTGCGCCTCGGAGCAACAGGCCAGGAGGTTTCACGACATTTTCGGGGAAATCGGGCAGGAGGTGCCGTACACCACGGTCGTGCAACCGCTGTACCAGGGGTTTGAAGCCCCGGGCCTCGGGCTCTGCTGCTACACCGACCACCAGATTTTCGAGCGGTACCACCGCTTCCACCTGCGCAACGGATACGCCAAAAAACAGGCGATCACCCTGAAAGACCTCAACAAGCTGGAGGTAGGGGATTACGTCACCCATATCGACCACGGGATCGGGAAATTCGGGGGGTTGCAGAAAATCGAGGTGGAAGGCAGGAAACAGGAAGCCATCAAACTGGTGTACGGCGACCGCGATATCCTCTACGTGAGCATCCATTCCCTCCACAAGATCGCCAAATACAACGGCAAGGACGGCACCACCCCCAAAATCTACAAACTGGGCTCCGGGGCCTGGAAAAAACTCAAGCAAAAGACCAAAAGCCGGGTCCGGGAGATCGCCTTTGACCTGATACAGCTCTACGCCAAAAGGCGACTCGAAAAAGGTTTCGCGTACGGGCCCGACAGTTACCTCCAACACGAACTGGAAGCTTCCTTCCTCTTTGAGGATACCCCAGACCAGAGCGCGGCCACGGCAGACATCAAAAAAGATATGGAAAGCCCGCAACCCATGGACCGCCTGGTTTGCGGCGATGTGGGGTTTGGGAAGACCGAAGTAGCCATAAGGGCCGCCTTCAAGGCCGTGGATAATGGAAAGCAGGTGGCCGTACTGGTCCCGACCACGATCCTGGCCTTCCAGCATTTCCGGACCTTTTCGCAGCGCCTGGGCGACATGCCCGTTACGGTGGACTACCTCAACCGGTTTCGCACCGCCAGGGAACGCAAGGACCTGCTCGAGCGGCTGGCCTCCGGAACGCTCGATATCGTTATCGGGACCCACCAGCTGGTGGGCAAAAACGTCGCCTTCAAAGACCTTGGCCTGCTGATTGTGGACGAGGAACAAAAATTTGGCGTGGCGGTCAAGGACAAGCTCAAGTCCCTGAAAGAAAATGTAGACGTGCTGACCCTGACGGCCACCCCCATCCCGAGGACCCTGCAATTCAGCCTCATGGCCGCCCGGGACCTCTCCGTCATCAACACGCCCCCCCCCAACCGATACCCCATAGAAAGCCATGTCATCCGGTTTGACGAGGCGGCGATCCGCGATGCGATCTCCTATGAGATCCAACGGGGCGGGCAGGTGTTTTTCGTGCACAACCGGATCGAGAACATCCGCGAAGTCGCCGGGATGCTGCAGCGCCTGGTCCCGGATGCCAAAATCGGCATCGGGCACGGGCAAATGGAAGGGAAACGCCTGGAACAGCTCATGCTTTCCTTTATGAACGGGGAGTTCGACGTGCTGGTGTCGACCACCATCGTCGAAAGCGGGCTCGACGTTACCAATGCCAATACGATCTTTATCAACAATGCCAACAATTTCGGCCTGAGCGACCTCCACCAGATGCGGGGCCGGGTAGGGCGGAGCAACAAAAAGGCGTTCTGCTATTTCATCACCCCGCCCTATGAAGTGATGACCCCGGAAGCGCGCAAGCGGATGCAGGCCCTGGAGCAATTCACCGAGCTGGGCAGCGGCTTCCATATTGCCATGAAGGATTTGGAAATCAGGGGGGCGGGTGACCTGCTGGGAGGGGAACAAAGCGGCTTTATCAACGAAATCGGCTTTGAAACCTACCAGAAAATCCTGGCAGAGGCCGTGGAGGAACTCAAGGAGAATGAATTCAAAGAGCTGTACCGCGGGGCATCTGAAGGCAAAAAGGAATATGTGAAGGACATTCAGGTCGACACCGATTTTGAACTCCTCTTCCCAGACGACTATATCAACAACGTTTCGGAGCGGCTCAGCCTGTACACGGAACTGAATGAACTGAAGGACGATGCCGGGTTGGCCCTCTTCCGGGAACACCTTTCAGACCGTTTCGGGCCCCTTCCCGCACAGGCGGAGGACCTGCTCGATTCCGTCCGCCTGAAATGGATGGCCGCCGGCATGGGCCTTGAGAAACTGGTGTTGAAACAGGGGAAATTGCTGGGCTACTTCCTGGGGGAGCAGGATGCGCCATTCTACCAGTCAGAAGGCTTTTCCCGCCTGTTGCAAACCGTACAGCGCTACCCGGGGCAATTCCGGCTGAAGGAAAAACAAACCCGGCAGGGGTTGCGGCTGATGCTGGTCCTGGACCCGGTGAAATCGATCGGGCAGGCCCTGGAAAAAATCGCCCCCCTCCACGCGGCCTTTGAAGGCGTCCCCCAGACCGCCTAAAGCGATTTGAGGTCCTTGATCACGGTAAAGGCGCGGTCTACCTGCTCCTCGTCGACCAGGATGGTGAACTCATTGGTCGTGGAAATCACTTCGTACAGGATGATCCCTTCCCAGGCCAGGCGCTGGAAGATAAAGTAGTAAATCCCGGGCACCGAGACGTTTTCGGCAGGCAACTTGACCGAGATGGAGGAAAGGTTTTCGGCCTTCTGGGTCAGCCGCTCCTGTTCAAAAAAGGCTTCCACCAGGGAATTCAGGCTGCTGCTGACCACAATGTTCAATTCGTTGACCCCCCTGGAGGAGGTATAGAACGCATCTTTTTGCGGATGGATTTCCCTGAGCAGGCGCATCTGGTTCTGTAAAATGGACTCGGAGACCAGGAACGTGTAATCGGTAAGGGAAGACCTTACCGTAATTTCCCCAATGTCCTTCAACACCTTTATGATCCGGTGGGTGGCGCGGAATTCCAACTCGTCCGACAGGCGCTTGAGGGCCATCACCACAGCCCCGTTGCGGACCTCCTTCCCCAGCTGGGCCTCGATGTCGGGCTTCACCTGACGGGCCAGGGAAGTGAGGTTGATGATCCCCTGCGACAGGGCCGTCTGCAGGAAAGGTTTTCCTTTGATGTACTGCTCCACGGCCGACGAGATGGTTTTCATGCTCCTGATTTTGAGCAAAAATAACAATTTGTTACAGTTTGAACAATTTCTTAGAAAAAGTAGAAGGCATCCGGGATATGGACCAGGCAAAACCTCCCCGGGCTCCCCGTGATCTGGATAATATCGAAACGCACCTCCACGTCCAGGCCCGAATTCCTCACAAAATGGTCGGCTGCCATCACCAGCCGCCTGACCTTTGCCCGGGGCACGCTATCCGCCAGGGATTCGTAAAAAGGCCCTTTACGGGTCTTCACCTCCACCACGGCAAGGCAATTGCCCTGCAATGCCAGGACATCGATTTCTGCCTTGCGGTACCGGTAGTTGCGCCTCAGGATGCGGTACCCTTCCGAAAGCAGGTACCTTACCGCTTCCTCCTCCCCGGCCATTCCCCGCTCATAACTGGCCAAGAGGTCCTGTTCCGCCATAGGCTTTGAATCATTAATGTATTTCATCGAAAAAAAGTGCATTTCACCGCAATTTTATAGCACAGCCAATATCTTTAGGTGGCATACATCGAAAACCCGATAAAAAAAATACTAAGCCCCGAACACCTGGCGTTCCACTGTAGCCCCAATTACATGGACGCCGAGAAAGCCTACTACTATGGAATACTTTGTGAATTGTAACACGGCCTCCCTGGCGCCGTATACAACTCCGCTGGACCGCTCCCGGGTACAGCACCTTTTCAGGCGGGTTGGATTCAGCGCCACGATCGCCCGCGTCAACCAGGCCATAGGCCAGGACGCCGGAACGCTGGTTGACCAAATCATCGGCGAGGCCCTGAACCTGCCCCCCCAGGCCGCCCCACCCTGGGCAGGCTGGAACCGCGACAACTACCCGGAAGATGACGACCTCGCCCGGCAGACCATCCGCACCCAGACATCCAGCTGGGCCCTGGACTATACCCGCGGCCTGCTGAACAACACCCTGCGCGACCGGTTGAGCTTTTTCTGGAGCAACCACTTTGTTACGGAGCTCGACTTTTACGAAAGTCCGGGATTTTTACATGAATACACCGAGTGCCTGCAGCGCAACGCCCTGGGTAACTTCAAGACCTTTGTTTCGGAAATCGGCCTCACCAATGCCATGCTGTTTTATCTGGACGGTGCCTTCAACAATGGCAACAACCCCAATGAAAACTATGCCAGGGAGCTCTATGAACTCTTTACCCTCGGGGAGGGCAACGGGTATACCGAAGAAGACGTAATTGAAACGTCCAGGGCCCTTTCCGGCTACACGGAGCGGGGGGAGGTCCGCTGGACCCCGGTCACCTTTGACCCGGACAGCTTCGATGCCGGCACCAAGACCATCCTGGGCCAGACCGGGAACTGGGGGTACGACGATGTAATCGACATCCTCTTTGAGCAACGCGCGAACGAAATTGCCCGGTTTATCTGCGGGAAGCTTTACGAATTTTTTGTGCACCCCGATTCGGATGACCTCGAAGGCAATGCCCAGCAGATCATCTCAGGGATGGCCAGCACGTTTATCTCAAACAACTTTGAAATCGCCCCGGTACTGTCGCAGCTATTTAAAAGCCAGCATTTCTTCGACGAGAACGCCATTGGGGTCATCATCAAAAGCCCGTTTGACCTGTTCCTGAATTTTATCAACGAAAGCGGCTTTGCCTATACCGACACCACCCTGTCCTTTGCGATGGAATCGTCGCGCCTGCTCGGGCAGGAAGTATTCGACCCCTATGACGTGGCTGGCTGGCAACGCGACCGCAGCTGGATCAATACCAATTTTATCATTGGGCGGTGGCTGACCAGCGAAGTGCTTATCCAGGGATTCTTCCAGGATAACCCCGAACAATTCCGCAACCTGGCCATGGAAGCTGTTGGCCCGGCCGAGAGCAATACGAGCAACCCGGAAACGGTGGTGGCCGCCCTGGTCAACAAATTCCTGCCAAAAGGGTTGCTGACCCCCCAGGATTTTGAGAATGCCCTTTCTGTTTTTAAAATTGAAGATGTGCCTGGCAATTATTACGGCCCCGACTATGTGGATGGAGGCCTGGGCCTGTGGATGCTGGCCGTGAGCATGGAGGTACCCCAACAGGTATTCCTCCTGCTGATGCACCTTTCCCGCCAACCCGAATTCCAGTTAAAATAAACCTACTGCTATGTGCAATACCCATGTAACACCGCCAAATCTCCGGCTCACTGCCCATGACCAGGAACACAAGTACTGGAGCCGCCGTTCCTTTTTACAGGCCCTGGGCATCGCGGGGTCCGGGTCCATGATGCTGGGCAGCAACGTGCTGACCGCTTCGGCCCCATCGCCCCTTACCGCGGCCATTGCCGGGGCGGAGGGAGACGGCATCCTGATCCTCATCCGCCTGTCAGGGGGGAATGACGGGTTGAGCACCGTGATCCCCATCGAGCAGTATGACGCCTATGCCAACGCCCGCCCGAACATTTATATCCCTGAAAGCAAGGTGCTTAAACTCACAGACTCCTATGGGGTCCCCTCCTATATGCAGGCCCTGGAAGGCCTTTGGGGGGAAGGGCAGTTCAAGGCCGTCCATGGGGTCGGCTATGAAAACCAAAGCCTGTCGCATTTTACGGGGTCCGACATCTACGCCAATACGGACCTCACCACCACGGGGTTTTCCGGATTGAATACGGGGTGGATGGGGCGCCACTTCGAAAACCTGTACCCCGACTACCTGATCAACCCCCCGGCAGCCCCCGCCGCCATCCAGATCGGGAATTTCGGGAACCTGGTTTTCCAGGGAGAAGAAACCAACTACGCCTTTGTGACCTCCAACATCGACCAACTGGAGGAAATTGCGGAATCGGGGGTGCAGTACAGCCTCGATGCCCAGCTCTTCGGGGATTGCATGTACGGCGACCAGCTCCGCTTCCTCAGGGGGGTGGCGAACACCACCTACGAATATGCCGGCGTCATCCACCAGGCCTATGAGCGCGGACAAAACCAGGTGGAATACCAGGACAACGGCTTCGCCCGCCAGCTGGCATTGCTCGCCCGGCTGATCAAGGGGAACCTGGGCACCCGGGTCTATATGATCTCCATGGGGGGCTTCGACACCCACGGCAACCAGCCCCTGGCGCACGAGCGCCTGATGACCAACCTTTCGGTGGCGGTTAGGGATTTCTACGAAGACCTGACCTTTACCCAGCAGGACGATAAGGTCCTCAGCATGACCTTTTCCGAATTCGGCCGCCGGATTTTCGAAAACGGGTCCAACGGCACCGACCACGGGAAGGCGGCCCCCACCCTGTTTTTCGGTTCCGGGCTCAACGGCAGCGCTTTTGTGGGGGAACACCCCTCCCTGAGCGACCCGAACGGCCGGGGGAACCTGGAGTACACCATGGATTTCCGCGACCTGTACGCTACGGTCCTGGCCGAATGGCTTTGCGTACCCATCCCCCTGGTGGAACAACACCTGCTGGGGCACGCCTACAACCCCGTAAACCTCGGGTTCAATTGCAGTGGGGTGGAATTCCCCGACATCGCCTATAACGACGAGCCCTTTACGCCCCCGACCAGCCCGGGCGACAACCCGAATACCCCTCCCCCGGGGGACCCGTTGCTGGACGCCATCGTACACCGCCCGTTCTACCCGACCGATTCGAACCCGCATATCCACGTGGAACTGCCCTTTACGGCCCATGTCGACATCACCCTGTTCAACATCCTGGGCCAGAAAGTAGCCACCCTTTATAACGAGATGATGTTCGAGGGCCAAATGGACCTCAACATCCGCGACCGGGTGCCGCACCACCTGGCTACCGGGAAATACATCTACCGCATTGAGGTACAGGACCGCCGCCTCGCCAAGTCGATTATGGTGGCCTGACCCTGACGTTGCCCTGACGCGAATTCCCCCGGACACCGGATGCCCCCTGATCATTAGATCAGTCCGGTGCTTCGGGGGTTTTTTCTTTCCCCCCGGCGGGTGCTGGGCCCCCGGCCAAATTTGGTTATTTTTGCAGAACCATAACCAAAGCAAATGCCGACTCCTCCCGGTCCGTTTAAGCGGACCACCGTTACCGCCGCCCTTCCCTACACCAACGGGCCCATCCATATCGGCCACCTGGCCGGGGTGTATGTGCCTGCCGACATCTATTGCCGTTACCTTCGCCTCCGGGATGCCGACGTCCTGTTTGTCTGCGGGAGCGATGAGCACGGGGTGGCCATCCCCATGAAGGCGAAAAAGGAAGGAATCAGCCCCCGGGAACTGATCGATAAGTACCACCACATCATTAAGGATTCCTTTGCCCGCTTTGGTATTTCCTTCGACAACTATTCCCGTACCTCCGCGGGGATCCACCATGAAACCGCCTCGGAATTCTTCAAAAAACTCTACAGGCAGGGCGATTTTATCGAGGAAACCGGCGAACAGCTGTACGACGCAGAGGCCGGGCAATTCCTGGCCGACCGTTTTGTGACGGGTACCTGCCCGAAATGCGGGTACGAGCAGGCGTACGGCGACCAGTGCGAGCAATGCGGCACCTCCCTGAACGCCACCGACCTGATCGGGCCCCGCTCGGTCCTCACCGGGGCCACCCCTGTGCTGAAAAAGACCAAACACTGGTTCCTTCCCCTGGACCGTTATGAAGGGTTCCTGAAAGCATGGATCCTGGAAGGGCACCAGGCCGACTGGAAACCCAACGTATACGGGCAATGCAAATCCTGGATTGACGATGGCCTGAAACCCAGGGCCGTTACCCGCGACCTGGACTGGGGCATCCCGGTACCCGTGGAAGGGGCAGAAGGCAAGGTGCTTTACGTGTGGTTTGACGCCCCCATCGGCTATATTTCCTCGACCCGGGAATGGGCCCAGCGGGAAGGCAAAGACTGGGAACCCTACTGGAAGGACCCGCAAACCCGGCTGCTGCACTTTATCGGGAAAGACAATATCGTATTCCACTGCATCATTTTCCCCAGCATGCTGAAGGCCCATGGCGGCTACATCCTCCCCGACAACGTGCCGGCCAATGAATTCCTGAACCTCGAGGGGCAAAAGCTTTCCACCTCGCGCAACTGGGCGGTGTGGCTTCATGAATACCTGGAAGATTTCCCCGACATGCAGGATGTGCTCCGGTACGTGCTGACGGCCAATGCCCCGGAAACCAAGGACAACGATTTTACCTGGAAGGATTTCCAGGCGCGCAACAACAATGAGCTGGTCGCCATTTTCGGGAACTTCATCAACCGGGTTGCCGTACTCACCCAGAACTATTTCGGAGGAAAAGTGCCCCCCGCCGGCCCGTTGCAGCAAACAGACCGCGATGCCCTGGGCCAGCTCAGGGAATATCCCGGGCGCATCGGCGATTGCCTGGAACGCTTCCGCTTTCGGGAGGGCCTGCAGGAAATGATGAACCTCGCCCGGTTGGGCAACAAATACCTGGCGGAAGAAGAGCCCTGGAAAGTCATCAAGGATGACCCGAAACGGGTAGGCACCATCCTGCATACTGCCCTGCAAATCGCCGGGGCGCTGGCGGTGCTCTCGGAGCCCTTCCTCCCTTTTACGGCCGCAAAACTCCGCGAAATACTGGGGTTTGAGGCCCTCGACACCCCACCCGACTGGGAATCCGTGGGGCGCGAAGCGGCCCCGGTGCTGCCGGAAGGGCATTCGCTCGCGGAATCACGGCTCCTGTTCCGCAAAATAGAAGACGCCGAAATCGAGGCGCAACTGGAAAAACTGGAAAACACCAAAAAACAGAATGCCATGTCAGATACCCCCCTGCCGGCCCAAAAGGAAACCATCGTTTACGACGATTTTGCGAAAATGGACCTCCGGGTCGGCACCATCCTGAAAGCCGAAAAAATGCCCAAGGCCAACAAACTCATGGTCATGCAGGTAGATACGGGCCTCGACACCCGCACCATCGTCTCGGGCATTGCCGAACACTTTACCCCGGAGCAACTGGTGGGCAAAAAAGTCACCGTGCTGGTGAACCTGGCCCCACGGGCCCTGAGGGGGGTGGAAAGCCAGGGGATGATCCTGCTGGCGGAAAGGGCGGACGGAAAACTGGTCTTCGTGGGCCCTGAAGACCCCGATACGGGTAGCGGGTCGCCCATAACCTGAACCCCCCGGGTCGGCATCCCGTTTTGGGGGTGACCCGGTCGCACGATACATAGGCATGGAGGCCAGGGGCTGACGCTTTTTTATATCGCATATAATTTATATCTTCAAGAAAAAAAGCTATGACTGCGATAAAAGCCTGCCTGCGGTATTGGGCCCTCCTTGCCTTCATTCCCCATGCACTCGCCCAACCACAGGACGTGCTGGACCAGATTCTCGATGACTTCACCCTGTATAGCGAACTTCCCCGGGAAGTCGCCTATGTGCACCTGAACAAATCGATCTTTATCAAGGGGGAAAACCTCGGTTTCAAGGCGTATGTCCTCGACAAAGGAACCAAAAAGCCCTCCCAGGAAACCCGGAACCTCTACTGTGTGTTGGCCGACTCCAATGACCGCCTGATAAAGTCGCAGATGGTCCGCATTACCGGGGGGGTCGGGCAGGGCGTTTTTGAGCTGGACAGCCTTTTCCATACCGGGAAATATACCTTCAAGGCCTACACGAACTGGATGCGCAATTTTTCGGAAGCAAACTATTTTCAACAGTCGATCGACGTCCTGGACCCGGAAACCCACCCCACCCTGCCCGTTACCCCCAGCCCCGGTGACCTGGAAGTCCAAATCCTCCCGGAGGGGGGCCATGCCCTGGCCGGGGTCCCCTCGGTATATGGCATCATCATCAAGGATACAGGGGGCTATGGGGTCCCCGGGGTGGAAGGGCGCATTACGGACGGGTCCGGGACAGAAATTACCCGATTTAAAGTGAACCCTTTGGGGATCGGGCGCATCGGGCTGACCCCCCTCAAAGGAACCTCGTATTTTGCCCACTTCCGCTATGGAAACCGCGAGCACCGCGTTCCCTTCCCCCCGGCAAAAACCGAAGGGGTGGGCCTCCGCCTGGCCGAACTCAATGACTGGGTTGCCCTGGAACTGAGCGCCCGTTTCGGGGATCCGGGCTGGGAGCAAGCCCCCTTTTTCCTGACCGTCCACAATGGGGACAACCTGAAGGGGGTCCAGGTTTCCTTCCGCGATAGCCTGTCCCAACTAAAGGTGTTCCCAAAAGGAGACCTCTACCCCGGCATGAATGTGTTTACCCTGTTCGACCCGACCGGAAAACCGCTGCTGGAGCGCCTTTTCTTCAACCCGACCGGGCTGGCCTTTCATGAAAATATCGTCGCGTACCCCAGCCGGGTGGGTGATTCCCTGAACATCCGCCTGGGAATCCCCGGCCTGCGGGCGGGCACCTTTAACAGCCTGAGCGTTTCCGTCCTTCCCGCAGGAAGCCAGTCAAACCCGGGCCACCACAGCCTGGGCTCCTACACCCTGTTGCAACCTTACGTGCGGGGCCCCGTCGAGAATGCCCGGTATTATTTTCAGGAGGGAAGTGCGGTAAAGCGCCGCGAACTGGATGACCTGCTGCTCACCCAGGGCTGGAGCAGTTACGACTGGAACACCGTTTTCAACCACCCGCCTCAATACCGCTTCGATTTTGAAAAAGGGGTTTCCTACACGGTCGGGTTCAATGCGCGCAAAAGCGATGCCTTTTACATCTTCCCGACCCTGAACAACCCCTCGCAGCTCCTGGAACTACAGCCCGGACAGGAGGAATTCACCGTCGAAAACTTCTATCCCCTGGAAGGGGAAAAACTGGCGCTTACCGAAATCCGTGGAACCATTAAGTCGAGCCCAGCCGGGGCCTATGTGCATTTCAAGCCCGTGGGGGTCCCCCGGATGGATTCCCATAAGGCCGCCCTTTTACCCAACCGGCTGGGACCCCGGTTCGCAGCAATAGAAGTGCCCCCCATCTCCTTCGAGAACCTGGAAAAACTGCAGATACTCGATGAAGTGGTAGTGTCTGAACCAAGGAGGATCCAACGCCTTGAACGCTTGCGGGACCGTTCCCCGGGTCGGGTGGACATCTTCGCGAAAGACGACCCCAGGCGGATGATGTTCCTCGACGCCTACCTGAGCGGACGCGGGTATAGAGTCATAGAAGGGCCTGGAACCCTCGATATTCTGGCCGGAAACCCCAATTCCCCAAGTAACCCCCGCCCGATCGTCTACCTCGACGGGGTCCTGCTTACCGATTTTGACCTCCTTTGGCGGTTCCGCCTCGATATTGTGGATTATATAGAGATAAATCCCACAGGGATTGGCTCGGGGATTTATGGCGGGGGAGGCGTCATCCGCATCGTGACAGACCCGTCGATAAGCCTGGCCGGCCCGGCCCCGAAGGCATTCCAGTCTTATGAAATCCCCCTGGCCTTTGGGCAGGACAAAGAGTTTTACACCCCGGTGTATTCCTCTTACCAGAGCGATTTCTTCAGGGCTTTTGGCACCCTTGGCTGGGTGCCGGACCTTCAGGCAGACCCCGCGGGGGCCATTGCATTTAAGGCTAAGCCCCACGGCGTGGAGGCGCTGGAGCTTTATGTGGAAGGGATCATCAACGGGAATGAATTCGTCTCAAGCCGGGTTTTGCTCGAAGCGAAGGCCCCATAGGTTCCCTCCGGTACCATGCTGAAAATCGCCTTCCACCCGCTTTACACGCACCCCCTCCCGGATGGGCACCGCTTCCCGATGCAGAAATACGACTTGCTTCCGCGGCAGTTGCTGCACGAGGGTACGTGCCGGGCCGAAAATTTTTTCGAGCCCGGCCTCCCGGCAACGGAAGACCTGTTGCGGGCGCACCGCCAGGAATATTACCAGGCCCTCTGCGAGGGGACGCTTTCGCCCCGTGAAATGCGGAAAGTAGGGTTCCCGTGGAGCCGGGAGTTGGTCCTGCGGGAGCGCACCATTGCCCAGGGGACCATCCGGGGATGCCAGTATGCCCTGGAGCACGGCGTGGCCATGAACATCGCCGGGGGCACCCACCACGCCTATTCCGACCGGGGCGAAGCCTTCTGTATGCTCAACGACCAGGCCATAGGCGCCCATTACCTGCTGGCCCATTCCCTGGCAAGCCGGATCCTGATCCTCGACCTGGACGTGCACCAGGGGAACGGGACGGCGGAAATCTTCACCGGGGTCCCAGAAGTGTTTACCTTTTCCATGCATGGGCGCGCCAATTATCCGTTTCGAAAGGAAGCCTCCGACCGCGATGTAGCCCTGGAGCCCGGGACCTCCGACAGGGAGTACCTGGAACTTTTGGAGGGCCACCTGGAGACGCTCAAAACCGAATGGAACCCTGATTTTGTCTTCTACCTCAGTGGCGTGGATGTCCTGAAAAGCGACAAACTGGGCACCCTTGGCCTGACCCTGGAAGGCTGCCGGCAACGAGACGAAATGGTTTTCCGGTGGTGCCGGAACCTGGGGGCGCCGGTGCAATGCAGTATGGGCGGGGGCTATTCCCCCCAGCTCAGGACCATCGTGGAGGCCCATGCAGCCACCTTTCGCCTGGCCCGGGCGCTTTATTTCTAAAAGCGATCCCCCCAACACCCCCCATCGAAGCAAAATGCCCGGCCGCAAGAATATTCCTTACCGGCCTGGAAGCCACACGCAGATACGGCTGGTTTTTGTACCTTTATACAAACTTTATTCACGATGTTAACCGAAAAAATGGAAAAGGCCCTGAATGCGCAAATCAGGGTAGAAGCAGAGTCGTCCCAGACCTACCTCTCAATGGCCTCTTACGCGGAAGTCAAAGGCCTGGAGGGGATTGCCTCCTTCATGTACAAGCACTCCGATGAGGAACGCATGCATATGCTGAAACTCATCAAATATGTGAACGAACGGGGCGGACACGCCGTGGTTTCGGAGCTTAAGGCCCCGAAATCGGATTTCGGCTCCTTCCAGGATATGTTCCGGGAGTTGCTGGAACACGAAATCTTTGTCTCCCAGAGCATCAATGAGCTGGTACACATCACCCTTCAGGAGAAGGACTATGCCACCCACAACTTCCTGCAGTGGTACGTGGCCGAGCAGATCGAGGAAGAAGCCCTTGCCCGGAACATCCTCGACAAAATCAACCTGATCGGCAATGACAAGGGGGGGCTGTACCTCTTCGACCGGGACGTGCAACAGATCACCGTGGAGAGTGCCGCCGGAGCCCCCGGGGCCTAGACTGTTAAATTTTATTTAGATTTAATTTAAATTGATAGCTTTGTGGGAGTCTATCCGAACTCCCATGGGCAAAAAGAAGGACAAAGCGCCGGAAAAACAGCAAAAGAAGCGGGAAAAAAGGCTTAAGGAGCTTGCCCAAACCCAGTGCCCGCCTCAGGGCTGCAAGAAGAACTGCTGCAAAAAATACAAGAAGTGTGAGAGCAAACGCTGTAAAAAGTGTCCCTGCCATGATTTGCTCAAACAACTCCGCAGCACTTCCCCCGGGCTTCAGCGGGTAGCCTGACCCTTTGACCCCACGATAAAAAAAGGGCTTTGCAGCCCTTTTAACCCCCCACGCCAGAAGCGTTCATTTGCCCAGCAGGAGCAATTCCATGCAGCGGACCTCCGTGACATACTTTTTTTCCCCTTCAGGGGTGTCATAGGCCCTGTGGATGAGCTTTCCCTCCACGGCCACCTCCTTACCCCGGGCCAGGTAATTCTCAACAATTTCAGCGGTTTTCCCCCAGGCGACCACCTGGTGCCACTGGGTGTCCGTGACTTTCTCCCCCTTGGCATTCCGGTAGGTCTCATTGGTGGCAATGGAAAATTTCGCCAGTTTGTTCCCGCTCTCCAGGACCAGGACCTCGGGATCCTTCCCCAAATTACCGATCAACAGGACTTTGTTTCTGAGTGCATTCATAACTTAAAGGTTTACGTTCCGGGCAAAAGTCGCAGCGTATCCTGCCAAGCCAAAGCAGGGAAAAACGGATTGTATTTCCCGAATGCGTATCTTTAAGAACGCCAAAACCAAACTGCCCGTTATGAAAAACCAGATCCAGACCTTCCTGATCGCACTCGCCTTGCTGCTTCCAACCCTGCCCGGGGTCCGGGCACAGGACGCGGCATCCGTCGTATCGCAAATTGAGGCCGAAGCCACGGAAAATTCACAGTTGCAGGCGCTTGCCCATGAGCTCATGGATGTTATCGGCCCGAGGCTGGTAGGCACCCCGCAAATGAAAAAAGCCCATGACTGGGCCGTCCAAACCTTTTCTGGCTGGGGGATTGAGGCCTCCAACGAACCCTGGGGCACCTGGCGGGGCTGGGAACGGGGGATATGCCACATCGACCTGCTGGCCCCCCGGGTGGTGTCCCTGCACGGCAGGCAACTGGCCTGGAGCCCTTCCACCCCGCCCGGGGGAATCACCGCCGGGGTCATAACCCTGCCGATTGTTGCGGATTCCCTCGCCTTTGCGCGGTGGCTCCCCCAGGCCCGCGGGAAATGGGTTTGCGTGTCCATGCCCGAGCTTACGGGGCGGCCCGATGAGAACTGGGAGGAATTTGCCACGAAGGAATCCTTTGAAAACATGAAAAAACGCAGGGAAGCGGAAACCGCCGCCTGGCGGCAAAACCTCAGCAATACCGGGTATACGGCCCCGACGCTGAATGAAGCCCTGGAAGCCGCGGGGGCCGCGGGCATCCTGCAATCGAGGTGGTCCAATGCCTTCGGGGCCAACAAAATATTCAGCGCCAACACCCAAAAAATCCCGGTGATAGACCTGTCTTTGGAAGACTATGGCATGGTGTACCGCATGGCGGAGAACGGGGACGACCCCAGGCTTCGCATCGTAGCGGAATCCCGGGAACTGGGCAGGGTACCTGCCTTTAATACCATAGCGGTCCTGCCTGGAACGGAGCTTCCCGATGAATACGTGGTCCTGTCGGCCCATTTCGATTCCTGGGACGGGGGCACAGGCGCTACTGACAACGGCACCGGCACCCTGACCATGATGGAAGCGGCCCGGATCCTGAAAAAAGTATACCCCAACCCCAGGCGCACGATTGTGGTGGGGCTCTGGGGCAGTGAAGAACAGGGGTTGAACGGTTCCCGGGCGTATGTGGAAGACCATCCGGAAGTCGTCTCCGGGCTGCAGGCCCTCTTCAACCAGGACAACGGCACCGGGCGGGTGGTGCGCATTAACGGGCAGGGATTCCTCCATGCCTATGCCTACCTGGGGCGTTGGCTTGCAGCCGTGCCCGACTCCATTACCCGGCATATCGAAACCACCTTTCCCGGAAACCCGGGACGCGGGGGTTCCGATTACGCCTCCTTCGTCGCACGGGGGGCCCCGGCTTTTTCCCTGTCGTCCCTGAGCTGGAGCTACTGGAACTATACCTGGCACACCAACCTGGACACGTATGACAAGATCGTCTTTGACGACGTGCGGAACAATGTGATCCTTACCGCCATCCTCGCATACATGGCGAGCGAAGACCCGGAGCGCACCTCCCGGGAACAGGCCGAATTGCCCCTGGACCCCGAAACGGGTAAGCCGCGCGATTGGCCGACCCCCAGGGCCCCAAACCGGGAAGGCGGGAGGGAATAAAACGCCCGTCAATTTTACACCATTACCCCGGTCCCGCCAGGGCATCCTTCAATGAACGAATAACCTTAAATTTTTGAGAATGAGAAACCTTTTCCTCACGGCTTCGGCCCTCCTGATGGTCCTTGCTGTGGCCTATCCCCAGCGCAGAAAACAAACTCCCCCACAACCCGTGGTGGCAGACACCAGCTTCCATGGGCTGAAGTGGAGGAACATTGGCCCGTTCAGGGGGGGCAGGTCCGTGGCAGCCACCGGGGTTGCCAGCCAGCCCGGCACCTATTATATGGGTAGCACCGGGGGTGGCATCTGGAAAACCACCGATGACGGCCTGCACTGGAAAAATATTTCCGACGGCTTTTTCAAAACCGGCACGGTTGGGGACATCGCCGTGAGCGAAAGCAACCCCAACCTCATCCTGGTAGGCATGGGGGAACACGCCGCCCGGGGGGTGATGACTTCCATGGGCGACGGGGTCTACCTGTCAAGGGATGCGGGACAAACCTGGACGCACCTTGGACTCGGCAAAAGCCGGCACATCTCGGATGTGATCATACACCCCAGGGATGAAAATACCTTCTATGTCGCGGTGCAGGGGGCCCAGTACGGGCCCGGTGAGGAAAGGGGCGTATACCGGTCTACCGACGGGGGGGCTACCTGGGAGCGCGTGCTCTATGTAAACCCGACCACGGGGGCCTCTTCCCTCAGCATGGACCCAAACAACCCCCTGGTCCTGTACGCCGCCCTGTGGGACCACCAGCGCTATCCATGGACCATGAAGTCCGGAGGGGAAGGATCCGGGCTGTACAAATCCACGGACGGGGGCACCCGGTGGGAAAAACTTAAGGAAGGGCTGCCTGAAGCCCTGGGGAAAGCCGGGATTTCCGCTTCGGGGGCCCAACCGGGCCTGGTTTACGCCGTAATTGAGGCGGAAGGGGAGAAATCGGGGGTTTACCGCTCCGACGATTGGGGAAAGAAGTGGCGGCAGGTAAACCGCGACCGCATCAATGTGACCCGTTCCTGGTACTACATGGAAATCTTTGCAGACCCGCAACAGGCCGAAACGGTCTATGTCCTCAATGCGCCCATGACGCGATCCATTGACGGGGGGAAAACCTTCCAGCCCGTGCCCACCCCCCACGGCGACAACCACGACCTGTGGATCAACCCCACGGACAACCAAAAAATGATCAATGCCAATGACGGGGGGGCAAACATCTCGAACAACGGGGGCAAAAGCTGGAGTACCCAGGAGAACCAGCCTACCGCCCAGTTTTACCGGGTCATCACCGACAACCTGTTCCCGTACCAGGTATACGGCGGGCAACAGGACAATTCCGCCATCGCTATTGTGAGCCGTACCAACGACGGGGGGATTGACTGGAAGGACTGGTATTCCGTGGCCGGTTGCGAAAGCGCCTACCTGGCCTTTGACCCCGACAACCCGGAGGTGGTCTTTGGCGGGTGCTACCAGGGGATCATCGAAAAGTGGGTGAAGGCGATCCGGGAAGGCAAGCCCATCAAGGAGTATCCGGAACTTTCCCTGGGGAATGCCCCGGAAAATTTCAAATACCGGTATAACTGGAATGCCCCCATCGTGGCCGACCCGCATGACCCTTCGGTCATCTACCACGCCGGGAATGTGGTCTTCCGCTCCGCGGACGCCGGCCAGCACTGGACGGTGATCAGCCCAGACCTGACCCGGGACGATCCCGAAAAGCAGGGGCCCGGGGGAATCCCCTACACCAATGAGGCCGCCGGGGGCGAAAACTACAATACCATCATGTACCTGGCGGCATCGCCCCATGAAAAAGGGGTACTCTGGGCCGGCAGCGATGACGGGCTGGTACACCTGACCCGCAATGGTGGCACTTCCTGGGACAACGTCACCCCCGAAGGCATGGAAGAAGGCATCGTCAACAGCATAGAGGTATCCCCCCACGACCCGGCCACGGCCTACCTCGTGCTGATGCGCTACAAGTTCATGGACCTTAAGCCCTACGTGTACAAAACCACGGATTACGGCCAAAGCTGGTCGTTGCAGGTCCGCGGGCTGGAGGACCCCAACGGCTTTGTGAGGGTGGTCCGCGAAGACCCCAAAAGGCCGGGCCTCCTCTATGCCGGGACAGAAACCGGGCTGTACCTTTCCTTCGACGGCGGGGGGTACTGGCAGCCCTTCCAGTTGAACCTGCCTGTGGTCCCCATTACGGACCTCACCTTTCGCCATAACGACCTGGTCGCGGCCACGGCAGGCCGTGCCTTCTGGATCCTGGACGACCTTTCTGCACTGCAGCAGGAAAGGGCCGAAGGTAACGCGGTATTCCTGGCGGCCCCAAGGGACACCTACCGCTTTGAAGGCGGATATTCCGAAAACCCGGTCCCGGGCCTCGGGCAGAACCCGAAATCGGGGGTGATCCTCGATTACTACCTACCCGAAGCCCCGGATTCCACCGGGGTGACCCTGGAAATCCTGCAGGGCGACCAGGTGGTCCGGACCTATTCCAGCCTTCCTGAGAAGGACTTCAAAACCTGGCCCGGGGGCCCGCCAAAACCGGAAGTCCTCCCGGCCAAACCCGGATACAACCGGTTCGTATGGGATTTTCGAAGGGATGCCCTGCCGGCGGTCGAAAAGGTCTTTGTGATGGGCGATTACCGGGGTTCCCGCCTGGCTCCCGGGCGCTACACGGCCCGCCTGAGCTCAGGATCCGAAAAAATGGAGCGCGGATTTACCCTGTTGCCGCACCCCGGGGTGGAGGCCAGCCCCGCAGACTACCAGGAGCAACAGGAAACCCTGCTGGCCATCGAAGGGGCCATTGGGGAAATGCACCAGGGCGTGAACCGCCTGCGGTCGGTTAGCCAGCAGTTAAAGGCACAGGAGAAACTCCTGGAAGGGAACCCTGGTGCCGCAGCCCTTGTGGAAAAAGGAAAGGCCCTGCTGGAACGCATCAAAACCTGGGAAGAATCCCTCATCCAACCCAGGCAGGAAACCTTCCAGGATGTCATCAATTTCAACAACCGCCTCAACGCGGAATTGATGGAACTAAAGGCTTTTGTGGATGTCGCCGAACCCCGGGTTACCCAGGGGGCAAAGGAACGCCTGGCCGACCTGCTGAAGGAGTGGGAAAGCCTCAAAACGGAACAACAGGGGATCGTCCGGGACGGGATGGCAGAATACAACGAGCTGTATCTCCAGCTGGGCCTTCCTGCCCTGATCCTGGAGGAAGAATAGGCCGCAAGCCCTAAAAAAGCCCGGCCCCGGAAGTATTCCTTCCGGGGCCGGGCTTTTGGGTTTATCCCCTGGTTATTTCCAGTTCTGGGCGTTGAGCTTTAGGGCGGCCACAACGATGTCCTTACGGCTGATCTGCCCAACCAGCAGGCCGTCCTTCATGACCGGCAACCTCCTGCGGTTGTTTTTGTGGAAAACCCCTGCGGCGTCGAATATGCTCATGTCATGGGGGATCGTATCCACATTCTTGGTCATAAAGGATTCCACGCTTTTATCGAGGATGGGCTGGTTGAAATAACGGCTCTCCGAAATCTGTTTCATGCAATCGGCCTCGGAAATGATCCCTACCAGAAACCCATTGTCATCCAAGACAGGCCCCCCGGAGATCCGGTGTTTGGTAAAAGCCTCCATCACCTCCAGGATCGACTGGTCGGGCCTGAAGGTCACGAGATTTCTGGACATATAGTCGGTAACCAGGATGGGGGCATCGTATTCCTTCTTCGACGCCTCCCTGGACCTGCGGCCCTGAAAACTTTTTATGCCCATAGTATTGCTTTTTAAAGGGTTAGGTAATTACTAAAGATACCAAATTCCCCAGTACTTCCTAAAATTAAGTCGATAAAATACAACGGGCCTTGAGAATTTCATACTTTTAAAAGTCAAAGTACACCCATGAAGCCAACTACTGCCGTCCTTACTTTTCTGGGGTTCCTCGGCCTCACCTACTGGGCCTTCCTGGCTGCCACGCCCCCCTATGCCCCCGATTCCGGCCTCCCGGAAACAGAATTTTCCACCGACCGGGCCATGGAGCACGTCAGGAGCATTTCCACCCGGCCCCATGGGGTCGGCTTCCCGGCCCACAGCGAGGTACGACGGTATCTGGTGGATGAATTGAAAGCCATGGGCCTGGAAGCCGAAATCCAAAGCGGTTATACCGCGGGGGACTGGGGAAACCTCAGCAAGGCCGTGAACATTCTGGCGCGGATTCCCGGGACGCAAAAGGGCAAAGCCCTGGTCCTCCTCTCCCACTACGACAGCAGCCCGCATTCCTCCTTTGGGGCCAGCGACGCGGGCAGCGGGGTAGCGACCATCCTGGAAGGGGTACGGGCCTTTCTCGCCCGGGGCAATGCCCCCCGAAACGATATCATCATCCTCTTTACCGATGCGGAGGAACTGGGCCTGAACGGGGCCGACCTCTTCGTTAACCAACACCCCTGGATCAGGGACGCGGGGCTGGTCCTGAACTTTGAAGCCCGCGGCAGCGGGGGTGCCTCCTACATGCTGATCGAAACCAACCGGGGCAATGCCAAACTGATCGAGGCCTTCTCCGAAGCCGACCCCCCCTATCCGGTGGCGAATTCCCTGGCCTACAGCATCTACAAAATGCTGCCCAACGACACCGACCTCACCGTTTTCCGCGAAGACGCCGATATCGAAGGCTTCAATTTTGCCTTTATCGACGACCATTACGACTACCACACCGCCCTGGACCGGGCCGACCGCCTCGACCCGGGCACCCTGGCCCACCAGGGATCGTACCTGATGCCGCTGCTGGCGTATTTCGCCGGGGCAGACCTGTCGGCCCTGAAAAGCCTGGACGACCGCATCTATTTCAATGTGCCCATGTTCGGGCTGGTTTCCTATCCCTTCGAATGGATCTGGCCCCTGATGGCCACTGCGGCACTCCTGTTCCTCTTCGTACTCGGGTATGGTTTCAGGAACGGTAAATTGCGCCTGAAAGGGGTCGCCGCGGGCTTTGCCCCCCTCGTGCTTATCCTGGCCCTGAACGGCCTGGCCGGATATTTCGCCTGGCCACTCCTGAAAACCCTTTACCCGGCCTATGCCGATATGCTCCACGGCTTCACCTACAACGGCCACCTTTATATCGCTGCCTGGAGCAGCCTGGCCCTGGCGGTTTGTTTCTGGGCCTATTCCCTGTTCCGGAAAATCCCGCTACGCGACCTCCTGGTCGCCCCCGTGCTGTTTACCCTGCTGCTGTGTGCAGGGCTGGGCGCATATTTGCCCGGGGCTGCCTTTTTCCTTGTCCCGGCATTCGGCCTGCTGCTCGGGTGGATGATCCTGGTCTCACAGGACCGTCCCAACCCCTACCTGCTGGCCTTCCTGGGGATACCCGCCCTGTGGGTGTTCGCGCCCTTTGTAAAGATGCTGCCTGTGGGCCTGGGCCTGAAAATGATGGTAGGCGGTACGCTCATGTGCTCCCTGATTTTCTTCCTGTTGCTCCCGACCCTGGGGGCCTATCCGAAAAAAAGGAATTTTGCCATGGCCTGGGGCGCCGCCTTCCTGGCCCTGATGCTGGGAGCCCACCTAAAGAGCCGTTTCACGCCGGACACCCCCAAACCCTCCAGCCTGCTCTACGTCAAAGACCTCGACCAAAACAGGGCCCACTGGGCCACCTATGAAAAGGTGCCTTCGGAATGGACCCGCGCCTACCTCGGGGCCACCCCCGGGCCACCAGATCCCCTGGAGGTGGGTACGCTGAGCAGCAAATACGGCACCGGGTTTTCCTTTGTGGGCCAGGCCCCTTTGAAACCGGTTCCGGCACCTGAGATTACGGTCCTTTCGGATACCCTCCTGGGCGACCAACGGGTCATTGACCTGCGGGTCGAACCCCGGAGGGATGTGAACCGGCTGGAGGTTTTTACGGGCAATACCCCCCTGACGGCCGCTGCGGTAAATGGGATTCCCCTTTCGGAATTCTACCTCAAAAACCGGCGCGGGGGGAAGCTGGTGACCCACTACATCAGCGAGAATGACCCTACGCAGCTCCGGTTGGAATTCCCCTCCCGGGAGCCCCTGGAGCTTACCTTGTATGAAGCTTCCAACGACTTGCTGGAAAACCCGCTTTTCAGCGTCCCTGCCCGACCGGCGGATAACCTCCCCATGCCCTTTGTGCTCAATGATGCGGTCCTGCTGATCAAAAAAGTGCGGTTTGACTGAGCCGGTAGGCATCCTGGGATGCGGCTGGCTGGGAACCCCGCTGGCGACAAGGCTTTTACGGCAGGGCTTCCCCGTGCGGGGCACGACCAC
Organism: uncultured Robiginitalea sp.; assembly: GCA_964539905.1. Lineage (GTDB taxonomy): Bacteria > Bacteroidota > Bacteroidia > Flavobacteriales > Flavobacteriaceae > Robiginitalea. Next base: position 52,136 of record CAZIJW010000016.1, read on the forward strand.
CCAAGGGGAAAAAGTTCCTTCCCTTAAGGCGCTGGGTATAGAAGCGTATCGGCTGGTCGTCGGTGAAAAAGGGATTGAAGGCCCTGTAGAGGCCTTCCTGAAGGGGCTCCACTGCCTGGTCGTGGACATCCCGCCCGGCCTCAGGGCAGACCCGGGAAGCGATTTTACCTCCAGGGCGTCCGTGTTACAGCGGGCCCTGTCGGAATACGGGGTCCCGCACCTGGTCTTCGTGAGCAGCACCTCGGTCTTCGGGCAGGGGCAGGGGGAAGTCAGCGAAGCCGATGAAGCAATCCCCGACACGGAAAGCGGCCGCCAGTTGCTGGAAGCGGAACACCTGTTCCTGTCGGACCCCAACCGGCTGACCCAGGTGGTGCGACCGGGGGGGCTACTGGGACCGGACCGCCACCCGGTTCGGGTGCTGAGCGGCAGGGAATTCCAGGCGGGGGGCAACCAGCGGGTAAACCTCATCCGGCGCGAAGACCTCATTGAAGCCCTGACAGCCCTCATATCCGGCGCATTCCCTCCCGGAATCTACCATGCGGTATACCCCGAATACCCTGCCAAGAGGGTTTATTACACCCGGGAGGCGCATGCCCTGGGGGTGACGCCCCCCCTATATGCCGGGCCCCCCGGGCCTCCCACGGGCAAACAGGTGCTGAGCACCCGGTTTGCAGGGTACGGCATCCGCTTTACCCGTTCGATTTATTCAGAATTGCGGGACGCTCCACCCGCAGCGGTCGGCGATTAGCCCGGGGGCAGGGGCCCTGCCTGCCAAAAAAAAATGTAGCTTTGTCCTCCAAAAGCAAAATACCCATGAAGAAGTTCCTCGTGATCCTTTTCGGCGCGCTAAGCCTTGGCGCCCAGGCCCAGAGCAAGGCAGACCTGCTCAGCCACTACCAGGACTATTACCGGCAAATGCGCCTTCAGGGCGATGTGCAGGGGGTCATCAACGCTTTGACCCACCTGAACCTTCTGGACCCCTCCCAGGCAAGGCTCGATACCCTCGCCTACGTCTATACGAACAACAACCAGCACATGCAGGCCCTCAATACAATCGGCATTGAGCGCAACCCTGAAGATTCCGACCTGGCCCTGCAGGTCAAGGCGGTTTCCCTAAAGGCCCTCAACCAGCCCAGGCGTGCCCTGGAGCAGTTCCAGCTGATGTATGAACGGGCCAGAAACCCCTATCTGGCCTATGAAATTGCCGACCTGAAAATACAGGTTGGGGATAGCCCCGGGTCGTTGTCGGAAATAGAATACGGGATTTCGAATGCCACAGACGAGATGAAATACGCCTTTTACGAAAGGCAACAACCTTATGAAGTGCCCCTGAAAGCGGCCTTTGTGCACCTGAAGGGCCTGGCGCAGTTCAACATGGACAAAAACAACATCGACCAGGCCATTGCCAGTTTTGATGAGGCCCTGGCCATGGCGCCGAATTTCAACCTGGCCAGCCTCAGCAAACAGGCGCTGGAATCGCGCAGGGAAACCCCGGAAGAACCCAAACAGGAATAGGTATAAATGGGCCTTCGCCCACGGTAACCCTATTGGGCCATCCGTTCCAGAAGGTCCCTGAACCCGAGGGCCACCCCGTTGGTCCAGCCAAATCCATCCTGGGTGGGATACTCCCCTCCCCCGGAAGCGAGGTTGATGTCTACCACGTTGTATTTTTCCATCATCTTGCCTTCCTCCAGGTAGACCCGTTCGTTTAAGGCCAGCCACCGCTGCATGATTTCACGGGCTTCCTCCTCAAACCCGTAGCGGAGCAGCCCCTGAACCCCCATCCATTGGAGCGGAGCCCACCCGTTGGGCGCGTCCCATTGTTGGCCCGTGACCCGTAGGGTGGTCACCAGGCCGCCGGGTTTCAGGAAATCCGCCATGAGGCGGTCCCGCACTTTTTGGGCCTGTTCTGTAGTGGCCAACCCAAAGGCCAGGGGAAATACCCCAGCCAGGGTAGCTTCCCCGCAGCGGCTGTTGCTGACAAAATTGAAATCCTTGTAAAACCCTTCCCCGGGGTCCCACATCAGGGTATTGATCGCTTTTTTGCGGCTGGCCGCCCGGTTTTGCATCCGGGTGGCTGCCTCCTGCTCCCCCTGACGGGAATACCCCGCTGCCAGCTGCATTTCCATAAAATACAGGAGGACGTTCAGGTCTAACGGCAATACATGGGTGGTCTGGGTAGAGGCAAATTCCCCTTCCCGCGCATACCACCGGCTGCTGAAATCCCAGCCGGAAGAGGCCGCTGCCCTGAGGTTTTTATACAACTCCCTTTTGCTTTCTTCACCTTCCAGGCCTTCCGCCAGGTGGATGTCTTCCCTGTATGACTCGGGCCTGGGGGTTTCGGCGCTGTCCCAGTACCGGTTCATGACCCAGTCCTCACCAATTTTTGCCACCCGCTTGGTTGCCCCCCCCGGCGCCAGGAGGTCCTCCCCTTCCATCCAGTACTGGTATTCCTTTTCGATCTGTGTGAAATACCGCGTCTGGAAGCTGCTGTCCCGCTCCGCCAACAGGGATACCATCATGGCGAAAAAGGGCGGCTGGGAACGGGTAAGGTAATAATCCCTGGTCCCGTTCGGAATAAAACCGAGGGAGTCGATCAGATGGCCAAAATTGGCCAGCATGTCCGAGGCAATATCCATACGGCCGTCGGCCAACAGGCCGATCATGGTAAAGTAGCTGTCCCAGTAATAGATTTCCTTGAACCTCCCCCCCGGCACAATATACGGGTAGGGCAGTGGGATCCTCGAAGAATGGGGGTTCAACGTATCCCGGACCCGCATGAGGACCGGCCAGGTAGCCCTGATATGGCTGTACATGTCGAGGCTTTGGTCGCTCACGTAGGCGGACGACCCCCCGAAGGGATCCGAAAAATGTTCCGCCACGAATTCTTCCAGGTCAAAACCTGCCCTCCCCCGATCTTCCAGGTATTGCCGTTCCAATTCAGCGAAGGGGAGGTCCCGGTCCAGGTCGACAAAGGTCTTGGAATCCGGGAACAGGCCTTCCATCTGAACGGCCTTGAAAAGCTCGGTCTCGTAAAAGGAATCGGCCGTCACCGCAACTTCCGGGGTCTTGCCGCACTGGCTGATCAGCAGGGCGCCGAACAGCAACATGAAGAGAATTCCCTTTCTGTTCATCAACTGTGGTATTTAGCTCAGGTTAATTCGGTCCCCCTAAAAGTAATGATCTTTTTAAAACACTGTCCTGTTCCTTCTTCAGGGCGATCACCCCCTGAACCGTCTCATTGGGGATGGCAATGGAAAGCACATAGTGCGCTATTTTCCACTCCCCCCCTTCCTGTACCAGCACCCCTGAACCGCGGCAAAGCTGCATCCACGTATCCAGGAGTTCATCGAACCAGGCCACCTGCCCCCCGGCGTCCACGAAGATGTGGCGCTGAACCGGGGTAAAGGACCAGGCCTTCCCCTGTTCAAAATACGGCCTGGAAAAGGCCATAAAGGCATCCTTCCCCCAATGTTCCGTGGCATCGGTGCCCACAAAAACGGCTGACGGGGCCATTTTTTCGAAGTAGGCATCAAAATCGGCACGTGCAGCCGCTTCATGCCAGCTATCCAAAAGGAGCCGGATGCGGTCTTCTTCGGTCTGCTGGGCCATCAGCAGGGCCCCCTGCAGCAGGCAAAGGGCAATAAGCCATCTATTCCGTTTCAAATAACTCTGGTTTTAGGGTACTGTTGACAATGAGGTTGAATTGTTCCCTGAGGGCATTGTAGGCCTCCATGAGTTCCAAAAGGGGTTCCCCGTAGTCCTCGCGATACCCTAACGCCGCATCGGATTTGCCGATATAGGTGCGTACAACCTTGAGCCTGCTGCGGACCGAAGGCCGTTCAAATTCCGTGGGGATTGCATTTTCCTCCACCTGCTGGCAGATCTGGTTCAACTCTTCCAGCAACAGCTGCAGCTCTTCGCGGCTGCCGGTATCCGGGAGGGCGGCTATCCGCTCCTCCAGGGAAAGGAACTGGGGCCACGCTTCCAGGACCGCCCGGGCCCCGGCGTTAATGGGCGCCGGGGCGGGAAGCTCCGGAATGCCGGACCATGCCGCTGTTTCTGCCGGCTCCTTATCTTTGTTTTCCGGAGAACCACACCCCAGGGCCAGCATGGCAAGGCCCATTACCATAAAGAAATTCCGCATAGGGCGAATGTACAAATTTTGAGAACAGCTATCTTTACCACCCCTGTCGTTAAAAGCGCTTTTGTATGCCAAAAAAAATATTGATCCTGGGAGCCTGCGGGCAGATCGGGACCGAGTTGACGCTCGCCCTGCGCGCCCGCTACGGGGCGGAATCCGTTATCGCCACGGACCTCAGGGAAGGGCAGGGGGAATTAATGGCCTCCGGCCCGTTTTCGCTCCTGGATGCCACGGATTTCAAGGCGGTGGAAAAAATCATTCAGGACCATAAGGTGGAGGAGGTTTACCTTATGGCCGCCATGCTGAGCGCCACAGCCGAGCAATCCCCCTCCAAAGCATGGGAACTCAACATGAATTCCCTCTTCCATGTGCTGGAACTCGCCAGGCAGCAGCAATTCGGAAAACTCTTCTGGCCTTCGAGCATTGCAGTCTTTGGCCCCACCACCCCTAAGGACAATACCCCCCAGCACACCATTGCCGAACCCACCACAGTTTACGGGATCAGCAAACTGGCGGGGGAAGGGTGGTGTTCCTACTACCACCGAAAACACGGCGTGGATGTGCGGAGCCTGCGCTATCCGGGGCTGATCAGCTGGAAGGCTGAACCGGGAGGGGGCACCACCGACTACGCCGTCGAAATCTACCACGAGGCCCTCGCCAGGGGGCAATACGAATGTTTCCTCCGGGAGGATACCCGGCTGCCCATGATGTATATGGAGGATGCCATCCGCGCCACGCTGGAACTGATGGAAGCCCCTTCTGATCAGGTAACCATCCGCAACTCCTACAACCTGGGGGCCATGAGCTTCACCCCGGCAGAGATGGCCGAAAGCATCAGGGAGCACCTTCCCGGTTTTCGCATCGGGTATAAGCCCGACTTCCGCCAGGAAATTGCAGCATCCTGGCCCGAGCGCATCGACGACAGCAAGGCCAGGGAAGACTGGGGCTGGGAACCCCGCTACACCCTGCAGGACACCACCCGTGAAATGCTCACCCGGCTACGGGATCGCCTCTAAAGCTCGATCGCCTTTTTGGGGTGGTATTTCAGTTTTTTCTCGATGGTGGTAATCATGGTATTGGCGATATCCTTGCCGGTGGCATTCTCGATTCCCTCCAGGCCCGGTGAAGAATTGACCTCCAGCAGCAAGGGGCCCCTGTTGGAGCGGATGATATCGACCCCGGCCACGGAAAGGTTCAGCACCTTGGCCGCCTTGATGGCGAGCTTGCGCTCCTCTGAAGTAATCTTTACCATGGAGGCCCTGCCCCCCTGATGGATATTTGCCCTGAATTCGCCTTTTTCGGCCTGGCGCTGCATGCTGGCCACTACCTTGCCGTCGATCACAAAGCAGCGGATATCCTGGCCGTTCGCCTCCTTGATGAACTCCTGGACCAGGATGTTGGTCTGCACACTTTTAAAGGCGTTGATAACGCTCTCGGCTGCCTTGTTCGTCTCGGCGAGTACCACGCCTTTCCCCTGGGTACTCTCCAGCAATTTGATGATCAGGGGGGCCCCGTTCACCATTTTGATCAGGTCCCTGGTATCGTTGGGCGATTTGGCAAACCCGGTAATGGGGATATGGATGTCGTGGCGGGCAAACAACTGGGAAGCGAAGAGCTTGTCGCGCGACTGGGTGATGGCCTCCGCCGAATTAAGGCAATACACCCCAAGGTAGTCGAACTGCCGGATAAGGGCACAGCCGTAAAACGTCACCGAGGGCCGGATCCTGGGGATGATGGCGTCGAATTCATTGAGGATGTTCCCACCGCGGTAGCGGATTTCAGGGGAATTGGCATCCAGTTTCATATAGGCCAGTTCCACATTGAGGAAGACGATCTCGTGGCCCCGGTCCTGGGCGGCTTCCATAATCCGCCGGTTGCTGTACAGGTGGGGGTTGCTCGCCAGCAAGGCAATTTTCAACCCCGATTTCTTGTGGATGTAGGATGCATAAAGTTGCTCCAGCCTGTCGGCAGTGAAATCCCCGGCCAGCAGGTTTTGCCCGGGGTCGACCAGATAACGCCCCGAGAGGGCTTCCCGCCCCAGGAGCATGCGGAACTCCATGGTGTCGCGGCTGGCCAGGGTAAGTTCGATATCAAATTTGTCGGGCCCAAGCCTTACCGGGGTTTTGACCACCAGCCGCTCTTCGGAGATCCCCGAGGAACTCTTTACGATCCGCCGGTCGATCAGCCGGGCTTCGCAATGGACGGTAATACTGCGGTTTTCCTGTAGGGGGTGGACGTCAAACTGCACCCATTCCTCCCCATGCCGCATCACGATCTTGGTGTTGGCCGCCTGGATGGAAGAGGTCTTGGCTCCGGAATCGACCCGCGCCTTGATGGCAGGGATACCCATTTCTTCGAACACGCACCATTCCTCGCTCCCAAGTAGTTTTTGTTCCTTCATCTTCGGTTAATTTGGGGTTGTCAGGGGATCAGGCATGTTGTAAAAGGCTTATTCCTCAACGGCCCGAAACGTATCGCCGGGGTCCAGAAAGTGTTTGAACTCCACCATGTACCCGTTCGGGTCTTCCACAAAAAAGGAGCGATGGGCCCCGGGTTTTCCCGAAAGGAACAGGCTGTTTACAGGAAGTTCCAGGGAAAGGCCTTGCAGCCGGCCCAGGAGGGATTCCCAGTCGGTACTGCCTACCAGGACCCCGAAGTGGAACGCCGGCAAAACTGCCTCTTCAAACTTGTACGATTTGTACTGGAAGCTGAATACGCCGCTTTTGGTAAAGGTAATCTGGTTCCCATACAGGTTGATGTCCACCCATTGGGTGGTGCTCCTTCCCACCGAGGCCCCCAGGGTTCCCGTGTAGAAGGCGTGGGTGGCGGAAACGCTGATACAGGGCAGGGACAAATGAAAAGGGGCCTGTTGCATGGCGAAAAGAATTAAAGGTTATTCTTCGTCCTCGTCCATCTCTATGTCGGGGATGGCGGTGGGGTCATCTGAGTCGTAATCTTCATAGTCCTCTTCATCGTAATTGGCCATGGTTTTTTCCAGTTTGGCACTGATTTTCACCAGGTATTTGGTGTCGTCGGTGGAAACCTCGACCGCCTCGATGAGTTCCCCCTGAGCATTCCTGAACGTAATGATGTGGCCATCGTCATAGCCGTCGGGATACCGCTCCACGAGGAGCTTGAGCACCTCCGGGGTAAGTTTTCTAAAGTCCACGATAACGCGCCTCAGGTTGTCCATGATTACAGGTTTAAAAGATACGCAAAAATTAATGGGGCAACAATGGTGGCATCGCTTTCAATGATGAACTTGGGCGTATCTATCCCCAGTTTGCCCCAGGTGATTTTTTCATTCGGAACGGCCCCCGAATAGGAACCAAAACTGGTGGTACTGTCGCTGATCTGGCAAAAATAGCTCCAGAAAGGGGTGTCGGTGCGTTCCAGGTCCTGATAGAGCATAGGCACCACGCAGATGGGGAAATCGCCGGCAATGCCCCCGCCGATCTGGAAAAACCCGATGCCCTTGCCGGAATTTTCGGTATACCAGTCGGCCAGGTAGGTCATGTACTCAATCCCTGATTTCATCGTCTGGGCCGAGAGTTCCCCTTTGATGACGTAGGAGGCGAAGATGTTTCCCATGGTGCTGTCTTCCCAGCCCGGGCAAACCAGGGGCAGGTTTTTTTCGGCCGCAGCATACATCCAGGAATCCCGGATATCGATCTCGTAATACTCCTCCAGCACCCCGGAAAGCAGCATTTTGTACATGAATTCATGCGGGAAATAGCGCTCCCCGGCGGCTTCGGCCTCTTTCCAGAGCCGGAAGATATGTTTCTGCAGGCGACGGAAGGCCTCCTCCTCGGGGATGCAGGTGTCCGTCACACGGTTCAGGCCGCTTTCCAGCAGGTCCCACTCATCCTGGGGGGTGAGGTCCCGGTAGTTGGGCACCCGTTTGTAATGCGAGTGGGCGACCAGGTTCATGATATCTTCCTCCAGGTTCGCCCCCGTACAGGAAATGATATGCACCTTGTCTTGCCGGATGATCTCGGCAAAAATCTTCCCCAGCTCGGCAGTACTCATGGCCCCGGCAAGGCTCACCAGCATTTTGGAACCCTGCTCCAGCTGGGCTTCGTACCCCCTGGCTGCATCCACCAGGGCCGCTGCATTGAAGTGTTTGTAATACTTGGCAATAAAATTGGATATCGGTCCTTTAGAGCTCATCATCATCAAATTTTGAGGACAGGTTGTTTTTCCAGCCGCCTTCCTCATCAAAGGGTTCATCAAAATCGCCCTCCTGGGCGGTTTCCATAAATTTATACGTCAGCATTTTATAATACAGCTTGGCCGCCACGAAATCGGAGGCGCGGTTCTGTGGGTTCGGGCACAATTCCACCAGGTCAAAACCGACCACATTTTTCTCCTGGAAAACCTTGCGGAGGAATTCCAGGGTTTCGTACCAGAATAGCCCCCCCGGTTCCGGGGTGCCTGTGGAGGGCATGATGGACGGGTCGAGGGCATCCAGGTCGAAGGTAATAAAAACATGGTCAGTCATCAGGTCGATGACCTTATCCATCCAGAATTCATCGGCCGCCATCTCATGGGCAAAGAACACCCTTTCCGGATCCATATAGGTCTTTTCAATGGCATCCATGCTGCGGATGCCCACCTGGATCAGGTTGGTGGTCTGCGAAGCCTCGTGTACGGCGCAGGCGTGGTTATAGGGGGTGCCGAGGTACGACTTCCGCAAATCGGCATGGGCATCGATCTGCAATACGGTAAGGTTGTCGAAGCATTCGTTGAACGCCCGGATGGAACCAATGGAAATAGAATGTTCGCCCCCGAAAAGGGTTACAAACTTATTCCGTTTGATGTAGTCCTTGGTAATTTGATGGACCTCCTTCACCACCGCTTCAGGGCTGTCTTTTTCCGAAATGGCAGGCGCAAGGTAAATCCCCTGCCGGTAAACCTCCGTTCCGGTTTCAATGTCGTAAAGCTCCATGTTTTCCGACGCCGCGAGGAACGCCCCGGGGCCTTTGTCTGCACCTTTGCCCCAGGTGCTGGTACCGTCGTAGGGCACGGGGATCAGGACTACCCGTGCTTTTTCCAGCTGCGCGAACTCCTCAGGGATTCCCGCATAGGTTGGCATACTTTTCATTCTTTGTGGATTTCTTCTTTGGTTGCGTATTCGTGTTGGTGATCTCCTAATTCCTCCTGCGTGCCGGAATCCTGCCCTTCGGTTCCATAGCCCAGGATCCTCAGGTACTCCCCGGCCTCCTGCTGCTCCCGGAAAAGCGTAACCATCAGGTGGCCTTCCCCATCCCGGTCGATGAGCAGGTGCTTCGGATAGGGAATCAGGCAGTGCTGCAAGCCCCCATATCCCCCAATGGTCTCCTGGTAGGCCCCGGTATTGAAAAACCCGATATAGAGCGGTTTTTCCGAATGGAATTTCGGCAGGTAAATGGCGTTCATGTCCTGCTGGCTGTTGTAATAATCGTCGCTGTCGCAGGTGAGCCCCCCCAGCAACACCCGTTCATAGGGGTCGTTCCAGCGGTTGATGGGCAGCATGATAAAACGTTTGTTGATGGCCCACGAGTCGGGCAGGGTGGTAATGAACGAGGAGTCGATCATATTCCATTTCTCCCGGTCGTTTTGTTGTTTCTGGTAGAGGACCTGATAGATGGCCCCGCCGCTTTCCCCAACCGTGAAGCTCCCGAATTCTGTAAAAATATGGGGCACGGGCACATCGGCCTCCTTGCAGGCCAGGTTGATCTGGTTCACGATCTCGTCGACCATGTATTCGTAATCGTATTCAAAGGCCAGGGAATTCTTCGTGGGAAAGCCCCCTCCTATGTTGAGGCTGTCGAGGGAAGGGCAAATCTTTTTAAGCCGGACATAGACCTTGAGGCATTTTGACAATTCGTTCCAGTAATAGGCATTGTCCCGCATCCCGGTATTGATGAAGAAATGGAGCATGCGCAGCTCAACCTTGTCATTGTCCTTGATCTGGTTTTCGTAAAAGGGCACAATGTCCTTATACCCGATGCCAAGGCGCGAGGTGTAGAACTCGAATTTGGGTTCCTCTTCGGAGGCGATGCGGATGCCCACCTTGAAATTTTCCTCGATTTCTTCCGTGAGCAGCGACAACTCCTCGTAGTTGTCGATAATAGGGATGCAGTTGCGCTGCCCGTTATTGATCAGGCGGGCGATGTTCTCTATGTACGCAGCCCTTTTGAACCCATTGCAAATGACGTAGGTGTCGTCCTTGATCTTTCCTTCCTTTTTAAGGCGTTCCACGATGGGGATGTCGAAGGCCGAGGACGTTTCGATGTGGATGTCATTTTTCAGGGCCTCGTGCAGCACATACCGGAAATGGGAGCTTTTGGTACAATAGCAGTAGTAGTACTTCCCACTGTACTGGTGCTTTTCCATGGCCGCGGCGAACCACTTCTTGGCCAGGCCGATATTTTGGGAAATCTTCGGCAGGTAGGTGAATTTCAAAGGGCTCCCGTATTTTTCCACCAGTTCCATCAGGGGGATCCCATGGAAAAGGAGGTGGGAATTATCAAGGGTGAATTCCTCAGTGGGGAAATAATAAGTCTGATCGATCAGATCGCGGTAGGTAATGTTCATCGAAATATTTTTTCAGAAATAGCGCCTGTGGCAAGCCCGGACAGGAAAACCCGGGGACTACCTCATACTGCAAGATAAGAAACAAGAATTAGACGGGATGGGCGGTACTCCCTCATCCGCCCGGGAAACAGGCGGTTTGTGGAGGATAGGAGCTAACGTTAATTTCCGGTTACCTGATCGAAAGGCCGCTGCCTGGCATAACTCCCTGTATCCCGGCAACCCGAACATAAAAACACTTTTCATTATGTTCTTCAGGGAACCGTATACATCGCGGTTCACCGGTGTAAATGAAAACATTTTTTTTTAAAAAAATCCTATTTTGAAAAAAAAGTTGCCTATTTGCCGGAGTTCATAAAATTCGGGGCTTCCCGACCTCCTACCGCCGTTTTATCGTCGGTTTATCCGCCGAATTCCGTACCTTGTTTGCCGTTGTGAATCCCTTAGCCCAGAGAACGGATGAAACGAATGTATCAAACCTTCCTTTTGCTGCTGCTCCCCTGCCTCCTCGGTGCCCAGATCGCCCCGGGGGTTTACCTGGCCACGGAACCCCTCGATGGGGGAAAACGGAACTACCTGCTCCTGGTGGCCGATTCCTACCTGGTGCATACCGTATATGATTCCAGCCCGGCCCATTTTATCCGTACTATGGGAGGCTTTTACCAGGTGGAGGAAGACTCCCTGAAGGTGCAGCTTGAATTTAATTCGGACTTTGAAAAAACCGGGGAAAAGTCGCACCATGCATCGGTGAGTTATGCTGAAGGAAGCCTGATCTTCAATGGCAACATGGACCGGCCCTACACCCGGGAGCCGTCCATGGAACAACCCCTTGACGGGCAATGGCTGTTTGCCGCCCGCGGGCCGGATACCGGCCAGGAGCGCCGGGGGGACGGACAACCCCGGAAAACCCTGAAATTTTTGAAGGACGGGTATTTCCAGTGGATCGCCTATAACACCGATACGATGGAATTCTTCGGCAGCGGAGGCGGGCGGTATGCGGCCGAAAACGGCTCGTATATCGAAGCCATCCAGTTTTTTTCCAGGGATGATTCGCGGGTTGGGGCCGAGCTGGGTTTCCAGTTCGAAAGGAAAGGGAATGACTGGCACCATACCGGTAATAACAGCCGTGGGGAACCGCTCTACGAAATCTGGTCGCTCAGGGAGTAACTCAGCTCCGGAGGATATCCGATTTCCCCCCCCGTTTTTCCAGCAGGCGTATCAGGCGGATCTCAATCCCCTTGTCGAGGGGTTTCAGCATGTCATAGAGGTTCAGGGCCACCACGCTGGCCCCATGCATGGCCTCCACCTCCACCCCGGTTTTGTAATGGGTGCGCACGGTGACCCGGATACGGATCTCCAGCCCGCTGAGGTCATATTCGATTTGGGTGCCCTCGATGGGGATGGGGTGGCAATCGGGTAACAGGTCAGGCGTTTTCTTCACCCCCAAAAGCCCCGCGGCTTTACTCATTTCAAAGACATCGCCTTTGGGGACCCGGCCCTCCCGGATGGCCGTTACCGTATCCAGGCTGCTGAGTACCACGGTGGCTTCGGCTGTGGCGATGCGCAGGGTGACTTCCTTATGGGTGATATCTACCATGGCTAACGGTTTACTTTCCAGGAATAGCTGTCGTCCTGGAAACATTCCTTCCCAAAAACGGGAAGTTCCTTTTTGATGCGTTCCACCACCTGTTGCAGGGCCTGAAAAACGTCTTTCCGATGGGGGGAGGAAACAAATACAAAAAGGCAGATTTCCCCAACCGGCACCTCGCCCAGGCTATGGTAGATATGCATGCAACTCAGGTTGTAGGTTGCAAAGGCGTCTTCGCGGATTTCGTGGATCTTTTCCAGCGCCATGGCCTCATAGGCGGAATAGTCAATGGCCCGGACGGTCTTGCCGTCGATCACATCGGCCCGCACCTGCCCCAGGAAAATGTCGTGGGCCCCGATCGCGGTTTTGGATTGGTGCTTCGCGATGGAATCGGCGATGAATTGAGGCGATATGGCGCCTTCCACAAAAAGGGAAGGTTTCTTTGGTGTCTTCATCGGGCTTCAGTTACCCTGCGAAGTTACTGAAGTTTTGGCAAAGTCGCCGCAGGCGACTCCCCCCACCCTCCACCCGGCAACCTCCGGGAACACCACGCCCAGAACCCCTGAAGCACAGCCCTATTTTTGCACCAATCCCTTCATTCCCCCAAATTCTTCCCGGATTTTTAAAAAGTATTCATAAATTCGCAGACCCGTTTTCCGGCCCCGTAGTTCAATGGATAGAATAGAAGTTTCCTAAACTTTAGATCCAAGTTCGATTCTTGGCGGGGCTACAAATAAGCACCAAAACACCCCGGCGAAAGCCGGGGTATTTTATTTCCGGAGGCGAACGTCAAAAGCTCGCTTTTGAAAGTGAGCCGAAGGAAATAAAATCCAGCGCTGCGAAGCAG
>CAZIJW010000017.1:0-53034 GCA_964539905.1 uncultured Robiginitalea sp.
CGTTGCATTTGCAGGACAGGAGATTATCCGGAGCAGCGCCAGCTACTCCGGCCCTTCTAAAACTGACAGTCGAAATATGCCGCCAAGTTCACTTGAGCGGCTTTTGTGTTTTTGAGCGCCCGGGCAACAGCACGGCAATTCCTGAACGTTGCATTTGCAGGACAGGAGATTATCCGGAGCAGCGCCAGCTACTCCGGCCCTCCTAATACTTCTTCACGCTGAGCACCAGCACGGGGATGCGAACGGAGAACTCCGACTTGCGGATGGTGTTTTTTTCCCACAGGGCTGAAAAAAACCCCCGCTTCCTGCGGAAAACGCATAGCAGGTCGGGGTGGTGCACCTGCAGCTGTTCCAGGACCCCGAGGTAAGTGTTCGCCTGTTCCGTCATGGTCACCTGAGAGCTGATGTCCATCAATGCCGTATTGATCCGCAAATCATCGTCCGTGTAGCCAGGGGTCTTCACTAGCAGGAGGCTGATGGTGGAATCGAACTTTTTCTGGATATCCATCAGGGGGTCCAGGATTCGCTTACGCTTCAGCACCCCCGATTTAAAAGCCGTCAGGACCGACTTGTACGGTTCGAAGCGGATCCCCTTCGGCACGATCAGCGTGGGGATGTCGGTCCTTTTGATAATCCGCCCGGAGGTGTTACCGAGATACAGGTCCTCATCCAGTTCCACGCTCCTGGGGGCAATAATGATCAGGTCTATGCCCAGTTCCCGGTCAATATCCTTCAAACCGTCAATCATATCGCCGGTAAACGTGGCTACTTTGATCTCCACCCCTGCCGGATCAATCTTATCGATGAGCTCTCGCACCCGTTCCTTGCTGCTTTCCACAACCTTCTCCTTCACGTTGGCCAGGTCCCCGGCGCGGGCGCTCAGGGTCACCACTTCCATCACATACACCCTGGCGCCAAATTCAGCTGCAAAGTTCACGGCATATTGCAGGGTTTCATGGGAATCCGGGGAGTTTCCAATAGGGACCAGAATGTTTTTCATAGAAAGCCGGTTTTTTTATTAATCCATTAAATTTACAACAAAAATTGAGGTCCAGCCATGATCCGCCCCGCAAAAATACGGGATATCCCCGACATCCTGGCGCTTACCGACCAGTGCGCCACTGCCCTCCAAAGGCAGGGGATTTACCAGTGGAACGCCCACTACCCTTCGGAAAAAGCGTTCCGGACCGACGTGGAACGGGGGGAACTCTGGGTGCTGGAACAAGGGGAAGGCCTCATCGGCACTATTGTGCTTTCTGACCTGATGGATACGGAATACCAGGACGTGCAATGGCTGACCCCCGACGGCAATAACAGGTATGTGCACCGCCTGGCGGTACATCCCCGCCTCCAGGGAAAAGGCTATGCCCGGGAACTCATGGACTTTGCCGAGGGGAAAGCGGCAGGGGAAGGCGCCGCTTCCATCCGGCTCGATACTTTCAGCCAGAACCTTCGCAACCAGCGCTTTTACGAGGCCCGCGGGTACCAGCGCCTGGGCGATGTATATTTTCCCAACCAAAGCCCCCTCCCTTTTTATTGTTACGAGCTCCTCTTATCTTCGCCAGGTGAACCCCGCACTGAGCCGTAAAAATATCAACCGCCTGGCCATTCCCGCTATTATTGCGGGGATTGCCGAACCCGTCCTGAGCATTACCGATACGGCCATTGTGGGCAATATCCCGGAGACCGGGCTCGAGTCGCTGGCGGCAGTAGGGATTGTGGGCTCATTTTTAAGCATGCTGATCTGGATCCTGGGCCAAACCCGCTCAGCCATTTCAGCCATAATGGCCCAATTCTACGGCGCTGGCAAACTCAACGAAGTCACTTCCCTCCCGGCACAGGCCATAAGCCTGAACATCGGGGTGAGCCTGCTGATCCTGGTGGCCACCCTCCCCTTCAGCCGGGAGATCTTTGAACTCCTGAACGCTTCCGGGACCATCCTGGAGTACTGTATATCGTATTACGGCATCAGGGTGTGGGGCTTTCCCCTAACCCTGCTGACCTTTGCCATCATGGGGATTTTCCAGGGCCTCCAAAACACCGTGTGGCCCATGCTGATTGCCATTACGGGGGCCAGCCTCAACATTTTCCTCGACCTTATCCTGGTCTACGGGGTGGCCGACCTGATCCCCGCACTCCACCTCGAAGGGGCTGCCTGGGCCAGCCTCATTGCCCAGGCTGTCATGGCCTTGATGGCCCTGTGGTTGCTGGTCACCCAAACCCCGGTAAGTCTGGCCCTGAAATGGCCCCTTCACCCTGAACTGAAAAGGCTGGTCGGGATGGCCCTGAACCTTTTCATCCGCACCCTTTCACTGAATGCCGCCCTCCTGCTGGCCGTCAGGGAAGCCACGGCCCTGGGCGACCGGTACATCGGGGCGCATACCATTGCCGTTAACCTATGGCTGTTTGCTGCCTTCTTCATCGATGGCTACTCCGCTGCAGGGAAAATCCTGGGGGGCCGGTTCCTCGGAGCCGAAGATTACGACAGCCTCTGGCTGCTGGCCCGAAAAACGGCGCGTTACGGGTTGTGGGTCAGCCTCTTGCTTATGGCTGCTTCCGGAGTCTTCTACACTGGAATTGGCCGGGTGTTCTCTTCAGACGCCCTGGTGCTGGAGGCGTTTTACAGCATCTTTTTCATCGTCATCCTGGGGCTCCCGGTCAATACCATAGCCTTTATATTCGACGGGATTTTCAAAGGGCTCGGACAGATGCGATACCTGAGGAACGTGCTGCTGGGGGCAACCTTCCTGGTTTTCGTACCCGTGCTTTTCCTTGGAAAATTTCTGGAATGGGGCCTGTATGGCATCTGGATTGCCTTTACCTGCTGGATGCTGGCCCGGGGCATCCCACTGATCTGGAAGTTCCACAGGAAATTTCGCCCCCTTTTACAAAACGCCTAACTTTGGAAAAAAACTATGGGAACGACCCGAAAAGAGGGAAGCCTGTATACCCGGATGGATGGCCGGCTGGCCGTTTTGGAATTTGGCCATCCGGCCGGCAATTCCCTGAATTCTGAACTCCTCGGTCGCTTATGCGGCGAAATCGACCGCCTGGGCCATGACCCGGAGGTTTCCGCAATCCTCATCCAGTCCGAAGGCGACCGGGCCTTTTGTGCCGGGGCATCCTTCGATGAACTCCTCCAGGTATCCACTCAGGAACAAAGTGCAGCCTTCTTCAGTGGTTTTGCCCGCCTGATCAACGCCATGCGCACCTGCCCGAGGCCCATCGTAGGGCGGGTCCACGGAAAGGCTGTAGGGGGCGGGGTGGGCCTTATTGCGGCCTGCGACTATGTGATGGCTTCGGAAGCCGCTTCTATTCGGCTTTCAGAACTCAGTATCGGCATTGCCCCCCTGGTCATCGCCCCGGCCGTGCAGCGAAAGGCGGGGGCGGGCGGCCTGGCCTCGATGGCCCTGGCCCCGCTGGAATGGAAAAGTGCCTACTGGGCCCAGGAACACGGGTTGTTTAACCGGGTCTTCGAAAAACGTTCCGAGCTGGACACGGAAACCGAATACTTCGCCTCCCAACTGGCCTCCTATTCCCCCGAAGCCCTTTCGCTGATGAAGCAGGCCCTCTGGGAGGGGACCGGCCACTGGGATGCCCTGTTGTCCGAAAGGGCTGCCCTTACCGGCAACCTGGCCCTTTCCCAAACGACTCAGGAAACCCTCAGGAAGTTTAAAGAGAAGGGGTAAACGTAACCTGGCGACGGAAACCTTTTAAAATGCCTGGTTTACCCCGAAATAGACCCCACTACTGCCATCCTCCCCAATTCCATAATCCAGCCTTACCAGGGTGTTCTGTTCCTTGAGGATCTTAAACCGGACCCCGCCTCCCATACTAAAATGGGGGCCCTGCAAGAAGTCCTGGTTGGTGTCGGACACTTCCCCCATCAGGCCAAAAGCCGCCAGGCTCCAGCGAGGTAAAAAGCGCCACCTGTATTCGGCAGTCAGCACATACATTTGGTCATTGATAAAACGTCCTTTGAAATAGCCCCTTGCCATATCCCCGCCCCCGAATTGCGCCTTGGCCTGAAACGGGACATCCCCAAAATTGTTCTCCAGGTAAAGCCGGGCAGCGAGGAGGCTTTTTTTGCCAAGGGGGCGGTATGCCCTCAAGTCTGTAACAAACCGGTTAAACCCATGGGTGGCCCCAAAATTTTCACTGGAAAACTGGGCGCTGAAATTTACAAAGTATCCGCCCTTCGGGTCTTCCACCTGGTCGCGGGTATCGAGGTTAAAAATGGCTCCCAGACCCACGATCACGGCGCGGTCGCTCCCGGGAATCTCCCCTGAATCCAGCAGGCCTCCTTCCTGAACTTCAGTCACCTGGTGGTTTTCGAAATTGAACCGCAGCCCAAAATTCAACGAGGGGGGCAGCCTCTTCAGGAAATCTACCCGGAACTTATGGCTCGTCATGTCATAGGCCTCCTCATTGGATTCCGGGGTGTTATTGCCAATTCCCCAGAAAAAATTGGGATAAACCCGGTATTCATACACTCCGTCCAAATAGTAGTCCCCTGCCCCGAAGTAGATTTGGGGCTGTGCCTGGATCACCAGTTGAGCGTTCGCGGTATAAATCCCGGTAAAGAGGATATTGGATTTCCGCGATTTGAAAATATTCTTTTCCCCAGTTAGGAAAAGCTGGCCTCCTCCACCAAATCCAAACCCGGTTTCCGGGGTGCTGAAAATCACGGGGATTCCGATAAGTTTAAGGCTGTTTTTTTTGTTAAGGGTATCACTGCGAACAATGCCGCCAACTTCGAGCTGCGCTGAAGCCTGAAAAGCAAAAATCAGAAACAACAGGAGGGGGAGGAAACGGCGCATCAGAAAAAGAATTCATCCAACAAAACATTGAACCCAAAGGAAAAGAAGGTGGCATTTGAGAAAATGGCCTCCTGCCGTTCGACGGACTCTAATTCAGAACTGTACGACAAGTCCAACCAGGACAAATTGGTCCCCACCCCTACATCGAGGACAATCCTCCGGGAAATCACATAGGAATATCCCAGGCGGATACGGGTGGCAAACCCGGGGCCTTCTGCCTTCTGGTTCAGAACTTCCCCTGACAGTAAAACAGTGCCCTCTTCACGAATCCGGATAAAGCCCGGCAATACGGAGACATACAGGGATCCATAGGAATCCTTCAAAAAATAATGGCTCAGGGAAGGGCCAAGTACCAGGCTTTCGGATTTCCTCTCGATCAGGCCGGCACCGCTACTGCTCGCCGCCAGCACATTTAGGCCTATGAACCAGCGATCCTTGAAAAACTTACCGGTAAAAATCTCTATCCCATAGCCATTGGTAGAAAAAAGCTCTTCAGAAGAGGCCAGTTTCAGGGTATTTGATGTAAATGAGCCGCTCAGGCCGCTGAGCCACCTCCCTTTTTGAAATGGGGTTTCAAGGGTGTCCCCCTGAATGTCCTGCGCCCATATCCGGTTGAATAACCCTGTGTGGAGCAAGATGATGAAGCCCCCTGTAAAAAGCCAGCGAAGGGCCTTGCCTGCCCAAACGCTGCACCCGAAATCCCTGCGGTAACCCATAGCGTACATCAAACGGATCAACAGGGCGCTGCGGGACTTTCCGGGCCGCCTGGCAATCGCTGGCCTAAAGTAAATAAAGCGACGCGGCTTTCAAAGAAAATCGAAGTCTCATTTGCAGAAAAAAAACTTTTTATTTTATTCATGCCCCTTCCCCGCGAAGGCCCCTTTCTGGGCGCCCTGCAGCCAGAAATCCAGCCACGGGCCTACTGATAACCAGCGGCCTGCAGGTGGAATAATTCGGCATAAAGCCCCCCCTTTTCCAGCAGCTCCTCGTGGGTCCCCAGTTCAACGATGCGCCCGGCATCGAGGACCAGAATACGGTCGGCCATGCGGACGGTGCTGAACCGATGCGAAATGATGATGCTGGTGCGGCCTTTGGTCAGGCCGATGAACCGCCGGAAGACCTCGTATTCGGCCCGGGCATCGAGGGAAGCCGTGGGTTCGTCGAGCACCATCACCTCCGCATCCTTCATGTAGGCCCGGGCCAGGGCCACCTTCTGCCACTGGCCCCCGCTGAGCTCCTGGCCCTGGTAAAACCTCCGGCCCAATTGCTGCTCAAGCCCTTCCTCCACCTCCCGCACCACGGAATCGGCCAGGCTCTTGCGCGCCGCCTCCATAATGCGGCCTTCATCGTCCAGGGCCTCTATATTGCCCACAGCGATGTTCTCCCTGAGGGTGAATTCATACCGGAAAAAATCCTGGAAGATGACCCCGAACCGGTCGCGGTAGGCCTGGGGGTCGAAGCGGGAAATATCCGTCCCATCGAGGAGGATCTGCCCGCTGGTCGGGGTATAGAACCCGAGGATCAATTTCACCAGCGTCGTTTTTCCCGCCCCGTTCTGCCCCACGAAGGCCATCTTTTCCCCTGCCCTGAGGGTAAAGGAAATCCCTTTCAGAATCGGGGTTTTGCTTCCCGGGTAGGTGAAATGCACGTCGCGGAACTCAAACCCTTCGGAAATGCGCTGCGGCAGGGGAACCGGTTCCCGCTCCGGGGCGGGGATATGCAGGTCGATGAAGTCAAAATAATCCTTCAGGTACAGGGCGCTCTCCGAAATGCGCGTAAAACGGGAGAAAAGCCCCTGTAAGCTGCCCTGCAGGCGGTTGAAAGACCCCGAGAGGAAGGTGAGCTCCCCCAGGCTCAGGAATCCGCCCAGGGTGCGGTAAATGATCAGTACATAAGCCCCGTAATACGACAGTACCCCCAACAAGTTAAACAGCCCCCCGAAAAGGGTCTGGCGTATCGCGATGCGGCGGTTCAACAGGTAATAGCGGTGGGCCAGGTTCTTAAACCGGGCAGCGATAAACCCCGTAAGGCCGAAGAGTTTTACCTCCTTTGCCGTTAGGGTGTTCGCCCCTATATACCGCAGGTAATCGAGTTCGCGCCGCTCACTGGTCCAGCTCCGGGCCAGGGAATAGCGCTGGGAGGAATAGCGCACCTCGTTGATGAAGGAGGGGACAATACTCAAAAAGAGCAGCACAATAAGCCAGGGTTCAAAAAAGATCAACCCGGCGATGAGGGAGCCGACGGACAAAAGGGCCTCGGCCTGCCCCAGCACATTGCTCATCAGGTTTACCCGGCTGTTGGTCTGGGTGCGGGCACGCTCGAGTTTATCGTAGAATTTCGGGTCTTCGAGCTGTTCGAGGGTAAGCTCCTGGGCCTTTCGGATGATGCGCTCCGAGGAGGCGTTCGAATACAGGTCGCCCAACAACCCGTCGGTGAGGTTTACTGCGCGCCCCAAAAGGTCCATCAACAAGGCGACGCCCAGCTCGATCGCCACATAGCGCCAGAGCGTCCCCATATCGGCCCCCTCTTGCTCCAACAGCCTGACGATCTCGTCGATGATCAGCTTTCCCACCCAAAGCAGGACCACCGGGCCAAAGGCCTTCAGGATCCGGGCGGCGATATTGCCGGCAAACAGGCCCGGCCCCGCCTGGTAGATCTCCCGAAAAAACCGGGGTATGGATCGCCACCCCTTAAAGGAATCCTTAAGGGAAATCCGCTCTTCTTCGGTGATGGATTTCAGGGCAGGTCTCGGCACGGCTTTTTACCTGCAAGGTACGGAACTCCTTCCAGTGTTGGCCGCAATAGCCTTCAAAGGGATGGGGAAGGTTAATGCGTTTTGAGCCACCCGGTAAGGCTCAGGCGCTGCCTGCCTGCCGGTTTGACCTCATGCTCCAACACCTGGCTTTCAAAAATGACCAGCCTTCCGGGCGTCGGGGTGATCACTACCTCCTCTTCCCCCTGTTCCGCCCCGGGATACAGGACCAGGGCGCCCCCGTCTTCCGGGCGCCAGTCGGCCTCATTGAGGTAACACACCAGGGAGAGTTTCCGCCTGTCGTCATTTTGGAACACATCCAGGTGCCTTTGGTAATAACTCCCCGGGGGATAGAGGGCGTAGTGGAACTCCGACCGCGCAATCCCCAGGAAACAGGTGCGGTTCAGGTACGCCACCAGGTGGTCGACCTTTTCAAGGAACCTGGTCTCGGCGGGGGAAGCCGCTTCCCGGTCGATCCAGAAGATAAAATCGCCGCGCACCTCCCGCTGCACCTGTTCGCTGAAGCGGTTTCCTATGGCGGCTTTTTTAAACTGGTCTGCCTGGTATTTCTGAAGCAATGTTTCCCTCAGGGCCGCTGTTTCGCCCGGGGAAAGGAAATCGGGAAGCTGGCAATAATGCGTTTCCATCAGTCCGGCAATGATCTTTTCGAACAGAGCATTGGGCTCAAAGTCCAACTGCTCAAAAAGTCCATCAGTCATAGAAGGGGGCAAAAATTTCGCTAATGTAGCCCAAAAGGGTATTCGTTGGACATTATTCCTACTTTTGTACTATTGAAAAGAACTCATGCAACGCATCCGGATTACCAAGGAATTTACGTTTGAGACCGGGCATGCCCTTTACGGGTACGACGGCAAGTGCCGCAACGTGCACGGGCATAGTTACCAGCTGTCGGTAACGGTCATCGGCACCCCCATCGGGGAAGAAGGCCACAGGAAGCTCGGGATGGTCATCGATTTCGGCGACCTGAAAGCCATTGTAAAGGAAGAAATCGTGGACCCTTTCGACCACGCCACCGTCTTCAACCGGAACACCCCCCATATTGCCCTGGCCACCACCCTGGAGGAGAACGGGCACAAGGTGATCCTGGCCGATTACCAGCCCACCTCTGAGAATATGGTTATCGATTTTGCGCAGAAAATTAAGGCGCGGCTCCCCGAAAACATTGCCCTGCATTCGATCAGGCTTCGGGAAACCGGAACGGCCTATGCCGAATGGCACGCGGCCGACAACCCCTGAAAAGGGGTCGCACACCAATCGCACGGGGCCTTTCGGACCCCTGAATTTGTTACATCGGATGAAGACCATAGAGGTACCTGAAGGAAAGAAGGTTTACTTCGCCAGCGATAACCACCTGGGGGCCCCGAACGCCGTGGACAGCCTTCCGAGGGAACGGCGGTTTGTACGGTGGCTGGAGCATATCCGGGAAGATGCTGCGGCAGTTTTCCTTATGGGCGACCTTTTCGATTTCTGGTTTGAATATAAACACGTGGTCCCCAAAGGATTCACCCGTACCCTGGGGAAGCTGGGCGAGTTGACCGACAGCGGCATCGCGGTGTACTACTTCGTGGGGAATCACGACCTCTGGATGCGCGGGTATTTCGAGCAGGAGCTCAACATCCCGGTATTCCACAAACCGCAGGTCTTCCACCTCAACGAAAAGGCCTTCTTCCTTGGGCATGGCGATGGGCTGGGGCCCGGCGACAAGGGGTTCAAGCGGATGAAAAAAGTCTTTACCCACCCCCTGGCCCAATGGTGCTTCCGATGGCTGCACCCCGACCTGGGGGTGCCCCTGGCCCAGTATTTTTCCGTAAAAAACCGGCTGATTTCAGGGGAAGCCGATGTGCATTTCCTCGGGGAAGACAAGGAGTGGCTGGTACAGTACGCAAAAAGGAAGCTGCAAACCCACCACTACGACTATTTCGTTTTCGGGCACCGGCACCTGCCCCTCGAAATCGCCCTTTCCGACACCTCGCGCTACGTGAACCTGGGCGACTGGATCAAATACTACAGCTATGCGGCCTTCGACGGCGAACGCCTGACCCTGGAAGCCTGGGAAGCGGGGCCTGCCGGGTAAGCCTTACGCCCTGATGTCCCGGATCCGGAGTTGGAGGCGCGACTGCCCCTGCCATTGGTTGAGCTCTACCGAAAAGACCGCGTCGAACGGGCGCCCCCCCTGTATTAAGGGGAGTTTTTCCCCCAGCCCGAACCCGATGGCATCGATCGGGCCCGCCCCATCCTGGGTAACGGCCAGCTTCAGGTGGGCCCCGCCTTCCCCCACCCCCCGGGCATAGCCGGTGTCGCGCAGGGGGCCGGCCCGGAATACCGGGGCCGGGTTCCCGGGGCCAAATGGGGCAAACTGCCCCACGATACGGGCCAGCTTCTGCGTTACCTGGCCCAGGTGGAGGGAAAGGTCGGCCTGGATTTCCGGCTCCAGTTGCCCGGGGAGGATGGCCTCCGCCACCACCTTTTCAAAATGGGCCTTAAAAGCCTCATAATTCGATTCTTCCAGGGTCAGTCCCGCGGCATAGGTATGCCCCCCCCACTGCACCAAATAGTCGGAACAGGCTTCCAGGGCCTGGTACAGGTCGAAACCCTTCACGGAACGCGCAGAGGCCGTGAGTTTCCCGCCACTCCGGGTAAATACGAGGGTGGGCCGGTAATAGGTTTCCGTAAGCCGAGAGGCCACGATGCCAATCACCCCCTTGTGCCAGTCTTCCTTGTAGACCACCGTACTCATACGCACTTCTTCCCCTCCGTCCCGGATCATGGCCAGGGCTTCTTCGGTAATCCGCTGGTCCTCCAGGCGACGGCCCGAATTCAGCGATTCTATCAGGGCAGCCTGCTGCAGGGCGCGGTCAAAATCCCGTTCCGTCAGCAGGTCCACTGCCTGCTGCCCGTGTTCCATCCTGCCTGCGGCATTCAGGCGGGGCGCCAGTTGGAAGACCAGGTCGGAAACCTGGTACTCCGTCCGGGTGATGCCGGCCATGAGCGCCCGCAACCCGGCCCGGGGACGGCTGTTGATCACCTGCAGGCCGAAGTAGGCCAAAACCCGGTTCTCCCCGGTAATCGGGACGATATCGGCCGCAATGGCGGTCGCCACCAGGTCGAGGTAGGGCATCAACTGCTTAACCGGAGTCCCCTTCCGCTGTTCCAGGGCCTGCAGGAGCTTGAAGCCCACCCCGCAACCGCAAAGTTCCCCAAACGGATAGGGGCAGTCTTCCCGTTTGGGGTCGAGCACGGCAACGGCCTCCGGAAGCCGGTCCCCGGGGCGGTGGTGGTCGCAGATAATGAAATCGATGCCGCGTTCCCGGGCGTAAGCCACCTGTTCCAGGGCCTTGATCCCGCAATCGAGGGCAATGATCAGGGTAATGTCGTTGTCGGCGGCAAAATCGATGCCCTGGAAGGAAACCCCATACCCTTCAGCATACCGGTCGGGGATGTAGGAAGCCACCAGGGGGGTGGATTCCCGGAGGTACTCCGTCATAAGGGCTACGGCAGTGGTCCCGTCCACATCGTAATCGCCATAGACCAATATCCGTTCCCCGTCGCGCAGGGCCCTTTCGACCCGGGCCACAGCCCGGTCCATATCGCGCATCAGGAAGGGGTCATGGAGGTGGTCGAGGGACGGGCGGAAAAACAGGCGCGCCTCCTCAAAACTGCGAATCCCCCGCTGCACCAGCAACCCGGCCACAAGGGGATCTACCTGCAACGCACGGGCCAGGTCGGCCGCTTGCTGCGGGTCAGGTTCGGGTTTAAACGTCCAACGCATAAATTCCAAGGGGTTAAAATACGGGGCCTTCCTGAAAAGCCTTTGCACTATGGGGTGTTTTTCAACCCCGCGGATTATTCCCGGTGGAAATGGGTGCTCACTTCCACTTCGGCAAACTGGCGGAACATTTTCATCACCCCGCAGTACTTGTTCACTGAAAGGTCGACCGCCCGCCGCAGTTTGTCCTCCTTCAGGGCCTCCCCGTGGAAATGGAACTCCATCTCCACGCGTTCATAGGTTTGGGGCTGGGTATCGGTCAACCGGGCGGTAATCGCGATTTCGAACCTGCCCACTTCCAACTTCATCTTCCGCATGATGAAGGCCACGTCGAGGCCGGAGCAGCCTGCGAGGGAACTCAGCATAAGGGCCTTTGGCCGCAGCCCCTGGCCCTGACCCCCTTCGTCCGGGCTGGTATCAATCGTAAAGGTGTGGCCCGAGGGGTTGTCGCTTTCGAAGGCCATCCCCCCCTGCCAGCGGGTGAGGATCCGATTGGTGGAAGCCATATTTTTTCGTTTCTTGTGAGGGATCAAAAGTACAATAAAATAGCCCGAATATGCCACTGGTAACCCCCCTTGACGCCCACGCCGACCCCGAAACCCGCGAATTGGCTGAATTCTTCATGGAGACCCTCGGGTTCTGCCCGAACTCCGTGCTGACCATGCAGCGGAGGCCTGCAATTTCAAGGGCCTTTATCGGCCTGAACAAGGCTGTGATGGCCAACGAAGGGCGCGTGAGTTCCGCCCTGAAACGCCTGATCGCCTGGGTGAGCAGCAATACCTCGGGATGCCGGTATTGCCAGGCCCACGCCATCAGGGCGGCAGAGCGGTACGGGGCAGAACAGGCCCAGCTGGAAAATATCTGGGAATACCGGACCCATGGGGCCTTCTCCGAAGCAGAGCGGGCCGCCCTCGACTTTGCCCTGGCGGCCTCCCAGGTACCCAATGCCGTAGACCGGGAACTGCACGATCGCCTCCACCAGTACTGGGATGAGGGGGAAATCGTCGAGATGCTGGGGGTGATCGCCCTGTTCGGGTACCTGAACCGCTGGAACGATTCCATGGGGACTTCCCTGGAGCCGGAAGCGGTGGAAAGCGGGGCGAAATACCTCGCCAAAACCGGATGGGAACCGGGAAAGCACGCAGGCGGCGGCCCCGGTTGAAATCAGGTGCCTGCCCCCTGGACGACGACCACCAGTTCCCCCCGCGGCGGGGAGGCCTGAAAATGGGCCAAAACCTGCTCCAGGGTGCCGCGCACCGTCTCTTCGTAGAGTTTGGTGAGCTCACGGCTCACGGAAACTTCCCGCTCCGGGCCAAAAACCTCGTTGAACTGCTCCAGGGTTTTCAGCAGCCGGTGGGGCGATTCGTAAAAAACCAGGGTACGGGTCTCCGGGGCCAGGGCGGAAAGCCGTTTTTGACGGCCCTTCTTCGGGGGCAGGAACCCTTCGAAGACGAAGCGGTCCGTAGGGAACCCGCTGCTGACCAGGGCGGGGATAAGGGCCGTAGCGCCGGGCAGGCACTCCACCCTTGCCCCGGCCCGGAGGCATTCCCGGACCAGGAGGAATCCAGGGTCGGAAATCCCCGGGGTGCCGGCATCCGAAATAAGGGCCATGGATTCCCCCGCCTGCAAGCGGGCAGCCAGTTCCTGCACCAGCCGGTGTTCATTATGCATGTGGTAAGCCCTTAAGGGGGTATCCACCCCATAGTGCCTGAGCAGTTTTCCGCTGGTGCGGGTGTCCTCTGCCAGTACCGTGGTTACCGATTTAAGGACCTCAAGCCCCCTGAGGGTCATGTCGCCGAGGTTGCCGATGGGGGTGGGAACGATGTACAGGGTGCCTTCCTTGCTCATAACCGTGTAAAAAAGGCCGGGAAGCGTTGCCGCTCCCGGCCCCCCGGATGTTCTTTTAGTTTCCGTTCAGGAATACCGCCTTTCGATCAGGGCCATAAACCTGGCCTCGTATTCCTCTTTCCCTTTCCATTGCTGGTATTCCGGCTTCACCATGTTCTCGATGAACTCCCTGGTTTTTTCAAGGGATTCCAGGGTGTTGATCTGGGAAAGGATACGGTTGAAATCTTCGGTGCTGTCGTTGAACAGGTGCTTCACAAAAGCCAGTCGGTCATTCAGGCCTATGGACAACTGCTTCGCGGTAAGGGTGTCGTTGAGCGATTTCCCCCGGGCCTGGGCAGCCAGGTCCGCAGGGGTGGGGGTAACGATATCCCTGTCGCTTTTCATGAAATCGTCGCGGCCGATCAGCCGGGCCAGCACCTCTTCCAGTTCCTCACCTCCCGGCATTTCGGAAACCATGTGCTTGATGGTATCAATACCCGGGATGATGATGTCCTCTTCGTGCGGGTTCGATTCCGGGACCTGCTTATTCTCGTTGAGCACGGCCGAGGCGATGGTTTCAAACTTGGACGCCACCTCGCTTTTGCTGACATCCACCTCGACATCCTGCAATTTTTCCTCAATAAAATTCAGCACGGCCATTTTCTCATACAGCTTCCTTGACGCTTCATACAGGGCCGGGAGTTCCCTCATCTCATCATCTGCGATGATGGAGGCGCACAACCGGACCAATTCCTCTTTCAATTTTCGTTTCATAGCCTTTTTGATGCAGCCCTTCCCCCCCGGGGCGCGTATTTTTTATACTTTTACGACGGCCCTGTACTTGGGGAACGGACTCCGTTGGATTTTCGCCTAAATTTACAAAATGTTTCTCGAAAACACCGTTAATCACGAAGAACAATTCGGGTGGATCGAAGTAATCTGCGGCTCCATGTTTTCAGGGAAAACAGAGGAATTGATCCGCCGCCTGAAGCGGGCGCAGTTCGCCCGCCAGAAAGTGGAGATCTTCAAGCCCATTGTGGATACCCGGTACCACGAGGAGAAAGTGGTGTCGCACGACGAGAATGAAATCCGGTCGACCCCCGTGCCGGCGGCCGCCAATATCCGTTTACTGGCCGACGACTGCCAGGTGGTGGGCATTGATGAAGCCCAGTTCTTCGACGACGAGATCGTCACGGTTTGCAACGACCTGGCCAACCGGGGCGTGAGGGTGGTCGTGGCAGGGCTCGATATGGACTTCAAAGGGAACCCCTTTGGACCCATGCCGGCCCTGATGGCCACCGCGGAGTACGTGACCAAAGTCCACGCCATCTGCACCCGGACGGGCAACCTGGCCCACTACAGCTTTCGGAAATCGGACAGCAACCGGCTGGTCCTCCTGGGGGAAACCGACCAGTATGAGCCCCTGAGCCGCGCAGCGTTCTACCATGCCATGCTGCGGGAACGAATCGGCCGCCTGGAAGTAACCGACCCCGAAATCCTCACCACCAAAACCCCGGGGGATGGCCCAGACTCCTGACACCGCACTGGAAATCGACCTGACGGCCCTGGAACACAATTACCGGCTGATCCGGTCGGGGCTCCGGCCCGGCACCCGATTCCTCGGGGTGGTAAAGGCCTTTGCCTATGGAAGCGAAGACGTGGCCATTGCCCGGAAGCTCGAAGCCCTGGGGGCCGACTACCTGGCCGTTGCGTTCATCCGGGAAGGAGTGGCGCTCCGCCAACAGGGGATCCGGATGCCTATCCTCGTCTTGCACCCGCAACCGGGGGGGCTGGGGGAACTCATCGACCACTGCCTGGAGCCCAGCCTCTACAGCAGGGGCATCCTCACCGGGTTCCTCGAAGCAGCGCAAAAGCAGGGGCAACGGCACTACCCCGTACACCTTAAATTCAATACCGGCCTGAACCGGCTCGGCTTCCCGGAAGACGACCTGGAATGGATACGGGCCCGCCTCGGCGGGAGTGAAACCCTTACCGTCCGCTCGATTTTCTCCCACCTGGCCGCCTCAGACGACCCAAAGGAACGCGAATTCACCCTGGGGCAGATTCGGGCCTTTGAGTCCCTCGCAGGGCGCTGGGACGAGCTGGCCCCCGGCACCCCGATCAAACACCTGCTCAACACTTCCGGCATTTTCAACTACCCCCAGGCACAGGCCGATATGGTCCGTTGCGGCATCGGGTTATACGGATACGCCAACGACCCCGAAATCGATGCCCGCCTTCGGCCGGTAGCCCGGCTGCGGACCCGTATTTCCCAAATCCACGACATCGAACCCGGCCAATGGGTAGGCTACAACAAAGGCTACCAGGCCCTCGAAAAGCGGCGCACGGCCACCTTGCCGGTCGGACATGCCGATGGTATTGGCAGGCAGTACGGCAAGGGGCGGGGCTGGGTGACCATAGGCGGGGAACGGGCCCCCATCCTCGGGAACGTCTGCATGGACATGACCATGGTCGACATCACCGGGATCGCCTGCGAGGAAGGGGATGAGGCCATCTTTTTCGGTCCGGGGCACTCTGCGGAAACCTTTGCAGGGTCAGCCGGGACCATTTCCTATGAGTTACTGGCCGGGATTTCGCGGAGGGTCCCCCGCATCATCGTGGAAACCTGACGGGTTATGGCAGGAAATCGCAAAATTTCCTACCTTGGGCCTCATAAAGGATAACCACTAAACGTTAAAAACCATGCTTAAGGAATTCAGAGATTTTATCATGACGGGAAACGTCATTGACCTGGCCGTCGCCGTCTTGCTGGCAGGGGCTGTCGGACTGGTCGTCAACGGTTTTGTAAACGACATCATGATGCCCTTTGTGGGGTATTTTACAGGGGGAATCGATTTTTCAGATTTTAAGCTCGTGCTTTCCGAAGCGGTCCTCGCTGAGGACGGCAGCGTGGCCACCCCGGAAAGTGCCGTCCGGTACGGGGCCTGGATCAATTCCATCATCAATCTGATCATTGTAGGCTTTGTGCTCTTTATGATCGTAAAGTCGTACAACAAGGTACGGGCAAAAAAAGAAGAAGCTCCGGCGCCTGAACCAAAAGGCCCCACCCAGGAGGAACTGCTTGCCGAAATCCGCGACCTGCTCAAAAAGAAATAAGAACGCCATCGCGCCCCGGGCGCGAACCCGCTATACCACGCCCATTTTTAACCCTTAAAACCGTTGCGGCCCCCGCAGCGGTTCTTTTTTGCCGGGCATTTGTTTTAATTATCACATTTTGTTTCAATTTTAATAATCCGTCCGGTCCTGCTTTGCGCGTAAGCGGTGCGTGGCTACCTTTGGGGCGTAAAATCGTTTCGTATGAAAATTGCCGTGGTAGGGGCTACCGGAATGGTAGGCGAGGTTATGCTGGCCGTCCTGGCCGAACGCGAGTTCCCCCTCGATGAATTGCTGGTGGTCGCCTCCGAACGCTCGGTGGGCAAGCGCGTTACCTTCAGGGGTCGGGAATACCCCGTTATCGGCCTGGAAGACGCTTTGCGGCAGCGGCCCGATATAGCCCTGTTCTCCGCCGGGGGCGACACTTCCCTGGAATGGGCCCCCAAATTTGCCGAAGCCGGCACCACGGTCATTGACAATTCCTCGGCCTGGCGGATGGACCCTTCCAAAAAACTGGTGGTCCCTGAAATCAATGCATCAGCCCTCGGCCCGGAGGACCGGATCATCGCCAACCCGAACTGTTCCACCATACAGATGGTTATGGTGCTGGCCCCCCTCCACCGGGCGTACCGGATGAAACGGGTGGTCGTGTCGACGTACCAGTCCGTTTCCGGGACCGGGATCCGGGCCGTGCGCCAGCTCGAAAGCGAAATGGCGGGCACCCCCGGCGAAATGGCCTACCCCCACCCCATCCACCGCAATGCCCTGCCCCACTGCGATGTTTTCCTCGAAAACGGCTACACCAAAGAGGAGATGAAACTGGCCCGGGAACCGCAAAAAATCCTGGATGACCGCACCTTCTCCGTCTCAGCCACCGCCGTGCGCATCCCCACCTCAGGGGGGCATTCGGAAGCCGTGAATGTGGAATTCCACCGCGATTTCGACCTGATCGAGGTCCGTCAGCTGCTGGAAGCAACCCCCGGGGTGGTGGTACAGGACGACCCCGGCGCAAACCAGTATCCCATGCCCATTTATGCCCACGGGAAGGATGAGGTTTTTGTGGGACGCATCCGCCGCGATGAAAGCCAGCCCAACACCCTAAACCTCTGGATCGTAGCCGACAACCTCAGGAAAGGGGCCGCCACCAATGCCATCCAGATTGCGGAATACCTGGTGGAAAAAGGCCTGGTCTGAAAGGCCCTTAAAAATCTGTTAAAGGGTTTTGGGGGGTTGCCGGCCCAGTGCATTTTGTGGTATTTTTGGGGACCATTGCCAAGACTGAATCCATGAAAAAAATTTCCCTCCTATTCCTCCTGGGCCTTGCCCTGTTCTCATGCCAATCCAAAAACGACTCCTCCATGCCCCTGAAGTATCCAGAAACGTCTCGGGTCGATACCGTTGACACCTATTTCGGAACCCCGGTGGCCGACCCGTACCGGTGGCTGGAAGACGACCGCAGCCCGCAGACGGAAGACTGGGTTTCGCGCCAGAACGAACTGACCTTTTCCTACCTGGAAGGCATCCCCTTCCGGGAGGCGCTGAAAAGCCGGCTTGAAAAACTGTGGAATTACGAAAAGCTGGGGACCCCCTTCCGGGAAGGGGACTATACCTACTTCTATAAAAACGACGGGCTGCAAAACCAGTCGGTGGTCTATCGCCAAAAAGGGGAAGGGGAAGCCGAGGTATTCCTGGACCCCAATACCTTTTCGGAGGATGGGACGACCTCCCTGGCCGGGCTCAGCTTTACGAGGGATGGCAGCCTGGCTGCGTACTCCGTCTCCGAGGGCGGCAGCGACTGGAGGAAGATCATCGTAATGGATGCCGCCAGCCGCGAGATCGTGGAAGACACCCTGGTGGATGTGAAATTCAGCGGGGTTTCCTGGAAGGGGAATGAAGGGTTTTACTATTCGAGTTACGATAAGCCCGACGGAAGCGAGCTGTCTGCCAAAACGGACCAACACAAGGTCTATTACCATAAAATAGGCACCCCCCAGGAAGAAGACCAGCTGGTCTTCGGGGGCCGTCCGGAAGAAAAACACCGGTATGTTTTTGGCGGGGTTACCGAGGACGACCGCTACCTGGTACTTTCTGCTTCCAATACCACCTCGGGGAACAAGCTCTTCCTCCAGGACCTGCAAACCCCGGGGGCGCCGATTATCCCAATCCTGGACCATGAAGACAGCGACAGCTACGTGATCGAAAACGTGGGCTCCAGGCTCTATATCGTGACCAACCTGGGCGCCCCCAACCAGAAAATCGTGACGGCGGATGCCTCTAATCCCGGTCCTGAACACTGGGTTGATTTTATACCGGAAACGGAACACGTCCTGAGCCCGGGCACCGGAGGGGGGTACTTCTTCGCGGAATATATGGTGGATGCCCTCTCCAAAGTTCTGCAATACGATTACGAGGGCAACCTGGTTAGGGAAGTGGAACTGCCCGGCCCCGGGAGCGCTTCCGGGTTTCGCGGGAAAAAAGAGGAGAAGGAACTCTATTTCAGCTTCACCAATTATAAAACGCCGGGGTCCTCATACCGCTTCGACGTGGAAACCGGGGAGTATGAGCTGTACTGGAAGCCTGAGATCGATTTCAACCCCGATGATTACGAGTCCAAACAGGTGTTTTACACCTCTGCCGACGGTACCCGCATCCCCATGATGATTACCCATAAAAAGGGCCTTGCCCTCAATGGCAAGAACCCCACCATCCTCTATGGATACGGCGGGTTCAACGTAAGCCTGACCCCGGGTTTCAGCACCACCAATGCCATCTGGATGGAACAGGGGGGCATCTATGCCGTGCCGAACCTCCGGGGCGGGGGGGAATACGGCAAAAAGTGGCATGATGCCGGTACGAAGATGAACAAGCAAAATGTGTTCGACGATTTTATCGCCGCAGCTGAATACCTGATCGCAGAAGGCTATACCTCCCCCGAATACCTGGCTGTCCGGGGCGGATCCAATGGGGGCCTCCTGGTGGGCGCGGTGATGACCCAGCGACCCGACCTGATGAAGGTGGCCCTGCCTGCCGTTGGGGTGCTCGACATGCTCCGCTACCACACCTTTACCGCAGGGGCTGGCTGGTCCTACGACTACGGGACCTCCGGGGATAGCCCTGAAATGTTCGAATACCTGAAGGGGTATTCGCCCCTCCACAACATTGAGGAAGGGGTCACCTACCCGGCCACGCTCATCACCACGGCGGACCATGACGACCGGGTGGTGCCGGCGCACAGCTTCAAGTTTGCCGCCACCCTGCAGGAAAAACACCAGGGGGCCAACCCCGTCCTGATCCGCATAGAAACCAACGCGGGCCACGGGGCGGGCACGCCAATCAGCAAAACCATCGAGCAGACGGCCGACATTTTTGGCTTTACCCTGTACAATATGGGGTATGAAAGCCTCCCCAACCAGGCGGTGCTAAAAGATTTTAAAGAATAGGGCTTCATTTTTAACCCTGAAATCCGTTTCTTTCCGAAACGGATTTTTTTATCCATGCTAACGGTCAGCGAACTTTCATTCAGTTACGATCAGGAACCCGTCCTGGAGGGCCTGAGCTTTGAGGTGGCCCCGGGGGAAACCCTGTCGGTGATGGGCGAAAGCGGGTGCGGCAAAAGCACCCTGCTGAAGCTCCTGTACGGCATGCTCCCCTTTGAACAGGGAACCATCCAATGGAAAGAGCACCCCATCAAAGGCCCCGCCTTCCAGTTGCTTCCCGGGGGGCCGTTTATGAAGTACCTCGCCCAGGATTTCGACCTGATGCCTTATACCACCGTAGCGGAGAACATCAGCCAGCACCTCTCCCCGGCAGAACCTGAAAAAACCGAAGCCCGCACCCTGGAACTCATGGAAACCATGGAACTCCTCCCCTACCGGGATAAAAAGGTGTGGCGTTTAAGCGGCGGGCAGCAGCAGCGCGTTGCCCTGGCCCGCGTGCTGGCCCTGAAGCCTGAGCTCCTCCTGCTCGACGAGCCGTTCAGCCACATCGACCATTTCCTGAGGAACCGGCTCCGGAGGAACCTTTTTGGCTTCCTGAAAAAAGAAGGCATCAGTTGCATCTGCGCCACGCACGACCGGGAAGATGTGCTGCCTTTTGCCGACCGGGTGCTGATCCTGAAAGACAAGGTGGCCCTGGACCTGCGCCCGGCGAAGGAAATCTTCGAAAAGCCCGGGAACCTGTATACCGCGGAATTGCTGGGGGAAGCCAACCTCATCCCCATCTCGGTGTTGAAAGCGTATTCGGAAACCACCCGGAACATCATCGTGTATTCCCACGAATTCCGGATTTCCGAAAAATCGGGGATGCCGGTTACCGTTCGTCAATCCTTCTACCTCGGGAGCCATTATCGCATCCAGGGGGAGCTGGAATCGGGCAAACCGGTGTACTTCGACGCCCCCCAGCCCTACGAGGAGGGCAAAAATATATTCCTGAATGTCTCCCTGGAGACCATCAACAAACGCATGCCCATCGAGGGCGACTAGGCAAAGAGCAGGGAACAGAGAAAAACCCCCAGGGCCGCGGTAGTCCCCAGTAAAAAGGTCCCGCCGCCGAACAGGCGGTATCCGGTGCGCACATCCATCCCGCTCATTTGGGTGACTACCCAGAAAAAGCTGTCGTTGGCATGGGAGATCACCGAGGATCCCGCCCCAAGGGCCACCACGGCCAGTGCTTTCTGGATCTCCCCCTCCAGTCCCAGGGAAGGCATCAGGGGGAGCAGGATGGAGGCGGCGGTGATCAGGGCCACCGTGGAGGAGCCCTGGGCGGTTTTAAGGGCGGCCGCCAGCACGAAGGGCAGGAAGATCCCTATCTGATACTCCACCAGCACCTCCCCAAGGGAATCCGCCAGCCCCGAACGCTGCAAGACCGTGCCAAAGATCCCCCCTGCACCGGTGATCAGCAGGATGGAAGCCGAATCGGCGATGGCCTTTCCGACCCAGCCCGAAGCGGACCACATCTGCCGCTCCAACCGGGCGGGGAGCAACAGCGACAGGAAAACCCCGATCAGGAGCGCAATAACGGGCTCGCCCAGGAACCCGACGAGGGTTTGCAGCCCGTGGGTTGGCCCCGAGGGGGCCGGGCCGAAAGCCGATTTCAGGACAATCAGGGCGATGGGTACCACAATGGGGAGGGACGCCTTAAAGAAACCGGGGCCGGCCGTGCCTTCCGGGGCCTCCCCACCCTCAAACGCGACCTCAGGGCCGGGATCGAGGGGCGTGCGGGCGGCATACCGGCTGGCGAACCAAACCGACACGGCCAGGGCCAGGAGGCTTACCGGGACCCCGAAAAGCAGGACCAGGCCCAAATCGGCCCCCAGGATGCCCGCTGCCGCTATGGGCCCGGGGGTGGGGGGCACCAGGGTATGGGAAGCCATCAGGCCAAGGCCCAGGGCGATGGCGGGGCCCGCCAGGGAAATCCGCGCCTTGCGGCTCAGGCTTTTTCCCAGGGGGTCGAGCAACATGAAACCGCTGTCGGCAAAAACCGGGATGGACACCACATACCCCAGGACCCCCATGGCGAGGGGTACCCGCCCCCCTCCGATCCAGGAAAGCACCCGGGTGGCAATTGCCCGCGCCCCCCCGCTGTGCTCCAGGAAGGAACCGATAATGATGCCCAAAACAATGATCAGCCCGATTTTCCCGAGGGTGCCCCCGAACCCGTCCTGCAGGGCAAGAAGGAGTTCGGGCAGGGCCATGCCCGACCCGGCGCCATACCCCAGGGAAACCAGGAG
Organism: uncultured Robiginitalea sp.; assembly: GCA_964539905.1. Classification (GTDB taxonomy): domain Bacteria; phylum Bacteroidota; class Bacteroidia; order Flavobacteriales; family Flavobacteriaceae; genus Robiginitalea. Next base: position 22,029 of record CAZIJW010000017.1, read on the forward strand.
CAGGGCCAGGAAGGGGTGCATTTTAAGGCGGGTGGTCATCCAGATGATGGCTCCCACCGCCACAAGGAGCAATGCCAGTTCCATAGGGCCGGTTCAGGTAAAGGATGGCCTTAAGATCGGCCAAAAATCTGACCTGTGAAAATCAGGGGAGGCTGGGGCCGGGAAGCGGACCCGGGGGTTACCGGCCGGCCAGCAGCGCCAGTTGGCGCCCCACGTGGCTGCCGATGGCCACGCCCATCCCGCCCAGGCGTACCCCGCAGGCCACGTTTTCGGAGAGTCGTTTCACCACCGGGCGCTTTTGGGGGCCCACCCCCATAATGCCGCTCCAGCGGTGGGCGATCCGCAGGGGCCGCCCCGGCACGATCACCTCCTCCAGGAGGGTAGCCAACCGGTCCTGGATAAGGGCCGTCTGCCCGAATTCGGTGGTTGTTTCCCCGGCCTTGTCGAGGTTGCGGCCCCCGCCAAGCAGCACCCGGTCGCCGACATTGCGGAAATAGTAATACCCCTCCTCCATATGGAAGGTTCCCCGAAGGCCCAACCCGGGGATGGGTTCCGTGACCACGACCTGTGCCCGGGCGGGCGCCACGGGCAGGTCGTCGAGCTCCGCAGCAAACCCGTTGGTGGCAATCAGGAGCCTGGCCGCGCGGAATTCGAAGTGGCTCGTCTGTATCCGCACGCCCTGCTCCCCGTCTTCATAGCCCTCCAGGCGGACCCCATTGACGAGCATCACCGGGTTAACCTGCCGGCGGACCTTATCGAGCAGGGCGTCCATGGTGCTGCCGGTATCGATCTGCCCTTCCAGGGGGTTGAGCAGTAGGGTGGGAAGCACCCCCCGGAAACCAAAGGAGTTTTCTGCCGTGCGAAAGGCATCCTGGCCAAACACCGGGTGGAGCAGGGCATTGATACGCCCCATCTCGTCCCTGCAGCGCTCCAGGGTGGGGGCTTCCCCTTCCAGGAATACCTCGTACCCGCCCCACTGCCGATAGCCCATGGCCGTATCCCCCAGTCGCGAACGCAACAGTTGGATGCCACTCCAACGATCGGAAACCAGTTCCACCACCTCCTGCTCGGAGTGGGTTTCCAGGTCTGCGAGGATTTCCGTAAGGCTCCCAAAGCAGGCAAACCCCGCGTTCCGGGTACTGGCCCCGTGGGGGAAGACCCCCCGTTCCAGGACCAGGATACGGGCATCGGGGTAGCGCTGGCGGAGCTCCAGGGCACAACTCAGCCCGGTAATCCCGCTGCCGACAACACAGTAGTCGAGACGGCTAAGCCAGGTCTTGATTTCCCAGTAGCTGAGTTCCATAGGGTAGTATTGGAGGGCCCGTTTTTCCCTGGTTTGCCCGATCAGGAATCCTCCGGGGCCGGTTTCATGGTAAATCCTTCCATGAACTTGGTGGTGTAGTTCCCGGCCAGGTAGTCGGGGTGTTCCATCAGTTGCTGGTGGAAGGGGATAGTGGTTTTCACCCCTTCGATCACGAATTCATCCAGGGCCCGTTTCATCTTGTTGATGGCCTCCTCCCGGGTCTGGGCGGTGGTGATGAGCTTGGCGATCATGGAGTCGTAATGGGGCGGGATCACGTAGCCGCTGTACACATGGGTGTCGAGGCGTACCCCATGCCCCCCGGGGGTATGCAGGGTGGTGATGCGCCCCGGCGACGGCCTGAAGTCGTTGTAGGGGTCCTCGGCATTGATGCGGCACTCGATGGAATGCAGCTTGGGGACGTAATTCTTCCCGGAAATGGGCACCCCCCCGGCCACGAGGATCTGCTCGCGGATCAGGTCGTAATCGATGACCTGCTCCGTAATGGGGTGTTCCACCTGGATACGGGTATTCATTTCCATAAAGTAGAAATTCCGGTGCTTGTCGACCAGGAATTCCACCGTGCCGGCCCCTTCGTAACGGATATATTCCGCTGCCTTGATGGCCGCCTGCCCCATTTCTTCGCGCAGCTTGTCGGTCATGAAGGGGGAAGGGGTTTCCTCGGTGAGTTTCTGGTGGCGCCGCTGGATCGAGCAGTCGCGCTCCGAAAGGTGGCATGCCTTGCCGTACTGGTCGCCAATGACCTGGATTTCGATATGGCGGGGCTCCTCGATGAGTTTTTCCATATACATCCCGCCGTTGCCGAAAGCGGCCTTTGCTTCCTTGACGGCCCCGTCAAAATGCTTCTCGAGGTCTTCTTCTTTAAAAATAGCGCGCATCCCCTTTCCGCCGCCGCCTGCAGTGGCCTTGATCATGACCGGGTACCCCATCTTTTTGGCGACTTTCCGGGCGTCGTCCAGGTCTTTCAGGATGCCTTCGGAACCGGGAATGGTGGGCACCCCGGCCTCCCTCATGGTCGCCTTGGCCGTGGCCTTATCGCCCATTTTATCGATCTGGTCGCCCGTGGCTCCGATGAATTTGATGTCGTGTTCCGCGCAAATCCGGGAGAACTTGGAATTCTCCGACAGGAAGCCGTACCCCGGGTGGATGGCGTCTGCATTGGTGATCTCAGCTGCTGCGATAATATTGGGGATCTTCAGGTACGAATCGGAACTGGGGGCAGGGCCAATGCAAACCGCCTCGTCGGCGAAGCGGACATGCAGGCTTTCCTCATCGGCCTTGGAATAGACCGCGACGGTCTTAATCCCCATTTCCTTACAGGTCCTAATGATCCGCATCGCGATTTCCCCGCGATTGGCAATCAGTATTTTCTTGAACATGACGGGTCTTCTTGGTAGTTTGTGGTTTTACGTGGCGCTGACAGTGCAAAGACCGATCAGGAAGGGTCGATCAGGAACAGGGGCTGGTCGAATTCCACCGGGGAGGAGTCTTCCACCAGAACCTTGATGATCTTCCCGGAAACTTCAGACTCGATGTCGTTGAAGAGTTTCATGGCCTCGATCACGCAGAGTACATCCCCTTTGGAGATCGTATCGCCCACCTCCACAAACGCCGGCTTGTCGGGGGAGGGCTTGCGGTAGAAGGTCCCGATGATGGGCGACTTCATGGTAATGTATTTGGAATCTTCGCTTTCCTTTTTTGCTTCCTCCTGCGGGGCTGCGGGGGCAACAGGGGCAGGAGCAGGGGCTGCAGGCTGGGCGGGCATGGGGAACTGCTGCACATAGGTGGCTTCCGGGCTGCCCCCGCCAGGTCCGGTGCGGATGGTGATTTTAATCTCATCCGTCTCGAGCTTTACCTCGCTGGCGCCCGATTTGGCCACGAATTTGATGAGGCTTTGAATTTCTTTGATATCCATGGATGCACGTTTTGTGGGTTGTTCTGTTTTATGAATTATAGGCCCATTTCAAATAGATGGCCCCCCAGGTAAAGCCGCCTCCAAACGCCGCAAAAACCAGGTTGTCGCCCTTCTTTAATTGCTTCTCATAATCGTGCAGCAAAAGGGGAAGGGTGGCGGAGGTGGTATTCCCGTATTTTTCTATGTTCATCATCACCTTGGAAGGGTCCAGGCCCATCCGGTTATAGGTGGCATCGATAATGCGCTTATTGGCCTGGTGGGGTACCAACCAGTCCACGTCTTCATGGGTGAGCTGGTTGCGCTCCATGATCCTGGCGGCCACATCGGCCATATTGGATACGGCGAACTTAAACACCGACTTCCCGTCCTGGTACACAAAGTGCTTTTTATCGCGCAGGGTCTCTTCCGATGGGGGCATCAGGGAGCCCCCCGCCTCTATTTTAAGGAATTGCCGCCCCGACCCGTCGGAACGCAGGTACTCGTCCAACAGGCCCAGGCCTTCCGTGTTGGGTTCAAAGAGCACCGCCCCGGCCCCATCCCCGAAGATGATGCAGGTGGTACGGTCGGTATAATCGATGATGGACGACATTTTATCGGCCCCGATGAGCAGGACCTTTTTATACTTGCCCGATTCGATAAACCGGGCGGCCGTAGCCATGCCGTAAAGGAAATTGGAACAGGCCGCCTGCAAATCGTAGGCAAAGGCATTCACGGCCCCGATTTGGGTGGCCACATAAACGGCGGTAGAAGCAACAGGCATGTCCGGGGTGGCCGTCCCGAGCAGGACCAGGTCGATCTCGGCGGGGTTGAGGTTCCTTTTGCGGATCAGGTCTTCCGCAGCTTTGACGGCCAGGTATGAGGTGCCTTTATCCGGGTCCTTGAGAATCCTGCGCTCCTTGATTCCGGTCCGGGCGGTGATCCATTCATCGTTGGTATCCACCATGGTCTCCAGGATGGCATTGGTAAGCCGATATTCCGGAACAAAAGCCCCCACTGCGGTGATCGCGGCCGTTATCGTATTCATTACCCTTCAGGTTTTTGTAAAAGAACCCTGTGAAAATGCTTCAAAATTCGTGAAAATTAAGGATTTTCTGCGATAATCCACCCAAAACAGGGATTTTTGAATGAGCGTGGGCCATAAAAAAACTCCCACTTGCTCAAGTGGGAGTCGCTTTTTATAACGCGCTGTTTAGGCTGCGGCTTCCTCAGTCTTGTCGACCAGGACCTGTCCGCGATAATACAGCTTGCCCTCGTGCCAATGTGCCCTGTGGAAAAGGTGCATCTCCCCGGTGGCGGGGTCTTTGGCAAGGGTGGGGGCACTGGCTTTGTAATGCGTGCGTCTTTTATCCCTTCTGGTCTTTGAGGTTTTTCTTTTAGGATGTGCCATGATGCTCTGTTATTTTTTGTCCGTTAGTAATTGTTTCAATGCGTCCCACCTGGGATCGGTTTGGTCCTTGTTTTCCCTGACCTCCTTTGGCTCCAGCTCTTTCAGTTTTTTCAGGGCTTCCGAATCGATGGTGCCATCGGCAACCCCCGGGTGTATCCGCTTTACGGGAACCGCCAGCACCAGCATTTCATAAACATACTGGGCGATATTGAACTGGTGTTCCCCATGGGGAAGCACCAGGACTTCATCATCCTCGTTGTTGAATTCCTCCCCGAATTTTATCACGAGGTCCAACGCTGCGCTGATGGGCTGGTCATAGGGCTCACTGGTCAGGTCGCAGGCCAGGTTTACCCAGCCTTCCGCCGTGATGTGCGCCTCCATCATAGTGCTCATCTTCTCCAGGACCAGGTCTACCCGGACCTGCGCATCATTGAATTCCTCGTACTGAAAAGAGTCAAAGAACGACAGATCAATTTGAAAATCAAAATGATGTTTCCCCAGCTTCAACCCCGAGAAAGGAATCGTGAATTCCTTATGCCTCATCTCCTTGTCCATACATTTAGGGCGTGCAAAGATACCCTTTTTTTACTAAAAGCCAAGTGTTTCAGCGCCTTTTTGCGCCTAGTCCCCACCTTTCGGGCTTCGTTTCAATTTGTGCTTTTTCAGGGGGTTCCGCGTCAGCTCCTCGTATTCCGAACGGTTTCGGAAGATCCGGATCCCCATAAACACGGCCTCCTTGAACGACTCCGGGTCTGCCACCCCCTTGCCGGCGATATCAAACGCCGTCCCGTGGTCGGGGGAGGTGCGCACCCTGGAGAGGCCCGCGGTAAAATTCACGCCTTTCCCGAAGGAAAGGGTCTTGAAAGGGATCAGCCCCTGGTCGTGGTAAGACGCCAGCACCCCGTCGAAATTCCGGGAATTGTCGGAGGCAAAGAAGGTGTCGGCCGCGTAGGGGCCAAACACCAGGTGGCCGTTATCGGACAGTTTCCGTAGGGCGGGCTTCAGCACCTCGTCGTCTTCTTTCCCAATGACCCCGTCGTCCCCGCTGTGGGGGTTGATCCCCAGCACGGCAATTTTGGGGCGACGCACCCCAAAATCGCGGATGAGCGACTGTTCCATGGCCAGTACTTTTTCGCGGATGCGTTTTTCGGTGATCAGGGAAGGGGCGTCCTTTACGGGTACATGGTCGGTCAACAGGCCCACCTTCAGGGTATCGGTAACCATGAACATCAGGCTTTCGCCCCCCAGTTCCCGGGCCAGGTAATCGGTGTGCCCGGGGAAGTTGAAGTCTGCACCCTGCACGGTTTTCTTGTTGATAGGGGCCGTGACCAGCAGGTCCACCAACCCGGCTTTCAGGGCCTCCACGGCTGCCCTGAGCGATTTGATGGCGTATTCGCCCGCGGTGCGGGTGGCCTCGCCAAAGGCGATCTCCGGAGAATCCTTCCAGACGTTCACCACGTTGATCTTGCCATCGATGGCTTCGGAAGCCTCCGGGATGCCGTGGAAGTTCATACTGAACCCGAAGTGGTTCTTATAAAAGGAAATGGTCTTGTTCGAGGCGAAGATGACCGGGGTACAGAATTCCAGCATCCGGGGGTCTTCAAAAGCCTTCAGGACCACTTCCGCCCCAATGCCATTGAGGTCGCCTATTGAAATTCCCACCTTGATAATCTCCTCCGATTCCTGCATGAAGTCGTACCTTTGTAGCTGAACAAGCAGTCCAAAATTACTCAATTTCCCGTTACTATGTTTACCGGAATCATCGAAACCCTTGCAGAGGTGGCCCGCCTGGAAACCGAGGGGGGCAACCTCCACCTTACCCTGAGGTCGCCCCTGGCCCGGGAGCTGAAAGTCGACCAGAGCCTGGCCCATAACGGGGTCTGCCTTACCGTGGTCGGCGTTGAAGAAGATACTTACACGGTCACCGCCATTGCGGAAACCCTGAGCCGCACCAACCTGGGGGACCTCAGGCCGGGGAGCCTGGTAAACCTGGAGCGGGCCATGGTTTTGGGCGCCCGCCTCGACGGCCACCTGGTACAGGGGCATGTCGACCAGGTGGCGCACTGCACCCGGGTGGAAACCCACGACGGGAGCTGGGTATTCCATTTCGCCTATACGGCGGGGCCGGGCCAGGTAACCATCGAGAAAGGTTCCATTACTGTGGACGGGGTAAGCCTTACCGTAGTGGATTCGGGGCCGGGCACCTTCAGCGTGGCCATCATCCCCTATACCTACGAGCACACCCGGTTTTCCCAGTACCGCGAAGGGACCCGGGTAAACCTGGAATTCGATGTGATCGGGAAGTACGTCGCCCGCCTGCTGGAGGGGTATACGCGCTAAACCTTGATGAAAATCTTCCTTCGGTACATCCACCACCCCAGCCATAGGTAGAAACCCACCACGGCCAGGCCGTAGAGGAGAGAGGAGAATTCCAGCGGCAGCCCCTCATGCACAAACAGGGTCTGGAAGAGCCAGCCGTGCACCGATTGCCCTTCCCCTACCGAAATCAGGTAGAATACCTTGCTGATAAAACTCGAGAGGAAGTACACCGTAATGGCATTGGCCCCGGCGTAGCTGAAGAGGCTCCCGAACCGCAGGCCGCGCACATCGGTCAGGTAGTAGATCAGCCCCAGCAACACGTTTGCCCACCCGGCGGTAACCAGCACAAAGCTGCTGGTCCAAAGCGCCTTGTTGATGGGGAAAACCAGGTCCCAGAGGTGCCCCAGCACCACCAGGACAAACCCGGTGAACAGTATCCTGCGCAATTTATCCTTCCGTTCGCTGAGCAGGAGCAGGCCCGTAAAAATCCCGAAAATAGCCGTAGCGATGGAGGGCAGGGTACTGAGCAACCCCTCGGGGTCGTAATCAGGCTTATACATATGGGTGCCAAACACGTGCAGGTCCACATAGTTGGCCCAGTTGTTCGGGGCCCGGTCAAACGTGGGCGCCTGCCCCTCGAGGGGGATAAAGCCCATCCAGATCCAGTAACCGAGCAAAATGGCGACGGCCAGGCCCAGGAGGGCCTTCCAGTTCAGGTGCAGGTAGAGGAGGGAGGCAGCCAGGAAGACCACCCCGATCCGCTGGAGCACCCCGGGAAACCGGATTTGATCGAAAGGCTCGATAAAGGGGACCGAAAGGGTAAAGGCCCCCAGGAAAAGCCCCAGCCCGATGAGCTTCAGGCTTCGCACCCCGATTTTTTTGTAAACTGCAGGGCCGGGGGTCTTGTTCCGGTAGGCAAAAACGATGGAGGTCCCCACAATGAACAAAAAGAACGGGAAGACCAGGTCGGTGGGGGTATACCCGTGCCACTCGGCGTGCAGCAGGGGCGGATAGACCGAAGACCAGGTCCCCGGCGTGTTCACCAAAATCATCAGGGCAATGGTAAGGCCCCTGAAAATGTCGACGGAAGCAATGCGTTGTTTCATCGGTTTACAGCTATTTATTGAATTGGTCAGGTTCTATTCGCTTGAAAATTTCCCGGTGCGTATCGGGAATTGTCATGGTCCGTGTCACAGGATTTCCCCTTTAATCCGGCTCCAGATTTTCCGTAACAGCCAGGCCGCCACCCCTACCCCCAGGGTCAGGCCAAGGGCCAGGCCATAGTTGCCATAAATCCAGTTGCCGGTGGCAAACATGCAGCCGTACACCAAAAGGCAGCCCAGCACCATGGCCAGAATGCCCGAAGGCACAGTCCACTTCCCGGCCCGGTCCACAGGTTCGCCGCCCTCCCGCGCCAGGCCCACTACCTTGCGCCAGCCGGGCCCGCCAGGCTGGATCTTCCGGTAAAACCGGCTGAGGGTTTCCTGCGTCTCTGCCGGGGTGGCAAACGTTACCCCAACCCAGATTAGGGTGGTAATCCCCACCACCAGGGGGAATTTACTCCATCCGGGCAAAAGCCCTTCCTCAGCGCCGCCCCCGAAGAGGGTGGCCCCCAGGCCGGTAAACCCAAAGAGGAGGGAAATGATGCCCGAGGCAAACATGGCGGAAATTTCGCTCCAGGCGTTGATCCGCCACCAGAACCAGCGCAGGATAAAGATCAGCCCCGTCCCGGCGCCGAACATTAGGATGATGTCAAAGAGCTGCAGGGCGTTGGTCAGGAACAGGGCCAGGATGGCGCTCAGCACCATCAGGACCACCGTGGTAATGCGCCCCACGTTCACCAGTTCCCTTTCGGAAGCCCCGGGCCGTACCTGTTGCCGGTAGAAATCGTTGACCACATAAGAAGACCCCCAGTTCAGGTGGGTGGAAATAGTCGACATATAGGCCGCCCCCAGGGAGGCCAGCACAATGCCCAGCAGCCCGGGGGGCAGTTTGGTGAGCATGGCGGAATAGGCCAGGTCCTGGCCGAGCTTGCCCTCTTCCACATTCGGGAAGGCCTGTTGGATGCTCGCCACATCGGGGAAAACCACCAGGGAGGCCAGGGCAACCAAAATCCACGGCCAGGGCCGGAGGGCATAATGCATGATGTTGAAAAAGAAGGTGGCCCCAATGGCGTGGTTTTCATCGCGGGCGGCGAGCATCCGCTGGGCGATATACCCGCCCCCGCCCGGTTCCGCCCCGGGGTACCAGGCGCTCCACCACTGAACCGCCAGGGGGATCACCAGAATCCCCATCAGGGCTTCGGTGTCGGAGAAATCGGGGAGGATGGAAAGCTTGCCCGCCACGTTTTCGTGGGCCAGCAATTGCGCCACCCCCCCTACTTCGGGCAGGTTCACCAGGTAAATGGCCGCCCCCACCGCACCGGCAATGGCGACGAAGAAGAGCAGGAAATCGGTGTAAACCACCCCCCGGAACCCCCCTACCGCACTGAAGATGACGGTAACCACCCCCCCGAGCAGGACGGTCTCCACCGGGGTGAGCCCGAGCATCACCTGCCCGATCTTGATCGCGGCCAGGGTCACGGCCGACATGGCCATGATGTTAAAAACCACCCCCAGGTAGAGGGCCCTGAACCCCCGGAGGAAATGCGCCGGCCGGCCGCCGTAGCGCAGGTCGTAGAACTCCATGTCGGTCGCCACCCCGGACCGCCTCCAGAGCTTTGCGTACACAAACACGGTGAGCAACCCCGTGAGCAAAAAGGCCCACCAGACCCAGTTGCCCGAAACCCCGTTGGTCCGCACGATATCGGTTACCAGGTTGGGGGTATCGGTGGAAAAGGTAGTCGCCACCATGGAAAACCCCAGCAGCCACCAGGGCATGCTGCGGCCGGAAAGGAAGTATTCTGTGGTGTTTTTTCCCGATTTTCGGGAAACCGAAATCCCGATGATGAGTACCAGGGTGAAAAACCCGATGATCAGGGCGTAATCCAGGGGGGTTAGCTGCATGGTCAGGGCTTGGTTAGCGTCTAAAGATATTGTTTTTTTAAAATACCTTTATCCTTTCGCTTCAACCCATGATCGCACACCCTCCCCTGGAAGAAACCGGCCTGGCCGCCTTTGTCCTCGCCCTGCTGTCGAGTTTTGCGCTGGGTATCTCCAAATCGGGGCTGAAAGGCATTGGGGTGCTGATCGTGACCCTCATGGCCCTGGCCTACGGGGCCCGCACCTCCACGGGCCTGCTGGTGCCCCTCCTGATCTGCGGCGACATTTTCGCGGTGGTGCATTACCACCGGCACACCCGCTGGGAATACGTGTGGCGGTTGCTGCCCTGGATCCTGGCCGGGCTCCTGTTCGGGGCCTGGATCGGGAAAGACCTCCCGGAGGCCACTTTCAAATGGGCCATGGGCGGTATCATCCTGGCAAGTGTGGGGGTAATGGCCTGGTGGGACCTACGCAAATCGAAACACATCCCGAAACACTGGGGGTTTGCAGGGGTCATGGGGATTTTGGCCGGGATCACCAGCATGGTGGGGAACCTGGCCGGGGCGTTTTCAAACCTCTATTTCCTGGCCATGCGGCTGCCCAAAAACGAATTCATAGGCACCGTCGCCTGGCTGTTCCTGCTGATCAACCTGGTAAAACTGCCCCTCCACATCTTTGCGTGGGGCACCATTACCCCGGCCGTGCTGCAGGCCAACCTCCGGCTCTTCCCTGCCCTCCTGCTCGGGCTGCTGTTGGGGATCCGGTTGGTAAGGAGCATCCGGGAGCCCCTGTTCCGAAAGCTCATCCTGGTGCTTACGGCCCTGGGGGCAGCCCTGTTGCTCCTCCGTCCGGCAGGTTAGTGCGGCAGCTTTTCCCGCACTATTCCATAGGCCCAGGTGCCGAGCACGGCCCCGGCAATAACGATGAGGATCGGCAGGTACCCGGCCCCGAAAAGGGTAAACATGGGGCCCGGGCAGGCCCCGGCAAGGGCCCAGCCCAACCCGAAGATAAAGCCCCCGATAAGGTAGCGGGGCACGCTTTTTTCCTTGGGCTCAAACTGGATGGGGTCCCCGTAAAAGGACTTTACCTTAAACCGTTTGATCGCCTGCACGATGATCACCCCCAGCACCACAGCAGTGCCGATGATCCCGTACATGTGGAAGGCGTCAAACTTGAACATCTCATAAATCCGGAACCAGCTGGCGGCCTCCGATTTGAACATAGTGATCCCAAACAGGATCCCGATCAATAAATAACTCAGGCTTCGCATCGCTTAAAAGATTAAGGGGAACAGAAAATAGATCATCACCATGCCGCCGGCAAAAAACCCGATGACGGCCAACAGGGAGGGCCACTGCAGGTTGCTCAGGCCCGAAATCGCATGCCCCGAGGTACATCCCCCGGCATAACGGGCGCCGAAGCCCACCAGGAAGCCGCCCAGGGCCAGCAGGCCAAGGGTGGCCGGCTCGCTGAACACCCCCGTTGAAAAAAGTTCTGTGGGGAGGTAGCCTTTCCCGGCGCTCTCAAAACCAAGGGTATTGAGCTCCGCCACGGTCACGGGGTTAATGGCCACGGCCGGGTCGGCGGTCAGGTAGTGGGCGGCGATGAACCCGCCGATGATGGCCCCAACGACCACGATCAGGTTCCATTGTTGTTCCTTCCAGTCAAAGCGGAAAAACTCCGACGTCTTGCCGGCCCCGCACATGGTGCAAAAGGTCCGGAGGTTCGACGACATCCCGAAATTCCGGCCGACCAGTAAAAGCAACAGCATCACAAATGCTATTGCAGCCCCGGAAACATACCAGGGCCAGGGTTGCATAATCCAATCCATATATTAGGGTTTAAAAGGGGTATTTGTATTTGTTCTCAAAAACGGGTCGGGTTACACATCCTTCCCTTTCAGCATTTTGTTCCAGTAAAGATAGGGAAGCCCGTACTTCTTCAGCATCCACAGCCTCCAGTGCTCCTTGGAAGAATCGCCGATCAGCATCATCTTCAGTTTGGGGTCGGGGGTGAACTGGTTATCGTAATCAAATTCCGCCAACACCATCTTGCCATAGTCGCTGACGATGGGGCAGGAGGAATAGCCGTGGTAGGTCTTGCTGCCCAGGATATTCTTTGACCGCAGCTGCAGGATGTTCCCGATCACCACAGGCACCTGTTTGCGGATGGCCGCCCCGGTTTTGGCGGCGGGGATGCCGGCCACATCGCCCAGGGCGAACACATTGGAGTATTTCGGGTGTTGCAGGGTATGCTTGTCGACATCTAGCCATCCGGCCTCATTGGCCAGGGGCGACTCCTGTATGAATTTCGGCGCGGCCGAAGGGGGGGCGGTGTGCAACAGGTCGTAATGGATCCCGGTCAGGTCCCCGTCCTTCTCCAGTTTGATGTCTTTGTGGTTGTATTCGTGTTCATGGTCCATAAAGGAATACCAGGCGATCTGGTTGGGGCCGTCCACCTTCTCGAGCTTGTAGCCGAAGCGGAGGTTGATGTCCTTGCGGTCCACGATTTCAAGCAGGGTTTTCTTGACTTCGGGCACGCCGAAAATCGTGGTCCCCGGGGTGGCAAACACCACGTTGGTCTTATCCCTGACCCCGGCCCTGTGGAAGTGGCTCTCGGCCAGGTACATGATTTTCTGGGGGGCGCCCCCACATTTGATCGTTGTGGCTGGCTGGGTGAACAGGGCGGTTCCCCCTTTGAAGTTCTTCAAAACCTCCCAGGTGTGTTCCGGGTCGGTGTAATTGCTGCAAACCACCCCTTTGTCCATGGCCTCGCCCAGGCCGGGAACCAGGCTCCAGTCGTAGGCAAGCCCCGGGGACACTACCAGGTAATCGTAGGAAATATCCCCGCTCGATTGGGTGGTCACGATATTTTCCTCAGGCTTGAACCCCGTGGCGGAATCACGGATCCAGGTCGCCCTTTTGGGGATCACCGAACCCATGGGGCGGGCGGTTTTCTTATAATCATAGGTGCCGGCCCCCACCAGGGTCCAGGCCGGTTGATAGTAATGGGTGTCTGCGGGCTCTATGATGCCCACCTTGAGGGTTTTATCTTCCTGGAGGAATCGGGCGGCCGTCATAATGCCCCCGGTTCCCCCGCCAATCACCAGTATTTCGTAATGTGATTTCATAAGAATGCAGGTTGTTTAACAAAAATTAAAGGTAGGCATTTCCAACCCCTTTAATTGTAACCTAGGTTACAGTTGGCATTTTCATCGCCAGTTTTCCGGGCTTTGCGAGCATTTTCCGGGGCGACCGACCAGGCCTCCCCAAAAAAGTCTCCTGGTTTTTGTAACAAAGGTTACAGAATACTACTGGAAAATCCCCTAAGTTTATCGGTCAATCACAACCTGTATTCCAATGAATCGCCGGAAATTTGTGCAAAATTCGGGGCTTACAGCACTCAGTGCCTTGCTGGGGGCCGAAATCGTTTTTGGAAATTACCTTCCCGAAGGCTACATCCCCCTGGGCCTCCAGGACCCTGACCCCTTCAAATTATTCAACAAGGACCCCGAAATGGTGGTCCTCAACGACAAGCCCTGGAACATCGAATCCCTGGCGCACCACCTCGACGACAAGATCACCCCCAACCGGTTTATGTTTATCCGCAACAATGGAAACATCCCGGAAAGCATCGACCTGAAGGCCTGGACCCTGACCTTTGACGGGGAATCCGTACAAAAACCCAAAACCTATACCCTGGCCGACCTGAAATCGAAATTCCCCCAATACACCTACCAGCTCACGCTGGAATGCGGGGGGAACGGCAGGGCTGAATTCGACCCGCCGGCCAAGGGAAACCAGTGGACGGTCGGGGCCGTGGCCTGCGCCGAATGGACCGGGGTCAGGCTCAGGGACCTGCTGGACGATGTCGGGGTTAAAGGCGATGCCGTCTATATCGGGTACCACGGCGCCGATACCCACCTGAGCGGGGACCCGAAAAAGGAACCGATCTCCCGGGGCATGCCCATGGCCAAGGCCCTGCAGGACGAAACCCTGGTAGCCTTCCAGATGAACGGGGAAGACATCCCCCTGGCGCACGGGCATCCGCTACGGCTGGTCGCCGGCGGCTGGCCCGCTTCCGTTTCCGGCAAGTGGCTTACCGGCCTCAGCGTGCGCAACAAGGTCCACGACGGGCCAAAAATGACCGGGGATTCCTACAAAGTACCCTGTAACCCCGTGGCCCCTGGAGAAAAGGTGGCCGAAGAAGATATGTGCATCATCGAGTCGATGCCGGTTAAATCCGTGATTACCTACCCCAAAACGGGGGCTACCCTGCCCCTGGGCAAGAGCCTGTCGTTCCGGGGCCATGCCTGGGCCGGGGAACTGGAGGTGACGCAAATGCTGTATTCCATCGATTTTGGCAGCACCTGGACGGAATGCGCCCTGGAGGCCCCGGCCAACCGCCTGGCCTGGCAGCATTTCTCGGCAACCGCAAAATTCCCCAAAAAGGGGTATTATGAAGTGTGGGCCAGGGCAGTGGACAGTCGGGGGAACGCCCAGCCCATGGTCCTGCCGGGCTGGAACCCCAAAGGGTACCTCAACAACGCCTGCCACCGAATCGCTGTAAAGGTCGTCTGATGGATCCTTCCCAAAAATTTGAGCAAAGCGCCAGGGCCATCTCCCGGATGATGGGGATGATCTTCGCCCTGTTCATGGTGATGGGGGCCTTTCTGGTCTACCTGATGATCGACCCGACCTTTTCGGCCTTCCGCCCCGATCCCAAATTGGAGACCGTGGCCATTGTGGCAAACGAGGAAGACGACTACGACAAAATCGAAAACGGCATCCACGTGCGCACTGGCTTTGTGGAGGGGGAAGGCCTGATGACCGTGGTAAACAATTGCACCAACTGCCACTCCGCCAAGCTGGTCACCCAGAACCGGATGTCGGCCGACCGGTGGCGGGCCACGATCAAATGGATGCAGGAAACCCAAAACCTTTGGGACCTGGGGAAAAACGAAGACATTATCGTAAATTACCTGGCCACCTATTACGCCCCCCAGAAAAAAGGCAGGAGGCCCAATTTGGAAAACATTGAATGGTATGCGCTGGAGCAGTAGTATCCTCATCATCGTCCTGCTGCTTGGCAGTTGCCGGCAACAGGAGGCCGTTACGCCCGGGGCCGAAACGGCAGTGCGGGCCGAAGGGTACGCCCATCCCGCTTCCCTGGTTTCCGTGGACGAACTGGTCCGCATTTCAGGGCAGGAAGAGGTCAAGGTGATCGATTTCAGGCAGCGCGACGCGTTCGACCAGGGCCACATCCCGGGAGCCCTCCCGATGTGGCGGCCCGACATCGAGGCCCACGACCAGGCCACCCCCGGGTTGGTCGCCTCCAGGGAAGCGCTGGAAACCCTCCTTTCAGGGCTGGGGATACGCCCTGAAGACACCCTTGTGGTGTACGATGACCACGGCGGCGTGGATGCTGCCCGGTTCTGGTGGGCCATGCGCTATTATGGCTTTGATCAGGTGCGCCTGCTCAACGGAGGCCTGCAGGCCTGGCAGGCCGAGGGGCTGCCGCTGAATACGTCATCCCCGGTCCCTGCCCCGGCCGCCTTTCGCTTTACCGGGCCGGGCCACCCATCCCTCCGGATTGAAAAAGACACCCTGATGGGGTTGCTCGGAACCCCGGGATGGACGCTCATCGATACGCGTACCCCTGAAGAATACAACGGGAAACGGCAAAAAGAAGGGGCCAGTGCTGCCGGGCGGATCCCGGGAAGCCTCAACATCGACTGGGCCGAGTCGGTCCACTACGGCGGGGACAAAACCTTCCGCACCCCGGAGGAACTTGCAAAAATATACCGCGCCCTTCCGGCCGACCCTGATGGCCTGATCGTGACCTATTGCCATTCAGGGGTTCGGTCGGCGCATACAAGTTTTGTATTGACCCAATTACTGGGATATACCCGGGTCCGCAACTACGACGGCTCCTGGCTGGAATGGAGTTCCACCCCGGGGCTCCCCATTGAAAAAGACAGTCTCACTTCAATTTTAAATTAGCTATGGAAAAATACCTTGACGCTTTCGCCAATGCCTTTTCGGGCACCGTGACCTGGACGTGGAAATCGATCCTTTTCGAAGTCCCCTGGTACACCAACTACTTCTGGGGGCTGGTCGCCATCTCCCTGGTGGTCTGGCTGCTGGAAATTGCCTTCCCCTGGAGGAAAAACCAGTCTATTTTCCGGAAGGATTTCTGGCTCGATGCCTTCTACATGTTCTTCAACTTCTTCATCTTCGCCATTGTAATCAGCGGGGTGTACAAAATGCTGGAAGTCCTGTTCAGCGACCTCGGGATTACCGCCAAAAGCCTGGCGATTGTAGACATCAGCGCATGGCCCATGTGGGCGCAGTTGCTGTCCTTTTTCATCGTACTCGACTTCGTACAGTGGTTCACCCACGTGCTGCTGCACAAGTACCCCGTGCTCTGGAACTTCCATAAAGTGCACCACAGCGTGAAGGAAATGGGCTTCGCCGCCCACCTTAGGTACCACTGGATGGAGAACATCCTCTACAAGCCCCTGAAAGTATTCGGGGTGATGATCCTTGGCGGGTTTGAGCCCGAGCAGGCGTATATCGTCCACTTTGCGGCCATCGCCATCGGGCACCTGAACCACGCCAACATTAAATTGACCTGGGGTCCGCTGAAGTACGTTTTCAACAACCCGGTGATGCACCTCTACCACCACGCATACACCCTGCCGAAGGGGTCATTCGGGGTGAATTTCGGGATCAGCCTGAGCCTCTGGGACTATATTTTTAAAACCGATTACGTGCCCGAAGACAGCGGTACCATCGAACTGGGCTTCCCCGGCGATGAAGATTTCCCGCACGACTTCATCCACCAGAACATCTACGGCTTCAGCAAGCCAAAAAAGAAACGGATTCCCGGGCCTTCGGCTTAATCCCCGAGGATAAAGTCCACGGCCATGCGGGCGTGCAAATCGGTGGTGGCCAGGGTGGGCAGGCCCACCTGGCTGCCATCGATAAGCAAAGGCAGTTCGGTACACCCTAAAATAATGCCGTCGGCCCCCCGCGCCTGCAGCAGGCGAATCTGGTTCATAAAGAACTTCCGGGCAGCTTCGGTGAAGCTCCCCTGGGTAAGCTCTTTGGAAACATACTCATGGGCCTGGGAAAGGCAATGGTCTTCCGGGATGAGGGTGGTGATCCCGAATTTTTCCCGCAACACCTCCGGGATAAAGCTCCCGGTCATGGTGGGGCGGTTTCCGAGCAGGCCCAGTTTCTTCAGGCCCAGGCGCGATGCCTCCCTTCCGGTGGCTTCGGCAATATGTAAAATAGGAACCGGTATTTTCGGCTGCACATAGGCGCTGGCCATATGGGGGGTGTTGGCGCAGATCAGGATCCCTTCGGCCCCGGCGGCGATGAGTTTTTCGGAAACCTCCAGGTACTTGGCATTAATTTTGTCCCGGTCCTGTTCCCGCATAATTTCGATATTGATGCTGTACAGGATCAACTCCGGGTTGGCCTGGGAGCCTATGGCTTCCCCGACCCATTTGTTGATCAGTTGGTAATACACCACAGTGGAATGCCAGGAGGTGCCTCCGATAAGGCCGAGGGTTTTCATAGGGGAAGGTTTCAGGGTTTTTGGCCGGTAAAGGCCACTTTCCAGAGTCCCCTGAGCTCGTTGGCCGAATATCCGGTGGCCAGGTCGTTGGGGTATAGCTGGTCCAGTGTTTTGACGACCTCGTCAGAGAGGTCCGTTTGTGGCGCCCCATGGCATTTGATGCACATGGCGTTGGTGACAATAGGCGCGTAATAATGGGGGGTGCCGTCGACGGTTACGATCCGGGGTTCAGGAGCCTGCCCTTCCGCCAGGGCGGCCCGGAAGGCAGAAATAAGTTCCAGTTCCTGTTCAGAAGCCTGGTTGTAGGGGTTTCTGGGCTTGTCCGTAATGCGGGTAATGGCGACCCCGAACGACCGCGAAAGGCTGTCGGTGATGGGCAGGGCCTCCACCTTGCAGAATCCGATGGCCCCCAGGGTGCCTTCTTCCATCATCTTTTGCTGAAGGGTTTTTCCCAGGGCCCCCTGCACCTGCAGGGCATACTCCCGCCCGGCCTCCAGGTATTCCGCCTCAGTATAGGCCGCTTCTTCCCCGGCGGCTGAGTCTGAAGCCCCTTCCCGGGCTGTTTTGTCTTTACAGGAAAATGCCAGGGTGGCGATCAAAACCGGAATCCATAATTTTTTCATAAGGCATGCGCTTTAGGGGTTGGGAGTCCGCTGATTGCCGGCCTGGTGGGGCCAAAAAAAGAAAGCGGCCCTTTAGACCAGGCCGCTTTCCTCACTAAAAACAATCAACTCAACCATTTAGTTATGAAACCTGTCCCTTGCGGGAACTATCCATTCTTTTGTATTGGCCTTTTACAACCATAATACCAAGCTACTCCATTTTTAAGGCTTTTTCAGTAACCAAAGTTACACAGGCGAAAAAATTTCCCATGCCTCCCTACAGGGTGGAAGGGCAGACATAGTCCGTCACCGGGAGGCCTGCTTCCTTGATGGCCTTGAACCCGCCGGTAACATCCACCAGGTTGTGGATCCCCCTGCTCTTGAGGATGGACGCCGCGATCATACTCCGGTATCCGCCGGCGCAATGCAGGTAGAAGACCTCTTCCCTGGGGAAGGTGCTCAGGTAGTCGTTCAGGAAATCCAGGGGGGTGTTTTCAGCATCCACCAGGTGTTCGGAAAGGTATTCGCTCTCCTTCCTGACGTCGAATACCCGGATCGGGTCTGATTCTTCCAGGACTTCCTGCAAGCCTTCCGGGCTGATCGGGCTTACCGTGTCGTACTCTTTGGAGGCCTTTTTCCAGGCCTCAAAACCGCCTTTGAGGTACCCCATAGTGTTGTCGAAGCCCACCCGGGAAAGGCGGGTAACCGCTTCCTCCACCCGGTCTTCCGGGGCGACCAGCAATATGGGCTGTGCCACGTCGGCCACCAGGGAGCCCACCCAGGGGGCGAAGCTCCCGTCGAGCCCGATAAAAATCGACCTCGGGATGTGCCCTGCGGCAAACTCGTCCTCGTGGCGCACATCGAGGACAATGGCCCCGGTCTCGTTGGCCGCTACCTCAAACGCATCGGGGCTGAGCGCCTGCATCCCGCGCTGCAGCACGTGGTCGATGTCTTCGTAGCCCTCCTTGTTCATCTTCACGTTCAGGGGGAAATACTGGGGGGGTGGGAGCAGGCCCTCAGTTACTTCCGCCACGAATTCCTCGCGGGTCATATCGGCACGCAATGCGTAATTAGTCTCTTTCTGGTTCCCCAGGGTATCGACAGTCTCCTTCGACATGTTCTTCCCGCAGGCCGAACCCGCCCCGTGGGCCGGGTAGACGATAATGTCGTCGGACAGCGGCATGATCTTGTTGCGCAGGCTGTCGTACAGGGTGGACGCCAGCTGTTCCTGAGTCATGTCGGCCGCTTTCTGGGCCAGGTCGGGGCGCCCCACGTCGCCGAGAAACAGGGTGTCGCCGCTGAAAATGGCGTGGTCTTTCCCCTGCTCATCGCGCAAGAGGTAGGTGGTGCTTTCCATGGTGTGCCCTGGGGTGTGCAGGGCCACAAGGGTTACGTCGCCCACTTTGAATTCCTGTCCGTCCTTGGCAATGATGGCCTCAAAACTGGGGTTGGCCAGGGGCCCATAGACGATGGGGGCCCCGGTCTTTTTCGCCAGGGTAAGGTGTCCGCTCACAAAATCGGCGTGGAAGTGGGTCTCGAAAATATACTTGATTTCCGCCCCATCGTGCCGGGCCCTTTTGATATAGGGGCCCACCTCCCGCAACGGGTCGATAATGGCGGCCTCGCCCTTGCTTTCAATATAGTAAGCCCCCTGGGCCAGGCAACCGGTATAAATTTGTTCAATAGTCATGATTCGCAATCTTTTAGGGTACGGACAAAAGTAGTGCTCCGGGCCCGAATGCTCAGTAACTGAAGTTACAAAACAAAAAAAGCCCGGCTGCGGGATGCCGGGCTTTCCTTTTGGGTTACAGGGCCTACAGCAGGGTGCTGGGGCAAATGTAATCGGTCTTGGGCAGGCTGGTCTCCTTGAGCTCGTCAAAGCCCCCGGTGATGTCTGCAAAGTTGTCCCATCCGCGTTGCTTGAGGATAGACGATGCGATCATGCTGCGGTACCCGCCGGCACAGTGCAGCAAAAACGGCTTGTCTTTGGGGATTTCCGCCAGGTGCCGGTTGATTTCGTTCAGGGGGATGTTTACCGCGTCCACCAGGTGTTCGGAATCGTACTCGCTTTTCTTGCGCACGTCGATCACCAGGGGAAGCTGTCCTTTCCCGAATTTCTCCACCACCTCTTCCACGGTGACCCGACGGGTGGTTTCCACATCCTTCCCGGAGGCTTTCCAGGTGTCGAAGCCCCCTTTGAGGAACCCGAGGGTGTTGTCGTACCCCACGCGGGAGAGCCGGGTAACCGCCTCTTCTTCCTTGCCGGGTTCAATCACCATCAGGATGGGCTGCTTCACATCGGGGATCATTTCCCCCACCCACTGGGCAAAATTCCCCTCGAGGCCGATGTTGATGCTGTTCGGGATAAAGCCTTTGGCAAATTCCTCCGCATCGCGGGTATCCATCACCAGGGCGCCGGTTTCATTGGCCGCCGCCTCAAATGCCTCAGCGCTGAGGGGCTGGGTGCCCCGCTCCATAATGTCGTCGAGGGATTCGTACCCCTGTATGTTCATCAGCACGTTCTGGGGGAAGTACCCCGGAGGTGCGGTAAGCCCGGTAAGCAGTTCTTTGATGAATTCCTCCCGGGTCATGTCGGCCCGCAGGGCGTAGTTGACTTCTTTCTGGTGGCCCAGGGTATCGGTGGTTTCCTTGCTCATCATCTTGCCGCAGGCCGAACCGGCCCCGTGGTTGGGGTATACGATCAGGTGGTCGGGCAGGGGCATGATTTTGTTGCGGAGCGAATCGAAAAGGTGGCTCGCCAGTTTTTCCTCCGTCAGGTCGGAGACCACGTGCTGCGCCAGGTCAGGCCGGCCCACGTCACCGATAAACAGGGTGTCGCCGGTGATGATGCCGTGCATCTCGTCGTTCTCGTCGATCAGCAGGTAGGTGGTGCTTTCCATGGTGTGCCCTGGGGTGTGGATGACTTTCACCTTGCAATCGCCCACGGTGAACACCTGCCCGTCTTCGGCAATCAGGGCCTCATAAGACGGTTTGGCATTGGGGCCGAAGACAATGGTCGCCCCGGTTTTCTTTTGCAGGTCGAGGTGACCGCTGACGAAATCGGCGTGGAAGTGGGTCTCAAAAACGTACTTGATCTCTGCATTGTCGATCTGGGCCCGGTCGATATAGGGCTGGACTTCCCGAAGGGGGTCGAAGACGGCTGCCTCCCCCTTGCTTTCGATGTAATACGCGGCATGCGCCAGGCATCCCGTATAAATTTGTTCTACTTTCATCGTGCGTTTAAGGTATTGATTAGATTACGGTTACTAAAATAGCGATCGCGGGCTGAACCTTCAGTGACCTGGGTTACACAAGGCCCCGGGTGGTTTGGGTGGCGATTTTCGCCTCCAGTTCGGACCGCCCCGCGCTCGCCTTGCAGTGGGTATACGCCTGGAAGGTATCGGCAAAGAGGTTTTCCGCCCCGATATCTTCAATGAGCCTGCTGCTGTACAGGATGTCGCGGGTGGGCCCGATGGCGCCGGCCACGGCAAAGCGGATGCCCCCCTTGCGGAGTTCCTGCACCAGGGCGCGGAGCATGAAAACGGCCGTGCTGTCGATGTAGCTGATCGCCTCGGCGTTCAGGATCACAACCTGCAGCCCCTCCCCTTTCTTGCGGACCTGCCGCTGGAGTTGCTCCCGGAAATAATCGGTATTGCCAAAGAAGAGCTGCCCGTCGAACCGGAGGATCAGGAATTGCGCCAGGTCTTCCACGTCTTCTGTAAAGCGGTCCACGTTCCGGAAGTAGTTCGTCCCCCTGATTTTGCCCAAAATGGCGATGTGCGGCTTTGAGATCCGGTACACCAGCAGGAGCAGGGAAAAGAGCACCCCCAGCAGGATGCCTTCCCTGATCCCCAACCCGAGGGTCAGCACAAAGGTGACCAGGAGCAGGATAAATTCATCCTTGCGGTTCCTCCACAGCTGCAGGGGGTATTTCAGGTCGATCAGGCCTGCGACCGCCACCATAATGATGGAGGCCAGCACGGCGTTGGGCAGGTAGTAGAAGGCAGGCGTCAAAAACAACAGGGTAAGGGCCACCACCGCGCTGCTCACCAGGGCAGCCACCCCGGATCGGGCCCCGGCCTGGTCGTTCACCGCCGTACGGGAAAAACCCCCCGTGGTCGGATACGACTGGAAAAAAGCCCCGAAGATGTTTGAGGCCCCCAATGCCACCAGCTCCTGGTTGGCATCGACCCGTTTTTCCCCTTTCTTTTCTTCCACGGCCTTGGCCACCGAAATCGCCTCCATAAAGGCGATCAGGGCCAGGGTGAGGGCAATGGGGAAAAGCCCGGAAATGCGGCTGACCGAAACCTCCGGCATCCTGGGGCCGGGAAGCCCCCCGGGCACGTCGCCCACAATGCGGACGCCCAGGTCGAAAAGCCCAAAGAAGTATACCCCCAGCACCCCCAGGACCACGGCCACCAGGGCCGCGGGGATTTTGGGGTTCACCCGCTTCAGCCCCCTGATCAGGAGAATCGCCCCAAGGCCGATGGCCAGGGTGGTGAGGTTGGTGTCCGAGAGGGTTTTGGCGGCGTTGGCCAGCAAAATATGTACCTGGTTGCTCCCTTCAATGTCGGTACCCAGCAGGTGCTTGAGCTGGCTGAGGCCGATAATGATCGCCGCCGCAGAGGTAAACCCGCTGATCACCGGGCGGGAGAGGAAATTCACCAGGAAGCCCATCCGCAGCAGGCCGAACCCCAGCTGCAAAGCCCCCATAAAGAGCGACAGGAAAACCGCCATGGCAATGTACTCCTCGATCCCTGAAAGGGCCAGGGCCCCCAGGCCTGAAGCCACCAACAGGGAATCCATGGCCACCGGGCCCACGGAAAGCTGGGGCGAAGTCCCCATCAGGGCGTAGACCACCTGGGGTACCAGGGCGGCATACAGCCCGAAAACCGGCGGCAGGCCGGCAATCATCGCATAGGCCATCCCCTGCGGGATAAGCATAATGCCCACGGTGAGGCCCGCAGACAGGTCGCCGGAGAGCCATTCCTTCCGGTACCCGGGCAACCATTGCAGGATGGGAAAGAAGCGCTTCAGCATGGATCTGTTCTCTTTAACGCCCGGGAAGCCCCTAGAGGTCCAGGATTTTCAGGTAATTCCGGTGGATTTCAATTTTACCCATCTGCTCCAGTTTCTTCAGCAGTCGCGAAATCACCACCCGCGAGCTGTGCAGGTCGTAGGCGATGTCCTGGTGGGTATTGTGGATGATGGAATCCTGGTTTACCCGGGCTTTCTCGCGCAGGTAGTTCACCAGGCGCTCGTCCATATTCAAAAAGGCGATGTTGTCGATGGCTTGCAACATCTCGTTGAGGCGGTTGTTGTAGCTCTGGAAGACGAAATTCCGCCACGAGCGGTATTTAGCCGTCCATTCCTCCATTTTGCGGATGGGGATCATAATGAGTTTGGCGTCGGTCTCGGCCACGGCCCGGATTTCGCTGCGGGCCTGCCCCATGCAGCAACTCATGGTCACCGAGCAGGTATCGCCCTGTTCCAGGTAATACAGGAGCAGCTCGTCCCCGTCAGGGTCTTCCCGCAACACCTTGATCACGCCCGAGATCAGCAGCGGCATCCCCTTGATGTACTCCCCGATCTCCATCAGCTTGTGCCCGGCAGGGACTTCCCGGTAGGTGCCCACCTGGGCGATCTCGTTGATGAGGGCTTCCTCGAAAAAGTTGCCATAACTGGCTTTCAATTCCTGTATCATGGGTGCAGGTTGTCTTTTTGGGCTGCGGTTTGGTCGTATTTGAAAAAGAAATTTGCCCAGATGGATTTAGAAACGGCCCCGATATAGGGCATCAGGACCACCAGGGCAGCCACGATGGTCGCGAAGATCCCGGCGACCCCCAGGTCCAGGCCAAAGAGCAGGATCAGCACATACACTGCGACCCCCACGGCTACCCCCACCCCATACGACACATACATGGAGCCGTAATAAAAGCTGGGTTCCATGCGGTATTTCAACCCGCACTTCGGGCAGTGCTCCCGTACCCGGTTCATGCTGGAAAGGTTATAGGGGTGGTTTTCCAGAAAAGCGCCCTCGTGGCAACGCGGGCATTTCAGGAAGAGTATACTGTAGAGTTTTGAGCCTTTTCCTATCATACCGTGCAAGAAAGGTACAAATTTACGGCTTCAGGAGCCAGCGGATTGTGACTTTTGTTACATTCCTCCCACGGGATGGGGCAGGGGCTGATCCGGTCCATTTCCCGCCCCGGATCCACGGTTTACAGCGTTCGCCATTTTCCTGCAGGAGGGTTTGTAAACAAAACGTTATCAGCACCCTTAGCCCTGATTTTTGAATCAATTTTTGTTGTTCATTCTAAGATTTTAACATATCTTTTGCACTTGAAACACTAATTGCACCAGAATGAAAAAAATACTTGCATTACTCCTCTTTCTTCTCTTCCTGCTGCTGGTATGGCTGGCCTGGGGCTGGTACCGCGATACCGTGGTGTGCTGCGAAGAAACCCCACCGGCAGCCGTACAATACGGCCCGCTGATCTTTGACTGTACGTCGGACGGGATACTAACCAATGACCTGTGGCCCAGCAAAAAACAGGAAATCCTCGCCGCCCGCACCGAAGGCAAGAAACTCCTGCTGTCAGGCCCCTATTTCGGCAGCGAGGACCCCTCCGTTGGGGTGGCCCGGGCCGAAAAGGTGAAAGCGCTCTTTACGGAGCTGGCCCCGGATGACATCCTCGTGGAAAGCCGTCCCGGCGGGGACTGCGAGGCCACCCGCACCAACATGATGCACGAGCTGCGCTATGGGTGGGTGACCCGTAACGAAGACGTCATCGAATCCCTGGATGAGGTGGCCATCCTGTATCGTTACAACTCAGACCAGGAAATCCTTACCCCTGCGGTGGAAACCTACGCAGCCAACCTGGCCAAAGTCCTGAAGGAAGGCGGCAAGCGGGCCATCTTTACCGGCCACACCGATGCCGACGGAGAGCCCGCGTACAACCTGGAACTCGGCATGAAACGGGCCCAGGAGTTCAAGGACCACCTGGTGGGCCTTGGCGTGGACGCAAACCAAATTGAAGTCCGTTCCAAAGGGGAAACCGAGCCGGTGGCCCCGAATGACACGGAAGAAGGCAAACAGCGAAACCGACGGGTAACCGTACTAATAGAAAATTAAAGGAAAAACCAATACAACAAATCCCATCATTATGAAACTACTTCAAATAAACACCATAGCATGCGACGGGTCCGACGTTTTCTGGCCCTGGTTTTTATGGCTCCTCGGGGCGTTCATCCTCGGGTTGCTGCTGGGCTGGCTCCTCCGGCAACTCTTCGGCGGCAGCGGGGCCGCGGCAGTGGCTGCAGTACCCCCCCCTGTGAAGCAGGACCTGACCAAAATAGAAGGCATCGGACCCAAAATCGAGGGCCTTTTGAACAACAAAGGCATTATCAGCTACCGACAGTTGTCGGATGCCACGATCCCCTTCCTGGAAAATACCATCACGGAAGCCGGCCCGAATTTTGCCACGCACCGGGGGATGACCGGCACCTGGCCGGCCCAGGCCAAGCTGGCCGACCTGGGGCAGTGGGACGAATTGGCCAAATGGCAGGATTCCCTAAAAGGCGGGGTATAACCCATCCCGAACAGGAAGGAAACAGCCCCCCATCGGGGGCTGTTTTTTTGTTCCCCCGGGGACCAAAGGCTGTGGGTTCAGAAATTTTGAGTACTTTTTCAGGAGCGAAACCATTCCCTACCAAACTTCAGCCTATGCGCTTTTTATCGACCCGCCTGGCCGGCTGGCTGCTGGCCCCCGTCCTGTTCCTTTTTGCTTCAAACGCCTTCTCCCAGGGCTTTGAGGGCTATTACCGCTACCCGGCCCTCCACAAGCAGCAAATTGTCTTCGCCGCCGAGGGAGACCTCTGGACCGTCCCGCTGACGGGCGGGCTGGCGCGGCGGCTCACCAGCCACCCAGAAGAAGAAACCCACCCGGCCTTCTCCCCGGACGGTACGACCATTGCCTTCACAGCCAGCTACGAAGGCCCGGCAGAGGTCTATACCATGCCGGCTGCAGGCGGTTTGCCCACCCGCTGGACCTATGAGCGGGAAGCCTCCCTGGTAAACGGGTGGACCCCCGACGGCAAGGTCGCCTACCAGACCCGCGCCTATTCCAGGGTCCCCGATTTCCAGGTCGTGACCCTCTCCCCCGGGACCGGGGCGCGGGAGGTCGTGCCCCTGAGCCAGGCTTCGGAAGCCTCCTTCGACGCCACGGGCGAAACGGTCTATTTTGTGCGCCCGGCCTACCACCGGAACGTTACCAAACGCTACAAGGGGGGCACTGCCCGCCAAATCTGGAAATTCCGCCAGGGCAGCCCGGAGGCCGTGCGCCTTACCCGGGAATACGCGGGGGAGAGCCACCACCCCATGTGGTACCAGGGGCGGGTGTACTTTATTTCGGACCGCGACGGCACCATGAACCTCTGGTCGATGGATGAAGACGGGAACGACCTGAGGCAGCATACGGAGCATATCGATTTCGATGTGCGCACCGCAAACCTCTCGGAAGGCAATATCGTCTACCAGTGGGGGGCAGACCTTTGGGTGTACAACATCGGGGCCGATGCGTACAACAAGGTGGAAATCAGCCTGACCTCCGACCTCGACCAGCTCCGCGAGAAATGGGAGGAAAACCCGGCCCGGTACATCACCCACGTGAGCCCCGACCCCAAAGGGGAAAAAATTGTGATCACCTCCCGGGGGCGCGTCTTTGTGGCCCCCGCGGGGAGCGGCCGCTTTGTGGACTTCACCGGGAAAAGCCAGGTGCGCTACCGCGATGCCGTGTTTTCCCACGACGGGAAGGACCTGCTGGTACTCTCCGACGAAAGCGGGGAATTTGAATTCGTGCGGTTGCCGGCCAACGGCATCGGGGCTGAAAAGGCCATCACCCGCGACGGGGAAATCCTCCGGTTCGAAGGGGTGCCCTCCCCTGACGGCCGGGGGCTCGCCTATAAAGACCTGCTCGAGCGCCTGTACATCCTCGACCTGAATACCGGCATCAGCACCCGGGTGTCTTCCGCCGACAACTACGTGGGCAACCCGGCCTGGTCTCCCGACGGGCAGTGGCTCGCCTTCGAGGAAACCGCCGACAACCTGATGACCCGCATCGTCCTGTACCACCTGCCCGGGAAAAAGGCGCACTACCTCACCACCGACCGGGCCAACTCCGTAAGCCCCCAATGGAGCCGCGACGGAAAATTTATCTATTTCCTTTCGGACCGCAGCTTCACCTCCCTGGTGGGTTCCCCCTGGGGGCCCCGCCAGCCGGAGCCCTATTTCGACGCCAAATTCAAGCTCTACCATGTGCCCCTGCAAGCGGGCACCCGGTCGCCTTTCCAGCCCGGGGACGAATTGGCCCCCGAACCGGAAAAGGAGGCCAAAGGCGATAAGGACGGGGCCGCGCCTGTCGTGCGCATCGACCTGGAGGGGCTGGCCCAGCGCCTGCTGGAAGTGCCCGTGCCCCCGGGGAACTACAGCAACCTCAGCCTTGGGGTCTCCACCCTGTACCTGCAACAGGAGGGTACCGGCCTGGACGCCAAAACCGACCTGGTGGCCGTGAAGATGGGCAATGAGGACGTAAAACTGCTACCCATCGCAAAAGACATCCGCAGCTATGCCCTGACGGCCAACGGGGAAAAGCTCCTGCTGCGCAAGGGAAGCAATTTCTACATGGTCAAAGCCGGGGATTCGGAAGTGAAGGACCTCGACAAAGCGCAGATTTCGCTTAAGGGGTGGAAGTTCCCCATTATCCCACGGGACGAATGGCGGCAGCTCTACACCGACGCCTGGCGGATGGAACGCGACTACTTCTACGACAAAAACATGCACGGGGTCGACTGGGACGCCATGCACGCCAAATACCTCCCCCTGGTCGACCGGGTCACCACCCGCGACGAGCTTTCGGACCTGATCGGTCGTTTTGTGGGGGAACTCTCGGCCCTGCATACCAGCGTGCGGGGGGGCGATGTGCGCAGCGACGAGAAAAATATCGAAGTAGCCAGCCTGGGGGCCGTCTTCAGCCGGGATGAAGCCGGAGGCGGGTTCCGGATCGACCACATCTACCGGGCCGACCCCGATTACCCCGAAGAGAAATCGCCCCTCGACCAGCCCGGCCTGAACCTGAAGGAAGGGGACGTCATCACCTCCGTGAACGGGAAGCCCTCCCTGGAGGCCCGCGATATCGGGGAACTGATCCGCAACCAGGAAGGCCGGCAGGTACGGCTGCGAGTGAAACAGCCCGCCGGGGTGCGCGACCTCATTGTGGTACCCCTGGGTAACGACTACAACCTCCGGTACCGCGACTGGGAATACGCCAACCGCCTGCAGGTGGAAGCCGCCACCGACAACCAGGTGGGCTACCTGCACCTGAGGGCCATGGGCAGCGATGACATCAACCAGTTTTACCGGGAATTCTACCCCGTCTTCGACCGGCAGGGCCTGATCATCGACGTGCGCTATAACTTCGGGGGGAACATCGACAGCTTCATCCTCGAAAAACTCCTGCGCAAGGCCTGGATGTACTGGGCCACCCGAAGCGGCAAACCCACCTGGAACATGCAGTACGCCTTCCGGGGCCACATGGCGGTGCTGGTAAATGAAAACACCTATTCAGACGGGGAGGCCTTTGCCGACGGCTTTAAAAAGCTCGGCCTGGGCACCACCATCGGAACCCGTACCTGGGGGGGCGAAATCTGGCTGAGCAGCGCCAACCGCCTGAGCGACGGCGGCCTGGCCCGCGCCCCCATGATGGGCGTTTACGACGAAAACGGGCAGTGGCTCATCGAAGGGCACGGCTTTGAACCCGATATTGTGGTCGACAACCTCCCCCATGCCACTTTCAACGGGAAGGATGCCCAGCTGGAGCGGGCCATAAAGGTGTTGCAGGAACAAATCCGCAAAGACCCACGGCCGGTGCCTTCGCCCCCGCCGTTCCCCGATAAGTCGTTTGGGGACAACAAAAAGCAGTAGTCGCTGGGGGGTGTGTCATTTCGAAGGAAGGAGTCCCGATCCCGATAGCTATCGGGATCGGGACGACTAACTGAGAAACCCCTTCAATCGAGCACTGCACATCATTCATGGGATTTGTCACCCCCATTCCACCGGAAATCGCTACCTTATTCAGAATTCGCGCCTTGCTCAACGGAAAAGACCCCCGGCCTTGTGGCCTCAAGGGCCTTTGAAGGCGCATAAAAACTCCGCACTATGGGAATATTCTGGGACCTGATGCAGCAGGACGAGCTGGAAAAGCAGGAAAAAAAGGCGAATAACCTGGAAGACCGGGTAGCGCAACTCGAAGAGGACCTCGCCACCACGCGGGAACTGCTCCGGAAAACCCTGGTGGCCCTGGAACAACACGTTTCCCGCGATATAGACGGGGACGGAGTTACCGGCTAAGCCCGGATACCCTTAAAACGCAACGCCGGTGGAGGCCATTGATCTCATCACCCTTATCGCCATTATCCTGTTTGCCCGGCTGGGTATACGTTTACTGCTGCAGTACCTGAAGGGCCGGAAAAACATCAGCGACCGGAAAGACTCATGACTCAAACCAAAAAAATCGGCTGGAAAGTGGCTGCGGCCCTGGTAGTGGCCAACATGATCGGCACCGGGGTGTTCACCAGCCTGGGGTTCCAGCTGGTCGACATCCAGAATACCTGGTCTATCGCCATCCTCTGGGTCCTGGGCGGGGGGATGGCCCTGATCGGCGCCCTGTGCTATGCCGAAGTCGGCTGCGCCTACCCGAAATCAGGGGGCGAATACACCTTCCTCACCCGCCTCTACCACCCGGCAATGGGCTACCTGGCCGGCTGGGTCTCCCTGGTGGTGGGGTTTGCGGCGCCAGTGGCCCTGGCCGCGATGGCCCTTGGGGCTTACCTGACCCACGTGGTGCCCGTTTCGCCGGGCATCCTGGCTGTGGGGGCCGTGCTGTTAAACTCGGGGGTGCACTCCTTCAGCCTGGCCGCCAGCAGCCGGTTCCAGTCGTTTGCCACCTGGTTCAAGGTCTTGCTGATCGCCTTTTTGATCGGGGCAGGCCTGCTGGTGAACCCTGAGGCGAACGCCCTGGATTTTTCGGGGGCCTGGATCTCCGAAATCGCCACCCCCGCCTACGCCATTGCCTTTGTATATGTTAGCTATTCCTATACCGGCTGGAACGCGGCCGCCTACATCATCGAAGAGGTCGACCGCCCGAAAATCAACCTGCCCAAAGCCCTGGTACAGGGCACCCTGCTGGTGACCCTGCTATACGTGCTGCTGCAATTGGTTTTCCTGCGCCACGGCACCCTGTCGTCCCTGCAAGGGGCGCTGGATGTGGGGCACGTCTTCGCCAGTAGCGTCTTCGGCACCGGGGGGGCGCAACTGATCAACCTGCTGATCGCCCTGTTCCTGGTCTCCAGCATCAGCGCCATGGTATGGGTAGGGCCCAGGGTGTCGATGGCCATGGGCGCCGACTACCCGCTCTGGGGCTTTTTAAAGCGGAAAAACGCCAACGGCATCCCGGTAACCGCCATCTGGTTCCAGGCGGCCATCAGCATCGCTTACGTGGTTACGGGCACCTTTGAAAGCGTCCTGCTCTACTGCGGGTTTATTTTACAGCTTAGTTCGGCACTGGTCGTGGCCGGGGTGTTTGTGCTGAAGCGGAGAAAAGATGCTGCAGACCGTTTCCGGGCCCCGTGGTACCCGGTACTGCCCGCCCTTTTCCTCTTGCTGAGCCTGTGGATTTTGGGCTACCTGCTAGCCAACCAGCCTGAAGAAAGCCTTATGGGCCTGCTCATCCTGGGCATCGGGGCCCTGAGTTATGCCCTTGGGAAGAAACCGGGACGGCCCTGACCCGCTATTTTTTTGGTGAGCACCCTTTTAAGGTAGTGATCGAACTGCGTGAGAAA
>CAZIJW010000017.1:53134-58106 GCA_964539905.1 uncultured Robiginitalea sp.
TGAGAAACCTCACCAAGCCGGAGCTGCACTCCAACGGTGTCATTTCGAAGGAGCCCCGATAGCTATCGGGGCGACTGAGAAACCTCACCAGGCGGGACCTGTCCATTATTCATGGGGCTTCTCACCCCTGAAGTGAGCTTCGCTCTACTTCAGGGGTTCGAAATGACATTTGTGGGCCGGCAAGCTGCTGCACCCGGTAGACGCCTGGACGGGGACCCTGGCCTTTTCAGGGCAGATCTTCTTCGATTTCGCCGGCTATTCCACCTGCGCCATCGGGGTTGCCCTGATGGTCACCATGCTGTGACTGCGGCAGGGGGGCGAAAAAACCCTGGAGCTGGCCACCATCGTACAGGTCCTGGTCGTGGTTACGGCCATGTTCCTATGCCATTGGGTGATGCGCGAGCGCAGCATGAAGGAGGTGGCCGCGAAAACCTCCCCCTGGATCCTGGGCCTGGCGTGGGGGTAATGCTTTTCCTGATTTTCCTTTCGCAGGGCAGCGGGGAGCAGTTTATCTACTTCCAGTTCTGAGCGCAGAAAGCGGGCTTTTTCTTAAATATTTGTTAATGTCGGGAGAATTTTATAGTTTCATGCTGAACACCAACCCATTAATAGCATGAAATCTGACGAAAAACTGTTCTGTGCGCGCTGCCTGGCGATCGCAGCCCTACTGCTCGCGGCCGG
Organism: uncultured Robiginitalea sp.; assembly: GCA_964539905.1. GTDB lineage: Bacteria > Bacteroidota > Bacteroidia > Flavobacteriales > Flavobacteriaceae > Robiginitalea. The sequence continues at coordinate 53,816 of CAZIJW010000017.1, forward strand.
GCTCGTGGCCCTGGCGCTGGAGCACGATTCCTCCGTTTGGATGGAAGGACTTTCGCAGAAACTGGCGGGGTCGCTGCAGCAGGCCGCCGACCTGGCATCGAACTGAGGCATTCATCCCGGTTTGACGCAGTTTACGGGGTCCCGGATCGGGAATTCCCCGGTTTGTGCTATATTACCTTGCTTTGAAAACGCTTTTTATACGGTTCGGGCTATTCCTGTCGCTGGCGCTGCTGCTTTGGTCATGCCAGTGGGGAAGGGCCGGGGAAACTTCTGAGGACCGCCTGCCGGAGGTGAAGCGCGACCTGGAGGACATCCGTTCTGAAGGCCGCCTGCGGGCCCTGATTGTGTACAGCGCCACCGGCTACTTCCTGTACAAGGGGCAGCCCATGGGATATGAATACGAGCTGCTCAAACGCCTGGCCGCCCACCTGGGGCTGGAACTGGAGCTTCGGGTGGCCCGCGACCTCGACCAGATGCTGGAAGTGCTGCAGAGCGGGCAGGTAGACGTGGTGGCCCACGGGCTGGCCATCACCGAAGGCCGACAGGAAGAGGTGGCCTTCACCGAATCGCTCTACCTCACCAAACAGGTGCTGGTGCAGCGCAAACCGGCCGCCTGGAGGCAGATGACCCTCGACCAAATCCGCAACCAAACCATACAGGACCCCGTGCAGCTGATCGGCGACACGGTAAGCGTCCGCAAGAATTCCTCCTACCTCAAACGCCTGGCGAACCTGTCGCGCGAAATCGGGGGGGCCATCGTGATCGATACCCTGGAGGGCAACCTCTCCACCGACGAGATCATCAAACAGGTGGTGGACGGGCACATCAAGTACACCGTGGCCGACCGCAACCTGGCGCGCATCAACGCCTCCAGCTATCCCATTTTGGATGTGGATGTGCCGGTAAGCTTTTCGCAGCGCATCGGGTGGGCCGTGCGAAAAAACGCCCCGGAATTGCTTCTCGCGGTGGACCAGTGGCTCCTGGAGGAGAAAAAAGGGCACGACTTCAACTATATCTACAACAAATACTTCGAAAACCCCCGCAGTTTCAACCGGCGCATCCGCAGCGAATTCTACAGCCTGGCCGAGGGGCGGATCAGCCAGTACGACACCCTTTTAAAGACCCACGCCGCCCGCCTGGGGTGGGACTGGCGGCTGCTGGCCTCCATGGTATACCAGGAATCGCGGTTTAACCCCGGGGCCACCGCCTGGACCGGCGCCACCGGCCTGATGCAGCTGATGCCCGCCACTGCCGAAGAACTGAAGGTGGCCGACCCCTCCGACCCGCAGCAAAGCCTTGCCGGCGGGGTGCGCTACCTCGAACAGCTCTCCCGGGCTTTTGCCTCGGTGCCCGATTCCCTGGAACGGGTGAAATTTACCCTGGCGGCCTACAACTGCGGCCTGGGCCACGTGCAGGATGCCCAGCGCCTGGCCGCCGTGCGCGGGGTGGACCCGAATTGCTGGGAACAGAATGTGGACCAGATGATCCTGGCCCTGAGCTACCCCAAAAACTACTACCACGAGGCCGTGCAGCACGGCTACCTCCGCGGGGTGGAACCCTATCGGTACGTCAAACAGATCCTGGAGCGGTACCGGCATTACGCTTCGTTGGTGCGGGAGGAGTAAGGTCGTTAGTACTGATTCGACGGGGAGATGTCATTTCGAAGGAGTGAAGCGAAAGGGGCTGACTGAGAAACCTCACCCGGGTGGGTTCTGCCCCCGGTGGGGAGTAGGTGGTGCTCACTAACGTTCGCACCTTTGTTCCTCTTTCTTTTGCTGGTCCAAATGCAAAGCATTCATGAGCTCCTATGAAAAGCAATTAACCTTTTGCGAATAAAAGAAAGAGGCAAAGAAAAAGACCTTTTTCGAAGGATTAAAGGCGATTTTTGGCCCTTGGCCAAAACCGCGGATGGCGTTTGTCGCTCCCCGCTTTCCGTTCGCTTGCGCGAACCGCTTGTCCGCTCCCGTCCCGATAGTTATCGGGACTATCGCTGGTAATCCTTCAGCACTCCTCAAGGAGAGGTCACTTTTAAAAAAACGGGCTCTTTTGTCCCTGATTATGATTCAGTGTTAGTATCATTTCGAAGGAGGGAGTCCCGATAACTATCGGGACGACCGACTGAGAAACCCCATCAAGCGGCACCAGCACATCATTGATGAGATTTCTCACCCCCCTGAAGTGAGCTTCGCTCTACTTCAGGGGGTTCGAAATGACATTTGGCCCAATGATGATTGCGTGTTACTGTCATTTCGAAGGAGCCCTCCCGATCCCGATAACTATCGGGATCGGGACTATCGGGGCGACTGAGAAATCTACCCCTGCGGAATCTTCTCATCATTAAGGAGATTTCGCATATCTTTAGTCAATAACCAACACCCATGGCCCTGTCGCGCAAAAAGAAGTTCCTGTTCATCGGCCTGGCATTGGCGCTGGGCCTGGCGATCGTATTCGGCACGGGTACCCTCAACCGCCTTTTGGAGGAATCGCTCGACCGCTATGTGCGGCAGAAAATGGAAGTGGCGCGGAGCGGAGCGGAACCCGCCTACGCCTTTTCCTACGACGGGATCGATATCGACATCTTTGCCGAGCGCATTACCTTCACCAACTTCCGGATGACGCCCCGGGAGGCCCACCGGGAGGCCTTCCTCAAGGGGGAAACCCATGAAAATGCCCTAAAGGAGCTCAGCCTAAGCAAAGTGACCGTGCAGGGCGTGGGGCTGATGAATTTCCTCTGGGACAAGCATATCGACATCAGCGAGATCCGCGTCGACTCTGTGACCCTCAACCTGTGGGCCGCGAAACGGCACAAAGAAGCCGACACGGCGCAGCGAAAGCCTGCGAGGGTTACCCTGGAAGGCATCCGGCTGCCCGGCATTGAGGAACTCTCCCTGGGGCGCTTCGTGCTGGGGCACTTTGCCCTGCGGGAAATCGAGGCCGCCTCGGCGGACACCCTCCTCCACCTGACCTCCATGGGCGGGCACCTCGAAGGCCTTGGGATCGCGAAGGCCTCGGCCGCTGATGACGCGCTTTTTGAGCCGGAGTTGGAAAACCTGGTACTGACCCTCAACACCGAAACGCTGGACCTTCCCCAAAACCTTTACCGGATGGGGTTTGAGGAACTGAAATACACCTTTGGCTCCCGAGACCTGGAAATCAGCCGCCTCTCCCTGGGCCCCCTGGGAGGACTGAAGAGCTTCAGGGAGCAGAACCGCCTTAGTTATGAGATTTATAACGCCCGCCTGAAAAGCCTGGTCCTGACGGGCTTCGATATGGATGCCTTCCTGAACCAGGGGATGCTGTCGGTACAGCATATGGCCCTCGACAGCCTGCACCTGGAAATCTTCCGCGACAAAACCAAACCCTTCGACACCGGGAAACGGGTACTGCTGCCCCAGCAAGCGCTGGAGTCTATGGATTTTCCCCTCCACCTGGGTTCCATAGGCGTGCGAAACTCCTATATGATCTACGGCGAACAGACGGATTGGTCCGCGCCCCCCCTGCTGGTCGATTTTTCGGACCTTTCCCTAAACGTGCGCCACCTCACCACCCTGCCCGACAGCCTGAAAGGCCCCACCCCCCTGGAGATCGACCTAACCGCCAAACTCGACCAGGCGATCCCCGTGGAAGTGCACCTGGAACTGCCCTACCACACGAATACCTTCCGCGTGAGGGGGCAAACCGACGGGACTTCGTCTTTCCAGAGCCTGAATAAAACCGTCCTGCCGGCTGTAGGCCTGCAGTTTACCTCGGGGCGCCTCGACGGGCTGCAGTTCGCCATGACCGGGACCCCCTGGTCGCTGGGCGGGGAACTGACCCTGCTATACCGCAACCTGGAGGTGGCCGTGCCCAAAGACGGGAAGGGCAACGACAAGACCCTCTCCTGGGCCGCCAACACCCTGCTGAAGGACGCCAACCCGAACCGGCACGGCCATACCGTGGTGGGCCTCATCGAGGCGGAACGCATCCCCTACAAGGGCCTGGGCAACTTCATCTGGAAAGGCGTGCAGTCGGGCCTGGTGAATTCGTTAAACCCGGTGGGGAAGCGGAGGGTGGTTAGGGGGAAGTAGGGATGAAAAACCCCATCAAGCGGCACCTGCATATGATTGATGAGATTTCTCACCCCGCCTTCGTCGGGGTTCGAAACCCCTTCAATCAAGCACTGCACATCATTAATGAGGTTTCTCACCCCTGAAGTGAGCTTCGCTCTACTTCAGGGGGTTCGAAATGACAGTGCACAGTTAGGGTCAGTTTTCATACTACCAAGGGGGGGGGGATCGAAAATGACGGGGAA
>CAZIJW010000017.1:58116-64540 GCA_964539905.1 uncultured Robiginitalea sp.
ACCATCGATTTATAACTTGCCCCGGTGTTTTTCCGCTATTTCGTATATATCACCACAAACAAAAACCGGACAACCCTTTACGTGGGCGTGACCGGAGACATAAAAGCCCGCTTGGCGAAACATTACCAAAATAGTCTTAAACGAAGCAAGGCCTTTACCGGAAAATATAATTGCTACTACCTGGTGTATTTTGAAGGCTTTGACAGCATTCATAAGGCCATCGCGCGGGAAAAGGAAATCAAGGCATGGAGGAGGCAGAAAAAGGAGCAGCTCATTAGCAGTTTTAATCCGGCCTGGGAATTCCTGAACCCTGAGGCTTTTTAAATTACCTGTGAACCAATTACGATTGCGTGTTACTGTCATTTCGAAGGAGGCCCCGTCAGGGGCCGACTGAGAAACCTCACCAAGCGGCACCTGCATATGATTGATGAGATTTCTCACCCCTGAAGTAGAGCGAAGCTCACTTCAGGGGATTCGAAATGACAACAAAACCCCGTATTTTTACTGCTATGAACCTGCGATGGATCGGCGGCCTGTTGGGCGGCATTTTGGTACTGGGGTGTGCGCGGCACGAAGGGCCGGTGGCGGCGCCTGTGGCGGTAGACAGCGCCCTGGCGGCCTATGAGGCCCTGAGGGTAGACAAGGCCGTGGCCGTGGGGGAAAAGATCGGGCGCAACGAGGCCCTGCTGCGGCAGTGGGCGGGCACGGGCGATACCCTGGAGCTGTACCTATTGGGGCACCGGGCGGGGTTGCACCGAAACGCCGGGGAACTCGACAGTGCCGTGTACTACAGCGAACGGCAGGTGGCGCGGGCCGGGGCCCTGGGCGACAGCGCGGCCCTGGCCAACGGGCATTTCCGGCTGGGGTTCTACAGCCGCATGGCCAACCGGTACGACGCCTCCCTGGAGCATTACTACAAAGCCATACAGGTCTACAAGGCCATGGGCGATAGCCTGAATGCCGGAAAAAAACTGCTGAACCTGGCCAACCTGCTGAATTTCGGGGGCAATTACCAGGAAGCCGAAGACATGGCCGTGGAGGGCCTGGCCTACCTGGAAAACCTCCCGGCGGGGGAAGACAACCGCTTTGTCGCGGGCCTGCTGAATGCCCTGGCCCTTTCGTCCAAGAACCGCAAGAACTACGACGACGCCCTGGCCTGGTACCAAAGGGCCCTGGAGGTCGAAAGCACCCCCCTGGCCACCCTGAATATCCGCAACAACATCGGGGCGGTGTATCTCTTGCAGGGGCAACCCGCGAAGGCGCGCGACCTGCTGGGGGAATTGCTGGCCGACCCGGTGCTCGGCGGGGAGCAAAACCCCACCGACCGGGCCCGGGTGCTCGATAATTTGGGCCTTGCTTTGGCCCGCCTGGGGGACCCCGGGGCCGAAGCCCTGTTGCAGGAAGCCTACCGGCTGCGGCAAGCGCAAAACTACAAAGCAGGCCTGCTGTTCAGCGCCCTGAACCTTTCCGAATTCTACGAACCCCGAGACCCGGCCCGGGCCCGGGAATTCGCCCTGCAGGCCCGGGGGCTCTCGCGCGAACTGGAAAACCCCGACGACCAGCTGCTGGCCCTTGCCCGGCTCACCAGGGTATCGGAAGAGGCGAAACCCTATGCCCTGGCCTACCAGGCCCTGGCCGACAGCCTCGGGGGGGCGAGGGCCCAGGCCCGCGACAACTTTGCCAAGGTGCGCTACGAAACCGAAAAGAACCGGCAGAACTACCTGCTGGCCAAACAGGAGGCGGCCCAGAAAACCCTGGAGCTCCGCCAGGCCCGCACCCGCAACCTGCTGCTGGGGGTCCTGCTGCTGGGGGTGGCGGCCACGGGGGTCCTTTTGATGCGCCTGCAGCGCAACCGGGCGCGGCGCCGGCAGCTGGAAGCGAGTTATGAAACCGAGGCGCGGATCTCCAAAAAGGTGCACGACGAACTGGCCAACGACGTGTTCAACATTATGAACTACGCCTCGGGCCGGTCGTTGCAGGGGGAGGCCGAACGGGAATTCGTGCTGGGGCAGCTCGACCAGGTGTACGCCAAAACCCGGAACATTGCGCGCAATACGGCCGAGGTGCCGGCCGACGGGGCCTTCGACCGCCGCCTGAAGGAACTCATCGACGGGTACAACGACGAGCGCACCCGCATCGTGCTGCGGGGGCTCGACAAAATCCCGTGGCAACGGCTGTCGCCCACCGGGCAGACCACCTGCTACCGGGTGGTACAGGAACTGCTGGTAAACCTGAAAAAACACAGCGGGGCCAGCCTGGCCCTGCTCGAGTTCACCCGAAACGGACGCTGGCTGGAGGTCCGCTACAAAGACAACGGGGTGGGCCTGCCCCCCGGGGCCCTGCAGGGGCGCAGCGGCCTGGCCAATGCGGAAACCCGTATCCGCGCTACGGGCGGAACCCTTACCTTGCCGGCCGAAAACAAGGGCGGCCTGGCCTGCTCCTTTACCCTGCCCCTGAATTGACGAAAAAGTTTTATTTTAACGGGACCATGGGGAAAACCGCACGCGTTCTGTTTGGGGCCCTGGCGGGCCTTTGTTTGTTGGCGCCTGCCCGGGCGTGGGCGCAGACGGTGCCCATCGGGAACCTGCGGACCCTGAAAGGCACGGCCCTTGACCCGCACACCCGCACCCTGTATGCGCTATGGCCCGACAGCATCCGCCTGTACCTGGCCCCCGATTACCGCAAAAGCCGGCTGGTGAAGGTCCCCCGGTTGAATCCGGATTTTCCCCTGTCGTACGACCTGGCAACGGCCGATTCCACCCTCTACCTGGTGGAGCACATGGGCGGGAAGGTCTACCGCCTGGAAGGCGACAGCCTCCGGCGCATTGACCGTTCGTTTACCCACAAGATGCAGATCAACTCCACCGTATTTGTCGAGAACGATACCATTTTCCGCTACGGGGGGTATGGGTTCTGGTCGCACCGCAATTTTTTTACCTATTTCAGCAAGGCTTCTCAGGAATGGGAGGTGGTGGCCCCCACCGGCAGCGAGGAAGTGCCCCCGGGCAGCGATAATTCCTTTGTCACCCGAAGTGGGCCTTACTGGTACGTGTTCGGGGGAAGGGTTCTGGACCCTGTTGACCCGCTGACCTTCCGTGAGAACCGGGACCTCTGGCGGTACCACACGGGGGAAAAGCGATGGGAATTCCTCGGCACCCTAAACCGCGACTTCGAAAAGACACTCATGGTCGTCCACCTGGGCGACAAAATCGTCGTCGGCAACGCGAACAAATATGAATTCCTCCTGGTCGACCCGGGAAACAACCGCGTGACCACCCACGAAATCGGCCCAAAAAACTACGGTGTGCTTCCGATGGACATAAACCGCAGGCAGGGCGGGTCGTTTTACCACGACGGGCAGCTCTATGTGCTCAAAAACCTCAACCTCCCCCGGGCAGGGGATCCGGACGGCAAGGTCGGGTTTGAAATTAGGCCCCTGGAAGACTTCCTGGGGCCGGCGGTAAGGGAAGAGGCCCTCTACGGTCGGGCCGGGTTCCCCTGGGGGCCGGCCGGGGGGGCGCTGGGGGCCGCCCTGGTGGTTGCCCTGCTCGTGCTGGGGCGCCGCAAGTACCGGGAACGCGACAAGATTTTGGTAGGCGACTGGGGCATGCGCTACAAGGGCCGCCGCCTCGACACCGACCCCCGCTCCCTGGCGGTGCTGCTGCTTTTGCTGCGGGCCGACCACGACGTACCCGCCCAGGCGGTGCTGGACCTGGTGGAGAAGCCCCACCTGAACCCGGCCCACAACATTAAAGTGCGCAACCAGGTGGTCGACAACCTGAATTTCCGCTTTAAAACCCTCCTGGATACGGAGGAAGACCTGATACAGGCGTACCGCTCCGAGCAGGACAAGCGCATTAAGGTATACCGGATTGACAAGGCCCCGTTCCGCCTGCGCCAGGCGGGTTTTTAATAGGGCAAAAATACCTGCATTACAATGCAGCTAATTTTCAGGGCCCGGTTCCTCCCCCGGTAGTACTTTCACTTTCCGGAAACCCGTAGTGTTTTTCCAGATTTTCGGAAAAGATGCGGAAACCCGTAAGGAACCCATGAAAGGAGCGCGTAAGTTTGATTCTGATGGTAGGGGAGAGCCCCAGCGGCCCTCGCCGTACCCCTTCCAAAAACCGCGTATTATGTTCAAGAAGGTCCTGGTTGTAGAAGACATCGACAGCATCAACATCGGACTCACCGCGACCCTGAGTGCGTCCTTCCCTTTTACCATAGACCACGCCAAGTATTGCGACAACGCCATGCTGAAGCTCAAAAAGGCCCTGCTCGACGGGGAACCCTTCGACCTGCTGATCACCGACCTGTCGTTTAAAGGCGGGCCGGGCAACGGGCAGCTCCACTCGGGGGACGAGCTGATCTGCGAGGCAAAGGCCCTGCAGGCCGACCTGCGCACCATCATCTATTCCATTGAAGACCGGCCGCACAAGATCCGGGAATTCATGGAAGAGCTGGGGGTGAACGGCTATGTGCTCAAAGGGCGGGAGAGCTCCCAGGAAATGGTGGAAGCCATCGAGGTCATCAGCAACCACGGGAGTTATATTTCCCCCGAACTCTCGCGCAGCTTAAGCCAGGCCCCGAGCCTGGAAATCGACGAATACGACCTGCTGCTGCTACAGGAGCTGGCCAACGGGTACTCGCAGGTGGAAATCGCCGAGCGCTTTGCCAAACAGGGCATAACCCCCAGCAGCCTGAGCAGCGTGGAGAAACGCATCAACCGGTTGAAAGATTATTTTATGGCGCGCAACATCCCCAACCTGATTGCCCTGGCCAAGGATATGGGGTTGTTTTGAACGGATTTTAACAGTTACGAAACCGATTTAGTGCCCGGGCTTACGGAAACCCGTAAGGAAGTTCGCCTTTAGGGGGATACTTTTGAAGGTACCCCCCAAACCAGGGCTAACCGCCCCGGCCACGATCGACAAACACAACCAACCGCTATATGAAAAAGAACTACATCCACGCCATCACCCACGAAACCCGAAGCCTTCCGGAGGGGCCCCGCCCCTGCTACCCAGCCGTGACCCTCCTATAGCCGCCACGCCATGTTCCCCGAAGGATTGTATTCCGCTGCTACCAACCCCTATGTGCTTACAGCCCTGGCCGCCGTTTTGGCCTACTGGGTGTCGGTGCACCTGTACCCGGTGATCATTTACCTGAGCCAGGCCAAAAACCTCATGGAAGAGCCCGGGGAGCGGAGCGCCCACCAGTACCGGGTGCCCACGTACGGGGGGGCGGGCATTTTTATCGCCTTCAGCGTACTGGCCATGAGCCTCTCGTGCCTGGGCAATTGCCCCCAGGAGGCCCTGGCCCGCATCCTGAGCCTGATGGCGGGTATTTCCATTTTGTTTTTCCTGGGCATCAAAGACGATATGGTGGGGCTCGACCCCGCCAAGAAGTTCGCCGGGCAACTGGTGGCCGCCGCCCTGGCGATTTTTGTGGGCGGGGTGCGCATCGAAAGCCTCGACGGCATTTTCGGCCTGGGCGAGCTGCCCTACCTGGCCTCCGTATTGTTTACCACCTTTGTGTTTTTGCTGGTGGTGAACGCCTATAACCTCATCGACGGCATCGACGGGCTGGCGGGTTCCCTGGCCCTGATCGCCACCATCGTGTTCGGGGGGTTCTTTTTGGTGGCCGGCGACACGCCCATGGCCATCACCTCCTTTGTGCTGGTGGGCGCCCTGCTGGGCTTCCTCCGCTTTAACCTCTCGTACTCCAAACGCCTGTTTATGGGCGATTCCGGCTCGCTGTTCGTGGGCTTCCTGCTGGCCTTCCAGGCCGTGGTATTCCTGGGGGCGAACCAGGCTTCGGCCCCTGGGTCCATTTTGTCGAATGCCCCGGTGATTGTGCTGAGCGTTTTTATGTTTCCTCTGATTAACTTGATCTCAACCTTACTATATTTAATTAAGGTTAAAAGGTTAGAACATTTCTTCTGGAAATCCCGATCGCTTGACAAAACCTTTATTAAAAAAAGATTCCTCAAAAGACATAGTACTCCTCAAATACTGCTTAAGAGCCTTTTTATTCTTGTCCTTAGTTGGCTCGTACAAGACATTTCAATTCATATACATTTTTGTTTAGTCCTCTCAATTGGTCTTTTTCTCTTTCATTTGCCAAAATCCAAAATGCTTACGCTTCCTGAGATTACCTGAATTAAGGCGAAGAAGTAAGTTTTTTTCTTTAAGTTGATTTGAATTGGCACCAAGAACATCTCTAACGGTGAAACCTGACTGAGAAACCTCACCAAGCGACACCTACACTCCAAAAATGTCATTTCAACGGACCTCGCCCCCAACAAAGGAGTGGGAGAGGGACTGATAAACCTTACCAACCCAGACCTGCACACCATTAATGAGATTTCTCACCCTGAAGTGAGCTTCGCGCTACTTCAGGGGTTCGAAATGACAGCCGCCCTCCC
>CAZIJW010000018.1:0-59628 GCA_964539905.1 uncultured Robiginitalea sp.
CCTGGTGCATGGTATATTGCTCAGGGGTCAGGATTTCCCGGATTTCCGATTCCTGCTTGGTCAGGTACTCCTTTAATTTGCCTTTGAGCTGTTCGGGGGTCCATTCCTGGTCCCTGTCGTCAAGACGAGCCAATTTTACTGCATAATACGTCAGGATACTCTGGTACCGGGCCTCCGTTTCCTCGGAAAGCCCCATTTTTTGTAGGCCTTCATGATACCAAAGCTGCAGGTTGTCTCTCTCTTCCTGTGTAAAGGTCTGGACTTTGACCTCGTTTTCAGGTTCCTGTTGTGCGCGCAACGGAATAAGGCCTGTAAAGAATAATACGGCCAATATCAGGTGTTTCATGGAATTCATGTTTGTCTCCTGCAATAACGCATTCTATTCCCCCCTGGTATGCGTGCGTTCCTAAATTTAAAACCGCCTGGCGCATGACTGAAGAATTTTAGGCCTGATTTTTAGGTTAATCGTATATTTGCCCCGCCTTTGCACGCACTGGGCCCTTAGGCTGGTGAGTTCCCGACCAGGGGCCCTGGCACAACATAAGGTCGCGTAGCTCAGCTGGATAGAGCATCTGCCTTCTAAGCAGACGGTCGGGGGTTCGAGTCCCTCCGCGATCACTTAAAGCGCATTGCCCCGCAACAATTGTTGCGGGGTTTTTTGCTTTCCAAAGAACCGCGAGCTTGCTCGCAAGGTTCGAAGGAAAGCAAAAAGCCGCAAGGCCCCAGGGCCTTGCGGGCTATGCATTTTCAGGCGGGAACGCAGCAGGGCCCACCCACTTGCCTGCCAGCGGACAGGCAAGTGGGTAATCCCTCGCGGAGGGACTCTCCCGTTGAAGGCTTAAGGTTCGAAGGAAAGCAAAAAGCTGCCAGGCCAAAGGGATTTGGGGAAATATGGCCAGCAGTTCCGGGGGCATCTATGATATTGATCATAGGACTTGCCTGAAGTATTCCGGAACTTGCGGTCAAACCACGATAGCATACTCCCATGCTCAGCCCTTCCACCACCTTTTTCCGGCATGAACCCCGACGCAGCCAGCTGCTAAACGAATTATGGATCGCCCAGGCACGGGATGGATACATCACCCCCCAAATCATGGGGGAGTTGTCCAAGACCCTGGACCTTTCCCTGGTCGAGATCGAGGGGATCGTTTCCTTCTACCACTTTTTCCATACCAAACCCACGGCCAGGCACATCATTTACCTCAATACCAGCATCATTTCCAAGATTAAGGGATACAAGCGGATCCGGGAAGCTCTGGAGCGGGAAACCGGGACGCGTTTTAACACCAAGGACCGGACGGACACCTTTGCGTTGTTTGACACCCCCTGCATTGGACTTAGCGACCAGGAACCCGCGGCCCTCATCGACTTCTATCCCTTTACCAACCTCAATGTGATGAAGGTAAGGGAAGTCATTTCCGCCCTGAAGGCAGGTAAAAAAGCCTCGGACATCTGCGACCACCCGGAAGACCATATCCGCTACCTGCCCCCGAACAACCAAACCATTTTCTTCAGGCCCTATGTGGCCGGGCAGGCCCTGGAAAAGGCCACAGCCCTCAGCCAACGGGCCGTGATCGAGCTGGTCAAGGCCTCCGAGCTCTCCGGGCGGGGGGGCGCCTTTTTCCCCACCTGGATCAAATGGGACGGCTGCCGCAGGGAGCAGGCCACTCCCAAATACGTAGTGTGTAATGCCGACGAAGGGGAACCGGGGACCTTCAAGGACAGGGTGCTGCTGAACCGGGAGCCGGGTTCCGTACTGGAAGGCATGCTCATCGCGGGGTATTCCATCGGGGCAAAGTACGGCATCATTTACCTCCGGGCAGAGTACAAGTGGCTCCTGAAAGGACTCGAGGCCGCCATCCAGCAGTTTTACGATCAGGGCCTTCTGGGCCGGTCTGTACTTGGAATCCCGGATTTCGACTTCGACATCCGCGTGCAGGTGGGCGCCGGCTCGTATGTATGCGGGGAAGAAACAGCTCTGTTGGAATCCCTTGAAGGTAAAAGGGGTGAGCCGCGCACCAAATGGTATTTCCCGGTGCAGCGCGGGTATCTGCAAAAGCCGACCATTATCAACAACGTAGAGACCTTTGCCGCCGTGGCCAGGATGATGGAGATGGGCATCAATAACTACCTGAACCGCGGGATCCCTGGCTCCCCGGGCACCAAGCTGATCAGCCTCTCGGGGGACGTCGGCAAGCCGGGCATCTACGAAATCGAATGGGGCATGACCATAGAGGAACTGCTGCGGCTGGCAGAAGCAGTGGACCCGTATTTCATCCAGTTGAGCGGCCCCTCCGGGGAGTGTGTCAGCATGAATCAAAAACACCGCAAGATCTCGATGCGCGACCTGATGGTGACCCACGACATCCGCTGCGGGGGCTCCTTCATGGTCCTGAACAAGAACCGGGACATCATGAAGATCTTGCTGAATTTCTCGGAGTTTTTCCTCAGGGAATCCTGCGGGGTGTGCACCCCCTGCCGTGCCGGGAACTTCATCATCCACAAGAAACTGGAAAAAATGGCCAACGGCCTGGCTACCCGGGCCGATGTGGAAGAAATCCACCAGTGGTGCAACATCATGAAGGAAACCAGCCGGTGCGGCCTGGGCAAGACCGCCTACAACACACCCCTGATGGCCATTGATGAATTTTCGGAGTATTTCAGGGATAAACTGGAGGATGGGGCCCATGGTCTCAACCTCAAATTCAATATGGAAGAAGCCATCAGCGACTATGAAAAATACAGAAACTGAAAAACGGGTTACCATTACCATTGACGGGCAACCCTACACGGCCACGGAGGGCCAGAACCTGGTGGTTGCGGCGAAGGAGAACGGGGTCTTCATCCCTTCCCTTTGTTACTTTGAACACCTCGATCCCCCTTTGGGAACCTGCCGGGCCTGCACGTGCAAGGTGAACGGCCGCAACGTGCCGGCCTGCATGCAGCGGGTGGAGGACGGGATGGCCGTGGTGGTGAATACCCCTGAGCTTCGCGATATCCGAAAGGCCATCGTGGAAATGATGTTCGCCGAAGGAAACCACTTCTGCCCCTCCTGCGTTAAAAGCGGGGACTGCGACCTGCAGCACATGGCCTACGAACTCGGCATCACCCATATGCGTTTCCCCCACCTGTTCCGGGACCGGCATAACGACTACCAGTCGAGGCGCATGGTGCTGGAAAACAACCGCTGCATCAAATGCCGCCGGTGTGTGGAGGAAGTCTTTACCGATGACGGTAAACGGGTCTTCATGTACCAGAACCGGGGGATCGATACCCTGGTGGGGATCGACTATGAACAGGAAGCCCGCCTGACCGACGAGCAGGCCGAAGCAGCCATGCGGTTGTGCCCTACCGGGGCCATCGTGGTCCGTGGAAAGCGCTTTGGCAAACCCTTTGGGCTACGGAGCTACGATACCCAGTCGGAGCAGGAAGACTTCGCCATCCACTGGTCGGGCAAGGAGGGGAATAAACCAAGGGCAAAAAAAACCGTGGCCACGGTTTCCCTGGCAGGGTGTTTCGGATGCCATATGTCCCTGTTAGATATCGATGAAGGTATTCTGGATCTGGTGGATCTGGTTTCATTCCACAAATCCCCCCTAACAGACATCAAGGAATTTACCCAGCGCTGCGACCTGGGCATCGTGGAGGGCGGGTGCTGCAATACGGAAAACATCGAGACCCTGAGGCAGTTCAGAGCGAATTGCGACGTCCTGCTGGCCATTGGGGAATGCGCCATCTGGGGTGGGCTTCCGGCCATGCGCAATACCATTCCCCTGGGGGAATGCCTGGAGGAGGCGTTCATCAATGCACAGACCAACGACGTGGGGGAGGGCCTGGTGCCCTATCACGAAGATTTGCCCAAGCTCCTTAACCGGGTCTATGCCTGCAACGAAATCGTCAAGATCGATTACCTGATCCCCGGCTGCCCGCCCTCGGCCAGCCACCTTTGGAAAGTAATCCGCAACATCCTCTGGGGGGAGGAATTTTCGGTCCTGTACCACGAGTTCAAATATGATTAGAACCTGAACCATGAGCAAAAAAATCATTATAGACCCGGTGACCCGTGTGGAAGGACACGGCCGGGTTACCATACACCTCGACGATGCCGGCAAGGTGGAAAAGACTTACTTTCACATTGTCGAATTCCGGGGTTTTGAACGTTTCATTCAGGGACACCCCTACTGGGAGGTACCCGTGCTGGTTCAGCGGCTTTGCGGGATTTGTCCCGTGAGCCACCACCTCGCGGCATCCAAAGCCATCGACCAGTTGGCGGGGATCGATCCGGAAGCCCTTCCGGGACCGGCCCGGGCGCTGAGGCGCCTGCTCCATTACGCCCAGATCTTCCAGTCGCACGCGCTCCATTTCTTTTACCTGGCCTCCCCGGACCTGCTCTTTGGGGTCGATGCCCCCGAGCTCAAGCGCAATGTAATGGCTGTGGCCATGGAGAATCCTGAACTGGCCCGCAAGGGCATCCTCATGCGGAAGTTCGGGCAGGAACTCATACAGGCCATAGCGGGAAAGAAAATCCATGGCCTGACCTGCCTGCCAGGCGGGGTACACAAAGCCCTGGAAGCCGTGGAGCGGGACTATTTCCTCGATGGGAA
This sequence comes from uncultured Robiginitalea sp., assembly GCA_964539905.1. Taxonomy (GTDB): domain Bacteria; phylum Bacteroidota; class Bacteroidia; order Flavobacteriales; family Flavobacteriaceae; genus Robiginitalea. The sequence continues at coordinate 4,605 of CAZIJW010000018.1, forward strand.
AGCCATCCCCAATGTCGATACCATGATCTCCTGGGCCCTGGAGGTCCTGGATTTCATCAAGGCCTACCACAGCCAGCACCGGTCCTTTATGGACCAGTTCGCCAGCATGCCCTCCGGCCACCTGGCCATGGTTTCCCCGGAAGGGGACCTGGAGCTTTACCACGGGCTGCTGCGCGCCATTGATGCCGAAGGCCGCATCACCCTCAACGACGTACCGACCGACCAGTACCTGGACCATTTTTCGGAGCACGTGGAGCGATGGTCCTACATGAAATTCCCTTACCTGAAGGCCCTTGGGCAGGAACGCGGCTGGAACCGCGTCGGCCCCCTGGCCCGCCTGAACGTGTGCGACCGCATACCCACTCCCCTGGCGGAACGGGAACGGCAGTTGTTCTTCGCCTTTTGCGGGGCAGGGGTAAACCACCATACGATGCATACCCACTGGGCGCGCCTCATCGAGCTGCTGCACTGTGCGGAACTGATCAAGGAACTCCTGCACGACCCGGATATCCTGGGGACAGACCTGGTGCGGCAGGGGACCCCCAGAAAGGAAGGCATCGGGATCCTGGAAGCGCCACGCGGCACCCTCATCCACCATTACGAGGTGGACGACAACGGTATGATTACCCGGTGCAACCTGATCGTTTCGACCACCCATAACAACCAGGCCATGAACCGGACCGTGCAAACGGTGGCCGAGGACGTGATCTCAGGCCAGGGTACCATCACCGAAGGCATGCTGAACCAGGTGGAGGTAGCCATCAGGGCCTATGACCCCTGCCTCAGCTGTGCGACCCAGGCCCTGGGGAAAATGCCCCTTCAGGCGGAGCTATACGGCCCGGGCAATGAACTGATCAAGACGGTATCTACCCCATGAATGCGACACTGCTCATCGGTATCGGGAACCAGGGCCGCGGCGATGACGGTCTGGGCTGGGCCTTTGCAGACCGGTTGAAGGCGGACCCCCGGTTTGATGTGGTCTACAGGTACCAGTTACAGGTGGAGGATGCCGAGCTGATTTCCCGCTACGGGCAGGTTTGGTTTGTGGATGCCTCCCATGAGGTGCTGAGCGGTGGGTTCAGGGCGGAACAGATGAAGGGAGTTGGGCGTTTCTCCTATACCACTCACGCCCTCCATCCGGAAGCGGTGCTTCAGTTGTGCCACCAGGTATTCCGACGCAGGCCCCGGGCCCGTTTGCTGGGCATCACGGGTGAGGATTTTGAGCTTGGCCACGGGCTTTCCGATGCGGCAGAGGACCACCTGGAAAAAGCCCTTGCCCATTTTATGGAACAGGTTGGCCCAAATTGAACCTTCCCCCGGCTGCTTATAGGTCTAATTTTTATTGACGCGGTAGGTAATCCTGCGATTCGAGATAACCCCGTTAACGCGAAGGGTAAGCACAGCAGTATCTGAAATGGTTAACCCGCAGGCGAATGCCGTATTGGAAATGACCACCCGATATTGATTGTTGTTTTCATTGGCAGTGGGCTGGGTGATCACCAGCGTATTGGAATTGGTGCCGGAATAGATGCCGGAATCCGTGAGGTCTGTCCAGTTCCCGCCATCGAATACCTGCCATTGGTACTGATCGCCAACGGAAGCCACGGAAAGGCTGGTGACACAGCCGGGGCAGGTGGTCGCATTCCCGGGCTGAAGGCTTATGCCGGGCGCAACTCCTGATTCCTGAAAATCGAACGTGGTATTGGCATCATTATCGTTTGGCAGGGTATACCCGTCGGAACCACTGGTTACTACCCCATTGGGATCGACAGTTACGGGTAAAGGTCCCAAGTACCCGTCATCGTTGTCATCGGTGAAACCAGCTTCGGTAACATCGTTACACCCATCGCCATCGGCGTCGGGTTCATACGGATCGGTTGTCCCGTCGGAGTCCGAGTCAAAAACAGCATATAGCAGATTTGCATATGAGGTGTCATTATCCTCAATGTTGTCGAAGAGGCCGTTGCTTCCAGAGCCTGTGGTGGCCCCATCTATCCTTCCATCGGCATTGCTATCGGAAACCCCGCTTTCATTCAACACCCCCGACTCCACAATATCATAGATTCCATCATTGTCCGAATCCAGGTCCAATTCATTCCTGATGCCATCCCCATCGGTGTCACACAGGGAACTGGCGAATAAATTTCCCGTAAACCCCTCGGGTCCCGGTCCCGCCTGATTGATTATGGTGAACGTATTCGAATTGCCCGGAATCCAGGTTACGGTGTTAAAAGGGGTTGCAGCCTGGGCCTGCATGGGTTCCAGCGAAGTGGAACCTGTGGTGCGCGTCCCGTATAAACTGACCGCCCCGGTTTCATTGATAATCAGGCGCAACCTTGGCAACCCGTTGGAATTGGCCACCCATGGGGAGCTGATAAAGCTGTTGTCAGACTGGAACACAAAATATTCCTCACCCACATCCAGGGCGCCACTTTCAAACTCCAAAATGGAAGGATGAACAGGAACGCCATTGACCTCCAATTGAAAAGAGTTGTCCATGGATGAGAAGTCCAGCCGTAAATACCCGGTATCCGTATGGTTTACCACCACGGATCGTTCCCCTACATTGGCAGAGACCAAAAAGGCGGCACTGGCTGTGGTGCAGTATTCTTCTTCATCGGTAATCCCATCATTGTCGTCATCCAGGTCCACCGCATCGCCAATACCATCCCCATCGGAATCCACCGGGGGTATGGAGGTAGCGCTAATCAGCACATTGTCGATAAACGCCCGGTCGTTATTGCCCGACCAGTTCCCGCCACCTTTTTGGAACCTTATGGTGGTCGTCGCGGAGAGGTAGGCAGAGATATCCTGACTAAAGGAACCACTTTGATTTCCATCGAAGGTGTCCAAAGTCGTATAGGAAACGCCGTCAGCGGACACCTCGATGATCAGGGTTTCACCAGGTTCCAGGCTCGAGGTACGCCAATCAAAGGTCAGGGTTGCAGCCGTGTATGCACTTAAATCGGCAGACCGTTCGATGTTCTCTGCCCATAGGTACTGGAACCTTACTTCATTCCCTGTAATTCGTATATACCCGCTTGATGGGGAATTGTCATCATTGGATTCCACCCAGTCCGAGGACCAGTTTTGGGTGCCGTCGTTATTGGAATAGGATACGGTACCAAAGGTGTCCTGGAAGGTCTCCTGCGCCCTTGAGGGATTTAAAAAAAGGATTAAAAAAACAAATATTAATAGGTTGCAAAACTTCATCAGTTGTTGGCAAATACAGGTGCGGGTAAAAATAGAGTTGTATGTAAAGTATTACAATAATTTGTTGTGAATGGCCGGAAAGTGTTGGTTTGCCGGACTTGCGGATCAAACAAACAGGCTTTTTCGGCCGAAATCCTTTGAAAAAGGCAATGCAGGCCAGTGCAGGGAAGCTGCCCCGGCCCTTTTATGCGGGTTTACAAGGGAGCAATGGAGACAGTACAGTGGGCTGGAACCTTCGGCGGGAGTGGGCAACCCGCCTGCACGGCTATCCGGGATTGGGGCGGAAACCCGATGCATGGGTTGAAGGATTCCTTACCGGTAGTGCCCCCGCATCCTTTATTTTACTATCTTCCCGTGGAACATGTGGCTACCAGGGGTTCAGGGGGGAAACCAGTATTCCGAAAAGAAAGTATGGTATTGCAAATTTCCTGCTTGGGCCTGTTATTGTACCGTTCATGAAGCCAACCCGCGTAAGCCGCCAAACCGACCAAAATCCCTTATGAAAACTCCCGTTGTGTTCCGTGCTTGCCGGTTTTTTGGCATCCCTGCCCTCTTATTAAGTGTAAATTTTGGATGCAACCCGCCCCAGGTGGCTTCCCATCAGGACGTTGATATTCCCGCCCTCAAGCCCTGGGGATATTCGATCGATTCCCTGTATGCCCTGCGTTACCCCGACCGGTATGCCTGGGATCTTTTCCGGGCGGTAAACTGGCCGGCGGACACCACGTTCCTGGCGGCGGATACCACAAAACACCTGGGCGATCCCGGCCTGGTCGTTTGGCAGACCTGGAAAACGGCGCCCCAGATCTACCTTCCCGACGGCAGCAAGCCCGGGGCCTGGGATGAACAAAATTTTGAAGCCCGCACGTTGGAAGATTTCTCCCCCTTTTCCATCAAGGAAAAACTGCCCGACATTACCCAGGACCCAACCTACGGCCTGGAAGAAGTGGCGATGAACAAGCCCGCCTTTGAATACGTCGTGGCAAAGGAACTCTACAACCTCAACGGCCAACTGGAATTGTACAATTCGGATGAAGCCATGGCATTCCCCAGGGAAGCCCTGGAAGTTAAGGTCAAATGGCGCCGTATTGCCGATCGGAATTACGACAAGGCGCGCTACCACTGGCAGTATATTACGGTGAAGGACAGCGGCCATACCCGAAAGGAACTCTATGGGCTGGTGGCCATCCACATCACCAGCCGGGTACTCAAAAAATGGCTCTGGGCTACCTTTGAGCATGTAGACAGCCGGAGCCAGAAACACGAGGGCGATGATGGCTGGCTGCTGCCTTCCAAAGACCGTTTTGCCTGTTACGACCCCCCTTATGACTGCGAGCGAGCGCCCGTAAACATTGGGCTTGAGGGGACCAAGTGGGAATATTTCCTGTTGAGGGGAACCCAGACCGACTACCTGGATGAGAACCAGCGGCCTTCCCTCCTGGCCAATTCCAATGTGGAACGGGGCTTTCAGTTATCCTCTTCCTGCATTACCTGCCATTCCCTGGCGACCATTGGCCCAACGTACACCCAAAACGATACTGTACAAATGCACCGCATCGACTTCCTTCCCCAGCCCCCATTTACCGTCGATGGGGTCATGTTCGGTGGGAAGGGCTATGTGGGTACCCCTGACAGCACGCTGTTCCGGCTTAAGGATGGCCGGAAAATGAAACAATCCGACTTTGTGTGGTCGCTTTCCAGGGCCGCCTGGAAGGCTTCCGGTTCAACCCCAATAATAAAGGAATAGACAATGGGCATTACAGGAAAAAATGTTACCTATGAGGAACTGGCGCCCCTGCTAAAGACGGGGGACATCGTTTTGTTCCACGGCGACAGCCAGTTTCAGGAGGTCATCGATGCCCTTACCGGCAGCCCCTATAACCATATGGCTATGGTGGTTCTCAGCAAGGACCTGGGGGGGCCGCCTTCCATGGCGCCGATCATGCTCTGGGAATCCACGCCCTACGCCATTACGGAGGACCAGGAATTGCACCGGCCTAAGGCGGGCCCCACCCTGGTGGATTTGGAAACGCGGATCAACCAGGAGGTGGAGCGGGGCATGTTTTTCCGGTTTGTCTTCAGGCAGTTGTCGCGGCCTTTGCAAGATGCCAATATCCGTCCCCTTAAAGGGGCCATCCAGCACGCCTATCCCGACACCTTCCCGACCGATAAATGGTTTTTTATCAAGGGAATCATCGGGAGGATTTTTAACCGGGAAGTCCGGCAACCGACCTTCTTTTGTTCTGAACTGATCGCCTATACCTACCAGAAGATGGGGTTGCTCTCCACCCAGCATCCGCCCGACTATTACTGGCCCAGGGATTTTTCTTTAAAAGGACACCTTCCCTTGCGCGACAATGAAATGCTGGGCGAAAATTTACTCCTTGAATTACAGGTGAAAGAATGACCCGGGATCCCCAAATCTCCAACCGCCGCTTGCTGAGGATCTTCATGGTTGCCCTGATCGGCGTGGCGATTTTTATGGTGTGGAAATCGGTCCATAAATTTCCCGGCGGCCTTTATGCCGACAATGGACGGTTATTCCTTCCGGAACAGAAGCTCCAAAACGAGGCGGCACCTCTTGACGGGGAGTGGAAATTCGCCTGGAACGCCCTCCATACCCCGGAATCCTTTCCCACAGGCCAGGCAAAAGTCATGACGTTGCCCCGCATCTGGAATGGCTTCACCTATGGGGACGATGAGCTGCCTGCGCACGGTTATGGCACTTACCAGCTGGAGGTTGCGATGCAACCCGGGGGCCAGGCCGCCAACATGGCCCTTTACATCCCGTTCATCCATTCCTCGTATGCCCTCTATCTGCAAGACCAGCTCGTTGCCGCCGATGGTACCGTGGGGCGGTCCCCAGGGGAATATACCCCCAGTGCACGCACACAGATCATCCCCTTCACGCCCCAGGGCGATACGCTCAAAATCACCCTGCAGGTGGCCAATTTTGCCTATTCGATGGGGGGGGTCTGGCAAAGCCTTCGTATCGGTACGCGAGAGATGGTCCAGAAGCACTACGACCGGCAACTCGCATTTGACCTGTTTACCATCGGCGGGTTGTTCCTGATGAGCATCTACCACATCGCCCTGTTCTTCCTGCGCCCGGGAATCCGGTCCAACCTGTATTTTGGCTTGCTCTGTTTCTTTTTGTCTGTCAAAAACCTGTTTACCGGGGTGGTTTTTTTCTATACCCTGTGGCCGGGTGCCTCCTATGAAACCGGGTTGAAACTCATCCACATCTCGATTTTTGCCAGTGTGGCCCTGCTTTGGTTCTTCCTAAGGGAATTGTTCGAAAATGATTTCCCCCGGGTTGTCAGCAAAGCCCTCCTGGTCCTTTGCGGGTTGGGGATCGCGGTGACCCTGGTTTTTCCTTCCCCGGTCTACAGCGCCCTCATGTTTGGCTTTTGGATCGTCAGCGGCGTGGTCATTTTGCTGATCCTGAGAGGCATTTACCGTGCGGTCATCAGGAAGAAGGAGGGCGCCCAGTTGATCCTGGCCGGCATTGTTTGCTTTATGCTCACGGTGGGGCATGACCTGGCCATCGATGCCAGGCTTATCCAGAGCGTCTACCTGGCAGGGGCCGGGTTTTTCCTCTTTATCTTCAGCCAATCGCTCCTGCTGGCCGTGAAATTCACGAATTCCTTCCAGAACGTTGAGAACCTCACCGAAGACCTGATCAACACCAATACCTCCTTCAGCCGTTTTGTGCCCGATGAATACCTCTCTTACCTGAACAAGAAATCAATCCTTGACGTGGAACTCGGCGACAGCGTGCAGCGGGAAATGACGGTATTTTTCTCAGACATCCGATCCTTTACGGCCCTGTCCGAGTTTATGTCCCCGAAGACCAATTTTGCCTTTATCAATGATTACCTGGGGCATGTGGTTGACTTTATCCATTCCAAAGGGGGGTTGGTAAACCAGTACCTGGGGGATGGGGTGCTGGCCCTATTTACAAAAAACCCGGTAAAGGCAGTGCAGGCTGCGGTCCAGATACAGGTCGGGATGGCGGAGGTCCGCACCCTTGGTGGATTTGAGCTCAAGGACCCCATCCAAACCGGGATCGGGATACATACCGGCCCCTTGATCCTCGGCATGATGGGAACGGAACGGCGGCTGACGCCCAGTGTCATCTCGGATACCGTAAATACCGCCTCGCGCCTTGAAGGGTTGACAAAGTTTTTCGGGGCACAGATCATTGTAAGCGAGCCGGCATTGCTGCAAATCACCGACTTGTCGCAATTTGAATACCGGTTCCTCGGGAAGGTAACGGTGAAGGGAAAGCAGGATGCCCTGAAAATATACGAAATCATGGACGGGTTGCCCGAAGCGGTCAGGGAGCTCAAGGCCTTTACCAAAAGGGGTTTTGAAGCCGGGCTGGAGTTGTACTTCCAAAAAGACTTTTCAGAAGCCATGGCCCGGTTTAATGAAGTGCTTTCTGTTAACCCCGACGACCTTGCCGCACGGATTTATTTCCAGAATTCCCAACAGTACAGGAATGATGGGGTGTATGAGAGTTGGGAAGGCGCGTTGAAGATGGAGCTCAAATAAGGGGCAGGCGGGGGTTGCGGTCAGACGCTGTTACCGGAAGCGTTTTCAAACCGCTCAATGAAATGCGACAAAAGTGAATACGTAGTCAGGTTATGCCAACGGAATATGTAGTCGAGAAATTCGATAGCGGCATGCACTTCATCCGGGTCGATGAAACGACCGCAGCCGCCCTAACGAAAAATGGGAACAACAGGGCCCTGTGCACCCTGAATGGCCAGGTTTCATTCCACTGTGCCCTTATGCCCAAAAAAGAAGGCGGATACTTTGTAAACATCGGCACCACCCACTGCAAGAAGTTAAGGATAAAAGAAGGCTCGAGGGTGTCGGCCGTTTTTTCGGAAGATGTTTCGGAGCATCAATTCGAAATGCCCGAGGAACTCCGGGAAGTACTTCGGTCTGACCCTGAAGCCGACCAGCGCTTTCACGCGTTGTCGGCAGGGAACCAACGCAGCCTGATGTACCTGGTGGCCCAGGTAAAATCGACTGACAAACGCATTGAACGGGCCCTGAAGGTTGCCGAAAAGCTGAAAGCCGGAATCACCTCCCCCCGCAATATCCTGAAGGGATAACGCCCCGTGTAGCGATCGGGGTTGGTCATTCGGCCACCACACCGGGTTTCAGGGAAAACCAGGGGGAGCAATCCTAATGGCCGATGAAAAGCCCAGGGCTCCCATGGACTCGGCCTGGGCGGTGACCCCAGGCGATATTTCATTGACATTTAGTGGTTTATACTGATCAATGTCATAGGTGAAATCGCGTCACAGGACTACTTTTATGGACACCTGTAAACATCTTTCCATGAAGCTTGAATGGAATTGCCAAAAACTGGTCACTTTCGGGGGTATGGCCCCTTCCGGCCACAATACCCAGCCATGGACCTTTATGTGCGGAAAAAACAGCCTGCAGATCCACCCCGATTTCAGCCGTTCCCTGCCGGTAGTCGACCCCGACAACCACGCCCTTTACATCAGCCTGGGCTGTGCTGCGGAAAATGCCATCCTGGCGGCCAAAGGGGAGGGGCTGTGCCCGGAACTTTCCCTGGAGCAGGATGCTGCGGGGATTACCTTTATAAACCTCCGCCTGGCCGAAGCGGATCCGGTACGATATGACCCCCTGCTGGAATTTGTCGAATCGAGGCAGGTGACCCGTAGTGCCTACAGGGACCAGGCTGTCCCCGACAGGGAGTTGGAGGAGCTGGTAGACGCCTCCCGTATGGAGGGGGTGGAGGTGCGTTCCATAACCTCCCCTGAGGAGATGCGGGCCCTGGAGCCCCTGATTCTTGAGGGCAGTGACCTGCAGTTTGAAAATAAAGCCTTTGTAGGGGAACTGGTTTCCTGGATCCGGTTTTCCAAAGCGGAAGCCCGAAAGAAACAGGATGGGATCTGGCACGCCAGTATGGGCATGCCCGCCACGGGACGGCTCCTGGGGGAATTGATCATGAAACGGTTCGTATCTGCCAAAAGCGAAGCGAAACGATGGAAAGGCATCCTGCGCGCCTCGGCGGGGTTGGCGGCCTTCATCGCTGAAGAGGACGATATCGCCCACTGGGTAAATGTCGGACGGGCTTTTCAGCGGTTTGGCCTTAGCGCTACGCGGCTTGGCATCCAACACGCCCATGTAAACATGCCCTGTGAAGAACCAGCCGTGCGCAAAAAACTGGCCTTGGCCCTCGGTCTGAGCAGGGGGCATCCGTTACTGCTGGTGCGTTTCGGGTATTGTGAACCCATGCCGTATTCCTTCCGGAGGCCGGCAGCTGCGATCCTGAGGCCATAGGCCGTAGAACCCACTCCTTACCTTTCAAAAAAAAACCCGCCATTTAGGCGGGTTTTCCATGGTAAATCCTTCAAGGTGCCACTTGGTCTCTCCTGTTCCCTTAAGGAAGGATGACCACGTTAAAGGTCTGCGCGATGTCGGTTTCTCCGCCTGCATCGGCCAGGGTCCCGTCATTCGGCTTCTTCAAATCGTGCCTCAGAGTAATGGCCAGGGACCCGGTACTGGCATCATTGGCCGTAAGGGTGAATTGGGTGCCCAGGGGGTTGCCGTTTCCGTCGAAGTTGGCGTAGGCGACGTCGGCGTTCAGGCCGCCACCCACCGTAAAGAAGAACTGGTGTTCGTCATCTTCTTCCTCGACCTCCGTGGTAATGTTTTCCGCCGGGGTTTCGGTTTCATTCAGCAAAACGATGACGCCGTTATAAGTGGTGTTGGCGGACAGTTCCCCTGAGACCGTGACCACCGGGGCATCGGGGCCATCCCCGTCCAGGTCCCGCGTTTGCAGGGTAATGGCAGTGCCACCGCCCTGCGGCGTGAGGGTAACCGTCATGGTGGTGATGACTTCTTCTTCGTTGACCGGGTCCGGATCGTCATCGTCGGAGCAGGAGGCCAGCAGGATTCCGGAGCATGCGAGGAATGCTAAAAATTTACGTGTTTTCATAGGTACGTGTTGATTAAGGATTAAAGGGTTAATAGTTGAGTTTCAATTGAAGGATAATGTTTCGTCCAAGGTCGTCGGCAAAATACCGCTGCCGGTTCAGGTATTCCCGGTAGTTTGTATCGAGCAGGTTGTCCACGGTGAGTACCGTACTTAAATTTAGACCGGTCCCCAGCGCAAATTCCATCCCGGCCCGGAGCCCCAGCAGGTGGTAGGCCGCCGGGGGGGTATTGATTTCCAGCACCACCTCCTCCTGTTGGGAGGGGGAGAAGACGTTGATGTTGGGGGGGAATTCGTTCTGCCGGAATACGTAGGTGCTCTCCAGGCCCACTTCCAACCCCTTCCACGAAGGTTTGCGATAGACCAGGGTGTTTCGCGTTATGGGCGCCGGCATGTTGATCAGGGCCACGTCCTGGTCGAGTTCCTTTCCCCTGACCAGTGAAAACCGGTGCTGCGATTCCCAGTGGTCCGACCACCGGTAATATCCCGAGGCATCGAACCCCAGCAGGCGCGCATCGGTCTGCCGGTAGCCCCAGACCGGGAAGGCCCCGCGGATGGTGAATTCCACCCCGGTAGGTTCGAGCAAAATGAAATCCTGAATCTGGTTCAGGTAGGGTTCCAGGGTCAGTCCCCACCGCTCGCCCTCCCGCTGGTAGGCCAGGGAAATCCGGTGGGAGGTTTCGTTCCCGATCCGCAGGTCGCCAAGTTCAATACGCGCGGCCGAGTGGTGCAACCCATCGCTGAAAAGCTCTGCCGGGTTGGGGGGCCTTTGGGCAAAGGCATAGTTGGCGCGGAGTTCCGAATGGGCATCCAATTGGCGGCGTGCCCCGGCCGTGGCAGACAGGTTGTGGAAGTCCAGTACCGGGTTGGTCAGCAGCTGGGTGCCCAGGTCTTCTACCACGATGTCTGCAAAATCCTCGTCATAACCCCGTTCTTCCCACCGGGAGGTGCGATAGAATTTTTGTGCATCGATGCGGCTAAAGTCATAGCGCAACCCGGCTTCCACCAGCCAGTCGGTCCCCAACCGGTATTCCCCGGTCAGGAACCCGCCCAGGTCGTATTTTTGATAGTCCGGGATTAGCCGCCTCACCCCGGTATCGGGGTTGGCGAAATTGTCCTGGAACCGGCCCATCAGGCCGGTCACCACCTTCAGGTCGCGGGAGGCATCCCAGGTAAAATCGGTCATCAGGGTGTGGGTGGTCAGCTCCAGGTCGATGGCCGGCTTGTTGCGGTCGGCCCCCACGCGCACGTCGTATTCGAAGCGACGGTTGTTCTGGAAGTCATATTGGGCGGTCCATTTCCCCAACCCTTTGATCCTTAGGTAATAGCTTGCCTTGGCCAGGTGGTGGGTCACTTCCTGCCGGGGGACCCCCAGGTCGTAGGTGAAGGGCTCCACCACGGAGGGTTCCCCGGAATTGATGCTCCCGATCAGGTCGTCGATGTTCCCGATGTGGGAGGCGCGCAACACGGCAATATCGGCCCGGTAAAAGGAATAGTCGAGGTCCCAGCCCTCGTTGAGCAACCGTTTTCCGGTGTGGAGGGACAGGCCGACTTCCTGCATGCCCGTGTTGGACAGGATGTAATCCGGCGCCTCCCGGTCGCCCAGCTTTTTGTAGGAAGCCTGCCCATTTACATACCAGCCGGAGGCAAAGGTCCGGGTCAGTTCGGTACTGGCCGACCCGCCGCGTCCATTGGATACATAATTCAGGAGGGTTTTTCCATACAGGGAATCCTTCACGGCGACCCGTTCCCGATCGATAATCACCAGCCCGCCAATGGCGTCACCGGCATATTTCAGGGCTGCAGCCCCTTTGACTACCGAAACCTGGTCGGCGGAATTGATGTCGATGTTCGGGGCGTGCTCATCCCCCCATTCCATATCCTGCATGCGCACCCCGTCGTTGAGGATCAGCACCCGGCTTCCGGTAAGCCCGCCAATGGCCGGTTTCACGATGTTGCTCCCCGTATTGAGGGAAGAAACCCCACTGAGGGTTCGCAGGGCATCGCCCAGGCTCGCCGAACTGTAGTCTTCCAGGGTCCGCGTCGAAAGCCGCTGTTCCTGCCCTGTTTTGGTTTGGTCCGCCAAAATATCGCCGAATACCTGTACTTCTTCCAGCTCCTCCAGGTGGTGCTCCATTTCAAAATCCTTCCGGGTTTCCCCCCTGATTTCGAGGTTGTATAGCAGGGTGAGGCACTCGGGATGGGAAAGCTCCACTTCAAAAACCCCTTCGCAAAGGCCGTCTATTCGGTACCTGCCGTCCAAATCTGTAAGGGCGGCCTTCTGCTGCCCGATCACCAGTACCGTGGCCCCTGCCAGGGGGGTCTGGTCGTGGAAATCCAGGATCCTGCCCGAGAGGGTGGCCTGGCACTGTTGGGCTATAGCCGAAAATTGGAACACTACAAGTAGCACGAGGGCTATGGGAATTCTCATATGAGGATTTAAGGAGGTAAAAACAGGGGAACCCCGGGGAGGGGGCACAGGGCGGGAGGGCGCTTATACCAGCTCCCGGGTGCCTGCAGGTGGCGGGCGGCAAAACAGGGCGCCTTCAAGGTGGACGGGGCAAAGGGCGGGCAGGGGTGCCTCGGCCGGATGCCCGGGCAGGGGAGCCTCAACCCTTACTTCGATGGCCTGGGCAAGGGGAGGGTGGAAAGGGGTGGATTCCAGGACCAGCGCATATTCGCACAACTCGCAGGCGGGGCCGTTTTCTTCATCGGTATGCAGGAGTCCATGCGATTCCATGCTTTTGGCCCCGAGAAAGGCCAAAAGGAGGAAAATGGAAGAAAAATAATGGAACCACCGGGCACTCATAGGGGCGAAATTACAATATTAGGGGCAGGACCCGTGTTAACGAAATGTGAACACTTCGGATTTCAGATCTTTATGATGTCCGTGGGGGTTTCCACCAAAATGGTCAACTTCCCCCGGAGGGCAATGGGTTGTTTCATGATCTCCGGGTGTTTTTTGATCATTTTGATCCAGTCTTCTGAGGAAAACTCATGGGGATCAAAGTGTTTTTTATAGGTGGGGTGCTCCTGGTTGACCAGGTCCCTGACCTCCAGGCCCAGCCTTCCCGCCAGTTCGCTGATCTGGGTTCCGGTCAGGGGGGTTTTCAGGAGGTCTACTTCCTGTACCGGAAGGCCTTCTGCCCGGGCATAGGCAATGGTTTGTTTGGCCCTGCTGGAGTTCGAATTGTAGAACAGGGTGATCATTCGGTCTGAGGTGGCAATTTCTCCCATGGTCGATCAATTTTTGGAATGTTATTTCCCTTTTTGGTGCGTTTCAAGATGGTGCCAGAGCAGTTGCTTCAGCGACATGAGGTATTCCTGCAAGATGCGGGTGTCGATCTGGGGGTGCTTACTGGTCGGGAGGGTGAGCGGGTTCTCGCCCAGGTACTGATACAGTTCCGGGTAATTGGTTTCGATGTTGCTGGTGAGCAGCGTGATGTCTTGCAACAGGGTTTTGATATCCTTCATGGCAGCCGGTTTTCGGGGATCCTTTACGAAGGTAGCAAGCACGTGGCTAAGGGAAAATGACCGGGATCACTTTTTCAGGCAGTTCGACCCTGACCCAGGTCATTTTATCCCCTTAAGTCGCGCCATACCTTTATGGGGTAAAAACTATTGAAGCCTTGAAAACCATCCTCTACGCCACGGATTATTCGGAGAATTCCGCCGCTGCCCTGCAGTATGCCTTTCAGATCAGCCAAAAGCTGGAAGCGCGCCTGCTGGCCATTCACGTTTTTGACTATCCCACGATCCTTCAGACCGAAGTACAGGAACCTTTCCCCCACCTGGAAGAAGATGCCTTTAAAGCACAAACCAAAAGGCTCGAGGATTTTTGCCGGTCCCACCTTGGCGAAGGCGCCAAAGTGGAAATCGAAGCCCTCGAACATAAAAACGTGCGGGAGGCAATTGCAGGCAAGGCCCTCGAGGTAGGGGCTTCCCTGCTGGTGGTGGGCATGAAGGGGGGCAGTGCCCTGAGGGAATTGCTGATGGGCAATACCACTAAGAAACTTATCGCGGAAGCCCCCTGCCCGGTTTTGTCGATCCCGGGAGAGGCTTCTTTCAATGGACTGGATACGATCGTATACGCCACGGATTTTGAGGAGGAAGACATCGCGGTCCTCACGGAACTCGCACCCCTTGCAGCAGCTTTTAAGGGCCACATCAGGGCAGTGCATATCACCTCGGAAAAGGAATATGCCGGCCTGCAACGCCGGGAGTGGTTCCAGGAGAAACTCAAAAAAGAGCTCCCTGAGGCCAAAATCACCTTTGAGCAGGAGGTTTCAGAGCACGCTTTCGAGGCCCTAAGGGTTTACCTGGGCGACCACAACGCCGACCTGGTGGTGATGCTGGAGCGCAAGAGGAAAGGGTTCCTCGATCCAATCTTCCACCGCGACAGGGTAAAAAAAATGGAATCCTACGGGAGGATCCCCCTGTTGGCCTTCCACGAAAAAAATTTCCAGTAACCTTCTAAACCCAGACCCATGGCCAGAAGAATCTTCAGAATCGTCATTGCGGTGGCCCTTGCCATTGCGATCTACCTTTATATCAGCCGGGAGGCCCACACACCTTTATTTTCCCTTGTCGCCTCCAGCCTCGCCTTCCTTTTATTCAGTTTTGGGGTACACGGGCTCATTGCGCACTCCCTCCATCCCAAATTCAAAGGCGATATCATTGTTTACCCTATCTGGATGTGGGCGCTATGGGCAATCCTCTTCCTGTTGTTCGTATTCTTACTCATCCCCCAGTTTTGTCCGGGATTCGCGCTTTTTCCCTGACGGTTGGCATTTGGGCCTTTCCGTGGAACGGAAAAAGGGTGTGCAGAAAACCATGATGTTTTTCGGCAATGCGATACCTTTATGGGGCCGGCCCCAATTCACAAACCCATGGCACCGCGGTATTTTTTTGTCCTTTTTACAGCTTCCCTGCTGCTGAACCTGGGCTGCACGGCCCAGTCGCGCCTCGATCCCAAACAAGCCCGGGTGCGGATGAGCGAAACCATCAACTACTACCTGTACTACCCACCGGGGTATGCGCAGCAGGCGGAAAAGGAATTTCCCCTCCTGTTGTTTTTACATGGGGGAGGGGATGCGGGCGGCACCCTGGAGATGCTCCGCGAAAGCGGCCCGCCCAGGCTCCTGGCCGAGGGCAACGATTTTCCCTTCCTTATCCTGGCCCCACAAAACCCCTATAAAAAGCAATGGTGGAATGTACGGGCCGTTATGGAACTGCTCGGGCAGGTCATTTCAGAAAACCGGGTCGACCGCAAGCGCCTGTACCTTACCGGGCTCAGCCGCGGGGGCAGCGCCTGCTGGGAACTGGCCACACAATACCCCGACACCTTTGCCGCCATGGCTGTGGTCTGCGGCATGGCCCCGGTGCCCTACGCCCATTGGATCGACCGGGAGATGGGCATCAGGGTGTTCCACGGCACGGAAGACGAGGTGATCCCCTTTTCGGAATCGGAGGAAATGGTCGCCAGGTTGCGCAGCCTGGGCTATGAGGTCACCTTTACGGCTTATGAGGGCGTGGGCCACAATGCCTGGGAGCGGGCCTACCTGGAGGACGGCCTTTACGACTGGTTTCTGCAATTTTCGAGGTAAAAACGCCCATGGCCTGGCAGCAGGGGGCTTCCTCTTGCCGGCATATCCACGGCGATTCGTACTTTTGGGCAGAACTCCCAAAAGGAACCCCGGCATGAAACATCCTGCAATATCCCTTACGCTTATGGGCCTGTTGTGCTGCCTCGGTATTTCGTGCACGGAAGCGCCGGCTACCCGCAGGAACGCCCTGGGCGAACAGACCAGCCCCTATCTTCTGCAGCACGCGCAGAACCCCGTCCATTGGCAGCCCTGGAGCGATGAGGTTTGGGAAATGGCGAAGGTGGAGAACAAGCTGGTACTCATCAGTATCGGGTATTCCTCCTGCCACTGGTGCCATGTGATGGAAGAAGAAACCTTTGAGGACGATTCCGTGGCGGCTTTCATGAACGCTAACTTCATCAACGTTAAGGTAGACCGGGAAGAACGCCCCGATGTGGACCAGGTCTATATGACCGCGGTACAACTGATGACCGGTTCCGGGGGCTGGCCCCTGAATGTATTGGCCCTTCCCGACGGGAAGCCCATCTATGGGGGTACGTACCACACACGGGAACAATGGATGAAGGTGTTGGGCGAGGTGAACGGCCTCTACCGGAAAGACCCTGAGAAGGCCGCCGAATATGCCGACCGGGTCTCGCAGGGGGTCGCCAGCGTAAACCTCTTTCCCGGGCATTCCGGACCCGACCTCGAGGCTGCTGCCCTCGGGGCGGCGGTGGCGGGCTGGGCCAGCCGGTGGGACCCCGAATGGGGGGGCAATGCCGGGGAGCAGAAATTCATGCTTCCACCCAACCTCGACTTTTTGATGGAATACGGCCATGCCACCGGCGACACCGAAGTGCTCAACCACCTGAAGCGCACCCTCGACCGTATGGCCCTGGGCGGTGTCTTCGACCAGCTGGGCGGGGGCTTCTACCGCTACAGTACCGACCCCAGGTGGCACATCCCGCACTTTGAAAAAATGCTGTACGACAATGCCCAGCTGCTGGGGGTTTATGCCCGGGCCTATGCCCTTTACGGCGATCCGCAATATCGGGAGGTTGTGGAGCGCACCTTTGCCTTTTTACAGCGCGACCTCAAAGGGCCCGAAGGCGGGTACTACGCCGCCCTGGATGCCGATTCCGAAGGGGAGGAAGGTAAATTTTACCTCTGGGGGGAGGCGGAACTGCGGCAGGCCCTGGGCCCGGATTACGACCTTTTTGCGGCGTATTACCAGGTCAATCCCGAAAATGCCTGGGAAGGGGGGCAGTATGTTTTGTTCCGCGCGGATCCTGACCCGGGGTTCCTGCAGCGGCATCCCATGCCTCCATCAGAATTTGCTGCCCTTAAGGCCGGATGGCACGAAAAATTGATGGAAAGGCGGGCCCGGCGGACCTTCCCGCGGAAGGATGACAAAATCCTCACCTCCTGGAACGCCATGCTGGTTACCGCCCTGGCCGATGCCTACGACGCCCTGGGGGAGGCTGTTTACCTGGAAGAAGCCCGCGGGCTTTTTGATTTCCTGATGGCCCGCGCCTACCGCGACGGCACCCTGGGGCATAGCTATAAAAAGGGGGCCCCTCGGGCCGAAGGATTCCTTGAAGACTATGCTTTTATGGCACAGGCGGCCTTTCGCCTCTATCAGGTGAGTATGGATACGGCCTATCTGGACCGGGCAGACGAATTCCTGGGGTATGTCCAAAGCCGTTTCCGCGATGAAGCATCGCCCCTGTTCCGCTACCGGGAGGTCTCCGACCTGATGGCCCCCATCGTTAAAACCGATGACGGGGTGATGCCTTCCCCCAATACGGTGGTGGCTGACCTCCTTTTCCAACTGGGCCATTTTTACTATCGCCCCGGGGACCTCGAAAAAAGCTCAGAAATGGCCCGCGCCCTGCAGGGCCGGTTTATGGAACTGCCCGAGAACTACGCGGGTTGGGGCCGGATCCTGCTGCGCCAGCAGTCGCCATTTTACGAAGTGGCCATCGCCGGCCCGGAAGCAGCCCGCCTGCGCAGCGAAATGGCGCGGCGCTTCCTCCCCAATATCCTCCTGGTCGCTACGGGGGAACCCAGTGCGCTCCCCCTGTTTGAACAGCGCTACGACCCCGGGCAGACGCTATTCTATGTCTGCCGCGACCACAGCTGCCGCCTGCCGGTACCCACAGTAGCCGAAGCCCTGGGCCAGATGCAGGGAGAAGCGTCCTGGTTGCCCTAAGGCCCCTGCACGGGGAAGGCTGAAAAAATGCAATTTTCCCGGGACTTTTTTCCCGGGGCCTTGTATATTTAGCCATACATTAATCCTACCAGATGCAGATCAAAGCACAACCCACGGTTTACGATGCCGTTATTGTGGGCTCCGGGGCCGGGGGAGGCATGGCGACCAAGGTCCTTGCCGATGCGGGCCTGAAGGTGGCCGTAGTGGAAGCAGGCCCGTTTTTCGACCCGGCCCTTCCCGAATACCAGACCCAGTTGAAATGGCCTTATGAATCCCCAAGGCGGGGTGCCGGTACGGTGCGCCCCTTTGGCGATTTTGACGCCGCCTGGGGCGGATGGGAAATCGAAGGCCAGCCATACACGCACAAGGACGGCACCAAATTCGACTGGTTCCGGTCGCAGATGCTGGGCGGGCGGACCAACCACTGGGGGAGGATCTCCCTTCGGTTTGGCCCAAGGGATTTCAAACACAAAGATGTCGATGGCCTGGGCGATAACTGGCCCATTGGGTATGACGACGTAAAGCCGTATTACGACAAGGTCGATAAACTCATTGGGGTTTTTGGCAGCAAGGAAAACCTGCCCAACGAACCCGACGGATTTTTCCTGCCCCCGCCCAAACCCCGTTTGCACGAATTGTATTACATCAAAGGGGCCCGCAAAGCCGGGATTCCGGTCATCCCTTCCCGCATGTCGATGCTTACCAAAAAAATCAACAATGAACGGGGGGTATGCTTTTACTGCGGGCAATGCAACCGGGCCTGCCAGGTGTATGCCGATTTCTCAGCCGGCACCTGCCTGATCTTCCCCGCCCAAAAAAGCAGGGGTCAGGTAGACCTCTTTGTGAATTCCATGGTCAGGGAAGTTACCACCGACCAGGAAGGCCGGGCCACGGGGGTATCCTACATCAACCGTGACGACCGGAAGGAATACCAGCTGAAGGGCAGGGTGGTGATCCTGGCGGCCTCGGCCTGCAGCACTGCGCGCATCCTGTTGAACTCCAAAAGCCCGCAGCACCCCAATGGCTTGGGTAACGGTAGCGACCTGGTCGGGAAATACCTTCACGATTCCACGGGCAGCAGCCGGGCAGCCTTTGTGCCGTCCCTGATGAACCGGGACATGTACAATGAAGACGGGGTAGGGGGTATGCACGTGTATTCCCCCTGGTGGCTCGACAACAAATCCCTGGATTTCCCCAGGGGGTACCATATTGAAGTCTGGGGCGGTATGGGCATGCCCAACTATGGCTTTGGCTTCAACCCGAACGACTTCAATAAATTTTTCGGCCTTAAAACCGGCGGGTACGGGGAACAGCTGCGCAAAGATGTCCGCAAATATTACGGCTCCGTACTGGGCTTCGGCGGCCGGGGGGAAGCCATTGCCCGCAAAGACAATTATTGCGAGATCGACCCCACCACCGTAGACGAATTCGGCATCCCCGTGCTTCGGTTCCACTACAAGTGGTCCGACTACGAGCGCAAGCAGGCGCGGCACATGCAGGCGACCTTCGAGGAGATTATCCACAATATGGGCGGCGAACCCCTGGGGCCCACCCCCACGGCGGAGCAGGACTTTGGCCTGGAGACCCCGGGAAGGATCATCCACGAGGTGGGGACTACCCGGATGGGGGACGACCCCAAAACTTCGGTGACCAACCGGTACCAGCAGTTGCACGAGGCAAACAATGTGTTTATCACCGATGCGGGACCTTTTGTTTCCCAGGCCGACAAGAACTGCACCTGGACCATCCTGGCCCTTTCCTGGAGGGCCTCTGAATACATCGTGGACCAACTGAAACAGCAAAACATCTGATATGGATCGCAGAGCAAGTTTAAAATCCATCGTGCTGGGTACCGTGGCGGGAGGCCTGGCGGTACACGGGTGCGCGCCAAAAGAAGCTGCGGAGGCCTCGGAAACACAGCCTCTGCCGGGCCTCGGCTATGGCCGGACGCCGGAGGAAATTAAAGCGCAGCTGAAACTGGAGGAAGAGCCTTTTTTCAACCCCCATGAACGGGAAACCATTGCCGTGCTGGCCAACCTAATCCTCCCCCCCGATGAAAAACACGGAGGTCCCCTGGATGCCGGGGTCCCCGATTTCATCGACTTTATGGCACGGGATTACCCGCCCTTCCAGGTGACCCTGCGGGGCGGGCTGATGTGGCTCGACCACAAAAGCAATACGGAATACGGGCTGGAGTTCAAAACGGCGGAGGAAGCGCAGCAAAAGGAACTCCTGGATGCGATCGCATTCTACGACCCCGAAATCCCCCTGGAGCAGCACCCGCTGGAAATCCAGTTTTTCAGCCTGGTGCGCAACCTGACCGTGTGCGGGTATTATACCTCAAAGCCCGGGATAGAGGAACTGGGGTACCAGGGGAACATGCCGAATGTCTGGGACGGGGTGCCCCAGGAGGTGCTGGACCGGCACGGAATGGCCTATGAACCCGAGTGGCTGGCCAAATGCGTCGACCAGAGCCGGCGGGGGATCCTGGCCGAATGGGATGAGGAGGGCAACCTGCTCACCTGACCTCACGGGCTGGCCGGCCGTATCGCCACCCCTACCATCGAATCTGCCGTCCCGTAATAGAGGAACCAGTTTCCCTTGTAAACCACCAGGCCTTCTGCAAAGGTCGTTCCCGCCTGGTATTGCCCGGTGCGTTCGTGGGGCAGGCTGGGGCAAATGAAGGGTGCATCCAACCTGCGAAGGAAGCGTCCGGGCTGTGTGGCATCAAAAAGTACCTGCCCGCCGCAGTAGGTGCCTTCGGGTGTGCTGCTGCCGGCACCTTCCCCGCTCAGGTTCTTGCCATTGTAGATCAGCAGGATCCCGTCTTTGGTAAACAGGGCCGGGGGGCCGGGTTCCACCAGGTGGCTGTCGAAATCGCCCGGGGTGGGGGTAAAGGAATGCACCAGGTGGCCCTCCTGGTCCACGGCCGGGGTCCAGTCTTTCCCATCTGCCGAAGTAGCCACGTTTACGAAGAGCTCCCCCCAGTACATCTGGTACTTCCCATCGATTTTTTTGGCGATCAGCCGCCCGCCTTTTCGTTCCGTAACCACGGAGCCCGATTTGCTCCACTCGTTGAGGAAAGCGCCTCCGTGGGCGGTTTCAAAGACGGGCCCGTGTTTGGTCCAGTGGAGCAGGTCGGGGGAGGTGGCGCTGCAGAGGCGGGCGGTTTGTTGGTTCCAGCCCGTGTAGAGCATCAGGTAGGTGCCGTCTTCCAGTTCCACGACCCGCGGGTCTTCCACTCCGCCCGGGTATTCCCATTGCCGGAAGGCATCCGTATCCGGGTAGAGGACGGGTTCGGGGAATTTGGTGAAGTTCAGGCCATCGGTACTCCAGGCCAGCCCGATGCGGGAGGTCCGTTCCCCCAGACGGGCTTTGGGGTTGTCTTCGGCCCGGAAAAGGACGAATACGGTATCGTTGCGAACCACGGCCGCCGGGTTGAAGACGTCCGCCCGCTGCCAGCGTACCGGTTCGTCCCGGACCGGGCAATGGAAAACATAGGTGGAGTCTGCCGTCAGGACAGGGTTCTGGCGGGGCTTTTCAAAGCCCAGCAACCAGGGCTCCTGCCCGTGTAGGGGCACCACTGCCGCGAAAAAGAAAAGGAATGGCACTAAGCAAAGGCGTGTCATGGGTACGGTATTCAGGGGTTTCCCCCAAAGATACAACCATTCCGGACAGGTGCGGGCCGTGGCAGCCCAAAGGTCATCCCAAATCCGTATCTTTCGGGAAACAACCCCTTTCGCGGCACGGTGTTATGAAATACCCGGTTATTGTTTTGTGTCTGGCCCTGCTCGGCGGCTTGTCCTGCCGCGAACAGCCGCAGCGCACCACAGACCCCGTCCTTTCCATCCCGGCCGAACCTGAAAAATTCGTGGAGGAACCGGAACGGGATACCCTCCCGCCCCTTCCGGCACTGGAGACCCTTCCCGATACTGCCTTTGTCCGCCTTGCCAACTATAGCAGCGAATTTTCCTATGACCTGCGCTATGCCACCGAAAACAATTTCATGCAGGCCCGGGTGTACGAATGCCCGGAGTGCTATACCCGGGTAAGGACTGCCAAGGCTCTGATTGCAGCCAACCGGGAATTCCTGCAACAGGGCCTACGCCTCCGTTTCTTTGACTGCTACCGCCCAAATTCCGTCCAATACCTGATGTGGGAGAAAGTCCCCAACCCCCAGTATGTGGCCAACCCGGTAAAAGGGTCCATCCACAACCGGGGCGGGGCGGTGGACCTGACGTTGGAAACCCTCCAGGGCGAGCCCCTCGATATGGGTACCGATTTTGATTTCTTCGGCAGGCGGGCCTACCACGACTTCACCGGGCTTCCGCAGGAGGTCCTGGCCAACCGCAAACTCCTCAAGGAGACCCTGGAGCGCCACGGGTTCCTGCCGGTCCGCACCGAATGGTGGCACTACAACCTGGGCGCCGCCTCCCGCTATCCGGTGGCTGATTTCCGGTGGCCCTGCCCGGCGGAGCCCCGGTAGCCTTTTTGTGGCCCGGGCACCCTATACCGGAGTCCCTTCCAGCACCTGCAGGGACTCGTCGTGGCAGCGAACAAAGAACAGGTACGTATCTCCCCCGTCTGCAATCCGGTTCCTCTGGCGGATCCGCGCCACGGTTTCCGGGAAGTTCCGGGCGCTCACATTAGCTTTTGAAAAGGGGAGTTTTCCGGGTTTGTACGGATGGGTACCCCGGATTTCAAAGCGCCTCCCGGGAAAGGGGACCAGGGCGTCTGAGGTGTACAGGTGGGTTTGCGGATGGAGTTTGGGCAACCCATAGGCCAGGGCTGCGGTTTTGAACCCGCCGGCTTTGAGGAGGGCCGCATTGGGTTCATACAGGTATTTCATCGGCATGGCATACGACACGGCGGCCGAGGCTTCCCCCGCAGCGGTAAACTCCAGGGCTGGAAGGGGGTACTTCAGGTCGGTGGCCTTCAGGGTGGCTTCCCCGGAATAGCCTTCCTGCAGCCACCAGAGCAACTCCTTTACCTCATTGTTTACCGCCACGACGTGGATTTCCCGTACGCCTCCCAGCTGCCGGGCCCCGGCGGAAAGGTCGAGCATGGGGGAGGTTTTCAACAGGAGGTTCCGGCCCGCGCGAAAGAGCTGCGGCAGGATGTCCGGCAGCGGGGGTTGGCACTCTTCCAGCAGGAAGACCCGGCCCCGGTCTTCCCGCCGGCGCGATGGGTCGAGGTAAATCCAGTCGGCACGACCCTCCCCGGCCATGATCCGCTCCAGGGACTGCAATCCGTCCCCCGGGTGGATCCGGATCTGCCCGGCCCCCAGCTTCTGAAAATTGTGGGCCGCGATTTCCGCCAGGGCGGCATCCTGTTCGCAGTAATGTACCCGCTTGACGCGTTTGCTGAAAAAAAATGCATCCACCCCGAAACCACCGGTGAGGTCGATAAGGGTTTCCCCCTGTACCAGGCTGGCCTTGTAACGGGCCGTTTGCTCCGAAGAGGCCTGGGCGAGGTTCAGGGCCGGGGGGTAGTAAACCCCCGGGGTCCGGTGCCAGTGCGGGAGCTTTTTTCTGGCTTTTTGCCAGCCGCTGAGCTGCTGGGCCAGTTCCTGGGGGGTTACCCCGGGAAAAGGGCTTTTTCCCAGGGAAACTGACAAGCTGTCAGTATTGGGATTATTTTTTATAAATTCCTGTACACCAGGGTTTAAAATTTCTTTATTCAAAGTTTCGCTAGAAATTTTTTGTGAGACTCTTCACAATCTTGTTTTCGGCGAAAAATTCCTTCAAAATTACCTTCAGGGCGGTGTATCCGGGGATGGCGACGATCATCCCAAAGACCCCGAACAACAACCCGGCGATGATGATCACCAGGAAGATTTCCAGGGGGTGCGATTTTACGCTGCTGGAGAAGATTACGGGCTGGGAGAAAAAGTTGTCCACCAGCTGGCCGATGGCAATCCCAAGCAATACCCAACCCACATCGGGCAAAATGACCCCGGTAAAGTCCGCGCCCAGGTTGCTGGTCATGGTGAGCAGTACCATTATGGCGCCCCCGATGACGGGCCCGATATACGGGATGATGTTAAAGAGCGCGCAGAGGAAGGCGATGACCACGGCATTTTCGATGCCGATCAACAGCAGAACAATCGTGTAGATTGCGAAAAGGACGAAGATTTGGGCCAGAAGCCCCACGAAATAGCGTGAAAGCAGGCCTTTGATGGTTTCCAGGGACTTGACAAGCCCCGCTTCCCTTTTGTCTGGGACCAGGGTCAACAGGATTTTTTCGAACATCTTGCTGTCTTTCAGGAAGAAGAAAGAAATAAACAGGATCGAGAACAGGCCAATGCCCAGGTTGCTGAGGGTGCCCACCAGGCTGTTCAGAAAATCGGGGATAAACCCCATCTCCAGGCCCTGAAGCAAGTCCTTACCCCAGTCTTTCCCCGCCATAAGGTCCTCCACCGGAACGGGGGTCCGCCCCAGGAAATGGTTGATTTCTTCGTAAAGGCGCCATAAGTCTTTTTCAAAAGCCTTGATGTCGAGCAGGGAAAGGTTGTGGCCCTGTTCGGCAACCAAAGGGATAAACAGGGAGGCTACCCCTATGAGGACCCCCAGGAACAGGAGCATGACCGCCACTACGGCCAGGGTGTTCGGGAACTTCAGGCGCCTGCGGAAGAAGGAGACTACCGGCCTGCCGATGAGGGCAATCACCGCCGCGGCAATCAGGTAGGCGATTACCGAGCGGGTCAGGTAGAGGAAGTACCCCAGCAGTGCAATGCCGCAAAGCACAAAAACGGCCCGAAGGATGCCGTTGGAAATGGTTTTCGAATCCATTGGCGTTTAGTGGTTAAAGGCGTAATACAGGATATTTGCCCCCATCCGGAGGGCTTTTTCCCGGACATCTTCCGGGTCGTTGTGGACGGCCGGGTCTTCCCACCCGTCCCCCAGGTCGCTTTCAAAGGTAAACAGGAGCACCACCCTGCCTTCGTGCAAAAACCCAAAGGCCTGGGGCCGCTTGCCGTCGTGCTCATGGATTTTGGGCAGGCCGTCGGGAAATGAAAAAGGCTCCTGGAAAATCGGGTGGTCTGCCCCCAGTTCCTCGAGTTCCTTGTCGGGGAAGATTTTGGGGAGTTCCTTTTCGAGGTACGGCGCCATGCCGTAGTTATCATCGATATGCAGGAAACCCCCGGCCAGCAGGTAGGTGCGCAGGTTCGCCGCTTCGGCCTCGGAAAACACCACGTTACCGTGCCCGGTCATATGCAGCCAGGGATACTGGAAAAGTTCCGCGCTGCCCGCAGCCACGGTTTCCGGCTTCCCTTCGAGCGCTGTCCCGATTTCTGCGTTCGCAAAACGGATCAGGTTCGGCAGGGCCGTGGGGTTGGCATACCAGTCGCCTCCCCCGTTATATTTGAGCAGGCCAATTTTCTGGCCCATGGCCGGCAGGGAAAAGGCCAGGGCGAGCAGGGCTGCACACAGGTGCCGCTTGAACCGGCCGTGGGTTCCCCCGCCGTGGCGGAACCCGGGGTGCAAAGATATCTTCGGTTTAGCCACTGTTGATCAGGTTTACGGTAGCGCAGGCCACCAGGGCAGCGGTTTCGGTCCTCAGGCGGCTTTCCCCCAGGGATACCGGGAGGAAGCCCTGCCCGTAGGCGGCCTGGATTTCTTCCCGGGTGAAATCGCCTTCCGGGCCGATCAGGACCACCACATCCTTGTCGGGTGCTACCCGGCGTTTCAGGTCCATTTTTTCATCCTCCTCGCAATGGGCGATAAAGCGCATGGACGGGTGTTGCTGCGACAGGAAATCCGCGAAGCGCATCTCCGGGTTCAGCCGGGGGAGATAAGTTCGCAGGCTTTGTTTCATGGCTTCTTGCATCACCCGCTGCAACCGGTCTGCCGGGGCTTTCTGCCGTTCGGACCGCTGGCATATCAGCGGGGTGATCTCGTGCACGCCAATTTCGGTCGCTTTTTCCAGGAACCATTGATACCGCTCCAGCCTTTTGGTGGGGGCCACTGCCAGGTGTAACGAGAACCGGGAAGCAATCTTTTTCTCGGTGCCCACGATGCGGCCCCTGCAGCCCCTGGGATCAGCCAGGGTGATTTCGACGGTGAACAAATACCCCTTTCCATTGGTAACATGGAGGGTATCCCCTTCTTTTTTACGCAATACTTTAACGATGTGCCGACTTTCCTCCGGGGAAAGGGAAAACTCCGAAACGCTCTGGTCCAGGGTGGGTTGGAAAAAGTAGTTCATCGCTTCTTGCGGGGTCTTTGACGGATGCGGGCCGGGTCAGCTGCCGATCCGGTACCTTGCCCTGGCACTGACGCCGTAATCCGTAAAACGACCGTCAAGATACTTTAAATAACCAACAATTCCTATCATGCCGGCATTATCGGTGCAGTACTCCAGGGGTGGGATGTAGGTGGACCACCCAAGGTCCTTTTCGGCTGCTTCAAGGGCCCTTCGGACCCCCGAATTCGCGGCAACGCCCCCGGCGATGGCCACATGGCGGACCCCGGTTTGGGCGACCGCTTTTTTGAGTTTGCGCATCAGGATTTCCACGATGGTGGCCTGGATGGAGGCGCAGATGTGGTCCCGTTGGTTTTCGACAAAGTCCGGGTCTTCGGAGGTTTCCCGCTGCAGGAAGTACAAAATGCTCGTTTTCAGCCCGCTGAAACTGAAATCAAGGCCCGGGACTTTTGGGATGGGAAAGGTAAAACGCCCCGGGTCGCCCAGTGCGGCATACCGATCGATCAGGGGGCCTCCGGGGTAGGGGAGCCCCAGTAATTTTGCGCTTTTATCAAAGGCTTCCCCCACGGCATCGTCCAGCGTTTCCCCCAAAACTTCCATGTCGAAGTAATCCCGTACCAGCACCAGTTGGGTATGCCCGCCGCTGATGGTCAGGGCCAGGAAAGGAAAGGGGGGAGGCGTTTTACCGGCGGCCTCGATAAAGTGCGACAGGATGTGCGCTTCCATATGGTTTACCTCGATCAGCGGGATGCCCAGGCCCAGGGAGAGCGACTTGGCAAAAGAGGTTCCCACCAACAGGGAACCGAGAAGCCCCGGACCCCTTGTAAAAGCTATGGCGGATAGCTGTTTTTTGTCGATATTTGCCTCGGCAAGGGCCCGGTGCACCAGGGGGACGATATTTTGCTGGTGCGCCCTGGAGGCCAGTTCGGGAACCACCCCGCCGTACTCCTCATGAATACGCTGTGTGGCCACTACATTGCTCAGCGTCCTGCGGTGGTTCAAAACGGCCGCCGAGGTATCGTCGCAGGACGATTCTATAGCCAGGATGTAAAGGTTTTTAGGATTCAAGGGGTTTGGAATAGATTTTGGTTGTACAAAGGTAAACAATACGCCGTATCAGGAAACTTCGTAAAATAGTCATCCGTCTGTTGCTGGTGGTGCTGGTATTCTGCGTGCTGGGGACCGTGGTGCTTTCCATTCCCGCCGTGCAGACCCGACTGGCCCGGATGGCGGTGGAGCGCATCAACCGCGATTTCGGCACCAACATACAGATCGCCCGCATCCGCGTTTCCCTGATCACCTGGGATACTTCCCTCCGGGAGGTCTATATTGAAGATTACCAGCAAGATACCCTGGCCTACATCCGCCAGTTGAAAACCTCTATCCTGAGCCTTCGCGACCTGGCCGGGGGGACCCTTGAGTTCGGAGACCTCGCGGTGGATGGCCTCTTCCTCAACATGAAGACCTACCGGGACGCCCCCGATACCAACCTGGGGATCTTCATCAGCAAGCTCGATGACGGGCAGCCCCGGGCCCCGGACACCCCCCCGTTTTATTTGCATACCGGGAAGATTAAACTCCGCAACAGCCGGTTTACCCTGACCGACGAAAATCTCGAAACCCCCCGGGTGCTCGATTTTACGGACCTTAGGATCGATGCAGGGGATTTTACCATCCTCGGCCCGGAAGTCAGCACCCGCATTGAGGGGTTATCGATGCACACCTCCCAGGGCGTGGATGTGCGGCAGTTGTCTGCCGGGTTTACCTATTCCCCAGAACAGATGAAATTCGACTCCCTGGTGTTGGAAACCCCGGGGTCCAGCCTGAAGGGTTCCCTGCAGTTCGACTACCGTCGGGAGGACCTAGCTGCCTTTACCGATAGCGTGCGCGTGACGGCCCAATTTGAGGAGTCCACCGTATCCCTCGATGAAATCAACCCGTTTTACGACGGTTTTGGCCAGGGAAAGACGGCCCTGTTTTCAACCGGGGTGTCGGGTACCCTCAACCGCATGCAGCTGGAGAACCTGCTATTGGTGACCGACAACACCGGGGTCCGGGGGAATTTTGATTTCGAAAACCTCTTCAATTCCGAAGGCCCCTTCCGCATGGAGGCCAGGGTCCGCGACATCACCACCAGCTATTACCAGTTGCGGGGCCTGATGCCCCGGTTGCTGGGGAATTCCCTCCCCGATTTCGTCAGGCGCCTGGGCCAGTTCACCCTCCGGGGGGAGGCCACGGTGACCGAAAACTCCATCAATACCCAGATGAACATCCAAAGTGCCAACGGCAGCAGCTATGCCGACCTGCAACTGACCGGGTTCGACGATGTGGATAACGCCCGGTACAAGGGTTTTGTCTCCCTCATCGATTTTGACCTGGGGGGCTTTACGGGCAATGCCTCCCTTGGGAAGGCCACCCTCGACGTGAATGTGGAGGGGCAGGGGTTCTCCCCGGAAAAGCTGAATACCGAGATCATGGGGCAGGTGTATTCCTTCGGCTTTAACGGGTATAATTACAGCGAAATCGCGGTTTCAGGCGTCCTAAAGGACCAGCTTTTCGACGGTTCCCTGAACAGCAATGACCCCAATTTTATTTTTAATTTCACGGGGCTTGCCGATTTCGGAAGCGGGCAGAGCACCTTCAATTTTGTCGCCTCTGTGGCCTATGCCGACCTCCACCGGCTGAATTTTGTCGACGACAGCATTTCCGTCTTCAAGGGGGATGTAAACATGGACATCATCGGGAATACGCTCGACGATATCGAGGGCGACGTCCGTTTCAGCAAGACCAGTTTCCAGAATGCCAATAACACGTATTACTTCGAGGACTTCAAGGTAACCTCCAGCTTCGAGGCCGATTCCCTGCGGACCATCACTATCAATTCCCCCGATATCATTACGGGGTACATGATGGGGCACTTCCGGATGGCAGAACTCGGAAAGCTGTTGAAAAATTCCATCGGGAGCATCTACACGAACTACCAGCCCGATTCCATTTCCCCGGGACAGGAGCTGAGCTTTAACTTCAAGATCTACAACAAGATTGTGGAGGTTTTTTTCCCGGAGGTTTCCTTCGGGCCGAATACCTTTATCCGGGGTGAAATTGTTTCGGATGAGGGGGATTTCAAGCTGAATTTCAAATCCCCGGGCATCTACGCCTACGGGAACGAACTCGACACCATCGACGTGCGGGTCGACAACAAGAACCCGCTGTTCAACACCTACATTTCGGTAAAAGACGTCCGTACGGTGTACTACGATGTCAAAGACTTCCAGCTGATCAACACCACCCTGTCGGACACCCTGTTTTTTCGTACGGAATTCAAAGGGGGCAGCCAGTACAACGACCGCTACAACCTGAACTTCTACCACACCTTCACCGAAGGGAATAAATCGGTAATCGGGCTGAAGCGCTCCGATGTCAGCTTCAAAGGCAATACGTGGGTATTGAACCGGGAAGGGAACACCCGCAACAAGGTGATCCTGAGCCCGGGCCTCGACAGTGTGGTGATCGAGGAAATCGCCATGAACAATGAAGACAGGGAAGAGATCCTTTTGCGGGGCCAGTTGGCCGATTCCACCTACAAGGACCTGGAGCTGCGCTTTAAGATCGTGTCTTTGGGCAAGGTGACCCCCGATATTGAGGGGCTTGCCCTGGGGGGGGAAATCAACGGGGTGCTGAACGTGCTGCAGGAAGACAATGTGTACCTGCCCATCGGGAACCTGGAAATTTCCGATTTTGCCCTCAACCAGCAGGTTTTGGGAGGCCTCAACATCGGGATTGTCGGCAACCGCGACCTTTCTGAGTTTTCCGTCAATACACAGCTCACCGACCAGGGGAAGGAGCGCTTCAGCGTGTTTGGGACGATCCAGAATACGGGTGAATTCCCCACGGCAAACCTCAATGCCAGTTTCCAGGAATTCGCCCTGGAACCCTTCGGGCCCCTGGCCGAAGGGGTGCTTTCGGAAGTCCGCGGGCAGGTCAACGGTTCGGCCCTCATCCGGGGCGACCTGCGCAACCCGGACCTCGACGGCATGCTATACCTGAACCAGGCGGGCCTGGGGATCCCTTACCTCAATGTAAATTACGACCTCAACCCCAATGCCGCCGTGCGCCTGTTCAACCAGAACATTGAATTCCAGGAGTTCCGGCTTACCGATACGGCAGCGGGCACCCAGGCCAGCCTCAACGGCACCATCAGCCACCAGTATTTTGCAGACTGGACCCTGAACCTCGATATCGAAACGCTGCAGGATCGCTTCCTGATCCTCAACACGGAATTCGAGGAAGAAGCCCTTTACTACGGACAGGCCTTTGTGGCGGGCGCAGGGCGCATCTATGGGCCCACCACGGCCCTGAAAATTGAATTCGACGGGGCTTCGGCCCGGGGCACCTCCCTGAAGATCCCGATCAGCGACGTTGCCAGCCTGGGCGATTATTCCTTCATCAATTTTATGGAGAAAGGAGCGCTCACCTCCGCGGAAACCGGCCGGACGCTAAAGGAATACGAGGCCCTGGAGCTGAAATTCGACCTGGTGGTGACCCCGGATGCCGAGGTTGAAATTGTGGTGGATCAGCGCACCGGTAGCTCGTTAAAGGGCACGGGCGAGGGTATTATCTTCATGGAGATCAATACCGACGGCAAATTCAACATGTGGGGCGATTTTGTGGTGGTCACCGGCCAGTACCGCCTGAAATACGGCGGGGTCATCGACAAGACCTTCAAGGTGCGGCCCGGGGGCACCATCAACTGGGACGGGGACCCCCTGGAGGCCCTGCTCAATATGGAAGCGG
Organism: uncultured Robiginitalea sp.; assembly: GCA_964539905.1. GTDB lineage: Bacteria > Bacteroidota > Bacteroidia > Flavobacteriales > Flavobacteriaceae > Robiginitalea. The sequence continues at coordinate 35,599 of CAZIJW010000018.1, forward strand.
TGTATGAGCTCAATGCCAACCCGGCCCCCCTGCTCGACAACACGGGCTATACCCGGAGGATCCCCACCGAGGTGGTCGTCCGCCTGAGCGAGGAGCTGGAGCAGCCCACCGTGGATTTCGACATCCAGTTCCCGGGGACCAGCTCGGTGGTGAAATCCGAGCTGGAATACCGGTTGCAGGACCCCACTGTAGAGGAGCGAAATGCCCTTTTCCTGCTCGCCCAGGGGACCTTTGTCAACGACCGGACGGGGCTGAACCAGCAGGCCGTTACCGGGAACATTTACCAGACGGCTTCCAACCTGTTCAACCAGGTCCTCAGCACCGGAAGCGATGTCTTTAACCTGGGGGTTTCCTATGAAAGCGGTTACCAGGACCCCAACGCCGATATTGCCACGGAGGACCGGATCGGGGTAACCGTTTCGACCCGCATCAGCGACCGGATCCTGTTCAACGGCCGGTTTGGGGTGCCGGTGGGCGGGGTGGCGGAATCGGCTGTGGCCGGGGATGCCGAGATCCAGTTGCTCCTCAACGAAGAAGGAACCCTGAGCGCCCGCATCTTCAACCGGCAAAACGAAATCCAGCAATTCCTGGCCGACCGGCAGGGCTATACCCAGGGGGTGGGGCTTTCCTACGAAGTCGATTTCAACAGCTTCCGGGACCTGCTGCGGCAGCTTTTCACCCAAAAGGAGGCTCCCGAACCGAAAAGCGAAAACCAAAGCGCCACCCCCCCGCAAGTGATGGGCCAGGACAGCCTGATCCGCTTCTACACCAAAAACCAAAAGCCCTTCTGAAGGGGTCAACCGGGCATCGCACCCGGGGTTTTACGAAAACGATTTCGCACGGAAATCCCCGGAATTAGGGCGAACTCCGTTCCTTTTCTGCGTTTTGTTTGTTACTTTTGGGTTTCGAACTTTCAGCATGCAACGCCCGATCAAGAAACTCGCTGTTTTGACTTCCGGGGGGGATTCCCCCGGGATGAACGCCGCCATACGCTCCGTGGTGCGGACCTGTGCCTACATGAATGTGGAGGTCATGGCCATCTACCGGGGGTACCAGGGGATGATCGAAGGGGATTTTGTCCCCTTCAACGCCCGCAGTGTGAACAACATCATCAACAAGGGGGGGACCATCCTGAAGTCGGCCCGCTGCCAGGAGTTTCGCACCCCCGAAGGCCGGCAAAAGGCCCATGAACAGCTCACCCGGGCCGGGATTGACGGCTTTGTGGTCATCGGGGGCGACGGGAGCTTCCGCGGGGCGAGCGTTTTCCACAAGGAATTCGGCACCCCGGTCATCGGCATCCCCGGGACCATCGATAACGACATTTTCGGTACCCAGTATACCCTCGGCTTCGACACCGCCCTGAACACCGTGGTGGAAGCCATCGACAAGATCCGCGACACGGCCAGTTCCCACAGCCGCCTGTTTTTTGTGGAGGTGATGGGCCGCGATGTGGGGCATATCGCCCTGAACGCCGGCGTGGCCGCCGGGGCGGAAGAAATCCTGATCCCGGAGGAGAACCTGGGGCTCGACCGGTTGCTCGACTCCCTGAAAAGGAGCAAGAAATCGGGGAAATCCTCCAGCATCGTGGTGGTGGCCGAAGGGGACAAGACCGGAAAAAACGTTTTTGAACTCAAGGAGTACGTGGAGAAAAACCTCCCGGTGTACGACGTTCGGGTGTCCGTACTGGGGCATATCCAACGGGGGGGCGTCCCCACGGCTTTCGACCGCGTCCTCGCTTCCCGTATGGGCGTGAAGGCCGTGGAGGGCATCCTGGAAGGAAAGACCAACCTCATGGTGGGCATCATGGACAACCAGATTGTGATGACCCCCATAGACGAAGCCGTAAAAGGACATACCAAAATAGACCGGGAACTGATCCGCGTTTCCGACATCATGACTATATAACTTAAAAATAAAATACCATGGCAACATTACGATTGGGAATTAACGGATTTGGAAGGATTGGCCGGCTCGTGCTCCGGGTTGCGGCGGAACGCGAGGGCGTTGAGGTCGTGGCCATCAACGACCTGCTCGAGGTGGACCACCTGGCCTACCTGTTGAAATACGATTCTGTGCACGGGAGGTTCAACGGTACCGTTGAGGTAAAGGACGGCCACCTGGTGGTGAACGGCAAGACCATCCGGGTAACTGCGGAGCGCGACCCGAAAAACCTGAAATGGGATGAAGTGGGGGTCGAGATCGTGGCGGAGTGCACCGGGATCTTCACCACCCTCGATATGGCCCAGAGCCATCTGGATGGCGGGGCCAAAAAGGTCGTTATTTCAGCCCCGTCCAAAGACGCGCCCATGTTTGTAATGGGGGTGAACCATAAGGATGCAAAGGCTTCCGATACCATCGTATCCAATGCCAGCTGTACAACGAATTGCCTGGCGCCGGTGGCCAAAGTCTTGCATGACCATTTCGGGATTGCTGAGGGCCTGATGACCACCGTACACGCCACCACGGCCACCCAGCTGACGGTAGACGGACCTTCGCGCAAGGATTTCCGCGGCGGCCGCAGCGCCCTGCTGAACATTATCCCGGCCTCCACCGGGGCAGCCAAGGCGGTGACCAAGGTAATCCCCTCCCTGCAGGGCAAACTCACCGGGATGGCTTTCCGGGTGCCCACGGCCAACGTGTCCGTAGTGGACCTTACCGTCCGCCTCGAGAAGGAAACTTCCTATGAGGAAATCAAAAAAGTCTTCAAGGCAGCCTCCGAAGGGGAACTCAAGGGCATTTTGGGATACACCGATGAACTGGTGGTTTCCCAGGATTTCGTGGGCGAGCCGCGCACCAGCATTTTTGATGCCGACGCCGGTATTGAGCTGAACCCGCGCTTTTTCAAGATCGTTTCCTGGTATGACAATGAAGCAGGGTACTCCCATAAACTGGTAGACCTGGCGCAACACGTCCATAGCCTGTAACAGGGGTGACCCTGAGTAATAACCGAAAGGACCTTTCAGGCACCGGGTGTCGATGGAAAGGTCCTTTCTTAATACTGGAAGTCAAATGGTATTGATCGTAGACAGCGGGGCAACCAAGGCAGACTGGATCGCCCTGGACCCCAAGGGGGAACAGATTTTTATGACCCAGACCCTGGGCCTGAGCCCCGAGGTGCTCACCCGGGAGGTCATCGAAGAACGACTCGCCAACAATTTTGAATTGGCCCGCAACAGCGCCAAGGTTAAGCGGCTGCATTTCTACGGGGCCGGGTGCGGTACCGATCGGATGCGCAAGTTCCTGAAAAATATCTTTGCCAGGTTCTTCCCAAACGCTAAAATCGACGTCAGGGAAGATACCTATGCGGCGATCTACTCCACCACCCAGGTCGGGAAGCAGGGCATTGTCTGCATCCTTGGGACGGGCTCCAACTGCAGCTATTACGACGGCCACCAGCTGATCCAGAAAGTGACTTCGCTGGGCTACATCTTAATGGACGACGGCAGTGGGAATTTCTTCGGCCGCAAGCTGATCCGCGACTATTTCTACCACAAGATCCCCCAGGACCTGTCCATCGAATTCGAGAAGGAATACAACCTCGATGCCGACGTAATCAAGGAAAACCTGTACAAGAAACCCAACCCCAACACCTACCTGGCCACCTTTGCCCGTTTTATCGTCGAGCATAAGGACCACCCGTATTGCAATGGCGTCATCGACAAGGGCTTCCAGCAGTTTGTCAACAACCACATCATGCAATTCGAGCTGGCGACCAAGGTGCCCATCCACTTTGTGGGGAGCATCGCCTGGTACCTCCGGGAGGAGCTCAAGGAAGTCATCGAGCGCAACGATATGGTGCTGGGGGTCATCCGCCAGCGGCCCATCGAAGGCCTGGTGGAATTCCACAAGCAAACGATTTAAGATAGGCTTTGGGTGGATGCCGGGGGTGGGGCTTCCCGTCTTCGCAATCGGAAACCCGGCACGGCTCCGGGAATGGGAAGGACCGCGGCAGGGACCTGTGGGGCCTAGCTGTTATCCCACCACGGCAATTGCGGAAATCTCCACATTCACGTATTTGGGCAGGTTGGCCACCTCCACGGTTTCCCGGGCCGGCGCCCACTCGGGGTCAAAATACTGCCCGTACACCGCATTGATGCGGGCAAACTGGCCCATGTCCTTCACAAAAATACTGGTCTTCACCACGTTGGGGAAGCCTGCGCCTGCCGCTTCCAGCACGGCTTTCAGGTTTTCCAGCACCTGTTCGGTTTCGGCCTCAATGCTGCCCTGCACCAGTTCCCCGGTGGCGGGGTCCAGGGCAATTTGCCCGGACACATACAGGGTGTTGCCGGCCAGGACGGCCTGGTTGTAGGGCCCGATAGGGGCGGGGGCGTGGTCGGTTTGGATGATTTTTTTCATAGGAGGATGTGTTTTAACGGATTTGGGGGGGCTGGCTCCGGTTTTCCCACTTCAGGTCTTTCAGGATGTTTGCCTTGATCCCGATAAAGAAATACCACCGTTCGAATTGGCCGAAGGGGGTCCAGTCGAATTTCAGCACAAAACTGTCCAGGTCCCGTTCAAACCGGAACTGGGTAAGGGAAAAGCCTTTCCGGACGATGTCGTACCCCGAGGAAACCCCCACCCGCCAGCGGGGGGTGAGTTCCACATTCCCCGAGAACATCAGGGAATGGTTGGTGATTTCCCCCTGCCGGTTGCTGTTGCTGTAGGTCACGGCGTATTGCAGCCGCAGGTCCCAGGGGATTTTGGTGCCGTAGGTGGGGTTCTCCACGTCTGCCGGGTCGCGCCCTTCAAAGGCGCTGCGGTTAAAATCGTCGGCCCGGCCGAACAGGTCGTCGGTCCGGCCCCCGCTGGAGGCCACGTAATTGCTGCCGCTGTAGGGGTCGGGGTCCACTTCGTCTTCCCCCTTCTCTTTCTGGAAGTCCCTGCTCGAAATGGAATAGCCGATATTGGCCCGGGCATTGGTCACGCGCACCAGGCCGCCCCCCGCATTGATGTTCAGCGTATTGATCCGCCGCCCCGCGTTGTCGAGGGCATACGGGTCCAGGCTGGCCCCGAAGTTCACCGACATCTTGTTGTTCAGCAGGTTGGTACCCCCCGTAAGGCTGATCGGGGCCAGCTTCAGGGAGTCGGCCTCAAAATTGTAGCTCGTGTTCAGGTTCAGGCTGTTCAGCAGCATGATTTTTTTCGGCTTGGTGGCCGTGGAGTCTTTGTCGCGAACCTTGGCTTCCAGGGTATTGGCCAGGGAGAAGCTCACTGCATTTGATTTTCCCAGGCGCGGGGTGCCGTACAGGCTGCCCTGGAAGCGGGTAAAGGTTTCCACCTGCCCGGTGGCCTCGTTCAGGACCTCCTCGTAATACTGGTCGAACGAAGGGGCGAACCCATAGGTGACGTTGGGCCGCAGGACGTGGCGGATCGCCTGGATCTTTTTGTTTTCCCCGAAAAGGAAGGTCCCGTACAGGGTCGTCCCCAGGCCTGCGCTGAAGCCGTACTGGTTGAACCGGTCGAAGCCGGCGATGGTATCGGTTACTATGCCCTCGGTTTCCGGGTCATAGCGCCGCTGGCGGGTTTCCCAGGTCCACACGTCCTCGTAGGTGCCCCCCAGGGTCACGCTGAAGTATTTGGCCACCTTGAAATTCGTCGCGATCGGGATGCGGTGGCGCGCCCCCAGCTGGGCGTCGTCGAACATGGCCCCGGTCAGGAAGTCGTCGGTGGTGGTCCGTACGCTGTACCGCCCGTTCACATCATATTGCAGGTTGATGTTCTGGAAGGCCCCTCTTTTGATCCCGTCGCGCCGGGCGAATGGGAAAATCCGCTCCATGCTGGCCTGCAGGGTGGGCAGGGTCACATCCACCACATCGGTATTGGTGTTCTGGTTATGCGTGGCCGTAAGGCTGACGTTCACCGAAGGGTAGGCCGGGAAGGTCTTGGAAAAGGAAATGGATGAAGACAGGTTGTTTACCTGGGTGTTCGGCACGTTCTGTTGCACCAGGGAATTCCGGAAAAACTGGCTGCTCCCCAGGTTCACGGAGGCCGAAAGGCGGGAATTCGGGTTGGCCTTGGCGTCCTGGTTGTGGGAGATCTGGATGTTGTAGATGGTGGTGCGCGTATAATCGTCGAAGCCTTTCTGGCTGGTGATCAGGTTTTCGTACCGCAGGTTGATGTTCCCCCGGAATTTATAGCGCTTGGCGTACACCGACTGCCCCCTGAGCCCAAAGCTCCCATTGGCATAGAGGTCCCCGGTGAGCGTCAGGTCGGCGTAGTCGCTGAAGGGGAGGTAATACCCCCCGTTTTGTAAAAAATACCCCCGGTTGGGGTCGTTCCCGAAGGTGGGCATCATAATCCCCGCCGTCCGCCCGGTGGTGAGCGGAAAGTAGGCAAAGGGCAGGGCAATGGGGGTGGGCACATCCACGATATAGAGGTTGCTGAACCCGGCGATCACCTTCTTGCCGGGGACAAACTTGGCCTTTCGGATGCGGATGTAATAGTCGGGGTCGAGGGTGTCTTTGGAGGTGGTGAGCTTGCCCTCGCCCAGGAAGTAGACGGAGTCATTCTCCTTCTTGGTCCGCTGGGCATACACCTTCATGGCATCGCTGCCCAGCTGCCCCAGGCCGGCCTGTTGTTCGGTACGGGAATTCCAGATGATGGCCTTCTGGGTGTCAAAATTAAAGCGGATGGAATCGGGGATGACCTCGTTGGTGCCCTGCTTGAAAAAGGGCAACTGCGAATAATTCCCCAGGGAATCGCGGATCCGCCCCGCATACACTTCATTGGTCACGTAATCGAGGACGATGATGCCTGCTTTCAGTTCCGTGTCCTGGTAATAGATTTCCGCCTCGTTGTACAGGTAGATCTTCTGCGCTTTCTGGTCGATGCGTACATAGTCTTTTGCTTTGTACTTGATCTTGTCGGTGAGTGCCCCCTGGGCAGGGGCCACGGAATCGGTGCGGACGGAATCGGGTTTTCCCGGCAAGTTGGTAAGCAAGGGGGCTTTCAGCGTATCGCCCACCGCTTTTATGGGCAGGGGTATGGCCAGGTCTTCCTGAGCCGACATCGCCCCAATGCCCAATAGCAACAAGCCCAGGAAAAGTCCCCGATGTATCTTTGATTGCAAGGCGATATATTCTATTTTTGTCCGGAGTCCGCTTGGAATTCAGGGATCAAACTTACATATTTTTCCCACGGCGGCGCGTACCTTTAGGCAAAATTAACCCTGCATGGAACTGGAAAAGCGAAGCGGAATGAATGGATTTTTGGCGGGGCTGGCGGCCTGTTTGATAGGGCTGGCCTGCGGGGACCTGCAGGCGCAGGCCGCGCAGGGCGGCCTGCCGGAAGACGCCCCCTTTACCGTGGTGCTCGACGCCGGCCATGGGGGGCACGACCCGGGAAACCTCGGCAACGGGTTCCTCGAAAAAGACATTGCCCTGAAAATCGTATTGCAGGCCGGAAAAATCCTGAAAGGGACCGGGGAGGTCAAGGTACTGTACACCCGCGAGGACGATACCTTTGTAGACCTCTTTAAACGGGGCGAAATCGCCAACAAGGCCAAAGCCGACCTCTTCGTTTCCGTCCACTGCGATTCCCATTCCTCCGATGCCAATGGGGCGGGCACCTTTGTCCTTGGCCTGCACGCCAACAAGCAGAACTTTGAGGTGGCCAAAAAGGAGAACTCCGTGATCTACCTCGAAGACAACTATGAGGCCCGCTATGCCGATTACAACATCAATTCCCCGGAATCCGTCATCGGGCTCACTATTATGCAGGAAGAGTTCCTCGACCAGAGCATCCTGCTCGGAAAACTCGTGCAGGACCGGTTCACCGGCCAGTTGAAGCGCAAGGACCGGAAGGTAAAACAGGCCGGGTTTATCGTCCTCCACCAGACCTTTATGCCCAGCGTGCTGATCGAAACCGGTTTTTTGACCAACCGGGACGAAGGCCGGTACCTGAATTCCGCCAAAGGCCAACAGGAAATGGGCCAGGCGATCGCGGACGCCATCCTCGATTACAAGCGCCAGGTCAGGGGCAACAGCACGCCCCTTACCGCCGGGTTGCCAAAGGAAACCCCCGAACAACCCATGGAAACGAAGCCGGAACCTAAGGACGAAGGGGTGGTCCCTGAGCAGAAGCCAGTGGCCGCCGAAGCGGAGAAGGCCCCTGAAAAAGAGGTTCCGCAAGAGGCAGGGCAACCTGTAACGGGCGCCGGGGAAACCCGGGCCACCCCGGCCGACCCGGCACCGGATAAGGCAACCCCCGTGGCTGCAACAGGCAAGGAAGGGGCCCGCTTCAAAGTACAGCTGATGGCCGTAACCGGGGACGTATCCCTGAACCCGGCCGATTACAAGGGGCTCAGCCCCCTGTCCAAAGAACCCGTGGGCAAGATGCACCGGGTGCTGTACGGCGATACCCCTTCGTATGAGGAAGCCCGCCGCTTGCAGGCCATGGCCCGCCAGAAGGGGTATGCCCAGGCCTATGTGGTCGCGTACCTTAACGGGGAACGCGTCGCGGTGGAAAAAGCCCTGGAATCCCTTGCCAACTAAGGGGAGTTCCTTCGGAATTTATTTCTAATTTTGTTTACAACCCAAAACGAAGCCTTTGAAACTTTCCAGGGAAATCAAAACAGGGATCATCGTCATCGGCGGGATCCTTTTATTTATCTTGGGGTTTTCGTACCTGAAATCGTCGCCCCTCTTCGATAGCAGCAAAACCTTCTATGCGGTCTACACCCATATCGGGGGGTTGCAGCCGGGTACCCAGGTCAGCATCAACGGGTATTCCGTGGGCAAGGTGCAGGACATCCGGTTCCAGGATGCCACCGGCCGGCTGCTGGTCACCTTTTCCGTAGACAAGGATTTCGAATTCTCCCGCAACAGTATCGCGGAGCTTTACGATACCGGAATCATCGGGGGCAAGGGGATACAGATCGTCCCCGTGATGGACGGTGAAGCCATGGCCCGCAGCGGCGATACCCTGCCCACCCAGATCCGCCCCGGCCTTACCGAGCTGGTGCAGCAGAAGCTCTCCCCCCTGCAGCTCAAGGTGGAGGATGCGGTGACCAATGCCGATTCCCTCCTGGTCAATTTCAACCAGGTGCTCGATGCCCCCACCAAACAAAACCTGCGGGAAAGCGTACAGGGACTGAACCAGCTGATCGCGAGCCTGCAGACCACCTCGGGCCGGTTAGACAACTTCCTGCAGGCCAACCAGTCGCAGCTCGATAGCGCCATCGGGAATATTGGGGAAATCACGGCCAATTTTTCAAAAATCTCCGATTCCCTCTCCCAGGCCGGGCTCAGCCAGGCGGTGCGGAACATGGAATCGTCCCTGGCCCGCCTCGATGACCTCCTGGGCCGGATCGCCAACGGGGAAGGCACTATGGGCCGCCTGATGAAGGACGAGGCCCTTTATGAAAACCTTGCGGAAGCCTCGCGGGAACTCGACCTGCTGCTGCAGGACTTCCGCCTGAACCCCAAGCGGTACGTGAATGTGTCCGTCTTCGGGAAGAAACAAAAGGAATACACGGTGCCGGAGGATGACCCGGCCGAAAACCAGGACCCGAACTGATGGCTTACCTCCCTAACCTCCTTTTTTTGCTGGCCCTGGTGGCCGGGATTGGATTTTTTGCGCGCAATGTCCGCAAGCTTATCCGCAATATCCGCCTGGGCAGGGAGGAAGCCCTGGAAGGGCCCCGCTCGCAACGCTGGAAGAACATGGCCCGCATCGCCCTCGGGCAGGGCAAGATGGTGGTGCGCCCCGTATCGGGCTTTATGCACATAATCGTTTACGTGGGCTTTGTCATCATCAACATCGAAGTGCTGGAGATCGTTATCGATGGCCTGTTGGGCACCCACCGGGTATTTGCCTTCCTTGGCCGGCCCTATGATTTCCTGATCGGCGCCTTTGAAATCCTCGCGTTGGCGGTGATCGTAGCGGTGGTGGTGTTCTGGTTGCGCCGCAATGTGCTCCGCCTGCAACGGTTCTGGAAACCGGAGATGAAAGGGTGGCCCAAAAAGGACGCCGACTGGATCCTGTATATCGAATTGATTTTGATGTCACTCTTCCTGACCATGAATGCGGCCGATTTCAGCCTGCAACTCCTGGGGGCGGAGGGATACCCGTTGGCCGGGGCCTTTCCCGTGAGCCAGGTGCTTGCCGGCTGGATGCAGGGCCTTCCCGAGGCGAGCCTGATTGCCGTGGAACGGGTGGCCTGGTGGCTGCATATTTTGGGGATCCTCTTTTTCCTGAACTACCTGTATTACTCCAAGCACCTGCATATTTTGCTGGCCTTCCCCAATACCTGGTTTGCGAAGCTGCGCCCGAAGGGCGACATGGGCAACCTGGAATCGGTAAAGCAGGAAGTGGCCCTGATGATGGACCCCAATGCCGACCCGTTTGCCGCGGCCCCGGAAGGGGAGGCGAGCCCCCCGTCGAAGTTCGGGGCGTCCGATGTCATGGACCTGAGCCAGGTACAACTCCTGGCCGCCTACACCTGTACCGAATGCGGCCGCTGTACCAGCGAATGCCCGGCCAACCAAACCGGCAAAAAACTTTCCCCCCGGAAAATCATGATGGATACCCGCGACCGCCTCGAGGAAGTGGGCCGCCACCTCGATGCCCACAAGGGCACCTGGGAACCGGACGGCAAGCAGTTGCTCGACGACTACATCAGCCGGGAGGAGCTCTGGGCCTGCACCTCGTGCAATGCCTGCGTGGAGGCCTGCCCGGTAAGTATCGACCCGCTTTCCATTATTATGGAACTGCGCAGGTACCTGGTCATGGAGCAGTCCGCAGCCCCTTCGGAACTGAACGTGATGATGAGCAATATAGAAAACAACGGCGCCCCCTGGCCTTTCAACCAGATGGACCGCCTTAACTGGAAGGAGGAATTGTAAATGGAAGAACCGACCACAGGGCAGGGCCAGGGCGTGCCCACCATGGCCGAAATGGCCGCTGCCGGAAAACAACCCGAAGTACTCTTTTGGGTAGGGTGCGCCGGGAGTTTCGACGACCGGGCCAAGAAAATCACCAGGGCTTTTGTAAAACTCCTGCAAAAGGCGGGGGTGTCCTTTGCCGTGCTCGGCACGGAGGAGAGCTGCACCGGCGACCCGGCCAAGCGGGCGGGAAACGAATTCCTGTTCCAGATGCAGGCAGCCACGAACATCCAGGTGCTCAACGCCTATGGGGTGCGCAAAATCGTCGCCACCTGCCCCCACTGCTTCAACACCCTGAAGAATGAATACCCAGGCCTGGGGGGCGACTATGAGGTGGTGCACCATACCCAACTGCTGCGCGATTTGATCCGGGAAGGCCGGCTCCGCGTGGAAGGCGGGTCGTTCCGCGGCAAGCGGATCACCTTCCACGACCCCTGTTACCTCGGCCGGGCCAATGGGGTTTACGAGGCCCCCCGGGAAATCATCCGCGAGCTCGACGCCGACCTGGTGGAGATGAAAAACTGCCGGCAACGCGGCCTTTGTTGCGGGGCAGGGGGCGCCCAGATGTTCAAGGAAGCGGAAAAGGGGAACAAAGAAGTCAACATCAAGCGGACCGAGGAAGCCCTGGAAACCCAGCCGGAGGTGATTGCGGCAGCCTGCCCCTTTTGCAATACCATGATGACCGACGGGGTAAAGAACAAAGAAAAAGAACACCACATCCAGGTCCTGGATATCGCCGAACTGCTCCAGGGCGATTCGGAAGCATAACTTAAAACCCCACAGCGACATGCTCGTTTCCTTTGATACCTTACCCGAAGACGCCAGAATTTGGATTTACCCGGCCAGCCGCCCATTCTCGGAGGCGGAATTGCCCGCAGTCCGGGAGGCCCTGGATACCTTCCTCACCCAGTGGACGGCCCATGGGGCCGACCTCAGGGCGGGGTACGACCTTCCCTATAACCGCTTTATCGTGATCGGGATCGACCAGGCCCAGGCCCAGGCCTCGGGCTGCTCCATAGATACCTCGGTGCGGTTTATCCAGCAACTGGAGGCCCAGTACCAGATTTCCCTCCTCGACCGGATGAACGTCTCCTTCAAGCAGGGGCCCTACATTACCTATAAGTCCCTGGAGGAATTCCGGAAAATGGCCCGGGCCCGCTCGGTTTCGGGAAATACCATTGTCTTCAACAACCTGGTGGCCAACAAAAAGGAATACGACGAAAATTGGGAAGTCCCCGCGGCGGAAAGCTGGCACAGCCGCTTTTTCTGAAGCCCGGGACGCGGATAATGCACTCCGGCGGCAAAGGCCGGATCGGATGGAAAGGCAGTTTATGAAGTGGATTTTTTGCACCTTCGCAATTTTTTTAAGCATTGGGGTGGGTTTTGCCCAGCGCGATCCCCTGGTGGCCCCGGATAGTGCCGCCCAGGCCCAATGGGTGGAAGCCCGCTATGCACAACTCAGCCCGGAGGCCCGCATCGGACAGCTTTTTATGGTCATGGCGTCTTCCCAGCCGGGGCAGGAAGCTGCGGAAACCCAAAAAATCAGGGGGTGGATTAAAACCTTCGGCATTGGAGGGGTGATTTTTTCCCGGGGCGGGCCCCGGACCCAGGCCCGGATGACCAATGCCTTGCAGGAAGCGTCGCCGGTTCCCCTGCTGGTCGCCATGGACGCCGAATGGGGCCTGGCCATGCGGCTCGACTCCACGTACGCCTTCCCCTGGAACACCACCCTGGGCGCCATTGCCGACACGTCCCTGGTGCGCCGGGTAGGGGAACAGGTGGGCCGCCATGGTACCCGCCTGGGCGTGCACCTGAACTTCGCCCCGGTGCTCGACAGCAATACCAACCCGGAAAACCCAATTATCGGGAACCGCTCCTTCGGGGAAGACCCTGCAGGGGTGGCCCGGCAGGGCACGGCTTTTCTGCAGGGGATGCAACAGGCCGGGGTGCTGGGTACCGGGAAACACTTCCCGGGCCATGGGGATACCTCCGTGGACTCGCATAAGGCGCTCCCCCAGCTGTTGTTCGGGCGCGAACGCCTCGACAGCGTGGAACTGGCCCCCTTCAGGGCCCTGATCGACCACGGGATGCCGGCCGTAATGGTGGCCCACCTCGACGTGCCGGCACTGACCGGGGAAGCGGGCCGGCCCAGTTCCCTTTCGCGCCGGCTGATTGAGGGCGTGTTGCAGGGCGAACTCGGCTTCAGGGGCCTGGTGTGTACCGACGCCCTCAACATGAAGGGGGTTACGGACTACGCCCCTGGGAAGAACCCTTCCCTGGAAGCTTTCCTGGCCGGAAACGACCTGCTGCTGATGCCGGAAAACCTCGAAAGGGACCATGCCGCCCTGCTGGAAGCCTACCGCAGCGGGGCGGTCAGCGAGGCGCGCCTGGAGCGTTCCGTAAAGAAAATCCTGATGGCCAAATACCGGGCGGGCCTCCACCGCTATGCGCCGGTACCGCTGGAAGGGCTTGAGCAGGACCTCCATGCCCCCGAAAACGACCTCGTTTACGAGCAGGCGATGGAAGGGGCGCTTACCGTGCTGAAGAACCGGGCCGACCTGATCGGGATCAAGAACCTCGACAACAAGAAGATCGCCTATGTAAAATTCGGCGATGCTGACCACCAGCCTTTCCTCGAGCGCCTCCGGCTCTATGCCGAAGTGGCCGAGGTTTCCGCAAAGGATATCGCCACCCTCAACCGCCGGCTGAAGGACTACAACCTGGTGATCATCGGCATGCACCAGGCCAACGACTCCCCCTGGAAGGCGCACGCCTTCAGCGAAAAGGAGGTTTTCTGGCTCGAGGAAATAGCCCGACAGCCCACCTCCAATACCATCCTTACGGTCTTTGCCCGCCCGTACATCCTCTCCGACATCCTGTCCTACGAGCGCGTGGATGCGGTGTTGATGGCCTACCAGAACAGCCCGATCGCCCAGGAAACGGCTGCCGAGCTGCTATTCGGCGCATTCCCGGCCTCGGGAAGGCTGCCGGTATCGGCCCACCCCAGTTTCCCCAGGGGCAGCGGCCTCGACACCCCGTCGTTGAACCGCCTGGGCTACAGCGTGCCCGAGCGTGTCGGGATGGACCGCACCCAACTCGCGCGGGTCGATGCCCTGGTACAGAACGGCCTGGATTCCATGATGTTCCCCGGGGCCCAGGTGCTCATTGCCCGCCACGGGCAGGTAGTGTACCACAAAGCCTTTGGCAAGCCCACCTATGAATCGGAGCGGGAAGTAGCCCTGACGGATTTGTACGACCTGGCCTCCCTGACCAAGATCCTGGCCACCCTGCCGTTGCTTATGCAGATGGAGGAGAACGGGCAGATCAGTTTCGACACGACTTTTGGAGAGCTGAACCCCGAGTATGCCGAGACCGAGCTGCGCGATGTGACCGTTTTGCGGGCGCTGAGCCATTACGGCCGCCTCCCGGCGTGGATTGCGTTTTACCTCGATACCCTGAACAAGCAGCGCAAGCCTTCCCCCGATTTCTACCGCACCAACCCTTCGGAAGGGTATTCCATAAGGGTGGCCGACCGCCTCTACCTGTCGGATGCCTATACCGATTCCATCTACAACCGCATCGGGCGGCAATCGCTGAAGTCGAACCGGTACCGGTACAGCGACGTGGCTTACTACGTCTTTAAAAGATATATTGAATCGCAATTCGGCCGTTCCCTCGACGCCCTGGCCCGGGAGTACTTCTATGCCCCCCTGGGGGCGACCCGCACCGGGTATAACCCGCTCGGGCAATTTCCAAGGGAAGAGATCATCCCCACGGAGGTCGATAATTACTACCGCTACCAGGTCATCCAGGGCTATGTGCACGACATGGGGGCCGCCATGCAGGGCGGGGTAGGGGGGCACGCAGGGTTGTTCAGCAATGCAAACGACGTGGCCAAAATCATGCAGCTTTACCTGCAGGGGGGGTATTACGGGGGGAAGCGATACCTGCGCTCCCGCACCGTGGAGAAGTTCAATAAATGCTATTTCTGCAACGAAAACGTCCGCCGCGGCGTGGGGTTTGACAAGCCCCAGCTGGAAGAACCCGGGCCCACCTGCGGGTGCGTCTCGCCCCGGAGTTTCGGGCACAGCGGGTTTACCGGCACCTTTGTCTGGGCCGACCCCGATACGGGAATCCTTTACGTCTTCCTGTCGAACCGCACCTACCCCTCTTCCTCGAACAACCTGTTGGTGCGCAGCAGCCTCCGGTCGCGCATCCAGCAGGCAATTTATGATTCCCTGGGGCAGTAGGAAGGGCTAAAAACCGTACCTTTAGCCTATGAAAGTAGCCATTGTTTGTTACCCTACTTTTGGCGGAAGCGGCGTGGTGGCGACCGAACTCGGCATCGCCCTGGCCCAGCGCGGGCACGAGGTGCATTTTGTGACCTACAAACAACCCGTCCGCCTCGAACTGATCAGCAACAACATCCACTTCCACGAGGTCCACGTCCCGGAATACCCGCTGTTCCACTACCAGCCCTACGAGCTGGCCCTGTCGAGCAAGCTGGTCGACACCATCAAAATGTATGGCATCGAGGTGCTGCACGTGCACTACGCCATCCCCCATGCCTATGCGGGGTACATGACCAAGAAAATCCTGAAGGAAGAGGGGATCTATATTCCCATGATCACCACTCTGCACGGCACCGACATCACCCTGGTGGGCAACCACCCCTTTTATAAATCGGCCGTCACGTTCAGCATCAACAAGTCCGATGTGGTTACGGCTGTTTCGGAAAGCCTCAAGCGCGACACCCTGGCGTTTTTCGACATCAAAAAGGAAATCACCGTGATCCCCAACTTCGTCGACCGGCGCAAGTACGACCACGGCACCAAAGACTGTAAGCGGTCGCTCCTGGCCCGGGAAGACGAGAAAATCCTCACCCACATCAGCAATTTCCGCAAGGTAAAGCGGATCCCGGATGTTATTGAGATCTTTAACCGCGTCCAGAAGGAAGTCCCCTCCAAGCTCATAATGGTCGGGGAGGGCCCCGAAAAGGAACACGCCGAATTCACCGTGGAACAACTCGGGCTGTCCGAAAAAGTGATGTTCCTGGGCAACAGCAGCGAGATCGACCGCATCCTCTGCTATTCCGACCTGTTTTTACTCCCCTCCGAAACCGAGAGCTTTGGCCTTTCCGCCCTGGAAGCCATGACCAACAAGGTGCCCGTAATCTCCAGCAATACCGGGGGCATCCCCGAGGTCAACATCCATGGGGTCTCCGGCTTTTTGAGCGCGGTGGGCGACGTGGACGA
Organism: uncultured Robiginitalea sp.; assembly: GCA_964539905.1. GTDB lineage: Bacteria > Bacteroidota > Bacteroidia > Flavobacteriales > Flavobacteriaceae > Robiginitalea. The sequence goes on from CAZIJW010000018.1 coordinate 51,737, forward strand.
CATGGTGGCCAATGCCCTGCGCCTGCTCCGCGACGAGGCCCTGCTCGAAACCTTTAAGCAACAGGCGTTTGAAGTGGCCGAAAAGTTCGACATCCACAACATCCTGCCCATGTACGAGGCGGTCTACCGCCAGGCCTATAAGTGGCGGTATAAGAATGCGTTTGACTGACGCTGTACACCGCTACTTCCCGAATTTCAAGGGATAAAAAACCTTTATTTGAGGCCCTGCCTTCTCCATTAATCCGGAATCCACGGCGTTCGTCGATCCGGGAAACCGCAGCAGCCGGGGCCTTTCGCAGCCCGATACGCCCCCCGGTGATTCCTGTCGAAAAAACTGGTATTTCGCAGAATACTTCGGGTTTTTCCTACATAGGTACGGAACTTTGTAGGACCTAAATCTTACGTCATGAATAACCGGATTTTTGCTATTGCATTGGTTTTACTGCTCTATATCCCGGGCTCCTATGCCCAGGAGGAACTCCCTGAGCTTACGGCTAAGGACAGCATTGTAGCCAGTGCCTGGATGTTTGGGGTTGGCATCAACATCGTCGACGACTCTGGCGATGCATTCCAGGATTTTACCACCATCAAGGACCAGTGGAATATGGTCCCCTTTCCTTCCCGCCTGAGCGTGGGCCGGTATTTCCGCAGCGGGCTCGGCCTGGAGGTGATCGGCACCTATAATAATTATAAGGAAGGCAACATCATCGACGGGCAGGTGAACCCTGAAGACATCACCTATTGGGCGGTGGATTCCCGCCTCAGCTACGACCTGAACAAGCTGGTGGGCGAAACCGGTTTTTTTGACCCTTATGTGGGGGTGGGCGTAGGGTACACCGACGCCAATAACAACCCGCGGGGTACCTACAACGGGGTAGTGGGCTTCCGCCTCTGGTTTTCGGACCACTGGGGGGCAGACCTGAACTCCTCGGGGAAATGGTCCTTCGGCAATGATGCCACCAACCACATCCAGCATGCGGCCGGGGTGGTGTACCGCTGGGGCGTGGAAAAGGAACTGAGCCGTAAAGGCCGGGTAAAACTGGCCGTGCGCGAAGCCCTGCTGGCCGAACAGCAGCGCCTTAACGACTCCATCCAGCAAGCCCGGGATGCCGAAGAACGCGCGCGGCAGCTGGCCCTGGAAGAAGAACGCAAAAGGCAGGAGGCCCTGGCCGCTGCCGAAGCCCGCAAGCAACAGGAAGAAGCTGCGCGGAAGCAGGCCCTCAGGGATGAACTGGCTGGCCTGGGAACTGTGGGGTTTGCGTTCAACTCTTCCTATTTGAACGAGCCTTCCAAAGAAACCCTGCGGAAAATCGCCGGGTTTATGGAAACCAACAGCTCCCTTACGATTGGCCTTTCCGGGCATACCGATTCCCGCGGGCCGGAGCAATACAACCTCTGGCTCTCCGAAAAACGCGCCCGGCGGGCCCTGGATTACCTCCTTGGCCAGGGCGTGGATGCCGGCCGCATCACCCTTACGCCCATGGGGGAAACCCAGCTGCTGAACCACTGCGCCGACGGGGTGTCGTGTACGGCTGCGGAGCATGCGGTGAATAGGAGGGTGGGAGTTGTTATAGAAGCATTTTGAGGTCAGTTCTTAATTCGTCCAACCCGAGACAGAGGACTCCAAAACATCCAAATCTAAAATCATTTTAAAATACACGATTTTTCTTAGTAAATTATACCTTGTTCCCCTTCATTGAATAATTAAATAATTAGAAAGACTTTAAGACCCGGAAAGTGCAGGGTCATATAACAGGCTATGAATACCATTCTGAAACGGAAGCTCCATTTCACCATTTCTTTGTTGCATTCGGGGGACCTAAAAAGTATTTGGGAGGCATTTAAACGGCGCCTTAAATCAGAGGAAATTGCCTACGGTTTTCGTAGGGATCTTGATTTGGAGTATAACAGGCCAAAATCCCTGAAGAAAATTTCCATTCGCAAAGCAATTGAACAGGACGCCCCGTTTTTCAAGGACCGTCGCAACGATGGGTTAATAGAGCAGTTTGAAACCTGCTATGTTGCTATTACCCCTGATAACACTCCGTGTTGTCGCCTATGGCTGATAGACGCTTCACAAAACGAGAAGCTCAGGAATACCTGGGGGGAAACCTTTCCTGAACTCAAAGAGAATGAGGTCTTGATCGAAAATGTCTTCACCATACCTAAATTCAGGGGCTTTGGAATATTACCAGTAGCAGTGGATGAGGTGGTCCGAATCGCTAAGGACAAGGGATTAAAATATGCCATTACTTTTGGAGAGACTAAAAACGACCTTACCACCCGGTCTTTTGCCTATGCCGGATTTGATCCCTATATTCTGAGACGAAAAAAATGGTTCCTTTTCAGAAGAACAATCCATTTTGAAGAAGTGCCCGAGGCGTATCAGAAGGCATACGAAAAATTAACGGCAGTTTACCGTAAAAGGCGGGAGCCAAAGCCTTAATAAGGTGGGAAAATTTGGTGATCGCGTATTCGCATTCAAAATCTAAGGCATGAAACTTTCTGAGGGTCTATAACCTTATTTATTTGATTTTTTTTCCGCTCAGGCTCATCGGCATTTGTTCCAGGAAAATGAATTTCTGTGGAATTTTAAAACCCGATAATTTTTGGGAACATTCCAATAGAATACGTTGTCTTAGCATTTCTTCATCGAGGCTATTATCTGATACAATCGTCGCCTCCAGGGCCTCCCCCAGCAACTCGTCCTCGATGCCGCGGATGGTACAGTCGACCACCTCGGGCACGGAGAGGATCACTTCCTCGATTTCTTTAGGGCTGATGCGCTTGCCGCCCACTTTAATAATTTCCTTCTGCCGGCCCACGATATAAAAGAAGCCGTCTTCGTCCCGGTAGGCGAGGTCTCCGGTATGCAGCCACCCGTCCTTTAGTGTTTTGGAGGTTTCCTCTACATCCTTGTAGTATCCGGCCATGATGTTTCCGCCCCTGGCGATGAGTTCCCCTTCCTGTCCGTCGGGGACGGGGTTCCCGGACGGGTCTACCACCCGGAGGTCCACCCCCGGGATCCCTTTCCCGATGGAGCCGATCTTTTCCGGAAGCCATTGGGGATCCAGGTAGGAGAGGCGGGCCGTGGCTTCTGTTTGCCCGTACATGACAAAGAAGTCAATCTGCGGAAACGCCTCAATGAAATCCCTGATAAATACGCTGTGCAGTTTGCCCCCTGCCTGGGTGACATAGCGCAGGTCAGGGAATTCCGTTTCCTTAAAGGACTTTGATTTTTTCAAAAGCACCTGAAAGTGGCTGGGGACCCCCGCAAAGCCGGTACACCGGTGCTTCTTGAGATCATTGATCACCGACCCGAGAAAAATAAACGTATTGTTCAGCACCAGGCTACCCCCAACCCTGAGGTGGGTATGCAGCAGGGAAAGCCCGTAGCAATAGAAAAAGGGTAAGACCACACACATCCGGTCGTCCCCTGTGAGCTTCAGATAGGAAACAATTGATGCGGTATTCGCGATCAGGTTCCCGTGGGTCAGCATTACCCCTTTGGGCACCCCGGTGGAGCCGGAGGTAAAGATGATCTCGGCCAGGCGGTCTTCCGGGAAAGACAAGTCCCACGACCTTTCCGAATCCCCGCGGGCAGCCACGATGCCGGGGAGATCCGCTTCTGACAGTACCCTGACACCCTCCCCAAAGGCATACTGGGCCTTTAAGCGCTCCTGGCAAAAGACCAGGGGGCTTTCCGTTTGCTCCAGGATGTACTCCAGGTTCCCCTGTTCAATGGTATAATTCAGGGGAACGCAGGCATTACCGGATTTTAGGATGCCCAGGTAGGCTGTAATGAAAAAAGCCGAATTCGGGCTAACGAGCAGGATGTTCCTGCCCTGCCCGAATTCGTCCTGTAGCCAGGAGGCCAGGGAGCTGCTGTCGCGGTAGAGCTCCGCATAGGACAGAGGCTCCCTCCCCCCGACGATGAATTCCTTGTCCAGCCCTTTGGAATGCTCAAAAACGTAGTCAAAGAAATTCATGGAGTCCGGTTAAAAGATCGGACGCATCCGCAGGTATTCCGTGGTCTTTTTCTTCCTTTCGAAACTCTTGTAGATGTTTTCGACCTCCTGGGCGGTGCGGCCCATAACTTCCCCAACTTCCCCGGCGGGGTACTGGTTTTCCCATCCGTACCAGATCAGGTCCATCTCGGCGAAGGGCAATTGGTAGAAGAAGTCTTCCTGGGTCTGCTCAGCCGTATAGGTGTCGGTAGTAGGGGTGCGGTCGATGATTTCCTGGGGCACCCCGAGGTGCCTGGCCAGTTGGTAGACCTGTGTTTTGTACAAATGCCCGATGGGCATTACATCGGCCCCGCCGTCGCCATATTTGACAAAAAAGCCCTGTTCCACTTCGTGTTTGTTCGGGGTCCCGATCACGGCGTAGTGGAGGCGTTCCGCATGGTAATACAGCATGGACATACGGGTGCGTTGCTTGAAATTCGTTGCGGCAACGATTTGCAGGTATTCTTTGGCCGGCAGGAGTTTACTGATGACCTCCCCATCCGGTTTGATCACGGTAATGGAAAAGATTGCGGGAATATTTTTACTGATATCCTGCTTGATCTCGATTTTGCTTTTGTCCACTGCAGGGTCAAAATCAGGAACGACCCGGGCAATGGCTTCGTCCCGGCGGCGATAGCACCCAAAGCCCTCCAGGGCCCCGGTGATGTTCTCCTCCAGGGTTTCCACCCCGAATTTTGCAGCCAGCTTCAGGGCCAGGGCCTTGCTGTCTCCGCTGGAATCCTGTTCCGGCAGCATGATCCCGGTTACCTTCTCCGGGCCAAAGGCTTTCACACTGAGGGCCAGGCAAACCGAGGAATCGATCCCTCCGCTAATGCCGACGACCCCGCCGCGGCGTTGCAGCGTCTGTCCGACATCCTTCCGAAGTTTTTCTGCAATCCGGTCGCAAACCGCTTCGATATTCTCGAGATGCAGGATGTCTTTGGAGAAGGGCTTTACTTGTGTAGTATTCATGATTTCAATTGGTTACGTTGATATTACTTTATTTTCGATTACGATTTTGTCAGGGACCAGCCATTCGGCTGCCTCCAGGGGGATGTTTTTCCGGTTGACAAACTGGTCGTGGAGCATTTGCGTCGAAAGGACTGCCGTCAGGGCCATGTTGTCGACTTCCGAAATGCGCTGGCCGGTCCGCATCTTGTCCAGCAATCGGTCTGTGTGTTCCGGGTTGAAAATACCCGCGGAGCGGATTCCCTCCGCATTCAGGTATTCCGGATAGGCCAACTCCTTTTCCGAGACAAATACCGACCGGATCGGGGCCCGGTAGGCTTGTTTGGGGCGGTTCAGGATGGCCTCGGGCAGGCGGCCCTTCATCAGTTTTTTCAGTAAATATTTCTCGTTCAGGCCATGGAGTTTCAGGTCGGGGTGGAGGCTCATGCACAAGTCGATCACCCGGTGGTCCAGGAAGGGGTAGCGCCCCTCGATGGATTGTGCCATCCCCATGCGGTCGCCCTGGGAAGAAAGTAAGTACCCCGACATAAAGAGGTTTTGTTCCACCCACTGCGCTTTGGTCAGGTAATCATACCCGTCCAGCTGGCCGCCCACGCGTTGCTCGAGGGCCTCCAGGGGGGAATACCCTGCCGTGGCCTCCTGGTATTCGGAAGTCAGGTAATTCCCAATTCGCGACGTATTGTTCCACCGCAGCAAGTGGGAGTAGAGGGGATGGGCCGTATCGCCCAGGCGATAGCCGAAAAAGAGCTTCAGGGCGTTGTTGTTCGCCGATTTCATCTGGGGCAGGTACGGGTACAGCTTTTTCAGCAACAGGGGCCTCAGGCGCGATTCCGGGTCTTTGGCCCAGAAATTCCGGATTTTGGCTTCCTTGAAAATGTTGTAACCGCCCAGGAGTTCGTCGGCGCCTTCCCCGGTAATCACCACTTTGATGTTGTGTGCCCGCACGTTGCCGGCCAGCAGCATCATTGGGGTAGGGGCGGTGCGCAGCAAAGGGGCTTCGCTATGCCATACCACTTTGGCAAAATTTGCAGCGATGTCTTCGGGGCGGCACTGGATCGCGGCGTGTTCGGTCTGGAAATAGGAAACCGCCAGGTTCTGATAGTCCGATTCATCAAAATCCTTTTCGGAAAACCCGATTGAAAAGGTCTTAAGGTTCCCCGGGGATATTTTTTTGATGAATGAGGTGGTTACGCTGGAATCGATGCCCCCGCTCAGGTAGGCGGCCACGGGAACGTCTGCCCGCAGGCGCAGGCGCACCGCATCTTCAAAAACGGCCTCGAAGGCCTCCGCGGCTTCTTCGGCCCGTTGAAAACGATAGGCGTCTGGCCTGGTCAGGGGTGTTTCCCAGAACCTCCGGACGGTAACGCCTTTCGCATTGCAGACCAGATAGTGCCCCGGCGGCAATTCGCGCACCCCTTCGAAGGCCGTATCCGGGCTCAGGGCGGTCCAGAACGTAAAGTATTGGCGCAGCGCCCGGGGTGACAACTTTAGGTCCAGGCCTGGAAATTCCATCAGGGCCTTGATCTCGGAGCCGAACACGAAGGATTGCCCCACGTTAGCGTAAAACAGGGGGCGGATGCCCACCCGGTCGCGGGCCAGGAACAGTTCCCGCGAGACCCGGTCCCAGATGGCGATGGCAAATTGCCCGTTTAACCGGCTCAGGAAGTCGGGCCCATATTCTTCATAGAGGTGGACAATAACTTCCGTATCGGAATGCGTGCGAAAACGGTGGCCTTTCTTTTCCAGGTCCGCCTTCAGCTCGAGGTAGTTGAAAATCTCCCCGTTGAAGACGATCCAGTACCGGCCATCTTCATTGGAGAGGGGCATGGTCCCCGAACTCAGGTCGATGATGCTCAGGCGCACGCTGCCCAGCCCGAGGTGCTCATCCAGGTAGATGCCGCTTTCGTCCGGGCCCCGATGGCGGATCCGGGTGAGCATCCTGCACAACACCTCGCTCTGGGCTTCTGTGGAAGCCTGAAACTGATAAAACCCGGCTATTCCGCACATGGATTATGGTGGTCTGTGGTAGGTTACCTTTTGCTTTCCAGGAAAGCAACAATGCTGTTGATGGACTCGAAATTCTCTACGACCAGTTCCTCGTCGTGGGTTTCCACCCCAAATTCTTCCTTGAGGAACTCAATAAGAAACAACAGTCCCATGGAGTCGAGCAGGCCGGTTTCGAAGATCATTAAATCATCCGTTATGGAATCTGTATTACCCAAGGCAGATTCCTTAATGTATTTCTTTACTTTTTCCTTAAGCTGAAGGCTGGTTTCCTGTGATGCCTGATTGATCATTTTTATGCGCTTTAAAGTGTTTAGGTCAATTAATTTTAATAGGATAGAAAACAGGACAAAACTAAGGTTTAAAAATCCTTTTACCGCTCCACCCTATCCGTAATTCGTCCAATGGACGATTATTTCGATTTCATGTGAAGCTTTCTCCGCGGAGTTATTTATAAGTGGTTTCTTTTGTGGTCTGGCGGTTGAAAAAAGGGAGGGTTACATTACCGGATTCCACAGAGCCGGTCTTATTTTTGGTTATTCATTGGGGATGAATAAGGAGTCTAATGGATATCTAAAAAAATTGGGGTTAGCAGCCGTACTAACATCCTCAAAAAGATGAACATGCATGCCAGGGAAACGCCCAGGATGAAAAGGATTAGTAAAATTCTAAGTAAAAAAGAAGCTTTCATTGTTTCATCCATAGTTACACAGCGCAAAGATAGTCTGGTTATGGGACCCTGGGGTTTTTATTTCGTCCAAATCGAGATTTTATCGATCGGGGAAAGCCGATGGCCAGTGAATTTTGATTGGCAGAAAGCTTTGCTTTTTTATCCTCAAATCGAAGAGAGCACTTTCCGGTAACCTTCGACCTTTTTGGAAAATATCTCCAAGGGCGTTGTAGTGACCGTAA
>CAZIJW010000018.1:59638-60084 GCA_964539905.1 uncultured Robiginitalea sp.
GTTTTTATGTGATTGTGAACAAATGAGAGTTCATAATTCGGCTGGAAACTTTGAAAAAATGTATGTAGGATGTGAAACTGTTGTAATTGAAAATCTTGATTTTAAAGATTAAACAGGAATTTCATCGGATCAGTATTCAGGGATGTTGTTTAATTCTTTTATTTCACATTTAATTAAGATTTTATTTGCCTAAGAGCTTCACAAGGAAGTTAATTGGCAAAAATCAATTTTTCAAAAAATGGGGTATTGGACTGAAACAGTGAAATTCCTTCGCGGATTTAATCTATCCTCATTTCAAAGGGCATCTTCACAACGATTTATTCCAGAGATAGATGCTCTAAGATTTTTTGCAATAGTTCCGGTATTGCTCGTGCACATGAGCGCAGCAATGCTTGAACAAAATTCATTTTTTGACAGGGAATTAATCGATAAGGAAAATACCCTCC
>CAZIJW010000018.1:60223-60693 GCA_964539905.1 uncultured Robiginitalea sp.
GATCTTTTTTATCGTTCATATTGTAATGGGCTCAGAAACGCTTTCCTTTCTTTGGGACCGTTATCTGGCATCCTTCTTTTACGTACATAATATTGTTTACCTGGATCGCTCATTTATTCTGCCAGTAGCATGGAGCCTTGAGGTAGAGGTGCAGTTCTATGTATTAATGCCCCTCTTTTTATACATCTTCCAAATATGGAAATCTCAGTATTGGAGGTATTTCATTTATTTGATCATGCTGGTGTTATCCCTTAAAGTGGACCTTGTGAACATTGGAGATTTAAATGATTATATGAAATATTTTGTCGCCGGAATTTTTGCGGCTGACATTTACAGGCATTATAGTTTCAAAAGGCATTGGATCTGGGATATTGTCTTTGTGGTTTCCATGATCCTCTTTTATAAAAGAGATCATAATTTAATTATGTCCATATCCCTGTTCTTTATAATCATTTCGGCTTTCAATACTG
>CAZIJW010000018.1:60794-62270 GCA_964539905.1 uncultured Robiginitalea sp.
AGTTACTATAGTCGGGGGGATGTGTTATACGTTGTATCTTCTTCATTATCCCTTGTATCATTTAATAATGAAATTTGTTTCAGAACCACTCACACTATTTGAAAGCTTTGAGGCAAATTATTTTTTCCAGATGATTATAATCCTACCAGTATCCATACTTCTGATGAGTGTTTATTATCTGGTAGTAGAAAAGCCCTTCATGGTATTGAGCCAGAAACTTTCTAAATCGGCCAAACCCAAATACGTCCAGGGTTAACTTATACTTTCCAAGGCTCGTTCCGCACAAAAATGGAGTTATGATGAAAAACAGCAAACAATCCCATACTAAAGAATCAAAAACGGGAACATTCGTTATTTCTTTGGATTTTGAACTTTTCTGGGGTGTTCGGGATAAAAGGTCAATAGACTCCTATGGTCAAGAAATAAAAAAGGTGCATGAGGTTGTCCCAGAGTTATTAAAAATTTTCCGAGAGTATCATATTAAGACCACATTTGCAACGGTAGGTTTTCTTTTTGCCGCTAATAAGGATGAATTGTTGAAATATAATCCGGAAAAGAAACCCAATTATGCCGATAACAACCTCTCTCCCTATCCCTATCTTAGTCAGTTACAGGATTCTGAAGAATCCATGGCATATCATTATGCCGCGGATCTCATTCAACTGATACGGGATCAATATCCCGAGCATGAAATCGGCACCCATACCTTTTCCCATTACTATTGCCAGGCCGAAGGGGGATCTCTTGCGGCCTTTAGAGCCGACTTAAAGGCGGCCGAAGCGATTTCCAGGGATAAAAATTTAGGCATGGATTCCATAGTGTTTCCCCGTAACGAGTGTACCCCGGCCCATCTGGAAATATGTAAGGAACTCGGTATTAAGACCTATCGGGGGATTGAACCAATTTGGTTTAGGAATCCAAAACCTAATAAGAGGTTTGAACCTGTTTATCGGATTATCAGAACGTTGGATTGTTATTTGAATATTTCCGGGAATCACTGTTATAATCTGGAAAACATAGAAAGGGGATTACCACTTAATGTTCCATCCAGTCGATTTCTAAGGCCCTACATGCCTAAGGGTGGCAGAATTCTGGAGACCCTAAAGATAAGACGTATAAAGAAAGGAATGACTCAAGCGGCGAAAAAGGGGAAATTGTTTCATCTTTGGTGGCATCCTCATAATTTTGGAAACAATTCAGAAGAAAATTTGAGGACTTTTGATGAAATTTTACAGCATTATAAGGAATTAGAAAGACTATACGGGTTTCAAAGTAGTACCATGGGAGAGGTGGGGACATTAGTTAGCACAATGCAAATGTCAAAGAACAAAAGCTCTTATGGAGATATAGATGCATTGCCAACGGTAAGCTAAACGTTACAAGTAAGTAATCACTGGTAGACAAAGAGTTAAGGTGATCACTATAATTGCAGAATGAGAAAGTTCCTAAAAATACTTTTTTCAAACCCATGGCTGT
>CAZIJW010000019.1:0-16747 GCA_964539905.1 uncultured Robiginitalea sp.
ATCCGCTTTACCAACCCGGGCCCCTCATAGATGAACCCCGTCCAGAGCTGGACGAGGCTGGCCCCCGCCTGTAGCTTTTCCAGGGCATCTTCCGGGCTGTGGATGCCCCCTACCCCGATCACCGGGAAGGCCCCGCCGCTTCGTTCCACCAAAAAGCGGATGACTTCCGTGCTGCGGTCGCGCAGGGGTTTCCCGCTGAGTCCCCCGGCCTCGGCTGACAGGGAAGCGTCCGAAACCAGGCCTTCCCTGGAAAGGGTGGTATTGGTGGCAATGACCCCATCGGTGCGGGTTTCCCGTATAATTTCTATGATGTCGGTAAGCTGGGCCTCATTCAGGTCAGGTGCGATTTTTAACAGCAGGGGTTTTTCCCCGCACCCGTGTGATGCCGCCAGGCGGGCACTTTCTTCTTTCAGGGTTTTCAACAGGAGGGTCAGCGGTTCCCGGTCCTGCAGCTCCCTAAGCCCCGGGGTATTGGGGGAACTCACATTCACCACAAAATAATCCACCAAAGGGTACAGCTCCCGCAGGCAAAAGAGGTAATCCTCAGCGGCCTTTTCGTTGGGTGTATCTTTATTCTTCCCGATATTCCCCCCCACCACAACCTTATGGGAGCACTTCAGGCGTTCCGCAGCTGCCCGGACCCCCTGGTTGTTGAACCCCATGCGGTTGATGATGGCCTGGTCTGCCTTCAGGCGGAAAAGACGCTTTTTCGGGTTTCCCGGCTGGGGCCTTGGGGTAAGCGTCCCGATCTCGATAAACCCAAACCCAAAACCTGCAAGCTCGCGAAACAGCCTGGCATCCTTGTCGAACCCGGCCCCTAGGCCCACCGGGTTGGGGAAGGTAAGCCCGAACACCTTTCGCTCCAGGCCGGGGTCGCTGACCTGGTAGCACTTCCTCACCAACGGCCCCAGGCCAATGGCAAACAGGATCCGGATGGCCTGGAAAGACCAGTGATGGACGTTTTCGGGGTCAAAACGGAAAAAGATGGGGCGGAGGATTCGTTTATACATGGGAAGGCGCAGGGTTTGTCCAAAAATACAAAGTTCCCCCAAGGCGGCCTACCCCCTTACCGCGGAAAAAACGCCGGGCGTCAATGCTTCTCTTCCGGAGCCTCTAGCATTCCACTGGTAACGGGTTCCAGCGGTAGCCGGCCCACCTGCCGGCAAAGGGACTCATAGACGCGATACTGGGAGGGCCGCAGAATCCCAAGCAGCAACCGGTCGTATCGGGCGGAATTGCCCACCATACGCCCTTTGATCTGTTCGTATTTCTGCCCGAGGGCCGTAAGGTCCTCCGGGGTCTTTTGGGGGTGGGCTGCCAGGAGGGAATCCAGTTTTTGTTGGAGGGGTGCATTTTCTGCGTTCAGGGCCTCCACCCAGGCCAGCAGTTTTTCCTGCTGCCCGGGATCGAGCTCAAAAGCGGTGATGATCTGGCCAGGGTCTGCACCGCCCAAACCCAGGGCACAATCTTCCTGGGCAAAGGCATTGATCGCAAAAAAAAGAAACAGGGCGCTGAAGAATCTTCCGGCTTTCATAATACCATTTTTGAATCCAAACGGGCAGGATACCCAGTATAACTCTATTTTTGTTCAAAAAGTATGTATGGATCCCCTGGTAGACCGCTTTCTCAGGTATGTGCAAATCAATACCCAAAGTAACCCCGCTTCTGAAACCTGCCCCAGCACGTCCCGCCAATGGGACCTGGCCAAAGTCCTGAAAGAAGAGTTGATTGCCCTGGGGCTTAAGGAGGTCGTTTTGGATGAACGGGCTTACCTGACCGCGACCCTGCCCGCCAACACCAGCCGTCCCGTGCCCACCATCGGCTTTATCTCCCACTTCGATACCAGCCCGGATTTCACGGCGGAAGGGGTACGGCCTCGTTTGGTCCCCAATTACGACGGCGGGGACATCATCCTCAATGAGGAAGAAAACATCATCCTTTCCCCGGAATATTTCCCGGAACTGGCCGCCTACAAAGGCCAAACCCTGATCGTGACCGACGGGACCACCCTACTCGGCGCAGACGACAAGGCAGGAATCGCGGAGATCATCACTGCCATGGAATACCTGATTGCCCATCCGGAGGTCCCGCACGGGGAAGTGCGGATCGGGTTCACCCCCGACGAGGAAATCGGCCGGGGAGCCCACCATTTCGATGTGGAAGCCTTCAGGGCCCGGTGGGCATACACCGTGGATGGCAGCCAGGTCGGGGAACTGGAATACGAAAATTTCAATGCCGCCAAAGCCGTGATAACCGCCTTTGGAAAAAGCGTGCACCCGGGCTACGCCAAGGACCGGATGATCAATGCCATCACCGTGCTGCAGGAAGTGCTGGGGCAGCTCCCCCCGGGGGAAGTCCCGGAACAAACCAGCGGCAGGGAAGGGTTTTTCCACCTCCACCATGTTGAGGGCCAAATCGAGGAGGCCCGTGCCGAACTGATCGTCCGCGACCATGACCGTGCCCGTTTTGAGACCCGGAAAGCCTTGTTGCAGCGCCTGGTGGCAGAGACCGGAAAAAGGCGGAAAACGAAAATAACCCTGGACCTGGAAGACCAGTATTACAATATGAAGGAGAAGATCCTGCCGGTATTTCCCATCGTGGATGTAGCGGAGGAAGCCATGAAGGCGGTGGGCGTTACCCCCATCATCAAACCCATCCGAGGCGGAACGGATGGCTCCCAACTCAGCTTCAAGGGGCTTCCATGCCCGAACATCTTCGCTGGGGGGCATAACTTCCACGGGAAATACGAATACATCCCGGTGGAGAGCATGCAAAAGGCCGTGGAGGTCATTGTGAAAATTTGCGAACTGACGGCAGTAAAACCGGCGGAAAGCTGGACCGCTGAAAGCCAGGCAGGTGTCCAAAACCCTTAGATATGCTAACCTTTTTGTAACTTCAGCCCGCCGGGCAGGGTGTTCTTTACCATGCCTTAACGGGGTCCGCATCCGGCTTACTCCCGTTTGGGCGATATGCTCCGAATTAAAAATTCAAACAACATGAAAGTACTTTACATCTTGCTGGCCCTGATCGTGGCCCCGGGCCTTTACGCCCAAAACGCCACAAAAAATTCCGTCCTGATCCGTAACGTCCGCATTTTCGACGGGAAATCAGCCCAAACCGCGGAGGGGCATATCCTGGTCCAGGACGACCTTATCAAAACCATCTCCAAAGGCGAAATAACCGTAGGCGATGATGTCCGCGTTATCGACGGCAAGGGGATGTTTGCCATGCCCGGCCTCATAGACGCCCACGTTCACCTGCTTTTTGAATCCGTCGGGCAGCAACAGGCGCTGTTCCTGGATTTCGCCATGCTCAATTTTATCGCCGCCAGGGCTGCGGAAAAACAATTGCTCCGGGGGTTCACCACCGTGCGCGACCTCGGGGGCGGGGCCCTGACCCTGGCCAAAGCTATTGACATGGGACTGGTTAATGGCCCCCGGGTTTTTCCCAGCGGGGCATTTATCTCCCAAACCGGGGGCCATGGGGATTTTGGCTTTCCCACCGACGTTCCCCGAAAAATCGGGGGGGAGCTTTCCTATGCGGAGAGAAATGGAGTCGTCGCCCTGGCAGACGGGGCCGACCAGGTCCTGCTGCGTGCCCGGGAGCAGTTGCGGCAGGGGGCAACCCAACTCAAACTCATGGCCGGGGGCGGGGTTTCTTCCAACTACGACCCCCTGGATGTGACCCAGTATACCGTGGAGGAGTTCCGGGCCGCTGCCCAGGCTGCCAAGAACTGGGGTACCTACGTGACCGTCCACGCCTATACCCCTGATGCTGTCCGGACGGCGATAGAAGGCGGCGTCACCTGTATCGACCACGGGCAACTCCTGGACGAACCCACCATGAAACTGATGGCAGAAAAAGGGATCTGGCTGAGCCTGCAGCCCTTCCTGGACGATGAGGATGCCAACCGCCAACCCGAAGGGTCGGTCAACCGGGCCAAACAACTGGAAATGTCGGCAGGGACGGACCAGGCCTACCGCCTGGCCAGGAAATACGGCGTAAAGACCGCCTGGGGCACCGATGCCCTGTTCGACGCGAAACAAGCCGTAAAACAGGGTAAGAAACTGGCCAAGATGAAGCGCTGGTATTCCCCCTTCGAAATCCTGAAGATGGCCACCTATGACAATGCGCAGCTTCTGGCCCTAAGCGGCAAACGCAGCCCCTACCAGAAAGGAAAACTGGGAGAACTATCGGAAGGAGCCTATGCAGACCTCATCCTGGTGGACGGCAACCCGTTGAACGACATCGACCTGGTAGCGGATCCGGAGCGGAATTTTAAACTCATCATGAAAGGCGGGAAAATTTATAAAAATACCCTGACTGCAGACTAACAGCGCCCCGGGCCCATAACCCCAAATGCCTGCAAGGATTTGTCGGGGGCAGGGAGTATTTTGTCACCGGGGGTGGGAAGGGGGGGATCCCCGTACCTGCAGGAAACGCCTTTCCTACCAGGGGTCGGTGAACACCCGATCCTGTAAAAAAGGGCTATAGAATCCCTTCCTCCACAGCGCGCGCCGCCTACCCCAGACTCCAGCCGTTATGGTACTGCACCTGGGCCAGGGCATTGGCTTCCGGTTCAACAAACTTCCCCTTCTGTCGGTCCCAATGCACCTTACCCCCTGCCTTAAAGGCCACATTGCCCATATGGCAAACCCGGGCCGCATGGTAACCGACCTCCATGGGGGCCCGAAGGCCCGATCCGTTGCGCGAGCGCACAGCCTGCAAGAAATTATCCGTATGCAGGTTCAGTCCGCTCCCTGACGCTGGTTGCAGGGGAATGGCCTCCATTTTGGGCTGGTCTTTCAACTGCTTCCAGCGGTCATGGCCAACCTCCGGGATGACTTCCCACCCACCCCGGTCGAGTACCAGGGTTCCGTTGTTCCCGATAAATGCCACGCCATGGTTGCGCCCGTAGTTGCCCCCATCAATCCCCGTGGCGTGTTCCCACAGCAGGGTAAAGCCATCAAACTCATACACAGTGGTAAGCGTATCCGGGGTTTGGGAAGCATCGTCGGGATACGCAAATTTTCCGCCTGAGGCCATGATGGATTTCGGCTCAGTGGCCTGCATCCCGTAAAGCGCATAATCGACCAGGTGCACCCCCCAGTCCGTCATCAGGCCCCCGGCATACTCCCAGAACCAACGGAAATTGAAATGGAACCGGTTCGGGTTGAAAGGCCTGTTTGTCGCAGGACCCAACCACATCTGATAGTCCACCCCTGGGGGCGCGGCCCCGTCGGGCTGGACGGGGATCGGGGTCATCCACCCCTGGTACGCCCAGGCCTTGACCATGCGGATTTGCCCCAGGGCACCGGAATGCACCATGGCAATAGCATCCTGGAAATGTGGCTGGCTCCGCTGCCATTGCCCGATTTGCACCATCCGGTCGCTGTCGTTTACCGCCTTCAGCATCAGGTCTGCTTCCGGGATGGAATTGGCAACCGGTTTTTCGCAGTATACGTCCTTCCCGGCCCGAAGGGCATCCAACAGCTGCAGGCAATGCCAGTGATCGGGCGTGCCGATGATCACGGCATCGATATCCTGTTGCTCGAGGAGCTTCCTGTAATCGGAATACCTTCGGGGTTTTTCCCTTCCTGCCCCGACAAGCTCCGCTTCCCTGCGGTCAAGGACCCGGGAATCCACATCGCAGAGGGCGGCCACCACCACCCCTGGATCGCGCATAAAAGAGGAAAGGTTGGAAAAACCCATTCCATTGCACCCGATCAGCCCCACGCGGACCCGGTCATTGGCACCTGTAATACCATGAGGTTTGGCCCATAGGGCAGGAGGAACGAGCAGGGCTGCCGAACCTGTGAGCAGGGTGTTTTTCAAAAATTCTCTCCGACGATTCATAGGGATGGGTTTTAGGCAGCTTTAAAATAGGGAATTTTAGGCGTACCTGATTAAAAGGAAGCGTTGGAAGTGTTTATCGCACTAAATACTGATACCAGAACAGAACGAGTCCCCGATGGATGACCGGACCAGACTCTCTGAATATCTGAATTCGCCGATAAAAGTTAGACCATTTGAAATAATTGGGTTACCTTAAAACTCGCTATAATCAACAGAACCTTCCATTATGAAAATCAGCAATCCCTTCCGTCTCCTGACTGTACTATGCTTCTGCCTTTTCAGTACAGGTATTCAAGCCCAGGAGGAACACGTGATCATCCTTGAGGTAAACACGGCAGCCATCGAAAATCCGAATGTAAATGACTTTTGCAGATTTCAGGGACAGGAACCCGAAGTAAGCAATGAAGAGTATACCATAGAAGCCCGGGTGGGAGATACGGTTATCTGGCGTGGGATTTCAACCTCCTCTCCAGACGACGTCGTTGAGATTCGGGCCATCAATCACCAGGGAAACCGGGGAGGTCGAGATATTTTCGGGCAAAACCAGCTCCAGGGCGAAAATGGACAGGTCATCGGCACGATTGTCAATACCACGGAAGAGGGCAGCGAATATAAGTATATGTTGCAATTCCGGGTGTACAACAACGGAACCCGCAGAGGCGGCACGTTTAATATCGATCCGCGAATCCGGGTGATTGGCCAGTAATCAAAATAGATTTTCTCCAGGGGTATTTATGAGGCACTTCAAGGCCATTAAAATTTTGACTTTCAAGACTTCCCTTGTCCTTCTAACAGGACTGCTGTTAGGCAGCCCTGTCGGATACGGCCAAACCCAGACCGGGTTGGACAGCCTGGAGCAAGTTTACCTTCAAGGTACCTTTAAGCCCGAAGACAGCCTGAAGCTCCTGAATTTAATTATCTACAGATTTCAGGACCCTCAAAAGTTAGTGCAATACGGCAAGGAAATGGTTACCGTGGCTCAAAGGCAGGATTCCGTCCACAGGCTTTATCAGGGCTACCTTCAACTGGGGAACGGCTATATCCGGTTGGGAAATCAGTTAGAGGCCCTTGAAAACTATTTTTTGGCAGCTAATTATGCCGATTCAACAGGGTCTGCCAGCCGGCTGGGATCCATTTATGTCACCATCGCCGATGTATATTCGATGATGGACAATACGGAGAACGCCCTGGGATATTACCGAAGCGCCATAGATTTATTGCGGAAAACCACGGATACCCTCGGCCTGGCCACCGGATTGGCTAATGCCGGTGATTTTTTTTACAGTCAGGGAGAACTGGATTCTGCAATGGTCTATTTTGAGGAATCCGGGGCCCTTTTTAAGATCCTGGATTATCAGCTTGGGATAGGCTATTACCTGGGGTCCCTTGGCATGATTTACGCTGAACAGGGCAGGCAGGAGGAGGCCCTGGCAAAATTATACGCGTGTCTGGACATCCTTGAAAAGGAAGGTGATTACTACGGGATATCCGCATTCCTTCCTTTTGTATCGAATATTTACAGGGACCAGGGGAATTTCAGGGCTGCCATCCAAACGGCCCGCCGCAGCCTGGACGTGGCTAACCGGTACGGCCTGAAGGAGCAGATACGGGATGCCAATCTTTTGCTCTCGGAATTGTACGAGCTGCTCGGGGATTCCGGGGAAGCCCTGAAATACTACAAAGGGTTTACCCTTTACAAAGACAGCATCAGCAATGTGGGACTCGTGCAGGAGATGGCCCGGCTTCGCACGGATTTTGAAGTAGACCGGAAGCAGACAGAGGTGGACTTGCTCGAAAAAGAGGCCGAAATCAGGGACCTTAGGGAAAAGCGACAGGATGCCGTCCTCTATATTACCATTGTCATTCTCCTGTTGGCCTTTGCCCTTGCTTTTGGCCTGTACAGGCGTTACAGGTATATCCAGAGGACCCGGGATACCATTGAGAAGGAGAAATCCCGCTCTGATGAACTCCTCAGGAATATCCTACCCGAAGAGACCGCTGAGGAACTAAAGGAATACGGCCGTGTTAAGGCAAAGAAATTCGAATCGGTTAGTGTCTTGTTCGCCGATTTTGTAGGGTTTACGAAGTATTCGGAAAAAATGAGCCCCGAGGACCTGGTAAAGACAGTAGATTATTATTTCTCCCGATTTGACGAGGCCGTGGAGGAATACGGCCTGGAAAAAATCAAAACGATGGGAGACTGCTATATGTGCGCCGGAGGGCTCCCTTTTCCCGCAGAGGATCACGCTGTAAGAATGGTTCGCCTGGCACTTAAATTCCTGAAGATCGTCTCGGAAGAGGGGTACGCGGACGTCACCGGTTTTGAGGTTCGTATCGGAATCCACACCGGGCCAGTGGTTGCCGGGGTGGTTGGAACCAAAAAATTTGCCTACGATATCTGGGGAGATACCGTCAACATTGCCTCCCGAATGGAATCTACTTCCCAGCCCGGAAAGATCAATGTCTCCGAGGATACCTTCCTTTTGATCAAAGAACAATTTCACTGTGAATTCCGGGGCATGGTGGAAGTCAAGAGCAAGGGGATGATGAAAATGTATTTTGTGGAGGAACGCACTACAGCAGATGTGGATGTAGACCTGGAAGATCCGCTTAAAGCAGAGGAGGTCGGCCGTTAAACGCCAGCATAAAAAAGCACCGGGATTACCGGTGCTTTTCTTTCCATTTAAGAAGAAGTACTATTGCTTCTTGGCCGGTGCGTTCAGTTTTTTGCTCAGTTCCATGGAAATGGCTGAGCGGTCAAACTTAAGGCGTCCTGCCATGGTTTCAATGATGCAGGAAAAATCATTGTCATTGAGGTCCACCACCTTGCCGTGAAGGCCGCTTTTGGTGATTACGCGGTCACCCTTCTTCAGGGATTCCACAAATTTCTTTTCATCCTTCTGCCGTTTGACCTGCGGGCGTATCATAAAGAAATACGCCACGGCAAAAATCAACAGCAGGGGAAGGAACTGTCCTAGTTCACCCATGGGTTTGTTTTAAAGTTTTTGTGAACCTCGATTTAGTTTGCAACGGGGCCGAGGGCAGCCGATGCACCATCCTTTGCCTGTACGAAAGCCTTGATGCGAAGCATTTCCTGGCCTTTGGCCGTATTGGTGCTCAGCGTTACGGTTTTCATGACCTGGTTCAGGCCGGAACCGTTGAATTTCACGACCAGTTGTCCTTTTTCCCCGGGCTGGATCGGCACATTTTTCGGATAGTCCGGAACGGTACAACCACAGCTGCTGGTGGCATTGGTGATGATCAAAGGGGCATCCCCGGTGTTGGTGAAGACAAACGTATGCTCCTGGGGGGTACCCTGCTCAATGGTGCCGAAATCGAATTCCGCTTCTTCGAAAGTCATTGCGGGAAGGCTTTTGGCGGCTTCATCGCGCTGGGCAGCGGTGGCTACATTCCCTTCATCGATCTTTTCAGAGGCTTTTTCCTTGCAGGAAACCAGGGCGGCAAGGGCAAAAACCCCAAGAATGACGGTTGCTTTTCTCATGATAGTTTATTTTTTTTTTGATTTCACGCAAAACTACGGAATATTTGGTTATAACAGCCCCCTGCCCGTTTTTTTGAGCCGGCCGGATTCCCGGTACTCCCTGATTAATTTGTCGAGGACGCCATTGATGAAAATACTGCTTTTCGGGGTGGAGTATTCCTTGGCGATCTCC
Source organism: uncultured Robiginitalea sp. (assembly GCA_964539905.1). Classification (GTDB taxonomy): domain Bacteria; phylum Bacteroidota; class Bacteroidia; order Flavobacteriales; family Flavobacteriaceae; genus Robiginitalea. The sequence continues at coordinate 9,531 of CAZIJW010000019.1, forward strand.
AGGTACTCGTTTATGGTGACGCGCTCGGGGATGGAAGGGAAATAAAGCAACTCCGCAATTGCCATTTTCAGGAGGATGGCATCCAGTTCCGCAATCCGTTCCTTGTCCCAGTTCGGGGTCTTGCCCTCCATTTCCTTCTCGAGGTCAGCCCCGCGGAGGAGGGTTTTATCCAAAAGCTCCCGGGCAAACGCCATGTCTTCCTCGTTCTTCAGGAGGGCGGGCAGGAAATAGGTATGGGGGGTGGCGGGCTTCATCTTCCGCAATTGCTTCAGCAGGAAGGTATTCACCAGGGGGAGGTCGTCTACCCAGGTAATCCCCTCGTCCTCAAGGAAATCGTAGATCTTCTGGTTTGGGGCGATGATTTCGCGGAAGGCCGCCAAAAGGAAGTCGCGATCTGCCTCATAAGAAACCGGGGCCGCAACATATTCCTGGTAAAGCGGGCTTGCCAGGATATCTTTGAGCACAATTTTCACATACTCCTCATTGAGGTACCATTGCCGCAACTTGCGTTTGGCCAGGGCATCCTTCAGCAAAGGGTTTTCGGCAATCTGAAGCAGGAGTTGGTTTTCGCTGAGCCGCAAAGGGTTTCCCACCTCGTCATCCGCGGCTTTCAGGTATTTCTGAGACCCTTTCTGTACGCGTTCCACCGCCAGTTGGTGCAATTCCCTCAACAGGGCCAGTATGAGCAGGTACAGGGTAAAGGTTTGGGCGATACTCTGGTTGAGGAATTTTTGCTGGGTTTCCAGGGAACCTTCCCTGGAGAGTGCCAGGGCGTAGATGCACTGCATTACCTTAACCCGGATTTGCCTTCTTGTGAGCATGCAAAGAACTTTGGAGCGATAAACGAGGGCAAAAATAGCAATCTATTTGGAACGGAAGGTAAAATTCCCATTATCATTCCTGAATCTTTCCGGGAGCGCCGGCATACCAATCAAAGCCCTATCTTTGTCCCCGGGAACACCGGATGCCCCCATCCAGCATTCCTCCGCGCCTTATGAAAGAACTCCGACACCTCAACAAATACTTTCGGAAATACCGGTCCAAACTGCTGCTGGGCATCCTGATCACCATCATCGCCCGGGTCTTTCAACTGGTGATGCCGTCGTACGTTAAAAACATCATCGAGGTGGTGGAGCAATACCTTGCCGCCGAAATCACGGAACCGGTGGCCCGACAGCAATTGCTGTGGTTTATCGGGATCATCGTAGGGGCCGCCCTGCTCTCCGGTTTTTTCACCTTCCTGATGCGGCAAACCATCATCAATGTATCGCGCTATATCGAATACGACCTGAAAAACGAAGTCTTCGACCATTACCAGCGGCTCAGCCTGAACTTCTACAAGTCTAACCGTACCGGCGATTTGATGAACCGCATCAGCGAAGACGTGAACCAGGTGCGGAACTACGCAGGCCCGGCCATTATGTACGGGATCCAGACCCTAACCCTGTTTGCCTGCCTGGTCCCCCTGATGTTTATCAAGGCGCCAACCATGGCATTTTACGCCCTCATCCCGCTTCCGGTGCTCTCGGTGCTCATCTACTGGATCAGCCGTATTATCCACAAACGCAGCACCCGGGTGCAGGCATTCCTCTCAGACCTCTCCACCTTCGCCCAGGAAACCTTTTCCGGGATTTCCGTAATCAAGGCCTACATCATGGAGCCCCATATCAATAGCCAGGCCCGGGCTTTATCCCTGGAAGGCCGGGCGAAGAGCATGGACCTTGCCCGGGTAAACGCCTGGTTTTACCCCATGATGATCCTGCTGATCGGGGTGAGCAATGTATTTGTCATCTATGTGGGGGGAAAGCAATACCTGTCAGGGGCCATTGATTCCATCGGGACCATCGCGGAGTTCATCCTCTATGTAAACATGCTGACCTGGCCGGTGGCCATCGTCGGGTGGCTGACCTCGGTGGTCCAGCAGGCAGAGGCCTCCCAAAAGCGCATCAACGAGTTTTTGCAACAGGAACCTGAAATACAAAACCTGTGCCCGGAGCCGACCCCGATTACCGGGAAGATCACCTTTGACCGGGTGAGTTTCACCTATCCCGATACCGGTATCGAGGCCCTGCACGAGGTTTCTTTTGAAGTGGAACCCGGCCAGACCCTGACCATCCTGGGCAAGACAGGGTCCGGGAAGTCCACGATCCTCGACCTTATCCCCCGCCTTTACGATGTCAGTTCCGGGGAAATCCGTATCGATGATGTCCCGGTGCGGGAACTCAACCTGAAATCCCTGAGGGAAGCCATCGGGGCCGTACCCCAGGATGCCTTCCTGTTTTCGGACACCATTGGGAACAACATCCGCTTCGGGAAAGAGGAAGCCGGGCCTGACGAAATTGAAGCCGTGGCTAAAATGGCGGTGGTACACGAGAACATCACCGGGTTTTCCAAAAAATATGAGACCGTTTTGGGGGAGCGGGGCATCACCCTGAGCGGGGGGCAAAAGCAACGGGTTTCCATCGCCAGGGCCCTGTTGAAGGACCCGGTCATCTACCTTTTCGACGACTGCCTCAGCGCGGTGGATACCGAGACGGAAGAAGCCATCCTCGCCAACCTCAAAAAAGCTTCCCGGAACAAGACCACCCTGATTGTCAGCCACAGGGTGTCTTCCGCCATCCATGCCGACAAGGTCATTGTCCTGGACCAGGGAAGGGTCCTTCAGGCGGGGACGCACGAGGAACTCCTCGCCCGAGACGGCTACTACAAAGAGCTTTATATCAACCAGCTATCCGGGAAAGAAATCTAGGAAAATCTTGGTGGATTCTTATTTTTTTTACATTTTTGATTTCTTTAACAAAACCGAGCCCAACCATGAGTGAGAAAGATTTAATGGATCAGGAAGAGATACATTCAAAGGTTTTGCGAGCAGGCCGGAGGACTTATTTCTTCGACGTAAGAAGCACCAAAGCAGGGGATTACTACCTGACGATTACCGAAAGCAAAAAATTCACCCACGAAGACGGGTCCTTCCACTACAAAAAACATAAAATTTACCTCTACAAGGAAGACTTTGACCCTTTCCGCGAAATCCTCGAGGAAATGATGGATTACATCATCAATGAAAAGGGACAGGAGGTCATCTCTGAGCGGCACCAAAAGGATTTCAGGAAAACGGAATTCTCTGAGAACGGTTCCCTGGAAGCTTCCCCCAGCAGCTTCACCGACGTCGACTTCGACGATATCTGATCCCTTTTCGGAGAAGGGCAAACGGTCAAAAAAAAAGCACTTTACCCGGGCTGAAACCGTAGCTGCAATCCCGTGTTTGGACGGGCGCTATGCGACCAATCCGGGTCAACCCCTCCATTTCACATAGGCCAGGTTATGCAGTACCAGCAGCGTCACTACAATACAGGATGCCAGGGGCCCGATCAGCGCCGTAAGGAAGGCATACAGCAGGAGCAGCCATAAGGGATAAGCGATCAGGGCGTATAGAAACCGGAACGTCCCCATAAATTCGGGCTCCCAAACCTTCGGTTTTATCCATAGGGCCCAGGGAAGCCAAAACGGGCCGTTGAGGGCCCTGAAGGCATAGTCCCAGGCCCTTCCCCAAAAAGGATGCCGGGTGCGCCGGGGCAGCTTTGGGCCCAAAGCCCCCTGAAGTATTCCGTTAACCTCCGAAGGATTGAGGAAATCAACACCCCGCCCCTCCAGTTCCCCAATCCGCCGGGAATAGTCTTCCCCCGTCGGGATGTGGGTGGTCAGGCGGGTGAGCTCCTCGAATACCCGGTCTTTCAGGGCCTTGGCGTGAAGTGTATTCCCTTCTTCGCTAACGTATTCCTTAAGGGCGAAAGGCTCTCCGAAATAAAAGGCCACGCGATCGGGGAACCGGTCGGCCTGTTCGTAATTGAGGCCTGTGGGCACCAGGTAAAGGTCCAACCCGGGGTCCCGGTCCAGGGCGTGCTCCAAAATCCGGGTAAACCCCTTGCTCAGCGGGCGGACCTGCCGCCTGAGGTTGTGGTTCGCCTCGGGGAAGAGCAAAACATGTTCCCCTTTGGAAAACAGCCCGGCACATAAAGCAAAAACCTCCTGGTTGCGTTGCAGGGTTTCCCTGCCATCTCGCAGGCGGTAAATTGGCAGCATCCGCAAGGCTTTGAAAAAACCCCTCAGGAGCGGGTTTTTAAACACGTCGGAGCGGGTCAGGAAATAGGGCCGTCGCGCACGGGCAAAAGCCGCATACAGAAGGGGGTCCAACAGGGCATTCTGGTGGTTGAGCAGCAGCATGACAGGTTTTGAGGCCGGCACCCGGTCGATCCCCTCCATGCGGATTTCCCGGAAATAACAAAAAAACCCGGCCCGGATAAGCCGCTTGAGCAGGTCGTAGGGCCAGTTCCTCATAACATCGATTCCGTTTTGGAAGGGACCCACCCCCACAGGGAGGCGAGGGCCAGCCCGGAAACCAGGTGCCAGATCCCCCAGAAGGCAGCTAACAGGGCCATTCCCCCCAGGCCCTCAAAAAACGTAAAGATGAGCAGCAGGCCCAGGCCTGAATTTTGTATCCCGGTTTCGAGGGTAATGCTCTTGATGTCTTTTCCCGGGAGACGCAGGGCATGGCCCATGGCAAAACCGGTGGCCAATGCGGCCAGGTTATGGAACAACACCAGGGCGAAAACCATGCCGACGTATTCCTGGAATATCCCGCGGTTGTTGTAGAGGGCCAGGAAAATGAGGAACAGGAAAAACAGGAGGGAAACGCTTTTGAACAGCTTTCCCAGGCGTAAGGCCACCATGGGTTTCCAGGCCCGAACAGCCATTCCGGCAGCCAGGGGGACGGCCAGCAGGAGGGCTACCAGGCGGATCATTTCCCAAAGGTCGATGTGGACTTCTTTCAAAAGGAGGTGGGTGGGCCCGTAAAGGCTACCCCACAGCTTAAGGTTCAGGGGCGTGAGGACCACGGCAAAAAGGGTTGCCAGGGCAGTAAGGCTTACAGACAGGGCCGTATTGCCCCCGGAGAGGTGGACCATAAAATTCGAAACGTTACCTCCCGGGCAGGCCGCCACCAACACCATTCCCAGGGCGAAACTGGGCAGGGGTTCCCACCACCAGACCAGGAGGAACGTAAGGGCGGGCAGCAGCAGGAACTGGCAAAACACCCCGGCCAACACGGACCTGGGGTTGTTCAGTACCTCCCGGAAATCGGACGGGCGCACTTGCAGGGCAATCCCGAACATCACCAGGGCCAGGGCCACGTTAAGGGTCCAAAGGGCCTCGTGGTCAAAATCTATCCGGATCTGGTCTATCTGGTTTTCCATCAGCGACGTACAGGGGGGATTCCCGAACGATCGGACCCCGTCGGGAACCCGGCCAAAAGATACCGCTTTCCCCCCGGAGAAGATAGAAAGACGGGTACGAATACGCAAGTATTTAATACCTTTAAGGAACGTAATCCAAAACCCTGCCAGATGGCCAGAACCCCCAGCAATATGCTTCCTTTGGGCACCCGTGCCCCGGATTTCCGACTCCCGGATACCGTAAGCGGCCGGCTTTTGGGCCTTGAGGAGCTTAAGGGCAGGAAGGGAACGATAGTCGCGTTCCTCTGTAACCACTGCCCGTTTGTAAAACATGTGAATGCCGAAGTTGTGCGCCTGGCAAAGGCATACATGGACCGGGGGATCGGCTTTGTGGGCATTTCCAGCAATGATGTGGAAAACTATCCCGAAGACCACCCCGACCTGATGAAAAAAACGGCGGCCCGCGAAGGGTACCCCTTCCCGTACCTCTACGACGAAACCCAGGAAACGGCGCGGAGGTACGATGCCGCCTGCACGCCTGATTTTTACCTTTTCGATGGGGAACTGTCGCTTTTCTACCGGGGGCAATTAGACGACTCCCGTCCGGACAATGGCATCCCGGTTACCGGGAAAGACCTGGAAGAAGCTATGCAATGCCTCCTTGAAGGACGGCCGGCCCCGGATCCCCAGAAACCAAGCCTGGGTTGCAATATCAAATGGAAGGTAGGTTCACCATAACAAAGGACCCTGCCGATTCCCCGACGGCCTGGAACCTCACGCCGGTATCGGAGGCTGACCTCCCAGCCTATGTGGCCACAGGGGCCAGGGCCTACACGGACCACTACTGCCATCTCTGGCCCGGGGGCGACCCGGGGCCGTACCTGTCGCGAAACTTCACCCTGCCGTTGGCCAAAAAACAACTGCAGGACCCGGCCTGCAGGTTGTGGCTGCTCCGGGAAGGGGATCAGGTAGCGGGGATCTGCAAACTCGTCCTGGACCGGGACCTGCCGGGGTTCCCTGCGGGCCGTTCGGTTTATATCGAAAAAATCTACCTGAAAAAGGATTTTACCGCCAAGGGGATGGGAACGGCCCTGCTGCGCGAAATCGAGCGGTTCGCCAGGGAATCGGGCCGCGATGTGCTATGGCTGGAGGCCATGCAAAAGGGTCCCGCCCTTGCCTTCTACCTTAAAAATGGTTTTGTACGGGTCGGCCAGACCCAGGTCCCCTACCCTGAGGTGCTTCCCGATGAAAAGATGATGTGGATCCTCACCCGGGAACTCCGGGAGTCAGGGCATCCACCCCTTTGACGTCAGGAGGTTCTCAATGTGCGCGTAATGGTGGTTTCCATGCCAGGCATACCTCCCGATGTTCTCCAGTAAGGTGCTTTCGCCGCTTTCCGGATGCCGGAAGCGCCGCTGGAGCAGGTCCTCATCGAGCTCCCGGAGCAGGTAGACCAGTCGGGAATGCACCGCCTTAAGGTGGTCGAGCGACAGGGCGACCGGGCCACGGGTGGCATCGGGGAGGGCCGCCCAGGCCTTTTCATCGTAAACCTTGATGAGCGGGACATCTTCGGTCAGGGCCCATTTAAAGCGCATATAGCTATTGTGGTGGCTATCGGCCAGGTGGTGGACCACCTGCCTTACCGTCCATCCCCCGGGGCGGTAGGGGGTTTCCAGGATGTGGTCATCCAGGGGAAGCACGAGGGCCGAAAGGCGGGCCGGGAAGCCCTCGAGTTCCGAAATCCAGGCCTCCCGGGCCTCCCGGGTTATGGGATCCGGGGGGTTAAACGTTCCAATGGGGTAGCGGAGGGAATCCTTTTCCGGGGTATCCATGTGAGCTTTTTTTACAGGGGAAATCCAACGAAATCAAAGGTATTGAGATTTTTTAACGGGTTTTGGTTTTTATTATCCTATTTATCCTATTATTTTTATAGGCTTTAAAAACAATAACTCCATGACACCATCCTTAAAACTGGGCGATACCGCC
>CAZIJW010000019.1:16847-57925 GCA_964539905.1 uncultured Robiginitalea sp.
ACCGCCTCCCACAAGGTAGCTACGCCTGCCAACTGGAACCGGGGGGATCAGGTGGTAGTGAGCCCGGCGATCCCCACCGGGGAGGCCAGGGACCTGTTTCCCGCCGGGGTGGAAGAAATCAGGCCGTACCTGCGCCTCACCCCCGACCCGGGCCTGTAACGCCGATTTTCAGGCCCTAAATGGCTTATTTTGAAAGTATTTCCAAAAAAGAGGCCTGAGATGGATTATTAAGCGTACCTTTGAGGCCTAATCATTTTATATATTTTTTTATGAGTACAGGAACAGTTAAATTCTTCAATGAGTCCAAAGGATATGGATTTATCACAGAAGAAGGTTCAAAGGAAGATCATTTTGTACACCACTCCGGCCTTATTGACGAAATTCGCGAAGGTGATGTTGTAGAATTTGAGCTGCAACAGGGAAGAAAAGGGTTAAACGCCGTAGATGTTAAGGTTATAGACTAACGACATTCGTATTCTTTGTTAAATCCCCGGCAATGCCGGGGATTTTTTTTTGTCGGCTGGCGTCGCGGGCAACCGTTCCGCAACCTGGCTCCCCCGTCACCTAATGCCTTCCAGGGCAACCTCAAAAACCAGGGTCGCGTTGGGTGGGATTACCCCCCCGGCTCCCCGGGATCCATATGCAAGCTCAGGCGGCAAAATCAGGCGGGCGCGGTCGCCCACGCGCAACAACTGTATGCCCTCGTCCCATCCCGGGATCACCTGGCCCTCGCCCAGCAGGAATTCAATGGGTTCATTCCTGCGGAACGAGCTGTCGAAGACAGTCCCGTCGGGCAGGGAACCCTCATAATGTACCGAGACCCTGTCGCCCCTGTTGGGTTTCGCCCCGTCACCTTCCTTAAGGATTTTGTATTTCAGGCCACTGGGGGTGGTCTCAAAGCCTTTGGAAAGTTCTTCCAGACGGGCGCGCCGGGCTTCCTCTTCCCGGGCCAGGCGTTCTTCCCTGCCCCTTACAAAACCCTCAAAGGCCGCAACAGCGTCCCAACCCAGGGCAGCCTGCCCTACCCTGACGATTTCCAGGGAAAGGATGCGGTCGCCCTGGCGGATGGCATCCACCACGTCCTGGCCTTTGGTCACATGCCCGAAAACCGTATGCTTCCGGTCGAGCCAGGGGGTGGGCACATGGGTGATAAAGAACTGGCTCCCGTTCGTGCCGGGGCCGGCGTTGGCCATGGACAGCACCCCGGGCCGGTCGTGTTGCAGGTCGGGATGGAATTCGTCATCGAATTTGTACCCCGGATCGCCGGTTCCGGTCCCGGAAGGGCATCCCCCCTGGATCATGAAGTCGGCGATAACCCGGTGAAAGCGAAGCCCGTCGTAGTAGGGCTCACCCGGTTTTTTCACGGTGTTCTTAAGGATTCCCTCCGCCAAACCCACGAAATTGCCCACCGTGCCGGGGGTTTTATCGTGGGTCAGCAGCACGAGGATTTCCCCTTTATCCGTATTGAATTTTGCGTAGATTCCTTCTTGCATGCTTAAATGATTTAGGGGCAAAGGTAGCGAATTTCCGGCGGGTGGGCCGCCCGCTAGCGGCCCCTGATGATGGGCCGGGGCCCTGTGCCGTAACGATCTACAAGATACACCAGGGAAGCCATGGTGGCCGCCCCGAGTTCCAGTTCCCTTTTGTTTACCGCCTCAAAGGTGTCATTCTCCGCGTGGTGGTAATCGAAGTAGCGCTGGGAATCGGGGCGTAACCCTGCCAGCACCAGGCCTTCAGATTTCAGCGGCCCAATATCGGCCCCGCTGCCCCCGCGTTCGAACTGGTGGATCAAATAAGGCTCAAACAGCGGTTTCCATCCGGCGATATGGGCGTATTCCTCGTCGGTACAGTCAAAGGAAAAACCCCTTGGGGTGAAGCCCCCCGCATCGCTTTCCAGGGCAAAAAGGTGCCGTTCGTTTTTCTGGCGCGCCTCCTCCGCATATTTCCGCCCCCCGCGCAGGCCATTTTCTTCGTTCATGAACAGGACTACCCTGACGGTCCTCCGGGGGCGGTAGCCTACCGTTTTAAACAGGCGGAGCACTTCCATGCTCTGTACACAACCCGCCCCGTCGTCGTGGGAACCATCGCCCAGGTCCCAGGAATCGAGGTGCCCGCCGACCACGATGATTTCCTCCGGGAATTCGCTGCCGCGGATTTCCCCGATTACATTATAGGACTCCACGTCGGGGAGCTGTCGGCAATTCTGCCTGAAGTAAAACATGACGTCCGGGTTCAGGGCCAGGGTCGTACTGAGCAACTCGGCCCCATTGGTGCTGATGGCAGCCGCGGGAATGCGTTCGCTCAAAGACAAATCGCCGTAGCTCATGGAACCGGTATGCGGATAATCGTCCTGCCTGAGGTTCATCGATCGGACAATCACCCCTACTGCCCCGTACTTTGCCGCTTCTTCCGCCCCGGAATACCGCTGGTCGACACAACCCGAATACGACTGGAAGGTGTTGATCAGGGTGGGGTCCATGGGGCGGTTGTAAAAAACGATCTTTCCCTCGATAGCCTCCCGTCCGAGCCTTGCCAGGTCCTCTACCCCACGCACTTCCACCATAGGGGCCTTCAGCCCTCCACCCGGGGTGGCTACCGACCCGCCAAGGGCGCAGATGGGCACGTTGGTCGTTGCACCCGGTTCGGTTTCAAAATAGGCGAATTCCGGGGTCCCCCGCACCCATTTGGGCACCATTACAGGCTGCAGCCAAACGCGGTCGAGCCCCAAAGCCTCGAGTTCCTTCCGGGTGTAGTCCACCGCCTGCTGCGCCTGCACCGACCCGGAAAGCCGCCCGCCGATCTGATTGGACAGGTGATTCAGCCATTCATACGATTTCCCCCGGGTCAGGGAAGCCGTGTAAAGGCTACGCAGCATTTCCTCATCGGGCTGCTGCGCCGACAGGCCCTGGGAGCTACTGAGCAGCAGCGCTAGTGCCATTAACAGAACTGCCCATCCCCCGGTTTTTGACTTTGGGTGTATTGTGTACTTTGGCTCAAATTCCATCTATCCTTCGTTTTCCAGTTGTTCAATATAAAAGTCGAGGTTTTTCTTTACTTCCGGTGCCAGTTCGGGTTCCCTGATATCGGTATACCCCTTCAGGACTTCCAGCAGGATCCCGGCCACGATAACCCGTGCACCTTCCTTGCTGTCGGAGGGGATGATGTACCAGGGAGCGTGGTCCTTAGTGGTGCGGCGGATGGCTTCCTCATAGCACGCCTGGTAGGCATCCCATTGTTCGCGTTTGTCGAGGTCCCCCGGGGAGAACTTCCAGTTTTTCCGGGGCAGGTGCAGCCGCCTCAGTAGCCGTTTGCGCTGCTCCTCTTTGGAAATATGCAAAAAGAACTTAAAGACCAGGGTCCCGTTTTCGGCCAGGTGTTTTTCAAAAGCTTCAATCTGTCGGAAGCGTTTGTCCCAAAACGCATCGTCGATGTCTTCCAGGGAATCCACACCGGGCAGTAGTTCGCCCAGCAGGTATTCCGGGTGCACCCGGGTCACCAAAACGTTTTCGTAATGGGTACGGTTAAAGACCCCGAACTTCCCCCGCGCGGGCAGGGCCAGGTAATGCCTCCAGAGGTAATCGTGCTTGCGCTCGAGGTCCGTGGGCACCTTGAAGCTGTGCACCACCACCCCACGGGCATTGAAATCCTTGAATACCTCCCGGATCAGGCTGTCTTTCCCCGAGGTATCCATCCCCTGCAGGCATACCAGCACCGCATATTTGCCATGGGCGTACATCCTGTCCTGGAAGTCGCCCAACTCTTCCCTGATTTTTCGCAGCTTTTTTTTGAGCGCTTTTTCGCTTAACCCGAAGTCCTCATGGGTCGCCCGGGAGGCCAGGGACACCTCAGGGTGGGCCAGGTACTGCGATGCATTGCTTTTTTCCATGGCCTTAAGATAAAATAATTTGTCCAGCATGTGCCAGTGCCCGGATAAAAAGTACCGTTGGGCGATAGGCTGAGAAACCCACTTCCCGGAGGGCGGTAAGAACGGGCGGCTGGTCGAAAAAATTCGGCCCGGCGCTCTCAGGAGGGTACTTTTATCGTACCCAAATCCGGACCGCAGGGTCCAAAAAACTTATGCTATGTCGTTGCTAACCCGCCTTTTGGGCCTTGGAGGGTGTTTCTTCCTGATGGCCGCTACCCCAGACGAGGCCTGCATGAATACCGAAACGGCCCTTTCCGGGACCAGGGCACTTACCGAAAAAGCTCTTGCGGAAAACGACCTCAACCTTGTGAGGTATCACACCTTTAAAGCCCTGAATACCCTGGAAAAGTCGAGGGAAACCCTGAAGGCCTGCGGTTGCGAGTACGCCCAGAAAAACCTTTCCGAAAGCCTTGAAAACCTTAAGTTGGCCACCCGGGTCACCACCCTTCAGGGCGCCCGGATCCCCCTGGTGCGGGCCCTGGACTATCTGGATTCCGGACTGGATGCCCTGAGGGAACACGGTACGGTGCACCAGCACCCCGACGAGGAAGGGCGTTTCCGCGCCGGGCTTGGGCCCAGGATGGATCAGGGCCCGGTTAAAAGGCTACGGGAGGAAGAGAAGGCCCTGGAAGCAAAAATCAACAACGCCCTGGTGAATTACGAAAAATCACTTCAGGAAATCGTCGCCGGGGTTCCCTGCGAGGAAGCCCTCGATTTTGTGCGCCGCGTTTACCGCCATTGCGAAAAACAACTACAGGATGGGGACCTGACGGCTGCCCAGCGGTACTACAGCCTCAGAACCCGGGAAATCACGGAAATCGCCCTGTATCAACTCGAGCCCTGCAACCCGTAGGGGGGCCTTACTTGCTGGCGAAAAGGCGGACATCCTCCGGGCTCACCTCCTTACCCCCCAAAATAATCAGGCGCTCCACCACGTTGCGCAATTCCCGGATATTCCCGGTCCAGTCGTATTTCTGAAGGAGGGCGACTGCCTCTTTTGAAAAAGGTTTCGGGGCGATGCCCTGTTCTTCGCCGATCTTCCCGGAAAAATGGGCAATCAGCAGGGGGATATCCTCGCGCCGCTCATTCAGGTCGGGTACGCGGATCAGGATGACGGCCAGCCGGTGGTAGAGGTCTTCCCGGAACCGCCCTTCCGCGATTTCCTTCTGCAGGTCTTTGTTGGTTGCGGCCACCACCCTGACATCCACCTTGATGTCCTTGTCGGAACCCACCCTGGAAATTTTGTTTTCCTGAAGGGCGCGCAGCACCTTGGCCTGGGCCGACAGGCTCATGTCGCCGATTTCATCCAAAAACAGGGTCCCTTTATCGGCCGCTTCAAATTTCCCGGCACGGTCCCGGACGGCAGAGGTAAAGGCCCCCTTGACATGTCCGAAGAGTTCGCTCTCGATGAGTTCGGAGGGAATCGCGGCACAGTTCACTTCCACGAAGGGAGCGCCAGAGCGCCCGCTCTTTTCGTGGATCCAATGGGCCACCAATTCCTTCCCGGTGCCGTTGGAACCGGTGATCAGCACCCTGGCATCGGTAGGGGCCACCTTATCGACCATCTCCTTGATTTTGGAGATGCCGGGGCTCTCCCCGATCATTTCGTAGTTCTTGCTCACTTTTTTCTTGAGCATCTGGTTGGCCACTACCAGCTCCTTGCGATCCAGGGCATTGCGGACCGTGGTCAGCAAGCGGTTCAGGTCGGGGGGTTTGGAGATGTAATCAAAGGCGCCCAGGCGCATGGTCTGCACGGCAGTGTCGAGGTCCCCGTGCCCGGAAATCATAATGAATGGGACTTCTGGCTTAATCCGCCGGGCTTCCTGCAAAACTTCCACCCCGTCCATCCGGGGCATCTTGATGTCGCAGAGCACCAGGTCAAAATCCGATTTGCGGATCCGGTCGAGCCCTTCTGCCCCATTTTCGGCCTCCTCGACCTGATAGGCCTCGTTTTCCTCGCGGAGGATCCTGACCAACACCCTGCGGATGGCGGACTCATCTTCAATCACTAGTATTTTTGACATTGGCATGGCATTGGTTTGATTCCCCTTAGCACCTGCAACAGGGGTAAAAGCGTTGGTTATGGGAGGTAGCGCACAACGATTTGGTCACCTCCCGCCCTTTCTGCCCAGGGGGTCCAGGCCTGTTAGCAAAACGCCGTTTTGTTTTCAAAATTATGAACTTCTTCCCCATCTCGGGAAGGAATCGGGAAGAAAACCGCCTATTCCAGCTTATAGAGGACGGGATTAAACGCCTTGGAAGCCAGCAGGACCCGGTCGCCGACCGTCAGGCCACCGACCTCGGAGGGCAGGGCCACCACCTGTACCACCTGGTCCTGCACCCGCACGGTCACCAGGAACAGGAATTCCTGGGGTTCGATATCCAGTACTTCCCCGGTAAACCGGAACTTACCGCTGATCCGATTGCCAAGGAACACTTCCGCAGGGGTCCCGTCCCTGACCACCTCCCCCCGTTCCAGGACCAGTACCCGGTCGCAAAGCTTATGGATTTCCCCAAGGTCGTGGCTGATCAGCAGGGTGGTCAGCCCGTATTCCCTGTGGAGGCGAAGCAGGTAATCCTGTAGTTTCAGGCGGATCTTCAGGTCAAGGGCCGAGAGGGGTTCGTCGAGCAGCAGGAGGGCAGGCCGTCGCACCAGGGCGCGGGCCAGGGCCACACGCTGTTTTTGCCCCCCGGAAAGGGTTCCGGGCTTGCGGTGCTGCAGCTCGCCCAGCTCTACAAGGGCGATCAGTTCATCGACGCCCGCCTTGTGGCCTGTTTCCGCCCCAAACTCGAGGTTCTGGCGGACGGTGAGGTGGGGAAAAAGGGCGTAATCCTGGAAGACAAAGCCCAGGCCCCGTTGCTGGGGCCTCAGGTTCACCCCGGAGGCCGGGTCAAACCAGGTTTTCCCGCCTACCGCAATCCGGCCGGAATCAGGGGCCATCAGGCCGGCCAACATGCGCAGGGTGGAAGTCTTTCCCGCCCCGGACTCCCCGTAGAGGGCCACCAGCTGCCCGCGGGGCACCTGCACGTCTATACGGAGTCGCATCTCCCCCCCGGCGGCCTGTAAGCTCTTTTCTATTTGGCAGGAGATCATTTCCAAAAGCGTTTTACGTACCCCCCGTTCACCAGGTAAACCAGCAGGAGGATACAGAAAGTAATGACAAAAAGGACTGCGGAATAAAAGTTGGCCGCCCCGTAATTGAGGGCTTCCACCTCGTCGTAAATGGCGATGGAGGCTACCCGGGTTTTACCGGGGATGCTGCCCCCGATCATCAGGACCACCCCGAATTCCCCGACCGTGTGGGCAAAAGCCAGGACGATCCCGGTCAGCAGGGAAGGCTTGATGTTGGGGAGCAGGACCCTGAGCAGCGTTTTCTTTCGGGAAACCCCCATGACGTAGGCGGCTTCCTTCAGGGAGGCAGGCAAGGCCGAAAGGCCGGATTGAATAGGATGCACCATAAAGGGGAGGCTGTAGATCACGGAAGCCAGCACCAGGCCGGGGAAGGAAAAAACAAGTTGCAGGCCCAGCCACTGGTCTAGCCATTGCCCGAAAGCATTGCCCGGACTGAAGGCCAGGAGGAAGTAAAACCCCAGGACGGTGGGCGGCAAGACCAGGGGCATGCTTACCAGGGTCTCCACCACGGGTTTGAGCCGCGATTGGGAAGACGCCAACCAGGAAGCCAGGGGGATGGAAACCCCGAGCAGGATGAGCGTGGTGATCGAAGCCAGCTGGAAGGTCAGGATAAGCGGATCCCAGTTCATAGGGGCGAGAGCATTATTTCATTGGTTTTGATCAGGGCCACGGCAGCTTCCTGCTCCCGCAAGCCCAACCCGGTGAGGGCACCCGTGGGGACCAGGGCCGTTACCTCCCCTGCCGCAGCCTGAAGCACGGCACGGCTGAGCAGGGTTCCCCGCTCCAGCCGGGTAAGGATCCCCGGGATGCGGTTCAGGATGCTGACCGGGAAGGATTCCCCCACGCCCAGGATCACTTCCGTTTCCTTGAACAGGGCGGCCACAGGGTGCCCCTCCACCAGCCATGAGGCGGTAAGGGGGGTCTCAATCACCAGGGCATAGAGGCGGATTCCCCCGAGGTCCACCCCTACCAGGGACAGGTGGCCGGCGGTTTCAATGGTGGCAATATGACCGTTAAGGCTATTCATCTACGGTATACCCATATCGTGTGAGGATGGATTTCGATTCCTCCGAAAATACAAAAGAAAGGAACGCCCGGGCCGGCCCGGGGTCCCGGTCCGGTTGGCGGACCAGCACAATTCCCTGGGCAATGGGCTGGTAAAGGCCGGGGTCGATGGCCACCCATGCCCCGGTATCGCGCATTTCCAGGGAACGCACCACAGAAAGCGCCGTAAAGCCAAGGTCTGCGGCCCGGGAGGTGATGAACTGGTTGGTCTGGGAGATGCTTTCCCCAAATACCAGCTTTTCGCGCACCGTTTCCAGTAGGCCCAGGCCTTCCAGTGTTTGCATTGCTGCCTGCCCGTAAGGGGCGGTTTTGGGGTTGGCCAGGGCGATATGGCTCACAGCCCCGGATGCCAATACCTCCGGCGACGGTTCGAGCCCTTCCTTTACCGTCCAGAGGACCAATTTGCCATAGGCGTAAACCTGTGGGGGGCTGCTGGCCAAACCACTGTCCTCAACGGCTTCGGGGTATTTCAGGTCGGCGGAAACGAAAACGTCAAAAGGCGCGCCCTCCCGGATCTGGGCTGTGAGCTTTCCCGAGGAACTCACCACCAGCACACAGGGGATCCCTGTCCGTTCCGTAAAGGCTGCCGCAATCTCTTCCATGGCATATTGCATATTGGCGGCTACGGCGAGGGTAAGCCCCCCATTGGCACCCCGGCGGGCACAGGCAGCCAAAAGGACCAGAACGACGGAAAAAAGGATTTTTTTTACCATAGTGTGTACTAGTGGTTACGGAAGGCTTCTTCACGAACCTCCCCGAGCGACTCACCCCTCGCGGTTGTCGGGGTCTTGTTTTTGGTTCTGGCGGTCCCCTGCCACCTGAAGGGGGGTATGTGCAAAAAAATGCACATCCCGCTGCGGGAAGGGGATCGTGACCTTGTGCTCCCTGAAAAGCGCATCGATGCGGTACCGGATCAGGCTTTTCAGGCGCGGGTCGGAAAATACATCGGTAATGTGGAAATGCGCCGAGAACAGGAGGGCCGAATCGCCGAAATCATCGAAAAGCACAAAAGGTTTGGGCGATTTCAGCACCCCCTTTTGCTCCTCAACCGCCTGCAGCAGGAGCCGGGTTACCAACTGCACATCGCTCCCGTAGGCCACCCCCACTTTTACGGACTCCCTGGTGCTTTTATGGTTCTGGGTGTAGTTATACACCAAATCCTGCATGAATTTGTGGTTGGGGATCACCAGTACCTTATCGTCGCGGGTCTGGGCCAGGGTGGTCCGCAGCCGGATCTGGGAAACCCTGCCCACTCGCCCGTCGATTTCGACTACATCCCCTACCCTCAGGGATTTGTCCACCACGATCATGATGCCCGAGAGGATGTCGAGGAAAAGGTCCTGCAGGGCCAGTCCAAGCCCTACGAAAAGGGCAGCCGAAGCGGTGATCAGCAGGGTGATGTCAATGCCGGCCGCGCTCATGGTGAGCAGGATCACCACTACGTAGATCAGGTAGCGGATGTATTTGAAGATCGTGATGAATTTAAGCCGGTCTTCCCCATCCATCCGGCGGGTAAAGAGTTTCCGCAACTGGTTCATAAAGAACTTGGTGGCGAAAAGGGACAGGGTCACCAACAAAAGCAACCCCACCGTAATATCAATGGACTTCTCCCCCTCCCCGATATGGATGCCCATGTTGAGGATTTCCTTCAGGGTCGACCAAAGGTCTTTCTCGATGAATGCTGCAACCTTGTCTACTTTATCCTGGACCATGGCGTCAGTATTTTAACCATTTGAACAATTCTTTGTAGGTTGGCTTTTTTCCATACATCAAAATGCCCACCCGGTAGATTTTCGCGGCCAGGTACACGATCGCCAGGAAGGTCAGCACCAGGAGCAGCACCGAAAGCAGGAGCTGCCAGAGCGGGACCCCGCCTTCCCCGATGCCCCCCGGGAGGCGCATGAGCATTACGATAGGTGAGGTGAGGGGAAATATCGAAAAGCCTACGGCTATGGGGCCGTGGGGGTTCGAAAACACCGAGAAGAAGCCGACGTAAATGGCCAGCATCAGGGGAAGCAGGATGGGAAAAATGAACTGCTGGGTATCCGTCTCGTTGTCCACCGCGGCCCCGATGGCCGCGTAAATCGATGCGTAGATCAGGTATCCCAGGATAAAATATACCAGGAAAAAGAAGACAAGCATCCCCATGGGGATTTTCAGCATCTCCCCGACCACGAGCAGGGTCTGCTCATCGACTTTGAAATCGCCGGAAGCCAGGGCCTGGTCCATGCCAGGGGCAAAAGCCTGCTCCATCCCCGGGGCCAGGCCAGGTTGCCCCAACAGCAGGCCGGGGTCCAGGTCCATAAACAACAGGGCCCCGACCAGGAGCAGGGTGGCCGAAAAGATCCAGATCAGGAACTGGGTGATCCCGGCCAGGGACGTCCCGATGATCTTGCCTAACATCAGCTGGAAAGGTTTTACCGAAGAAATGATGACCTCGATAATGCGGCTGGTTTTCTCCTCGATTACCGAGCGCATTACAAAACCCCCGTAAATAATGATGAACATCATGATCAGGTACCCAAAGCCCCCGCCCACCAGGGCCTTGAACTCATTGATCCCCTTTCCGCTGCGCTCCCCGGAAAAGGTGGCGGTGTTCAGTTCGAAACCACTCCCCAGGCGGGCGTACTGGTCGGGGCTCATCCCGGCCTGTTCGAGCCGGAATTCCCTGAGGCGGTTTTCCACAATCCGCTCGATACGTTCCAGCACCAGGGTACTGGGGGCCTCGCGGGAATAAAAATAAGCCCCCTCGGCCACCTGCTCCAGGGAATTGCCCGCGGGCAGGTAGAACAGCCCGTAATAGCCCATGGCCAGGGTAGTGTCGCGGGCGGCTTGCAGGGAAAGGCCCTTGAGGGGCACAAAGGAAACGCCTGGTTTGGGGAGGAAATCATCCTGCAGGAAAGCGCTTTCATTCAACACGGCCACAATCCGCTTTTCGTTATCGTTGACCCGGGTCAGGTAGGCGATCAGGACCACCATCCCCACCAGGAGGACGGGGCTGAGGAAGGTCATCACCACAAAGGATTTGTTTCGCACCTTGGCCAGGTATTCCCGACGGATGATCAGGCCCAGTTTATGCATGAGCTTCCTGTTTTTTAACCGTTTGTATAAAGATTTCATTGGCCGAGGGGATGACCTCCTGGAAAGAAGAAATAGCGCCGCCTTCCGACAGGTAGCCCAACAGGGGCGCCTGTTGCCCCCCCTCGAGCTGTACGGTAAATGCCCAACTGTTCTCTTCCGGGTCGAAAACCGGGTCGATAAGGGGGGTCCTCGCTTCCAGGGCCTCCAGGGTTTCCAGGGTGGCCTTCGGGGTCCACCGGATCCGGAACCGGTTGAGCTTGTAAGCCTTTTTGATGTCCGACAGCTTGCCCTCGAGGATCATCCGGGACCGATGGATCAGGGCGATGGATTCGCATAGCTCCTCCACGGATTCCATACGGTGGGTCGAGAAAATGATGGAAGCCCCCTGTTGCCTGAGCTCCAGGATCTGGTCTTTGATCAGCGCCGCGTTGATGGGGTCAAACCCGCTGAACGGCTCATCGAAGATGAGCAGTTTGGGCTTGTGCAGCACGGTCACGATAAATTGGATTTTCTGGGCCATCCCTTTGGAGAGCTCCTGCACTTTCCGGTTCCACCAGTCCCCGATTTCCAGTTTTTCGAACCAGTAGGCCAGTTCCCTCCGGGCCTCGATTTTGGAGAGGCCTTTGAGTTGGGCCAGGTAAAGGGCCTGTTCCCCCACCTTCATGCTCTTATACAGGCCGCGTTCCTCGGGCAGGTACCCGATCCGGGCCACATCCCCCGGCTGCAGGGGCTTCCCATCGAAAAGCACTTCCCCCTGGTCGGGAAACGTGATCTGGTTGATGATGCGGATCAGGGTGGTTTTCCCGGCCCCGTTGGGGCCCAGCAGGCCGTAAATCGTATGGCGGGGGACCTCCAGGGAAACCCGGTCGAGCGCCTTGAACTCCCCGTACGACTTGCTTACCTCCCGGATGGAAAGGATGGGATCCATAAATGTTTTTTTCAGGTGCCTAAAGATAGGCAATAGGGATTACTTTACCTCCCCGGCACCGGGCAGGGGCAACCTTCCTCCGGCCTTGGGAATTGCCCCATTGAAAAGGGGGATCCCCTGAAAACAAAAACCCACCCTTAAACGGGACGTCTAAGGATGGGAAAAAAATTGCTATGAAAAAGAAAATTAATATTGGTGTCCCAATATCAAGTCAAATATACATTTTTTATTTAAATCAAAAAGCATTATTTCTTCAGGAGAACATATCCTTGACCTTTTCGAAGAAGGATTTATCGGATTTTTCAGGCCTGGGTTCAAACTTTTCATCGGACTGCATCCGCTCAAAAAACTCGCGCTGTTCCTTATTGAGTTCCTTGGGGGTCCAGACATTCACATGCACCAGCAGGTCGCCGGAGCCATACCCGTTCAGGTTTTGGATCCCCTTGTTGCGAAGCCTGAGGATTTTGCCAGACTGAATGCCGGGTTCAAGCTTGATCCGGACCTTGCCCTCCACCGTGTCGATTTCCTTGGAGGTCCCCAGCACGGCGTCCGGGATGCTGATGTACAGGTCGTAGTGCAGGTTGTCCCCTTCTCGCTTGAGCGTAGGGTGTTCTTTGGTTTCAATGGCTACCAGAAGGTCGCCGGGAATACCATTGCCAGGGGCATCGTTCCCCTTGCCGCTCACTTTGAGCTGCATGCCCGATTCCACCCCTGCCGGGATTTTGATCGGTACCGTTTCTTCCTGGAAATGCAGGCCGTGGGCATCGGCGTCGGCGGGTTTCTTTTCGATAACCTGGCCGGCACCCCCACAGGCGGAACAGGTGGTGGCGGTTTGCATGCGTCCCAGGATGGTATTGGTGATGCGGGTCACCTGCCCGCTGCCCCCGCAGGTACCGCAGGTGGTATAGGTAACCCCCGGGGCCTGTACCTTCCTTTTTACCTTGACCTTTTTCTCCACCCCTTTGGCTACCTCCTCCAGGGTCAGGGTAACCCTGATGCGCAGGTTGCTTCCCTTAACCCTTCGCTGGCCCCCGCCAAACCCCCCGAAACCGCCAAAGCTCCCGCCGAAGGCGCTCCCGAAGATATCCCCGAACTGGCTGAAAATATCTTCCATATTCATGCCGCCCGCCCCGAAACCGCCGTTCCCTTCAAAGGCGGCGTGGCCGTAGCGGTCGTAACGGGCCCGTTTGTCGGGGTCGCTGAGCACTTCATAGGCCTCTGCCGCTTTCTTGAAGTTTTCCTCAGCCGCCGAATCCCCGGGGTTCCTGTCGGGATGGAATTCAATGGCCTTTTTGCGGTAGGCTTTTTTGATGTCAGCCGCCGATGCGCTTTTTTCGATGCCGAGTATGTCGTAATAGTCTTGCTTCATGTCCTTAGTTTCCTACCACAACTTTGGGGTGCCTGATGACCCGGTCGCCAAGCTTGTAGCCTTTCTCGATCACATCGATGACCTTCCCCTTCAGGCTTTTCTTCGGGGCCGGGACCTGGGTAACGGCCTCGTGGAGGTCGGCGTCGAAGGCATCGCCTTCCCGGGCCTCAATGGGCTCGAGCCCTTTGGCCCTCAGGGTGTCCCGAAATTTGTTGTGGATCAGCACCACCCCTTTGAGGAGTTCGTCTTCCCCGGCCCGCTCGAGTTCCCGTACCGCCCGGTCAAAATCGTCGAGGACGGGGAGCAGGGCGGTCATGAGCTCCTGCCCGGCAGTCTTAAACAAGTCAAGCCGCTCCCGCGTAGTCCGCTTTTTGTAATTCTCAAATTCGGCAAAAAGCCTCAGGAATTTGTCCTTTTCCTTTTCAAGCGCTTCGCGGAGTTCCCCTTCGGGATCCTGCTGCCCCTGGTCTGTAGTTTCCTGCTCAGGGGCGTCACCCCCGGATTCCTCCGCCTGTTGGGTCAGGTCTTCCATTTCATCGGTATCGTTGGTTGTACTCATGCGCGATCGAATTTATCACCTTTTCACAAAGACGGCAAAAGTACTGCCATTTCCCGAGAAATGTCAAAATGTCACGAAAAATAGTCCCCTCAGCAAGCCTGAGGACGGGACGGGGCGGGATTTTCCGACTAAGGCAGCAAAGCCTCCAGGGCCTGGTGGATGTTGGCGTACTCGAACGTAAAGCCCTCCATTTCGACCTTTTCAGAGCTGACACGCTGGCTGGCCAGCAACAGGGAGGCCATATCGCCCAGCACCAGCCTCAGGCCCCAGGCAGGGACCCTGGGCATCCACAGGGGCTTCCCCAGCCGTGCAGCCACTTCCTGGGTAAGTTTCCGGTTGGTCACCGGGTTGGGCGCCACGGCGTTAAACACCCCTTCGAGCGATTCCTCCAGGGCAAACCGGATCATGCGGACCAGGTCGTGCAGGTGGATCCACGACTGCCATTGGTGCCCGCTACCCAGGGGAGCACCCACGCCCCACCGGATCGGGCGGATCATTTCGGGCAGGGCCCCTCCTCCGACGGAAAGGACCAGGCCGATGCGCAAAATCCCCCGGCGGATGCCAAGGGCATCGAACTGCCGGGCAGCCGCTTCCCATTTTTCAACCGTTTCCCCCAGGAAACCCGAAGCGGTTTCCGGATAGGCTTCCGTATAATACTCCGTGAGGGAATCGGGGTATACCCCAATGGCTGAGGCAGAGACCAGGTATTCCACCGTATGCATTTCCAGGGAAGAAAGCCCCCGGAAGAGGGTCTGCAGGCTTTGGGTCCGGCTGTTTTGTATTTCCTCCCTGTAGGCCGGGGTCCAGCGTTTGGCTATGGAAGCCCCCGCCAGGTTGACGATATGGGTTACCCCTGCGAAACAATCCGGGTCGATCTGGTCCTGTGACGGATCCCAGTAAAACCCCCGGTAATCCGGGGCCTGGCTGACCTTCCCCTTCCGGGTGGTGAGGTAATGCACGGGGATGCCGGCAGTGCGCAGGGAAGAAACCAGTTCGGAGCCCACCAGCCCGGTGGCGCCTGTAATGAGTACTTTCAAAACAATCTTTTTCCAAAAATACCCTTTTGCCGGCGGGGGGCCATTGCTTTTTAAAGGGATTTAACACTTCTGTGCCCGCAGCATCTCCCGTTTGCCGGGGGGCCCGGGAAGCCGTTCCGTACGGAATCCCACCGCCTGCATCGCCCTTCGCACGCTGCCCCTTGCCGCATAGGTAACCAGGAAACCCCCGGGCCGGAGGGCCTGGTACATGCAGGCGAAAACGCCTTCCGTCCATAATTCGGGTTGCACCCGGGCCCCGAAGGCATCGAAATAGACGAGGTCAAAGGCGGGCTGGGAAGAAAAGTCCCGGAAATCGGTAAGCACCTTATGCAGGCTGAACGCAGGGGTAATTTGGCATGGTTGCCCCCATGGGGCCCGATGCAGGGCTTCAAAAAGGGCCTCCCCAGCATCCCCCTGCCCGAGCCGGGCCGCGTAATCGAGGGCCTGCCATTCCGCTTCCCCAACCGGGAACGCCTCCAGTGCGGTATAGCCGACGGTTAGGCCCAGGACGGGTGCCTCCAGGAGGGTCACCAGGGCGTTCAGGCCGGTGCCAAAGCCGACTTCGAGGATATCGACCGGGCGCCGGGCAAAGTTGTAAAGCCCCTGCTGGATGAACACGTGGCGGGTTTCCTGCACAGCCCCGTGCATGGAATGGTATTGCTCCTGCCATTGGGGCAACTGGATGGTCATGGACCCATCGGCCGTACGGACGATCCGCCGTTCCATATACCCGGATTACCGGAAGATACGCACCCCTGAGGCTTCGAAGCCCATCTGGACCTCGGGCCCCCTGATCGCTGCGATCAGGGAATCGGGCTGGCCGGCGTCTTCGGCCATGTGCCTGCGCTCCTCCTCATCGACCTCGGAAACGAAAGCCTTTCCCTCCACCAGCACCCTGCTGCCGCTGATGTCTTTGGGCACAAAGAACCCGTAGTCTTTAAAGCGCACCATCACGGTCTGTTCATCGGGCAGGGACAGGCGCATCCAACACCCTTTCATCTGGCAGACCGAAACGACCTCCCCCTCGAACCGGGTCAGGAGGGTATCGCCGGGTTTGAGCTGCCGGTACAGGTCGGCCATGCCGGCTTCGGCCAGCACTTCCCCTTCTGAAACCGGGGCACCGGCCGTACTGAAAGCAGCTTCCTGCCGGGTGGATTCCGGCTTGGGCGACTGCGTTTTTGTTTCTTTACAGGCGGTAAAAAGCCCTAGAACAACAAGTAAAATGTTAATTTGTTTCATTTTATTCCGAATATCTTTTCAAAGTACAAAACTCCGCATTTTAAAGGGAAAAATGCAAGGGGTCGTGGTTTAATTTCCGTAAATTTAGGCCGCTAAAAAAGCCCTTATGGATTTATCAACCGTACAAATTCCCGTAGAGCGGGTTGCACAATCGAAACGATCAGAAGTGGATTTCAACCACCTGCCTTTTGGCAAGGTGGTTACGGACCATATGTTTATTTGCACCTACCGGGACGGCTCCTGGCAAGACCCCAGGGTAATCCCCTACCAACCGGTTTCTTTGGAGCCGTCAGCCAAGGTTTTCCACTACGGGCAAGCGATCTTCGAAGGCATGAAGGCCTACAAGGATACGGAGGGCAAGGTGTGGTTGTTCCGCCCGGAAGACAACCAGAGGCGGCTTAACATCTCTGCCAAAAGGCTGGCCATCCCGGAAGTGCCGAAAGAAATATTTATGGAAGGGCTCAAGACCCTCCTGAAAGTCGACCAGGACTGGATCCCCACCGCCCCCGGAAGCTCTTTGTACATCCGGCCCTTCATCTTTGCCTCAGGCAGGGGGTTCCACGCCTCCCCGGCGGATGAATACATCTTTATCATCGCCTGTTCCCCTTCAGGGCCATACTTCTCAGGGAAGGTGAGCGTGCGCATCGAGGAAACCTACTCCCGGGCCGCGGACGGAGGGGTCGGTTTTGCCAAAGCCGGCGGGAACTATGCCGGTCAGTTTTACCCCACCCAGCTCGCCATGGCCGACGGGTTCCAGCAAGTGGTCTGGACCGACGACCACCACCATGAATTCATCGAAGAAGCCGGGGCCATGAACATTTTCGTGCGCATCGGTAACACCCTGCTCACCAGCCCCACCTCAGACCGGATCCTGGATGGGGTCACGCGAAAAAGCATCCTGCAACTGGCAGAAGCAGAAGGCATCCCTACGGAAGTCCGGAAAATCAGGGTAAGGGAGCTGGTGGAAGCTTCGCAGAACGGGACCCTGAAGGAACTCTTCGGGGCCGGTACAGCCGCGGTCATCTCGCCCATCAGCAGTTTCGGATACCAGGGCAAGCGGTACGACCTGCCGGAATTGGAAGACAGCTATGCCTCCCGGTTCAAGAAACACATCACCGACATCCAGTACAACCGGGCGGAAGACCCTTTTGGCTGGCGCTATCCGGTGGAATAGTCAAAAAAGCCCGCAGATGCGGGCTTTTTTATTGTTCGAGGATGGCCTGAATATCGGGGCTGAAATACCCCGGCCCTTTAAGGACCTTTCCATCTTCCCTGTAAATGGGCTTCCCGTCGGCCCCCAGTTTGCTCATGTTGCTCCGCTGGATCTCTTCAAAGACCTGATCGATTTTGTGCTGCAGGCCGTGTTCGAGGATCGTCCCGCAGAGGATATACAGCATATCGCCCAGGGCATCTGCCACTTCAGCCAGGTCGCCCCGGCTTGCGGCATCCAGGTATTCCTCATTCTCTTCGCGCATCAGCTTGTAGCGAAGCAGGTTCTTCCCAGGGCCGAGGTCTGCGCGGGGTTGCTCTGAAATGCCGAGGCCAAAGGCTTTGTGAAATTCAGCCACCGCTTCGATCTTCCGTTTCATAATTGGGGGGAATTGGGTTAATTTGCGCTAAAATAACAAATATGTTTACCCCCGGACAACTTGCCTTTGCCCTTATTTTCCTGCTGGCCTTTATCGCCGTTATGGTACGGATGTACCGCAAGGACAGGGCCTGGCACCGGATGCATTACCGGGGCGCCGGATGGGTACTGGTGTTCTTCCTCCTTTTCATCGGTATCCTCCTGATCCTTAAATACCTGCTCAAACCATAATCGAAAAGTTCCCATTTACCACAAAATCCCAACAATTGACAACCTTTTGTTGGGTTCGAACCGTATATTATAAGAATTCACGTACTTTTGCGTTAACCTTTTTAAACAACCTGTTTCCAAATGGCGCTCTTTTTAGGGATTTTTGCCTTCCTTATCCTCTTAAACGTCCTGTTGTTGGTATTTAGCAACT
Source organism: uncultured Robiginitalea sp. (assembly GCA_964539905.1). Classification (GTDB taxonomy): domain Bacteria; phylum Bacteroidota; class Bacteroidia; order Flavobacteriales; family Flavobacteriaceae; genus Robiginitalea. Next base: position 35,193 of record CAZIJW010000019.1, read on the forward strand.
CCCTGCGTTGGACCCCGGCCGAAAAAGGCCATGAGGTCCGCAGCAAAGCCCCCAGGGCCCGGGTATATTCCATCAGGTCCCTGGATTCCAAATACCAGGAAGCTGTCTAGCGACATTTTTTTAGCTTTGCAGGGCAAGTTGGCCCGGGCTTTCCACTTTTCTATTGTGTGCCCCCGGCAACACCCAAGAACATGAAACAGGTCCTTCTGATTTTCCTCGGTGGAGGGGCAGGCAGTGCCCTCAGGTTCCTGCTCAGTAATTACCTGAACCCAAACGGTTCCCAATTCTATACCGGCACCTTCGTGGTGAATATCCTCGGATGCCTGCTTCTGGGCTTTATCCTGGGCAGTACGGCCAAAAACAATTGGCTCTCCGCGGAAACAACCCTTTTGCTGGGGGCGGGCTTCTGTGGGGGCTTCACTACCTTTTCGACGTTAAGCTTCGAGTCGTATTCCCTCCTGAAATCAGGCAATACCACCCTCTTCCTGCTGTATGCCTTCGGCTCCCTCGCCACCGGCCTCCTCGCCGTTTTTGCCGGGGTCTGGCTTTCGCGATTCTCCTGAACCCCCTTTTAAAAATTTATATTTTAATCAACGTTTTTGTTGGTTTATCAATATTTTCATTTTTAAATAGCGCCATTTCGTGCGGTTTTTTCATCATATACCCAAAATAACCCACTTTTATTCAACAGATTTTCATATAATGGTATTTTTATTATCTATACCCCCTTTTTTTGGGGGTTATTTTTTTTAATTATTAAAACTATACTTACCAACCCCTATTTTTTAGGGGGTAATTTTGTTTAAAGTATATTTAGCCTGTTCAATTCAAAAATGTTGATATGAAAAAAGTGGAAGCTATCATCCGAAAATCAAAATTCGATGAGGTCAAAAAAGCACTCCATGACATTGAAGTAAACTTCTTCAGTTACTGGGATGTGACCGGGGTTGGAAACGAAAAACAGGGACATATATACAGGGGCATCTCCTACAGCACCTCGGACATACAAAGACGCTACCTGGTTATTGTGGTGTCGGATGAATTCCTGGAACGGACGGTGGAAACCCTGCTGGATTCCGCCCATACCGGAAATGTGGGGGACGGTAAAATTTTCGTCTCCGAGGTCCTGGAGGCCTATCGGATCCGGACCCGGGAAAACGGATACGAAGGCATTAATTAAAATCCCCTAAAAACGCAATAAGCTCATGGACACCGCAACGTTTACTGCAAATAATGTCTGGATGATGGTCTGCACGGCCCTGGTTTTCTTCATGCATACTGGTTTTGCCCTCCTGGAGATCGGGCTGACCCGGCAAAAGAATACCATCAACATCCTCTTCAAGAATATTTTCATCATCACCACCGGGCTGCTGATGTATTACATCGGAGGGTTTAACCTCATGTACCCGGGCGACTTCAACGGCTTTCTCGGGTTTTCCGGGTTTGGGCTGCAAACCGATGCGGCAGGGCTGACTGCCGAATACGCCAGCGGGGGTTATACGTACTGGACCGATTTCCTGTTCCAGGGAATGTTTGCCGCCACGGCAGCCACCATTGTATCCGGGGCCGTGGCGGAACGGATCAAAATCGGGCCGTTCATGGTATTCACCATCTTCTATGTGGGCCTGGTCTACCCGATTGTTGGGTCCTGGCAGTGGGGAGGCGGCTTCCTTTCCTCCCTGGGGGGCGAAAATGCCGGGTTCCATGATTTTGCAGGTTCCACCCTGGTGCACTCCGTGGGCGGATGGGGGGCCCTTATGGCGATTTGGCTTCTCGGGGCCCGGATTGGCAAATTCAAGGAAGACGGAACACCCAGGGCCATCCCCGGGCACAACATCCCCCTGGCCACTGCAGGGGTGCTTATCCTATGGCTGGGCTGGTTCGGGTTTAACGGGGGTTCCGTACTCTCAGCCGACCCTGCCCTGACCTCCCTGGTGCTGACCACCACCAGCCTGGCCGCAGCAGCGGGTGGCCTCGGGGCATTTATAGTGTCTACCCTCGCCTACCGCAACTACGACCTCACCATGTTCCTGAACGGCATCCTGGGCGGGCTGGTCGGCATCACGGCAGGGGCCGACCTGATGTCGCCCAATGAGGCCGTCCTGGTCGGGCTGATCGCTGGAGCCATCATCGTTGGGGGCGTGGCCCTGATTGACCGGCTGAAACTGGATGACCCCGTTGGGGCCGTTACGGTCCACCTGATCTGCGGTATCTGGGGAACCCTGGCCGTGGGCCTTTTCGGCGACAAGGCGGGGATAGACCAACTGCTCTATCAGCTGGCCGGGGTGGGGAGTGCAGGGGTATTCTGCACCCTTTCGGCATTCCTTATCCTGTTTGCCCTTAAGAAAACAAAAGGGATACGGGTTTCCAGGGACGAGGAGCTGGAAGGCCTCGACCTACACGAACACGGCATGGATGCCTATCCCGATTTCCGGATGAACCAACACTGATCCGGGCTGCCTTCAGGATGGTGTAAGCCAGGGCTCCATTTCGTTTCAGAAGGGCAATGCCGGCCTCAGGTTTTCCTTTGGGGGCAACCTGGCGGATGAAGATGAACGCTTTGCCCCCAACGACTTTTATAAACTGTCGTTCTTCCTGTCGCTGTAGCCCCTGAGGGACAAAAAAGGCCTCCCCAATACGTAACCCTGCCGGAACCGCATTGTAGGGGCTGACCGGCCAGGAGCGGGAAGCCGTATGGCGCCCCCCCCCCCGGTAAGCCCTGTTGGTTACGGGAAAACAAAATTCCCTGTGGCCCAAAGCCACAGGGAATTTTATTTCTTAAAGCTTTTTACCCCTGCCGTAATTTTCGTGCCCAAATGGTTCTCCTCCGGCACAATGGGGCAGGAATATTTGGGGTTGTAGGCGCAATAGGGGTTGTAGGCCTTGTTGAAGTCGAGCAGGAGGGAATCCCCGCTGGGGATCCTCAGGTCGAGGTAGCGGCCCCCTTCATAGGTGCCCTCCCCGTTGGTGAGGTCGGTGAAGGGGAGGAACAGGTAATCCTCGTACCCGCTTTCCAACAGGAGGTCAGGGCTTTGGTAAACCTCGAGGGTAAAGGGTTGCCCGTTCAGCTCAAAAGTAAGAAAGCCATAGCGGCGTTCCCGGGCGACATCCATGGTGCTGGTGGGCATATCAAACGGAAGGGCCTCCGGGGTGCGCTGCAACCGCGCCCAGGTACGAAAAGCCGTATCGGCCGGATAGAACTCCAGCCCGTTGAAGTTTTTGCGGTACCGGTCCGGGAGGGGGGATGCCTCCGGATCCCGGAAGGTGGCGTTGAGGGAGGCCTGGAATTCGCCGATATCGGCCAGGGCATCGTTGCCGGCAGGCCATTGCCTGGGCTGTTCATCGTGGTAGCGCCTGCCATCCCCGCAGCCCATCACCAGGGCTAAAAACAGGAGGGCGCCCGAAAAGGTAATCGTGAAGGCAGGGGACAAAAAGCCTGAGCTGCGGGGTTGCATAACGTACTTATTTGGGAATGGGTAGGCCAAAAATACAACATGCGGCCCATTCCGCAGGAACTCCCTTATCCGCCCTGAAGCATGTCCGATGGGAATTTCCCCCTTTATTCCATGTCATAACGGGCTGCCCTGAGGTATTTTTCAATCAGCTGGTTGTATTCCGGGGTAATCCGCAACAGGGCGGTATTGGGCAGGCTGTAGAGGCGCTGGGCGTCCTGGTAGCCCTTTCTGAGCAGTTCTTCCAGGTAGAAGTTGGCGGTCCCGAAATCGCCGTATTTGGCGGTGAGGGAAACGACCTGCAGGTAATTCCCGAAATCCAGGGGCGCCGTAACCGTTTTGAGCATATAAAGGAAAATCAGGGCGTCCTCGTCGGGTTGCTCCGCTTTTGCCACCATTCGGATGTTGTCGTCTACCAGGGCGTTGAGGTACCCCTCCAGGCGGTGTCCGAGCAGGCGTTCCTCGGGCTCCGCACTGCCCTTCATGCCGTTGATCTGGTCTGCCTGGTACCTCCACCAACCCAAATTATTGAGGTTGAAGGCTGCCACGTCCTGTTCCAGGTAGTAGAAGTAATCGTGTCTGAGGTCATTCTCTTTCTGGATGGCCGCCTGCCATTCCCGTTGCTTTTCCTTATACCCGGATTCCCGCCTGATGGCTTTTTCCCTTTCCCTGAAGGGCCCGGTTTCCGCAATGCCTTTAAACAGCTCCTGTGCGCCCTGCAACTGGCCATGCGCCAACAGGTACTCGCCCTGTTCCTCCAGCCCCTGCACATAATGGGTAAACGCCTGGTACGTTCGGGCTATGGCGACTGAATCCCCAAAGGTGCGCTTGTCGCGGATCGCCAAAAGGGTGAGGGTTTGCAGGCCCAAATCCAGTTCCTCCCGGGTAGGCCATCCCCCGTTCCCGGAATGGAATATCATATGGTTCGGGAACCTGAGCTGATCCAGGATCCCTTCATCGTGCCACAGGTCGTGGAACCGGAAGTCGCCCTTCCCCATGATCCCGACGATGTGGAACTTTTTCGATTCGGGGCTCAGGGCAATCTCGGGAATCCCGGAGGCAATCACCAGCCCGCCCCGTACTGCCGGGACCAGGGCAGGGTGTATCAGGGCAAGTTCCCCCCCGTCCCGGTATCCCGCCGTGTAGACCCGGTCGGGGTCCAGGGGCAGCATATCCATCAGGGTTACCAGGCTATTGCTGATTTTAAGCACTTTCGAGGCAAGGGACAGGGTGTCGTGCAATTCCCTGCTGGCCGCCACGACATACCCGTTGGCATCTGCAGCCTTTTTAAGGTAACGCATGGCTTGCAGCGACTCCCCCGCGTCGTTGCAAACAAAGAGCAAGGGCCAGGTTTTTGAGGGGTCAAAACCATCCGGAAGGTATAACCGGAGCTTGCTGGCCAGGGAATCCTGTACCGGCAGCGAATCGAGGACCACACCCCTTCTGAGCACCAGGTCCTGGCTATGCAGGCCGGGGCCCAGGCCGCATAAAACGACAAAAAAAACGAGTAGTTTCTTCATAACAAAACCCTATCAAAAACCTGGCCAGGCTTAAAGCGATCCCCGGCGTACTGAAAAAACATTCCTAAATTACACAAAATGAAGGCAAACTCCATTAAAATCATCCCTTTTTGCCGCCCCCGGGAAGGGACGGTCCCCGGGTCGACCGCTTTCCTATGGGCGCATTGGAAACGATCTCCGAAAGGATAATATGGGTGCGGGTTTCGCCGTACTGGATCAGTTGGTCGATGAATTTTTCCAGGTGGAACTGGTCGCGGAAGACCACTTCCATAATGATGTTTTCATTGCCCGTAATCCGATAGCAATTGATGACCTCCTCCAGGTTCCTCACGTAATCGAGGAAGGGCTTCAACTTCCCCATAAAGGCCCGCAGGGTGATGATGGCCTTGAGCTGGTACCCCAGCCGGGTGTGGGAAACGCTGGTCCAGTATCCTTCAATGACGCCTTCATCCTCCATCCGCTTGACCCGTTCGGTAACCGCCGGGGGGGTCAGGCCGACCTGTCTGCCAATGCCCGCCAGGGAGGCCCTGGCATTTTTCTGCAAGGCCCCGAGGATCTCGAGGTTGAGTTGATCCATTTTAAATTCCACGGTATTTGATATTAAATATTTTATTTCTTAAAGCAATATACCCATATTGCCTTAATATAAAAATTTAAAATTGATGGGTTCATGGTAATTTTATGGAAAATTGCTACCGAAAATGTCTTCCAAGCGTTTAATAAAACTGCCGGTTTACCGCAAGGCCCTGGAGTTGCAGGCCATGAGCCAGGCGATTGCCCTGTGCGTCGCCCGTCGCCCGGATGTACCTGCCCTCTATGCCTCCGAGAACCTCAGGGACCAGGTCGCCGGTTCCCTGCTAACCGACTCCCTCCTCATCCCAGAGCAAATCGCCCTGGCCATGAATACCCGTTCCCTGGCCATACGGGAACACAGCCTGCATTTTATACAGGTAATGACCCGCAACCTGGCCAGTTACTGCAAAGGCCTTGAAATGGACGGCGTACGGGAAAAGGAGTACCTCGACCTGCTGCGGCAGGAGCTACGGCTGTTCAGGCATTCCTTCCGAAACTGGCGCAAAAGCCTGGGATACTGACCCCACGGCCAGCATTTTTTACATATTCCGGCGATACTGCCCGCCCACCTCGAAGAGGGCCTGGGTAATCTGCCCCAGGGAACAATATTTACAGACTTCCATCAGCACCTCAAACATGTTTTCATTCCGGATGGCGGCGTCCTTCAGGCGCATAAGCCATTCGGGGGCTGTTTCGGCGTACCGGGTGTGCACGCGCTCCAGGGTTTCGATTTGCGCCATTTTTTCCTCCCCGGTGGCCCGGATCACCTCGGCCGGGAGGATGGTGGGCGAGCCTTTGGAATTCAGGAAGGTATTCACCCCGACAATCGGGTAGGCCCCTGAGTGTTTCAGGGTTTCATAGTGGAGGCTTTCTTCCTGTATGCGCGAGCGCTGGTACATGGTTTCCATGGCCCCAAGCACCCCGCCCCTTTCGGTGAGCCGGTCGAACTCATAGAGCACAGCCTCCTCCACCAGGTCGGTGAGTTCCTCGATGATGAAGGACCCCTGCAGGGGGTTTTCATTCCGGGCCAGCCCCAACTCCTTGTTGATGATCAGTTGGATGGCCATGGCCCGCCGTACCGATTCCTCAGTGGGGGTGGTAATGGCCTCATCATAGGCATTGGTGTGGAGGGAATTGCAATTGTCGTATATGGCGTAAAGCGCCTGCAGGGTGGTACGGATGTCGTTGAAGTCGATTTCCTGGGCATGCAGGCTCCGCCCCGAAGTCTGGATATGATACTTAAGCATCTGCGCCCTGGCATCGGCCCCGTACTTTTCGCGCATGGCCTTGGCCCAGATCCTGCGGGCCACCCGCCCGATGACCGCGTATTCGGGGTCGATTCCGTTGGAGAAGAAAAAGGACAGGTTGGGGCCAAAACTGTTGATGTCCATCCCCCGGCTCAGGTAATACTCCACATAGGTAAACCCGTTGGAAAGGGTAAAGGCCAGCTGGGTAATGGGGTTGGCCCCGGCTTCGGCAATATGGTATCCGGAAATGGACACCGAGTAGAAATTCCGGACCTCGTGGTCTATGAAGTATTCCTGCACATCCCCCATCAGGCGCAGGGCAAATTCGGTGGAAAAGATACAGGTGTTCTGGGCCTGGTCTTCCTTGAGGATGTCGGCCTGAACGGTGCCCCGCACCTGGCTGAGGGTCTCCGCGCGGATTTGTTCATACACCCCGGCGGGAAGCACCTGGTCGCCCGTGACCCCAAGGAGCATAAGGCCAAGCCCGTCGTTCCCTTCGGGCAGCGGACCCCGGTAGGCCGGGGGTTCCTCCCCCCTTTCTGCAAAAAGGTCCCGGATCCTGGCCCTGACCTCCCCTTCCAGGCCCTGTGCCCGGATATACTTTTCACAATTCTGGTCGATGGCCGCATTGAGGAAGAAGCCAAGCAACATAGGGGCCGGCCCGTTGATGGTCATGCTGACGGAAGTCATGGGGTCGGTGAGGTCGAAGCCGGAATACAACTTCTTGGCATCGTCAAGGCAGCAGATTGAAACCCCGGCGTTCCCGATCTTCCCGTAAATGTCGGGCCGGTGCCCGGGGTTATGCCCATAGAGGGTGACGGAATCAAAGGCCGTGGAGAGCCGCTTGGCCGGCATGTCGAGGCTGAGGTAATGGAAGCGCCGGTTCGTGCGTTCCGGGCCTCCCTCCCCGGCAAACATACGGGTGGGGTCCTCGCCCTTGCGCTTGAAAGGGTACAGCCCTGCCGTGTAGGGGAACGCCCCGGGCACGTTTTCCTGCAAGAGCCACCGGAGGATATCGCCCCAACTCCGGTACCGCGGCAGGACCACCCTGGGCACCTGCAGGTGCGACAGGGATTCCGTATGGGTCTCTATGGCCACCTCCTTCCCCCGGACCTCAAAGCGGAACACGGGTTCCCGGTACTCTTGCCGGAGCCCGGCCCATCCCAGCAACTGGTCCCAATAATGGGGGTTCAGGTCCTTGCGCACGGCTTCAAATTGTCGGAGCAGCGCCTGCAGGAGGCCCCGGGACTCGCCATCCGGGAGGCCCTGCAGGAAGGTGTCGGGATCCATGCCGCTGCGGGTCAGGCCGGGAAGGGTCCGGGGGTCGGGGTCCATTCCGGAGAGGCTAAGGGCCGCCAGGTAAAGCCCGTAAAGCCTTTCGGCCACCCCTACCTGGGCAGCCACCATTTCGTCATATGCCCGGTTGCTTTCGGCGATTTCAGACAGGTATCGCGTCCGCGCCGGGGGGATGATAAAGATCTTTTCCGGTTCGGCCCCCGGATCAGCCGGCAACGCCCCAGCCCAGGACACGCCCCGGTCCGAAAGGCCCTGGATTACGGCCCGGTACAACCGGTTCATCCCGGGATCGTTAAACTGGGAGGCGATGGTCCCGTAAACGGGAAGGGAATCGAGGGAGGCCTCCCAAAGCCCGTGGTTGCGCTGGTATTGCTTTTTAACGTCCCGCAGGGCATCGGCAGCCCCCCGCTTGTCGAACTTGTTGATGGCTACCAGGTCGGCAAAATCGAGCATGTCGATCTTCTCGAGTTGGGTGGCCGCCCCGAATTCCGGGGTCATGACGTACAGCGACAGGTCGGAGTGTTCCAGGATTTCGGTATCGGATTGGCCGATACCGGAAGTCTCCAGGATAATCAGGTCAAAACCGGCCGCCTGTAAGACGGAAACCGCCTCTCTGACGTACTTCGACAGGGCCAGGTTCGACTGGCGGGTGGCCAGGGACCGCATGTAGACGTTGGGGTGGTGGATGGCGTTCATCCGGATCCGGTCGCCCAGCAAGGCCCCGCCTGTTTTCCGCTTGGAAGGGTCCACCGAGATAATCCCCAGGGTCCGGTCGGGATACTGGTTCAGGAAACGGCGGACGAGCTCGTCGACCAGGCTGCTCTTCCCCGCCCCACCGGTTCCGGTAATCCCCAGCACCGGGGCCGGCTTTTCGGGTACCGGAAGACCCTTCTGCATTTGCTGGTATGCCCCGGGCCGGTTTTCTGCCAGGCTGATCAGCCGCGCCAGGGCCCGGGGGTCGCGTTCCCGGAGCAGGGTGGGCAGGGGTTTTTCTGCGGGAAGCGGCAGGTCCGCAACGGCGTAATCAGCCCTGGAAACCAGGTCGTTGATCATGCCCTGCAGGCCCAATTCCCGCCCGTCGTCCGGGGAGTAGATCCGGGCAATGCCATACGCCATCAGGGCTTCAATTTCCGCAGGGAGGATCACGCCCCCTCCCCCGCCAAAAATCTGGATATGGCCTGCGCCTTTCTCCTGCAGCAGGTCGTGCATGTAGCGGAAATACTCGTTATGCCCGCCCTGGTAGGAGGTCATGGCAATGGCATTGGCATCTTCCTGTATGGCGCAATCCACCACTTCGGCTACCGAGCGGTCATGGCCCAGGTGGATGACCTCGACCCCGGTGGACTGGATGATCCGCCGCATGATATTGATCGCGGCGTCATGCCCGTCAAATAGGGAAGCAGCCGTTACAATACGGATTTTGTTCGTGGGGGAATAAGGCGGTTGGGCGTCCATGTAGCTGTCCGGTTAAAACGCCTGCAATTTACCGAAAATGAAAAGAAAGTCCATCCCCGTTCAGGATATAATAATAACCGGGGCCGTTTTGGGCCCCGTATTCCCGATTTGTTAATGGGTGTCGGTCCTTAACGGTGATCCGGATGGGCCTTTCCGGGTAATTTTTTGTCCCGTGTGCCACACTAAAAGACTGAATTTTAGCGTTATACTTAACGCATAGCGCAAAACATAATGCGACCCTAACTTTTTGATAACCTCGGGCTCCCGCATTATGATGAAATTTGCAGCAGATTATTTGAGTTAGTCTTTTGAGTTAGTTAGTTAGCTGAAAGCCCCGCCCCGGAGAAGGCGGGGTTTTCTTATTTCCGGCCGCCGGAACGCACCCGGCCGACCGTAAACGGAGGGGGGCCTCAAAAATTTCCCCCGGATTTAGATAAATTACCTGATTTTTAGTTAAATCCCCTTCCAAAGCGACGTCCAAAACCCCGTTTCCCCCGTATATTTGTAAAAAACAGGTTGTCATGGAAAAACAGTATTGCAAAGTGGGTTCCAGCCATCCGCTGGATGAAGGGGTTCAGGGAATCAGCCTCCTCGAAACCCAGTTGCAGCATTTTATGCGGAAGGCCTCTGAAGCGGCACGCGCCGATTCCCGGATGAAAGACTTCTTTGAAAGCAAAATCCTAAAAATCCAAAAACAACTACAGGAGTTTGCCTAAAGGCCTGCAGCCATAAGGATCCCGGACATCTCCCCCTGGAGGGCCTCTGCGGCTTTTGTCGCTGCGGCTGCAAAATTGTCCCCCCGGGAAGCGTAAATAATGCCCCGGGAGGAGTTCACCAACAGCCCTACCCTTTCTGTCATCCCATACCGGCATACGTCTTCCAGGCTCCCGCCCTGGGCCCCGACCCCGGGGATCAGCAAAAACGCATCGGGCACAACTTCCCTTACCTTACTGAGGTACGACGCCTTGGTGGCCCCAACCACATACATCAGCCTTTCCGGATGGATATACTCCCTGCTTTGGCGCAGCACGCGCAGGCAGAGTTCCTCCCCCCCGCACGGGAGCGTCTGAAAATCAAAGGCCCCGGGGTTGGAAGTCAGGGCCAACAAGATCACAAACCGGCCTTCGAAGGCCAGGAAGGGCTCCACGGAATCCCGCCCCATGTACGGGGCAACCGTGAGGGCATCAAAATCCATCCCTTCGAAAAACGCGCGGGCGTAGCGGCCTGAAGTATTCCCGATGTCGCCCCGCTTGGCGTCGGCTATGGTGAAATGGTCCGGATAATGGGTGTTGAGGTAGGCAATGGTCTTTTCCAGGGACGCCCATCCGCGGCTCCCCCCTGCCTCGTAGAAGGCCGTATTCGGCTTGTACGCCACGCAGAGGTGGTGGGTGGCATCGATGATGGCCTTATTGAAGGCAAAGACGGGGTCTTCCTCCCCCTGCAGCACCACGGGGATTTGTTGCGGATCCGTGTCGAGGCCGACACAGAGGAAACTGCGTTTGGCCAGGATTTGTGCCAGGAGGTGTTCGGTGCTCATCTCGGATCAGAAAGCCTCGGAGGCCTCCTTTAGTTTTTCGGTGTTGTGTACCAGCATCAGCTCGTCGATAATACGCTGCAGGTCCCCGTTGATGATATTCTGCAGGTCGTAGAGGGTCAGGCCGATCCGGTGGTCGGTGACCCGCCCCTGGGGGTAGTTGTAGGTGCGGATCTTGGCCGAACGGTCGCCGCTGCTCACCTGGGAATTCCGCCGGGCAGCATCCTCTTCCTGTTTCTTGGCCAACTCCATATCGTAAAGGCGGGAACGCAGTACCCGGAAGGCCTTGTCCTTGTTCTTGTGCTGGGATTTTTCATCCTGGCACTGGGCCACAATCCCGGTCGGGAGGTGGGTCAGGCGGACGGCAGAGTAAGTGGTGTTCACCGATTGCCCCCCGGGCCCTGAGGAGCAGAAATAGTCGATGCGGACGTCCTTCGGGTCGATATGCACCTCGAATTCCTCGGCCTCGGGGAGCACCATCACCGTGGCGGCGCTGGTATGGACCCTGCCCTGGGTCTCCGTCTGGGGCACCCGCTGTACCCGGTGTACCCCGGCCTCGAATTTCAGCGTCCCGTAGACGTCTTCCCCCGTCACCTCGAACTGGATTTCCTTATATCCCCCGCTGGTCCCTTCGCTGAAATCGAGCACATGGGTCTTCCATCCGCGCGATTCACAGTATTTCGTATACATGCGGTAGAGGTCGCCTGCAAAGATGCTGGCCTCGTCGCCCCCGGTACCGGCCCGGATTTCCATCACCACGTCTTTGGCGTCTTCCGGGTCTTTGGGGATCAGGAGCATCTTGATTTCCTCCTCGAGGGTGGGAAGGGCTTCCCGCGCCTCCTCCAACTGCAGTTTGGCCATTTCGGCCATCTCCGGGTCGGCCCCCTGGGCGAGGATTTCCTCGGCCTCCTGCAGGAGGTCCTTCAACTCGAGGTACCGGCGGCGGCGGTCCATGATGACTTTAAGGTCCTTGTACTCCTTGTTGAGTTGGACGTACTTCTTTTGGTCTGTGACGATGTCGGGTTGGATGATCAGGTCCGAGACCTCATCAAACCGCTGTTTTACGATGTCGAGCTTTTCGAGCATAGCCTCCTGAATTCCCCGCGAAGGTACGATTTTTTAGGGGGATTTTCCAGGCTTCCCCCTTGCGGGAAAACAGGCCTGCGGTACCAGGGGCGCCGCGAAGCAAAGCGCAAAGTAACGGCCGCAGCAGGAAACCCCGGGGCCTAATCGAACACCCTCAGGAGGTTGTCGCTCAGCGTGGTATTGAAGATTTTCAGGGGGTTTTGGGTAATGGCATTCAGGGGGGTGCCGTCCTGGGCAAACCGCGACCCGTGCACGTAACACTCGAAAATGCCCCCCTGGATGTCTACAAAAGACACCCCGGGGTTCTGCTCGTGGCTGCAAATACGGCTGGCAGCAACGAATTGTCCTTCGAGGTTGCGGGCCACCACCACGTCATTTCGGATAATGAAATCCCCGGGGTCCTGCAGGTCAGTACCGTCGGGACCGCTGAGGTCGATGGTAAAGTCGACGCCCGTGGGGACCTCCTCCCCTCCCCCGGTTTCCCCGTCTTTCGAGCATCCCTGCAAACAGGGAAACGTGAGGGCGAAGGCCGCCCCGGCCCCGAGGGACCTTAAAAATGCTTTCCGTTCCATAGGCTTCATTTTCGGGGAAACCCCTCTTACCAAAACGTCAGGAACGGCGATTTCGTGTGCCTTAGTACTGAAAGGTGCCGTAAGGGGTCTGCAGGGTCAGCTTTTTGGAAGGGGCCCCTTCCACGCGTCCGACCACCCGGGCTTCCACCCCGAAGGATTCCGAGAGTTCGATCAACCCGGGGGCCAGGGATTCGGGTACGTAGAGTTCCATGCGGTGGCCGCAGTTAAAGACCTGGTACATCTCCTTCCAGGAGGTACCCGATTCCCGCTGGATCAGCTCAAATAATGGGGGTACCGGGAAGAGGTTGTCTTTGATGACATGCAACCCGTCCACAAAATGCAGGACCTTGGTCTGCGCCCCGCCGCTGCAATGCACCATGCCGTGGATCTCCGAAGGCCCGTAGCCCTCAAGTACCTTTTTGATAATGGGGGCATAGGTGCGCGTAGGCGACAACACCAGGCGGCCGGCATCCAGCGGGGTGCCGGGGACCGGGTCGGTGAGGGCGGTGGACCCGGAATACACCAGGGCTTCCGGGATTTCCGGGTCGAAGCTTTCGGGGTATTTGCTAGCCAGGTCGCGGGCGAAGACGTCATGCCGGGCCGAGGTCAGGCCATTGCTCCCCATGCCCCCGTTGTACCCGGTTTCATAGGTGGCCTGCCCGAAGGAGGCCAGGCCCACGATCACGTCCCCTTCCCGGATGCGGGCATTGTCGATCACCTGGTCGCGCCGGATGCGGGCGGTAACGGTGGAATCTACGATGACGGTCCGCACCAGGTCGCCCACATCGGCCGTTTCGCCCCCGGTGCTGTGGATGGTAATCCCCCATTGATGCAGGTCGGCAATCAGCTCTTCCGTGCCCTGGATGATGGCTGCAACCACCTCCCCGGGGATCTTGTTGGCGTTCCGCCCGATGGTGGAACTCAACAGGATGTTGTCGGTAATCCCCACGCAGAGCAGGTCGTCGAGGTTCATCACCAGGGCGTCCTGGGCGATCCCCTTCCAGACCGACAGGTCTCCTGTCTCCCGCCAGTACATATACGCCAGGGACGACTTGGTGCCCGCCCCGTCGGCGTGCATGACCAGGCAGTACTCCGGGTCGCCGGTCAGGTGGTCGGGCACGATCTTGCAGAAGGCTTTTGGAAAAAGCCCCTTGTCGATATTGGCGATGGCTTTGTGCACCTCTTCTTTGGTGGCGGAAACCCCGCGTTTCGCGTAGCGGCCGGAATGGTTCTGATCCATGGGTACGTCAGGTTGGGATGGGGCAAAAATACGCCAATTGGGGGGAACCCCCCGGGTTTCCCCCTGAAAAAGGCAAAATGGACCCTACTTCAAAAACAACAATTCCCGGTAGCGCGCCAGGGGCCAGTGGTCGTCGGCCACCAGGCGTTCCAGCCGGTCGCTGTGGTGGCGGATCTCCTCGAAAAAGGGCAAAACGGCCTCGCAATAGGCCTCCGCTTTTTTCGGGACTTCCCGTAAGGTATTGGCGCTTTTGCGGGCTTCGGTCATGGCTTCGGTCTTCTGGTGCAGGGCCTGCAGGTGCTCCGCCAGCTGCTCCAAAAGGGCTAGTTGGGCCCCGGCCATTTTCTTGTGGGCCGCCCCATAGACCTCCTTCAGCCCGGCGATGTTTTCGAGCAACTGGTTCTGGTAGCCGACCACGGCCGGGATAATGGAATGGTAGACGAGTTCCCCCAGCACGCGCCCCTCGATCTGCCGGTTGAGGATGTAGGTTTCCAGCTCCACCTCGTACCGCGCCAGGAGTTCCTTTTCGGTAAGCACCCCCAGGGAAGCAAAGAGCTCCCGGGTTTCCGGGGCGATCAGCACCTTCATGGCCGCCGGGGTGGTTTTGTTGTTGCTGAGCTTGCGGCGGGCGGCCTCCTTTTCCCACTGGGGGCTGTAGCCGTCGCCGTCGAACCGGATGCGCTTGCTCGATTTGATGTATTCACGAAGCACATTAAAAATGGCCTCGTCCTTTTTCAGTTTTTTCTTTTCGATCAGCTGGTCCACGGCGGCCTTGAATTCATTCAGCTGCCGGGCCACGATGGTATTGAGCACAGTCATGGGCCGGGCGCAATTCGCCCGGGAGCCCACCCCCCGCATCTCAAACTTATTCCCGGTGAAGGCAAAGGGGGAGGTCCGGTTGCGGTCGGTGTTGTCGAGCAAAATTTCCGGGATCTTGCCCACCACGTTGAGCTTCAGCTCGGTTTTCTCTTCCGGGGACAACTTCCCCTGGGAAACCCCCTCCAGTTCGTCCAGCACCGCGCTCAGCTGGGTGCCGATAAAGATGGAAATGATGGCCGGGGGCGCCTCATTGGCCCCCAGGCGGTGGTCGTTGCTGGCGGAGGCGATGGAAGCACGCAGCAATTCCTCATACCGGTCGACGGCCTTGATGGTGTTGACAAAAAAGGTGAGGAACTGCAGGTTTTTCATGGGGGTGGACCCGGGGCTCAACAGGTTGGTGCCGGTGTCGGTACTCAGCGACCAGTTGTTGTGCTTGCCCGACCCGTTGATGCCCGCAAAGGGCTTTTCGTGAAAGAGCACCCGCAGCCCGTGCCGGTCGGCCACCTTCTCCATCACGTCCATCAGCAGCAGGTTGTGGTCCACCGCCAGGTTGGCCTCCTCAAAAACGGGGGCCAACTCGAACTGGTTCGGGGCCACCTCGTTGTGGCGGGTCTTTACCGGGATGCCCAGCAGCATGCATTCCTGCTCCAGGTCGCGCATAAACTGGAAGGCCCTGCCCGGGATGACCCCGAAATAATGGTCGTCGAGTTGCTGCCCCTTGGCCGCCGACTGGCCCACCAGGGTGCGGCCGGCCAGCAAAAGGTCGGGGCGGGTCTGTGCCAGGGCCCTGTCGACCAGGAAGTACTCCTGCTCCCACCCCAGGGTGGCAATAACCTTGTTCACGTTCTTGTCGAAGTACCGGGCCACCCCGGTGGCCGCCACGTCCACAGCGTGGAGGGCCCGCAGCAGCGGGGTCTTGTTGTCGAGGGCCTCCCCGGTGTACGACACGAAAACCGTTGGGATACACAGGGTGGAGCCATAGATAAAGGCGGGGGAAGTCGGGTCCCAGGCCGTATAGCCCCGGGCTTCAAAGGTATTGCGGATGCCCCCGCTGGGGAAGCTGGAGGCATCGGGCTCCTGTTGCACCAACTGCCCCCCCCCGAATTTCTCTATGGCCCGCCCGTCGGGCAGCAGGTCGAAAAATGCGTCATGCTTTTCGGCGGTCGCCCCGGTAAGGGGCTGGAACCAATGGGTATAGTGGGTGGCCCCCATGGTAATGGCCCAGGCTTTCATGGCTTCGGCTACCTGGTCCGCTATTTTCCGGTCGATCTTGGTCCCGGAAAAAATAGCAGCCTTTACGCTCGCCAGGGCATCGCGGGTCAGGTATTGCAGCATGCGCTCTTCGTTAAAAACGCGCTGGCCGAAGTACTCGGAACGGCGGATGACCTCCTCCTTTTGAGGGGCAACGGGGCCCCGGGAGGCAAACAGGGCCTGGGTTCTTTGGGTGTTCATGATGGATTTAATGATTGTGAGCGGGTAAATTTACGGATTTCACAAAAACAAAAGTGCTTTTTTTTGAAACCTACACCCCCTCCCAAAAAGGGGTCTGTTGATAATTTTATCGCTTTTTTTGATAAATACCCCTAATAATTGGTGTACCTGGTTGACAAATTAGAGTATTTTTGTGCCTCGATATCATAACCCAAAGTAAACCCTTCAATGATGAACAAAGCGAAGTTAGAGTATATCTGGTTAGACGGATACCTGCCAACTCCAAACATGCGGAGCAAGACCAAAATCGAGTCGGACTTCAGCGGGAAGCTGGAAGACTGCCCCATCTGGTCCTTTGACGGAAGCTCCACCAAACAGGCCGAAGGGGGATCTTCGGACCTGTTGCTGAAACCCGTTTCCATCTACCCTGACCCGGCCCGTGAAAATGGCTACCTGGTGATGTGCGAAGTCCTGAGCCCGGACGGCACCCCGCATCCGAGCAATTCCCGCGCGACCATCGACGGGGATGCCGACGACGATTTCTGGTTCGGCTTCGAACAGGAATACTTCATCATGGATACCCATACCCAATTGCCCCTCGGTTTCCCGGTGGGCGGGTATCCCGGCCCCCAGGGGCTTTATTACTGCTCCGTGGGCGGTCGTAACACCCATGGGCGCGAACTGGTGGAACGCCATGCGGATTACTGCCTGCAGGCCGGGCTAAACTTCGAGGGGATCAACCAGGAAGTGGCCTGCGGCCAGTGGGAATTCCAGATTTTTGCCAAGGGCGCCAAAAATGCCGGCGACCAGGTATGGGTGGCCCGCTACCTGCTGGACCGCCTCACCGAAGATTACGGCTACTACATCGAATACCACCCAAAACCGGTGAAAGGGGACTGGAACGGAAGCGGGATGCACGCCAACTTCTCCAACACCCTGCTGAGGACTTGTGGTTCGCGTGAAATCTATGAAAAGGTATGCGAGGCCTTCCGTCCCGTTACCGAAGAGCACATTGAAGTGTATGGGGAGTTCAATGAAGAGCGCCTTACCGGGAAGCACGAAACGGCCTCCATCCATGAATTCAGCTACGGGGTCTCCGACCGGGGCGCCTCCATCAGGATCCCGATCCTCACCGTGGAGCGCGGCTGGAAGGGATGGCTGGAAGACCGTCGCCCTGCCGCCAATGCCGACCCGTATAAGGTGGCTGCCCGGATCATCAAAACCGTACAGGGCGCAGCCGTTTAAGGCCCCACCCATTCAGGTGATCGTTACAGGAACCGCCTTGCGAAAATCTTTCGCAAGGCGGTTCCTCTTTTTAGGGCTGTAGCGTAAAGAAGAGGAACAGGACGTAAGTCCCCAACAGCACCAGGCCGTTTTTCCAGTCGAGGCGGAGGCCTTTGGGCAGGAACACCATGGGGAGCACCAGGAAGGCGATGGCCAGCATCCAGAGGAGGTCTTCGGCGATCAGCCGGTCATCCACCACCTGGATGGGGGTCACCAGGGCGGTAATGCCGAGCACGCCCAGGAGGTTGAAAATATTTGACCCGATCAGGTTCCCGACCGAGATGGCCTTTTCCTTGCGCACCATGGCGATGACCGAAGCCGCGAGTTCCGGGATGCTGGTGCCCACCGAAACCACTGAGATGCCGATCACCCGGTCGCTTACTTCAAAATAGGAGGCCAGGCCCACGGCACCCGAGATCAGCAGCTCAGAACCACCCCATAGCGCCACCCCGCCTGCCCCGAGGAGAAATACGGTCTGGTAGAGGGGTAACAGGGTCACCACTTCGGGGAGGACCTCCACTATTGCCGGTTTTTGGAACCGCAGCAGAAAAATCAGGAAAAGGAATAAGGACGAGACCATGATGATGCCTTCCGTCCGGCCCAATACCCGATCCGGCGCCACAAAGGCAAAAAACAGGAGGGAGGCAGCCATCATCACCGGCCAGTCGGTGGAATAAAAACTCCGGCGGATTTCCATGCTGCCGATCAGGAGGGTTATCGCCAGGACCAACCCGAGGTTGGCGATATTGGAGCCCACCACGTTGCTCAGGGCCAGGTCAGGGAACCCCCTGAGGGCAGCCTGTACGCTTACAATGAGTTCGGGGGCCGAGGTGACAAAGGAAACGACCGTCATCCCCACGACGATTTTGGGGATATTCAGCCGAAAAGAAAGGTCTACGGACCCTTTCAACAGGAAGTTGCCCCCCAGGATCAGCAGGGTTAAGCCTATCAGGATGTAAAGAAAGTCCGCCATGGCATAAAGCCGTAAATATAGTACAGCGCCCTGCAATTCCACAGGGAGCCCACAACTGTTTTTATAGTTTTTTAACTATTTATTTAGTTGTGTAACTATTTTTTTAGTTTATGTTTGCGTCAAAGCGAATTTAGCTATGCAACGACTCACCCAACGGGAAGAAGACATCATGAAGCTGCTCTGGAAACTGGAGAAAGCTTTTGTAAAAGAGCTGCTGGAGGCCTTCCCCGGCAAACGCAAGCCCCATTACAACACCCTTTCCACCATGGTGCGCAACCTGGAGGAAAAAGGATTTGTAGGCCACGAAGCCTTTGGAAACACCCACCGCTACTTCCCCCTGGTCAGCCGGGAGGCCTATCGCAGGGAATTCATCGGGGAATCCATTGCCGATTATTTCGACCACAGCTACAAGAGCCTGGTTTCCCATTTTGCCCGGGAGGAAAAAATTTCAGCAGATGACCTGCGGGAGATTATCGCCCTGATCGAAAAACAAAAGAAATGACCGATATGGAAGCATACCTCCTGAAGGCCTCGGCCATCCTCGCCCTCTTCCTGCTGGCCTACCAGGCGCTGCTCCGGCGGGAAACCTTTTTCAGGGTCAACCGGTTTTTCCTGCTTAGCGGGATTTTTGCCGCCCTCCTCCTTCCCCTGGTGACCCTTCGGGAAGAGGTCGCCATTCCCATGGAGCTGATGGCGGGGCAAACGGCTTCCGCCGTGCCGGCCATGGCAGGCCCTGAGGCCGGGGATGGGCTTAGGACCCTGTTGTTGGCCGCTTACCTGCTGGGCGCACTCTTTTTCCTGGGCCGCACCGGAAGGCAACTCCTTGGGGTGCTGAAGCTGATGAAAGGCCCTGACAAGATTCGAAAAGAAGGCGTGGTCCTGCGGCCCACCGCCCAGGTCGGGACCCCCTTTTCGTTCCTGAAGCAGGTCTTTTACAACCCGAAGGCCCACGACGCGGCCGAACTCCAACAAATCCTGGAACACGAAAAGGTGCACGCCCGACAGTGGCATACGCTCGACATCCTGCTGGCCCGTGCTGCAGCTGTGCTGCTCTGGTTGAACCCCCTGGCCTGGGTATACCAGAAAACCATACAGGAAAACCTGGAATACCTGGCCGATGCCGGGGCCCTGCGACAACTGCCCTCGCCCAGGGAATATCAATACACCCTGCTGAAGGTCTCCGGGAACCCGGTGAGCCCTTCCCTGGTCAACGCTTTCAACAATCCAATCCTCAAAAAACGAATCGTTATGTTACACCAAACCCCATCCAAAACCATCCATTTGCTAAAGTACCTGTTGATCGTGCCGGCCCTGGCCCTGTTCCTGATGGCCTTCAACCGCGAGACCGTCTATGTGCCACAGCTGAATTCCGCCCGGGAACTCATCACCCCGGGGGCGAAGACCATCGAGGTGACCATCGACAAAAATACCCCGGATGAAGCCCTGGTAAAGATGAAAGAAGACCTGGCTAAAGCCGACGTGGACTTCTCCTATACCACCGTGCGCAATGAAGCCGGGGAAATCATACAAATTTCGATACACCTTATCGGTACGGCGAAAAACGGGAATTCGTTCAGCGGTTCCTTCACTACCGAGACGGAGGGTCCCATCGAGCCCATCCTGGTGCGGATCACCGAAGGGAGCGTTTTCATCGGCGGGGTTTCGCCCCTGGAGGAAGGGGACCTCCGTACGGGAGAAAAGGACACCGAAAGTACGGTATGGATTTTCCGTTCCGATGACTCCCCGGAAGAGGTTATCGAAATGGAGGAAAACGGTGGGAAAAGAGTAATCCGAATCAATGGAGAACCCGTGGACACGGAAGACCTCCGCAAGCAGGGGAAAGCGAAAAAAATCCTCGTCAACATGCTTGAGGTGCGGGATACCCTGGAACCCGGAGTGACGGAGGTTCGCATTGAAAACATCGTAGTGGAGGAAGACGGCGTTGAGGAACGGATCATCGAAATGTCCCCCGGCAGGGACTCGGTCCGGTACAGGGCCATTGTGATCGATTCGGAAAAATCGGGGGATTTCCCCCAAGGGAACCAATCAAAAATGAGCTTTTATCCAGCCGATATCAGCCCGTTAATCTTTATCGATGGAAAAAAGGCCGGCAAAAAACAAATGAAGGGCCTGGACCCGGACCAGATAGAATCCATCAATGTCCTGAAAGGGGAGGCCGCCCTCGAAAAACACGGTAAAAAAGCCGCAAACGGGGTGATTGAAATCACCACCAAAAAGCAGTAATCCCCCGCCGGGGCCAGCCAGATTCCGCCCCGGGCCGGGCCTGGAAACAGGGTCCCGGGAAGTCCAAAAAGACAAAACCGCGCGAAACCGGGGAAAAAAGGCCTTTTTTCCCCTTGGTTTTGGAAAAACCCCGGAAAAACCCCCTACAATTGTTACGGTATAAAAGCACAATACCTGAATAAAATTACAAATAATAACCTTCCATAAGAATTCATACTTTTTATTTAAAGGTCAAAAGGTTTGAACCCTTACAATAGTGTATGCAACTTCGCAGATTTTCCGCGATTTCCTTGGAGGGTACTTAAGCCTTCTGGTATATTCGCCACACAATCAAAAACAATCAACTCAATTAAAAACACCTTTCCATTATGATCGCTTTGGCAAAATTTGTCTTTTCCCTTTTGCTCACCCTTATCCTGACGTTGTTCTAAAGGCCCGGCCTACCAACGGAACACGGGCCTTCCCCAGCGGAAGGCCTTTTATTTTTAGGGAAAGGGTATCTTTGGCGGTATGAAAAGAATGCTGTTTCGCCTCCTGGCCCGCCTCAACAGGTGGCTCCTGCCCTCTTTCAGCAAAAAACAGCTGGACCTCGCGAAAGCGAAAAAATGGCAACTCGCCCTGATCGGCTGGCGCTACTACGTCACCCGCCGCGCCCTGGACTAATACGTAATGAGTGCCTTAAGGGGTAACCCCCGGAGTTTGTCGCGCCCTTTAAGGAACCCCAGTTCAATCAGGAAATTGCACTGCACCACCTGCCCGCCAAGGCCTTCGACCAGGTCGCAAATCGCCCGGGCCGTGCCGCCGGTCGCCAGCACATCGTCGTGCACCAGCACCCGGTCGCCAGGGGAAATGCTTTCGGCGTGGATCTCCAGGGCATCGGTGCCGTATTCCAGCTCGTAGTCCTGCCTGCGGGTCGTGCGGGGGAGCTTCCCCGGTTTGCGGGCAGGGACAAAGCCGGCCCCCAGGCGTTCGGCCAGCAACAGGGCAAAGAAAAAGCCCCGGCTCTCGATGCCCACCACCTTGTCTACCCCAAGGCCCTCGGCAAACTGCCACAGCGCCCGCGCCGCTTCCTTCAGGGCCACCGGGTCTTCCAGCAGGGGGGTAATGTCCTTGAAAACCACCCCCTTCTCAGGAAAATCGGGAACTTCCCTGATATAGTCATTAAAATTCACGGAAATCAACGGTTGGTTATTTTGCCCTAAATGTAAAAAGAAATATATTTGCATCCCCTTTTAAGGGGAAACCCGATTCCGGCCACGTGGCGCAATTGAATAGCGCATCTGATTACGGCTCAGAAGGTTCCAGGTTTGAATCCTGGCGTGGTCACATCAAGCAGGAAACCCCGCTCTTTGAGCGGGGTTATTTTTTTGGACCCGGCGTCAAAAGCTTGCTTTTGTAAGGCGGGGACGAAAAAAGAACTGCAAAGCCGGAAGGCTTTGCGAGGTTTCCTATTTGCAGGAGCGACTGCTCTCAGGATGTGCGTGAGCAAATCCTGGCGTGGTCACTTAAAGCGCAAACCCCGCTCGAACGAGCGGGGTTTTGTTTTTCGGGGAACCGTCGAAAGCTTGCTTTCGTAAGGGAACCCGGAAAATAAAACCGCACCGCCTGCAGCGGTGCAGGGTTTGCATTTTCAGGCGTGGGCACAAAGGAAAACGTCGCGAAGCGGCGTAATCCTGGCGTGGTCACTAAAATTTGATTCGATTTGAATAGAAAACCCTGCAAATCGTATGATTGCAGGGTTTTTGCTTTTTAATTGGTGTGTTTTGAATTGAAGTATTGCGCCATTTAAGTGACCAAAATCACCCCCAAAAGGTCACGATTCGGTCACACTCAAAGTAGGATAGGTAACAGTGTGACCTGATTGTTTTTTAAAGTAGTGGGGGAATAGTTTACCTGATTATATCTAAACCTTCTACTTCACTGATTAAGTACTTTCGTTTTTGAAACTAAAGGCAAGGAATTTTTACATTTTCAAGGAAGATTACCTATTCAATTCTAATTAAATGC
>CAZIJW010000020.1:0-54415 GCA_964539905.1 uncultured Robiginitalea sp.
CTCAAAACCTCAACGTCAAAAGCTCGCTTTTGTAAGTGAGCCGAAGGAAATAAAAACCAGCGCTGCGAAGCAGGGCTGGGTGTTTTGGTATTTTCAGCATGAGCCCCTGTTAGGAACACCCGGAAGTGAGCTTCGCTCTACTTCCGGGTATCTCCTGGCGGGTTTCCCACCGCTAAACACAGATTCATACAACTCGTAAAAAGCTTGCTTTTTAAGCGTGGGCAAAAAAACCGGCTGTGCAAGGAGAACGGGATTTTGTGTTTTCTGCGAAAACTAAACACTCCAAAACCCCACATGCGCAACTGACTTAAAGTTTAGACCGAACTGCGCTTGACTCAAATCATTGATTTCCTTATTGTACTGGCGTAATTTGAACGAAAATCCAGAGTTATGGAAGCAACTGAAATGCTTGCGCGATACCTCAAATATCCTGTACTGTTTCTTTTGGCAACATTTTTCTTCTCAGGTTGTAGTTCAGAAGGCGACGATTTTTCAATAGATCCTAACTGTGGCAGATCATTTGAGTTAATTACTTACGTATCCCCCGAAGGTGCGGGAAGTATTGAAAGAACTGAATATGTTTCTTCAGAAGGATTGGGAGGCCTACTGCCTACTAAGGTAATTCGTTTGTTTGCAATTCCGGGTGAAGGATATTTGTTCGAAGAATGGAAATCATCTTATACCACTTCTGTGACGAAAGACACAGAAAACCCCAAATTACTAATCCCCTGCTACATTAATGAAACGATAAAAACCATAAAAATTACGGCTGTTTTTAAAAAAATTGAAGACTAACCCCTCAAAATCTTAAAGTCTTGAAGGCCGTCAAAACAAGGTTAAAAACCATCTCATGGCTGCTGTCAGCTCTATTGCTATTGCAAAGTTGTGTGGTGTATCACAATACTTCTACCACGCTGGATCGAGCCTCTCAGGATCAAATCAAAACCAAGATCACCTATACGAATGGTGAAATCTCTAGGTATAAGTACATCACTTATGAGCATGGTACTTATTTTGGTGTCACCAAGAATTCCGGCGAATTGGTCAAATTTCCATTAAGTGAACAACAAATTTATGAAGTGTATCTACAGAATAAATCTACATCATCTATATTGACCATTGTTGCATTTGCACCGGTTGCCTTCGTACTGTTTGGTATAATATATTGTGCTTCCGGAGGAAATTGTGTTGATATATCCGGGTAGCGCAAATCCTCTGCTTTTGACAGACACCCTAAATGGGAGAAGATCAAATCTTTTAATTACAAATAATCCCTGTCATACCTCTGTACAAGGCACTTCTTAATGGCCTTTGCCAAAGTCGGGTTTTAGGGTAACTATTCCGTTACGAAAGATTTTGAAACGACAAAGATTCAGGCGATGGTAAGATCAATACCTATGTTCTGATAATTAGACCCCCTGAACACATTCCAAAAGCTAAATTGGCATCCCTGGCAAAAAAGGGGTACAAACCCCCCTCCCCCTGGAACAATCTACCTTCCCACCCTGCAGCTTCCTGGCAGGAAGAAAACTTTTTCAGCACAAACAGGGCTGTCCATAAGGAAAAGGGCTATCAGCCTCAACGCTCACTCCCCATACACCTCCACCACCAGCTCGACCTCCACGGCAATCCCCCTGGGGAGGGATGCCATGCCCACAGCAGCCCGGGCGTGTTTGCCGCGTTCCCCGAAGACCTCAACCATCAGGTCGGAGAACCCGTTGACCACCTCGGGCTGGTCCCCGAAACCGGGTCCGCAATTGACCATCCCCAGTACCTTGACGATGCGCTTTACCCGGTTCAGGTTCCCGAGTTCCGCCTTCAGGACGGCCAGCTGGTTGATGGCTACCAGCCTTGCGGCTTCATAGCCCTCCTCCACCGTCAGGTCTTCTCCCACTTTACCGGTGATGTACTCCCCGTCTTCTTTTTTCGGGCCCTTCCCCGCCAGGAACAACAAGTTGCCGGATTGCACGGCATTGACGTAATTGGCCACGGGGCTGGCCGGGACCGAAAGGGTAATGCCCAGCTCCGCCAGGCGCGCTTCCGGGTTGTAGCCCGCTTCAGGGGCTTCTGCCACTGGGGCCTGGGGCGCCGCGGGGGCAGGCGGGGCATCCTGCCGGCCGCAGGAAACGAACAGGAAAACCAGAAAAAGGGAAAAAGGGTAGCGGATGTTTTTCATAAGGCAAAGGGTTAGTGTTGCCTAAAGATACAACGCCGCGAGGGAAAACCGGTCAGCAAAAAGGAAGGTGACTCGCGAAAAGCCGGATGGCCCTTTATACTTCGGGGGAAACCTCCCCTGCCGGAAAGTCCATGGCTTTCAGCAGCTCCCGGGCAGTTCCGGGCAAGACCCCGTAGGTTTCCAGCCTGGCAAGGTCATCCCGTATGATTTCCCCGAACGCCTTGTTGGATTCATTTTTCTGGGAGGCCACAGCAAGGTAGGTTTCCCGTGCCCGGGCCAAATGCCCTTCGAGCAGGTCGCAATGGGCCAGGTTGCAGTGCAGGGTCGGCAGGGCAATGCCAAGGGCGGAAGCCTGTTCCAGCAAAGCCCGGGCTTCGCCCGGGGCCCCCTGGGCCAACCGCAGCCAGGCCATGTTGTTGTAGGCGAGTACCAGGGGCTTGCGCAAGACCCCATTCTCCGGATAGTCCCTTTGAAAGTCCTGCAATTCCTTGAGGATCCTGGCCTGAAACGCCTGTTTTTCCCCAAGGTCTACCGTGCTGTCGATTTCCTCATCCCATCGCCGGATCTTCCTCATCAAGTCCAGGGTCCTTATGGTTTCTTCGTCCACGGCCTCAAAATACTTCCGGAAATAGGCAAAATCGGTTTTCATGTTTTCCACAGCAGGATGTCCTTCCAGGGTTTCCAGCAATGCCCCGGATTCCTCCAGCAATTCAAGGCCCGCAGCTTTATACTGCAGTTCCTGCCGCTCTTCGATCATCCGCTGGTAAAACTCCAGCAGGTTCAGGGCCGTGGCACAGAAATCGGCCCCAAAAGCCCCGGGCTGCTTTTGCCCGAGCTGCCGCCGGGTGGCGAGGGCTTTGGAAAGGAAGGGTTTTGCCTGGGGCCAGGAAGGGGTCTCCAGGGTGTAGATGCCCGCATTGTGGTAGGCGGTAGCCAGGTAATGGGTATAGCGTTCGGGGCTTTGGGCTGCCAGTTCTGCATAAATCTCCAAAGCCTGTGCATTGGCCTGGTACGCATCGGAAAAGCGCTTCATCGGGTCGGCGTACAGGATGCCGAGGTTGGCATAGGTCGATGCCAGGTACGGGCGGAAGGCCACGGGTCGCTGAAGGGCGAGTTCCCGGTAGGTTTCCAGGGTCTCTTCATAATAGGATGCCGCCTTGTCATATTCTTCGAGCTGGATATGGACCACCGCCAGGTTGTTGAGGCAGGCGGCTACCAGGGGCTGGTATTTCCCCGGGTCACCGGCAAGCCCTGCCCGGTACAGGTCCAGGGCCTTGCGGTACTGGGTCCTGGCATCGTAGGCATTGAATTCATCGGTGTAATTGGCCCCTAACTGGTAGTGGGCAAGG
The DNA here is from genome assembly GCA_964539905.1 of uncultured Robiginitalea sp. Classification (GTDB taxonomy): domain Bacteria; phylum Bacteroidota; class Bacteroidia; order Flavobacteriales; family Flavobacteriaceae; genus Robiginitalea. Next base: position 3,526 of record CAZIJW010000020.1, read on the forward strand.
GCCTGCATATCGGGGTCCAGGGCAGGGTCGCCCCCGCTCCGCAGCGCCAGGGCTGCCTTGTAGTCTTTTTTGGAAAACCAGTACTTTTTCCGCAGGAAGTACGCCTCGCCCCTGGCCATAAGGGAATGGGCCAGGTGGGGATTGAACTGCGGGTCTTTGTCGGCCAGGTCCTGATAGGTATTAACAGCCTTCTCAAAGTATTCCAGGGCGGCTTTGGGGTCTGCCTGCAGGGACAAACGGCCCAGGTTGTTCAGGGCAATCCCCTTCTGGTGTTCCGTTTCCGGTTCCCCGTCGCCTTCAGCACCTTCAAGGGTCTGCAGAAACCGCTCCCTGGCTTTCCCGGGGTCCCCCTGCAACTCGGCCAGGCGGGCAAGGGCATTGTTCAGGTGCAACCAAAGCGGCCCGGAAGGCGCCTGTTCCAGGGCCTTTTCATAGAGGGGGGCTGCAAGGTCGGGTCGCGAGGCCCTCAGGTGCGCTTCTGCGCGTTGTATGTTTGCTTCGAGTGATTCCATCATAGCGTTTTTTCAACCCCGTTTATGCCTGTCTGTGGCCTGCCTGCACAGGTCCACATAGGCCACCCGCGACAATTCCTGGTAATCCAGGTCCCCGCAACGGGCGGTTTCTTTTTGCAGGTCGATCCACCTGATCCCTTTTCCGGCCAGGGAGCGGGCGGCCTGGCGGATGGCGTGTTCTGCTGCCCCGCTTGCCCTGCCGGCGCAGTATTCCCCAAAGCAAAGGTCGCCCAGGCAAATACCGAAGAACCCACCGATGAGTTTCCCATCCTCCCAGACCTCCTGGGAATGTACCAGCCCCTGGCCTTCCAGTTCGGTGAAAATGCGGAACATCCGTTCCGACAACCAGGCCGGGCCCATGGCCCCGGGCTCGTTATACTCTTGCTGGCAAAGGCGCAGCAGGGCCTCAAAAGCGGTGTTTTCAGTCGATTGAAAGGGGGCAGGCGTGCTTTCGGTTTCCGGTCCGGCCCCGGGCTCCAGCACGATCCGCGGGTCAGGGGACCACCACCGGACGTGTTTCATGGGGTGGTGCCAATAGTAAATACCGCTCTGGTATGCAAGCAAAAGGCGTTCTGCAGTCATATCGCCCCCAACGGCCAGCAACCCGTCGAGGTCCGCAAAATGGGCCGGGGGGAAATTCAGGTCTCCTTTTTTCAGTTCAAAATAGGGCACGGGCCATCTCAGGTTTCTCCGGCATCGAGGTCGTCCAACTCCCCGAGTTGTCGCAAAATGTCAAAGGTTTTCATGGCTTCTTCCTCGTTTACCACGGCGATGGCCGCCCCCACGTGGACCATTACATAATCGCCCATCTTGGCCTCTGGGACCAGGGTCAGGTTTACCTCTTTCACCACCCCGTCGAACGAAACCCTTCCCAGCCGGAAGGTTTCGTCAAGGGTTTGGGTGACTTCGAGCAGTTTTCCCGGGATCGATAAACACATCGCTACTGGTTTTTTTCAAGTTGTTTGCGGAGCCAGGCATACCAGGGCTCCATCCCTTCGCCCGTGGTGGCCGAAACCTCAAAGAATTGCAGGTTCGGGTTTACCTGCAGGGCATAATCCTTGAGCCGTTGCAGGTCGAAGTTCAGGTGGGGGATCAGGTCGATTTTGTTGATGATGCAGACATCGGAGGTGTGGAACATGTCCGGATACTTGATGGGTTTGTCCTCCCCTTCGGTGGTGCTGATGATCACCACCCGCTTTTGTTCCCCCAGGTCGAACATGGAAGGGCAGACCAGGTTGCCCACATTCTCGATCATCAGGATGGAATCGGGTTTCATCCCGAGCTTTTTCACGGCCTCGAAGACCATATCGCTTTCCAGGTGGCAGCCCTTCCCGGTATTGATCTGCATCACGGGCACGTCCAGGGCGGCGATTCGGTTGGCGTCGTTGACCGTTTGCTGGTCCCCTTCGATGACATAGAAATTCAGGGTGTCCTTCAGGTCGGCCAGGGTGCGCTCCAGCAAGGCCGTCTTGCCCGATCCGGGAGAACTGACCAGGTTGAGGGCAAAAATATTGAGCGCCTCAAAATAGCCGCGGTTTCGCGCGGCCATGACCTGGTTGTGTTGCAACACGTCCTGTTCCACCTCAAGGATCCTTTTGTTGGGGGCCAGGGTGGTCCCTCCTTCCCCGTGGTGGTGGTCATGGTGGTGGTGATCATGGGAATGGCCGTGGTGGTGCCCGTGGTCGTGGTCATGGGAATGACCGTGGTCATGGTCATGGGAATGACCGTGGTCGTGGTGATGGTGGTGATGTCCGTGGTCGTGTCCATGAGAATGGGAATGGATATGTCCTTCTTTCCCATGGGTGGGGTGGAGGATCCTAACGCCTCCTTCTTCGCTGCCGCAACCGCAAGTTCCGCACATAGTAATTCGTTTTAACTTAGTTTAAACTACTTCCAGGGCCCTGACCCGCAACTCCTTCCCCTGCAAAATGGCCTTAAGGTTACTGCTGCAATGGGGACAGGGATCGTAATAATGGTCCATTTCATACTCGGTGTCGCAGTCCAGGCAACGCGCCCTGCCCTGGACGACCTGCACCCGCTTCTCTGCCTTTTCCAAAACGGTCTCCCTCACGGCCAGGGGCCAGACAAAATCCAGGGACTCCAGTTCGATGCCGGCCAGGGTGCCAATCTCAAGTTCAATGACCTCCACAGCGCTGGCCCCGGCCTTTCTGGCCTCGGCTTCTGCGATTTTGACGATGCCCATGGCTATGGATAATTCGTGCATTGTTCCCGGGGGTCCTGGAGGTTAAACCTCAATATTAGCCGAAAAAAATTAGGGTAACCCTGATAATTATCATGTTATACCTCATTAAGGTAGTATACATTTAATGATTAACAACTCGAAACTGATTTTTTAACTAACTGGCATTCAGATGGCTTTTGAAAGAAACACTCAGGAAACCTATTATGAAAGCATCATAAGACAGGGGTACAGCCGGCGGGACTTCATGAAGTTCTCAACCTATATTGCCGCTTATATGGGGCTTGAAACTTCCGCCATTGGACAAGTTGCCAAATCCCTGGAAACGACCCACCGCATCCCGGTCATCTGGGAGCACTACCAGGAATGCACCTGCTGCAGCGAATCCTTTATCCGTTCCGACCACCCGATTGTGGCCGACATCATCCTGGATAAGATTTCCCTCGATTACACCCTTACCCTTATGGCGGCCTCCGGACACCAGGCCGAAGCTGCCAAGCACGACACCATGGAAAAATACAAAGGGGAGTACATCCTTTGCGTGGAAGGTTCCGTGCCCATGGGCGATGACGGCAATTACTGCTGTATTGCGGGAAGGTCGGCCAAGGACCTGTTGATCGAGGCCGCCGAAGGCGCCAAAGCCATCATTGCCTGGGGCAGCTGCGCCTGCAACGGATGTGTGCAGGCTGCCTATCCCAACCCGACCCAGGCTACCCCGATCGACAAGATCATCAAGAACAAACCGATTATCAAGGTACCCGGTTGCCCCCCCATCGGAGAGGTCATGGCGGGCATCATCGTCCACCTGATCACCTTTGACCGCCTGCCCGAACTGGACAATATCGGACGGCCCAAGGCCTTCTATGCCAAACGCGTACACGACAGCTGCTACCGCAGGCCGTATTACGATGCCGGGCTTTTTGCGGAAACCTTCGACGACCAGAATGCCAAAGAGGGCTATTGCCTGTATAAGGTAGGGTGTAAGGGGCCCATGACGTACAACTCCTGCGGAACCATCCGCTGGAACAACGGGGTGAGTTTCCCCATACAGTCGGGGCACGGGTGCATCGGTTGCAGCGAGGAAGACTTCTGGGACAACGGCCCCTTCTATGAAAGGATGACCGGCCTGGCCGGCTTCGGCATAGAAAGTTCTGCAGACACCATAGGAAAAGTGGCCGCAGGGGTCCTGGCCGGAGGCCTGGCAGCCCATGCCATCGCGGCAAATATTTCCAAGCGGAAGGAGCTCAGGGACAGCATCCGGACTGCCAAGGAAAATGAGAAAAAATTCGAATCATAGCTTCCCATTAAACTGACGATCATGGCTAACAGAATAGTTGTAGACCCCATCACCCGTATTGAAGGGCACCTGCGAATAGAAGTAGAGGTTAAAGACGGCAAGATTACCGACGCCTACAGTTCCTCCCCAATGGTACGGGGGCTGGAGGCCATTGTCAAAGGCCGGGACCCCAGGGACGTTTGGGCTTTTGTCCAGCGCGCCTGTGGGGTATGCACCACCGTGCATGCCCTGGCCTCTGTTAGGTCAGTGGAAGACGCCCTCGGGATAAAGATCCCCCCCAATGCAGAGCTGGTCAGGAACATCATGGAGGGAGCCCTGTATATGCACGACCACGTGGTGCACTTCTACCACCTGCACGCCCTGGACTGGGTAGACGTGGTGAATGCGCTGAAAGCCGACCCGGCAGAAACCTCCGCCCTTGCGCAAAGCATTTCCAGCTGGCCCAAAAGCTCGCCCGGATATTTCTCCGACATCAAGAAGCGGATCACCCGCTTTGTGGAAAGCGGGCAACTCGGGATTTTCGCCAACGGGTACTGGGGCCATCCCCAGATGAAACTCCCCCCTGCCGTAAACCTGCTGGCTGTGGCCCACTACCTCGAAGCCCTCGAATGGCAGAAGGAAATCGTTAAGGTCCATACCATTTTCGGCGGAAAAAACCCGCACCCGAACTATTTGGTGGGCGGGATGGCCTGTGCCATCAATGAAGACAGCCCCGGGGGGCTCAACGCCGAGCGTCTGGCATATGTTGGCCGCCTGATTGCAGAAGGCCAGCAATTCGTGGAACAGGTTTACCTACCCGACCTGATGGCCATTGCCTCCTTCTACAAAGACTGGGGGGGCATCGGAAAAGGCTTTGGCAACTATATGTGCTATGGCGATTTCCCCACCAACGGGTATTCGGATGTTTCCAGCTTCAAATTCCCGCAGGGGATTATCCTGGACCGCGACCTTTCGAAGGTCTACGATGTGGACCACCGGAACAACGATATCGAGGAATTCGTGAACAATTCATGGTACGACGAATATCCCGAAGGTCCCGACACCGGCAGGCACCCCTGGGACGGGGAAACCAACATCAAATACAGCGGCCCCAAACCCCCGTATGACTCCCTCGATGTCAGCCAGAAATACAGCTTTATCAAGACGCCGCGCTGGAAGGGGAAACCCATGGAAGTAGGTCCGCTCGCGCGGTTGCTGGTGGGCTATGCCCGTGGAAACCAGGAAATCCAGGAACTGGTAAACGGTGCCCTGGCACAACTGGAGGTCCCCGTGGATGCCCTGTTCTCTACCCTGGGGCGCACCGCCGCCAGGGGACTCGAGACCCGGCTGGTCGCCCAGTGGACGCAGGATTTCTACGCCGACTTGCTCAACAACATCAAAAACGGCGATTCCCGGATGGCCAATATGGAAAAATGGGAGCCGGCTTCCTGGCCGGCAGAAGCAAAAGGGGTGGGCTTCAGCGAAGCACCCCGGGGCGCCCTGGCCCACTGGATCCGCATCGAAGACGGAAAAACGGCCAATTACCAACTGGTGGTCCCCTCTACGTGGAATGCTTCCCCCAGGGATCCGAAGGGACAGCGGTCTGCCTATGAATCGACCTTGCTGGATACCCCAGTGGCCGATCCGGAACTCCCGCTGGAGATCATCAGGACCATCCACTCCTTTGACCCCTGCATTGCCTGTGCAGTACACCTGTACGACGAGCATGGAAAACACCTTTCGCAGGTGCAGAACATTTCGAGTTGTGATATCTAAAACCAGAAGCCATGCCTTCCAAGAATTATAAACGCGTCTATGTCTGGGAACTCCCGGTCCGGATATTTCACTGGATCAATGTCCTCTGCATCACGGTTCTGGCCGTGACCGGGTTTATCATTGCCGATCCGCCGGCCATCCTCTCGGGTGCGGAAGCGAGTGAATCGTACTGGTTCGGCACGGTGCGCGTGATCCATTTTGGGGCGGCCTATATTTTCTTCTTCAACATGATCCTCAGGGTATACTGGTCCTTTGTGGGAAACCGGTTTGCCCATTGGAAATCCTTTTTGCCCTTCAGCCGGAAAATGCGTAGGAACATCCTGCACGTGCTCAAGGTGGACATCCTTTTGCAGAACGAAAAAACCCACGATGTGCGGAACATCAGCGTGGGACACAATTCGGTGGCGGCCCTCTCGTATGTGGCCCTTTTCGTAGTGGCCCTGGTACAGGTATTTACCGGGTTTGGCCTCTACTCCGATATGTCGGGGTGGTGGCTTCCCGACCTTTTTGCCTGGGTAGTGCCCCTGCTGGGCGGGGATTTCATGGTGCGCACCATCCACCATGTGGCCACCTGGGTATTCATTTTCTTTACCCTGGTCCACGTATACCTGGTCTTCTACCACGACTGGCTGGAAGGTCGGGGGGAGGTTTCCTCCATGTTTGGCGGGTATAAATTCGTTTGTGAGGAACGCCTCGCCCGGGAAAAGATCGAAGACCTGGTGGAACAAACCCCTTCGGCAGATCCGGCGACGGCAGAACCCCGCAAGGCATCCTGAACCATTCCTAAACCCCCTGTTTCCATGAAGGAGCGCATACAAACCCCCCTGGCGGTCAGCAGCGACGCTTACTACTTTGAAAAAGACAAGGCCGACGCCATCCTGGTTATGGGGGTAGGGAATTACCTGATGGGCGATGAAGGCATCGGGGTACGCCTCATTGAAGAGATGGCGCGGAAACCACTGCCGGAATACCTGGAACTCCTGGACGGGGGTACGGGGGGGTTCCTCTTGCTGGATCGTTTCCAGGCCTACAGGACCGTCATTTTCATCGATGCCACCATGGACGGGAAGCCGGCAGGAAGTATCAGCCTGCTGCGCCCCAAATTTGCCTCCGATTTTCCTTCTGCCCTGAGCGTCCACGACCTCGGCCTGAAAGACATGATCGAAGCGGTTTACCTCCTGGAGCACGAGCCGGAGTTATACCTGTTGACGATTTCCATAGACCACATTGACCCCATGAGCCTCGCCCTGTCGAAGCCGGTGGAAGACGCCATACCAGAAGCCATCCAAAAAATCCTTACATTAAGCCGGGAACTGCATTTGCAAAAGTTTTCCGTTGGAGACCACCATTAGAATCATCATCCAGGGAAGGGTACAGGGCGTGGGCTTCCGGCCTTTTGTATACCGGAAAGCCAGCGCTTTGGGGATTCGCGGTTCCGTGACCAATACCCGGGAAGGCGTGCTGATCCTGGCTACGGGATCCCCAAAAAATCTCGATGAATTTTACACCACAGTAACCAGTACTCCCCCACCCGTCGCACAGGTCGTCCGGCATTCCCGGGAAGAAATCCCCCCGGAGGACCCGGAGGGGTTTCGTATTGTGCCCACTGCGTCCGAAGGCGGGCTGAACCTGCAACTCACCCCTGATTTTGCCCTGTGTGAGGCCTGTGCCCGGGAACTGAAAGAGGAGGGAAACCGCCGAAAGGACTACCCCTTTATAAGCTGTGTTACCTGCGGCCCCCGGTGGGCCCTTACGGAAACCTTCCCTTTCGAGCGCGAACATACCAGCATGTCGGCCTTTGCCCAGTGCCCGGCCTGCCTGGCTGAATACCGGGATCCTGAAGATCGCCGGTTCCACTCCCAAACCAACAGTTGCCCGCAGTGCGGGATTACCTGCTGGCTGGCCGACCCCAAGGGAAACCAAATCGCGCACGATGCCGGATCCGTTTTCAGGGAACTCGGGAAAAAACTGGCCGAAGGCGCTATCATCGCCGTGAAGAATACCTCCGGATACCTGCTTTGTTGCGATGCCCGTCAGGGGCAGGCCGTAGCCCGGTTGCGCAAAAGGAAACAACGGCCTTCCAAGCCTTTCGCGGTTTTATACCCCTCCATGGAGCGGCTGCAGAAAGACCTGGAGGTCTCCCCGGCAGAGGCCGAAACCCTGCGTTCGCCTGAGCGGCCCATCGTGCTGCTTTCCTCGGAGGGATACCGGGGGGAAGCCTGCCTGGAGGAACTTGCCCCGGGCTTGAAACAGCTGGGGGTGATGTTGCCCTATACCGGTGTCCTTGCCATGCTCGCAGCGGCCTTTCCCCACCCCCTGGTGGCCACCAGCGGAAACCTCCACGGTTCCCCCATCTGTTTCAGCGAAGCCGAAGCCATGGAAAAACTTTCAGGGGTCGCGGACTTCTTTTTCGGGCATAACCTGGCCATCCTCCATCCGCAGGACGACTCGGTGGTCCGGATGAGCGCATCGCCCCCGGGCCGCATCGTACTGAGGCGGTCACGGGGCATGGCCCCAAACTACAGCAAGCCTGTGGATTCCAGGCCCGGGGCGGCAACCCTGGCCCTTGGCGCCCACCTCAAGAGCACCATCGCCTGCATCCCCAACGATTTCCTCTATGTAAGCCAGTACCTCGGCAACCTCGACAATTTCGAGGTATACCAGCGGTTTACCCACACCGTCGACGCCTTTGTGGAACTGTTTGGCCAAAGGCCCCGGACCCTCCTTGTGGATGGGCACCCCGCGTACCTGAGCCACCAGTATGGGAGGGAACTCTCCCGGAACTGGGAGGTCCCGGTCCGGGAAATCCAGCACCACAAGGCCCATTTTGCCGCAGTGCTCGGAGAACATGGCTTATTTCCGCAGCAGGAACCCGTCCTTGGGGTCATCTGGGACGGTACCGGCTATGGGGAGGATGGACAAATCTGGGGCGGGGAATTTTTCCGGTATCAGGAAGGGGTGATGTCTCGTGCAGGGCAAGTCAAATATTTCGACTGGCTGGCCGGGGACAAAATGGCCCGGGAACCCCGGCTTTCCCTGCTTTCCCTGCTCGGGCCCGGGGCTGAAGCCCTTGGGCCAAAGTTTTCCCAAGGGGAACAACAGCTCTATGCGACGCTCCTGCAATCCAACACCCTTAAAACCGCTTCCATGGGACGGGTTTTTGATGCGGTCTCTTCCCTGCTCGGCTTTTGTGACCTCAATACCTTCGAAGGGGAAGCCGCCATGCGGCTCGAAGCGGCCTGCAGCGGTTTTTCCCCGGATGGAGCCTCCCAATTGGTGCGCCTCGACGCTGAGGGGAACATCCCCGCGCGACTCCTGGTACAGGAAGTGGCCCGTGCAAAAAAGGACGGCCGCCCTGTAGGATGGATCGCCGGAAATTTCATTTTCACCCTGGCAAGCCTTATCTTAGAGAAGGCGGAAAGGGAGTCGGTCCGAAAGGTCGCCTGCAGCGGGGGGGTATTCCAAAATGCACTGCTTTTGGAGATGCTGCACCGGATCAGCCCGCGGCACCTCGAATGGTATTTTCACAGGGAATTCAGCCCCAACGACGAAAACATTTCTTTTGGCCAGCTCATGTACCACCTTAACTGCACCTAGATGAAATTCCTCACCGAATACCGAAACCTGGAAGCCACGCAACAGGTGATCCGCCAAATACAAAAGGCTGTAACCCGTCCCTGGAACATCATGGAGATTTGCGGGGGGCAGACCCATAGCCTGGTGCGCAACGGCCTGTTGGAGTTGCTGCCGGAGGAGGTCCGGATGATCCATGGGCCCGGATGCCCGGTGTGCGTAACCCCGATGCAGCTGATCGACCAGGCCGTGGAGCTGATGGAAAAAGGGGTTATCCTTTGCTCCTTCGGCGACATGGTACGCGTACCGGGAAGCACTATCAGCCTGCTGGAGGCCAAGGCCAGGGGTGGGGAACTCAGAATCCTCTATTCTCCCCTGGAAGCGGTGCGTATCGCTAAGGAAAACCCGGGGCGGGAGGTGGTGTTTTTTGCCGTGGGCTTTGAAACCACGGCTCCAGCCAATGCCCTTTCGGTATTGCAGGCCGAAAAAGAGGGGCTTACCAATTTCTCCCTGCTGGTTTCCCATGTCCTGGTGCCCCCGGCCATGGAAGGCATCCTCGACGATCCGTTCTGCGCCATCGACGCCTTCCTGGGGGCAGGCCATGTCTGCGCCATCATGGGGTATCGGGAATACCACCCTATTGCCGCCAAATACAAAATCCCCATCGTGGTCACCGGTTTTGAACCGCTCGACCTGGTCCAGGGCATCCTCCAGGCCGTAATCCAATTGGAAAAGGGGGAATACCGGGTGGAAAACCAGTATGCGAGGGCCGTTTCGGAAGCCGGCAACCTCCAGGCCCAAAAGGTCATCCACCAGGTCTTTGAAATAGCCGACCGGCAGTGGAGGGGTATCGGGACGATCCCCAATAGCGGGTATGCCCTTAGGGAAGCGTACCACCCCTTTGACGCCTCGCATAAATTTGGCCTGGCGGAAGAAACTAAGGCAGATTCGGGGGAATGTATGGCCGGCGACATCCTCAAGGGCTTGAAAAAACCCCATCAATGCCCGCACTTTGGCAAAAAATGCACCCCCAGGACGCCCATGGGGGCCCCCATGGTTTCCTCGGAAGGCGCCTGTGCCGCGTACTATCATTTTGCACCCAACCCCTAAACACCCCCTATGGATTCCCAGACACCCATGTCTTCTAGCATTCAATTGGCCCACGGCAGCGGAGGCCTCATGACGCGCGAGCTCCTCGACCAGATTATTTTCAGCACCTTCAAAAACCCCTACCTGGAACAAAAACACGATGGGGCCATCGTCCCCCTAAAGGGCCCGGTGGTCATTTCCACCGATAGTTTCGTGGTTTCGCCCATTTTCTTTGCCGGGGGCAATATCGGCGACCTGGCCGTCAACGGTACGGTAAACGACGTGGCCATGTGCGGGGGGATCCCGGAATACCTCAGCCTTGGGTTCATTATTGAAGAAGGCCTCGACACGTCGGATTTCATCAAAATCGTGCAAACGATTAAAACCGCTGCGGAAGAAGCTGGGGTCCTTATTGTCACCGGGGACACCAAGGTGGTGGAAAGCGGGAAGGGCGACAAGATTTTCATCAACAGTACGGGCATCGGAAGCCCGCATCCCCGGGCCCGGATCTCCATGGACCGCATCCGCCCCGGCGACCAGCTCCTGGTCAGCGGCCCCATTGCCGCCCACGGGATGGCCATCCTTTCGGAGCGGGAAGGGCTGCGGTTCGAATCCGAAATCAAAAGCGACACCACCTGCCTGAACCACCTGGTACGCGATTTACTCGATGAATTCGGCGATCAGGTCCACCTGCTGCGCGACCCGACCCGTGGGGGGATTTCCAGCGTTTGCTCGGAAATCGCGCAAGACAGTGCGCTGGGGGTCCTGCTGCGCGAAACGGCCCTGCCCCTGGATCCCCAGGTAGCGGCTGCCTGTGAAATGCTGGGTCTCGACCCCCTGTATGTAGCCAATGAGGGCATCTTTTGTGCCATTGTCGATGCGGAGGCCGCCCCGAAAATCCTGGAGCGGATGCAAAACCACCCCAAAGCGGGCCGGGCTGCCCTGATCGGGGAAATCCGCAGGGAACACGCGGGCAAAGTGGTCATGGAGAGTGCGGTAGGTGGGAGCCGGATCGTGACCCCATTGATCGGGGAACAATTGCCCCGGATCTGTTAATTGGCCACCATCCAGTACAGCCCGATCACCACGGCAAAAAGGCCTCCTGCCACGCGAATGCCCTTGAAAAAAATAGGGTTATGCCAGTTTTTGGCCAATTCGGACACCTGGCCCAGGACCAGGGTGAAAACCGTCATGGCCAGTACCGTCCCGGCCCCGAAGCCACCGATGTAGGCACTGGATTCAGCCTGGGAATCAAACCCCAGGACGGGCAGGAACAACAGGAAGTGGGCAACCCCGGCAAGGCCGTGCAAAAACCCTATGGAGAATGCAGCAGCCCCATGCCTTTTGGGCGGGGCCGGATGCGGATGGCCATGAGTGGGGGAACTGCCGTGGGAATGGGGATGCTTGTGCAGGTAGGGCTTGCCGTTTTCGTGGATATGGGTGTGCGAATGCACTGCCCTTTTGCGGAAGACTGAATACAGCGCCCATAATCCCACCCCCAACAAGACCAGGCCCACCAACTGTTCACTGTAGGCGGAAATCGCATCCACCGGCACCATCTCCCGAAACAACAGGAACAGGAGCCCTATCAGGAGCATGCCGGCAAGGTGCGCCAGGCCCCAGATGGCCCCGATTTTCCAGGCCTTTCGCTTTTGCTCGATGGCGAAGGGCGTTACCGCCGCCAGGTGGTCAGGGCCCGAGATCACGTGTAACATAGCTGCCAGCAGGCCCGAGGTGAATGCAAACAACATAGTCTGTTCCGATTGCGTACCTGCGAAGATAGCCTTTTGGGCCGGAATTTTCACCGGCCAAATGGCCCGGACCCCCGGGGGCCTGGCAACGGACAGGCCGGCCCCTTTTGAACTGGCACCCTATTCGTTATACAGGAACACCGCTTCTATAGGCTGCCCAAAAAGGCGGGCAATGCGAAAAGCGGTGGGCAGGCTCGGATCGAATTTCCCCTTTTCAATGGCATTGATGGTCTGCCTGGAAACCCCCACAGCCCCCGCCAGGTCTTCCTGGGTCCAGTTTTTCGATGCCCTCAGGACGCGTATTTTATTTTCCATTGGTCAAAAGGGTTACCGGTACCGCTTTTGATTGACCGCGATAGCGGTCATATAGCACAATCCCATAAAAATCACCAGGAAGCTGATTTCAGCATCCCAGGGAATAACGTTGGCCGTGTCGAGCAGGCTATAGGCAATCCCCACCACCAGGGTTAAGCCCAGGGTCAGGGCCATGGACTCGAGCTGTATCTTTTTTTCGAGCTCATCCGATCCTTCCAGGAGCTGCCGGTTGGCCAGCACCATCCCTACCCCAATCCCCAGGTTTAGCAGGATGGCCAGGGCAGACAGGGTCTGGTTGCCATCCCACAGGAATTTCGTTCCGAAAGCAGCCACAGCGGTGGAAACCGTCCAGGCTAGGGTCCAGCCCGCAAGCCGGCCCAGGTTCTTCTTTTTTAATCCTTTTTGATCCATAACGCTTGTTTGCATAGTAAAGTTATAATTACTTTTAGTAAAGTTTACTTTACAAATATAATCAAATTCGTCATATGTCAAGTTTTATTTACATTTTTATTTTTACTTAGGGTACGTCCTCCCGGGAAATCGCCCGGGAACAGCCGTTTTCGATAGGGTCAAAGAATGGTGTTATTTACCGGATGGCTCCGGGAGGGCGCCCCCCGGGGGAGCATTATCCGGTTGTTCCGGAAAAGAAGTCGTCCGGATCGAGGCCTCCATACTGCCGGTGGTACAGGTCAGCCAACCCCCGCATCAGGTGGTCGATGATTTTATCTTGCCGGACCCCCCTTTGAAACATCTCATAGGAAACCGGCAATTGTTCCTGCATAAAAAAATTGAGGTCATCCGAGCCGAATTCGTTGAAAGCCTTCCAGGAGCGCAATCCTTCCAGCATTTCCCTGTGCGCCTCAAAGCGGCGCCTGGCCATTTCGAACTCCCCCTGGAGGGCCGCATCCGTTTTGCTTTCCGAAAGCCCGGCCTTTCGGTAGAGCTCCTGGTAGGTTTTGGCAACCCTCCGGTCGGCTTCCAGGGCTTCCCCGATCAGCCGGAAGTAGGCCCTGCTGACCATGGCCGGATATTGTTGCATAAACTCCGGGGTGGCCAGGGTCGATTCCAGGGGGCTGTAGGATGGGATGGCATAGTGCCGTTCGTGCTCCACCGGCGACTCGGGAGGGGCAGCCTTGAGGGACGACGCCCACTGCCCGGAGCTCACCACCTGTTTCCAGGCATCGCCATAGGGATCCTGGGCCGGCTGCAGGGCAGTGCAGGCCGTCAGCAAAGCGGTCGCGATCCCAATCGGGACCAGGCTGGGGATCTTCGGAGTAGCCATTTCATTGCAGGTGTTCCCTCCAAAGTAAAGGGAATCCCGGGAACCTCTAAAAACAAAGGGGCCAAGTGCCGTATATATCCGACAAAACACGGTGCGGGCCGGGGCATCCCCCACCCCGGTCAATCCCCGAGGTAGAGGGCCCCAATCCCCTGGGCGTACAACTTCTCATTCAGTTGTTTCACATCTTCTGAAATGATCGACCCGGCCTGTGATTTATAGGCCTGCCACCGAACGTTCAGCTCCTGTATCTTGTCGCGGGTACCCCGGTTGATCCGCGGGATTCCGCTATCTCCATGGTTCAGGGCGGTGAGGTATTCCGCTGTAAACCCATTCACGTAATTTTCAACATCGTCGTAGGCTTTGGCAAGCCGTTGCACCATGGCCTTGTCCCATTGGTCCAGTTTCCCGAGCAGGGTTTGGGCTTCCGCTTTCAGCGCTTCATTTTCGGACGCGTCCAGGTGGGCAATCACCTCCTTCAGGCTGCCCTGCAGGGTGTATAACCGGTTCGTCAAGTCGGTCATCTCCGTATAGGTGGCTTCCGCTTTACCCATAAAGTCATGGTAGTCGCTGAATTCCTCCCCGGTCGTTGGGATCAGGGGGTTGGGCAGCAGGGAGGCTTTCGCTTCCCGCCTTATGTCCCCATAGCGCAGTTGCAGGGTATAGGTCCCGGGTATCGCCCGGTGCCCCCTGAAACTTCCCTCGATATAGACTTCCGGGGCACCCGGGAGCAACGGATGCCTCAGGTCCCACACAAAGCGGTTGAGCCCTTGTTTTTTAGGCAGTACCGGCGCCTGGGGCGGGGCCCCTTCATAGTCGTGGTATTCAGGGTCCGGCACGGAACTGTAGCTGCGGACCAACTGCCCCGCGGCGTCGCGCACTTCCAGGACGACCTCCACGGATTCCTCCAGCTCAGGGAGCTCATAATACAGGACCATGCCGGCTGCCGGGTTCACCCCGTCGAAAGGATGGGTACCCCGGGGTTTGGCGCGGTCCATGCTGCTCCACCAGTTTGGGAACAGAGCGTCTTCCGGCTGGTAAAGCTTCGCCCCTTTGGCCGGCCCTTCGTATTGCCTCAACAGGGGAAGGTCGTCAAAAATCCAGAAGGACCGTCCCTGGGTAGCCACCTGGATGTCGTTGTGCTGCAACTGCAGGTCCGTCACGGGGACGACGGGCAGATTCAACTGCATGGGCTCCCATTGCTTTCCGCCGTTGAAAGAAACATAGAGCCCGGTTTCGGTACCGGCCACCAGCAGGTCCCTGCGAACCGGGTCTTCGCGCACGACCCGGGTATAGGCCCCAACCGGGATGCCCGTGGTGATGTTCTCCCACGATTTGCCGTAATTGGTGCTCTTGTAAAGGGCCGGGGTAAAATCGTTGAATTTATAACGGGTGGTGGCAATATATACCGTAGCCGGGTCGTGGGGGGAAACCTCAATGGCGTTGATCAGGGTTTCCGGCAGGCCCTTGGGGGTGATATTTTCCCAGGTCTGCCCGTTGTCGCGGGTCAGATGGACCAGCCCGTCATCGCTTCCGGTGTAGATAAACCCTGCCTGGTGGGGCGATTCCGCCACATAGCTCAGGGTTCCATAGTTTTCGGCCCCCACGGCTTCATTCGTGTAGGGGGCGCCCCCGTTGCCCTGTTTATCGTCCTGGTTGCGGGTCAGGTCAGGGGATACCACCTCCCAGGATTGTCCTTCATCCCGGGTGCGCAACAGGTACTGCGCCCCGTGGTAGTAGGTGTTCGGCTCATGGACCGATTTGATGATGGGGGCATTCCAGTTAAAGAGATACTTCATTTCCCGGGCCGGGAGGCCCAGGTACAGGTTGGGTTCAATCATGACATTGGTTCCCACCTGTGCCTCCACATCCAGCAGGTCGACCGTACCCAGGTAACTGCCGCCCATCACCTTCACGGGGTTATCGGGGTCAAAAGCCAGGAAGGCGCTTTCCCCCCCGGCAGACGGCTCCCAGTGTTCCCTCCCGATCCCGTAGGCCCCAAGGCCTATGCTGGAGATCTTCACCGAGGAATTGTCTTGCTGCCCCCCGTACAGGTTATAGGGGAAGCGGTTGTCCACAGCTACCCGGTAAAATTGTGCCGTGGGCATGTTGTCCTGTCGGGACCAGGTCGCCCCGCCGTCGAAGGTAATCTCGGCCCCGCCGTCATCGGATATCACCATATTTCGCGAATTCGCCGGGTTGATCCAAAGGTCGTGGTAATCGCCATGGTGGGAATCGAGCCCCTCCCAGGTTTTACCCCCGTCGATGGAACGGTAGGGTGTGGCACTTAGCACATAGACGGTATTTTCATCATTGGGGTCCGGTGCCAGCTCAATATAGTACCAGGCCCGCTGCAGCAGGCGGTGGTCTCCACTGACCCTGCTCCAGTGCCCGCCGGCATCCTGCGACACAAAGAGGCCGCCCTTTTCCTTATAGGTGTCGCTCTCGACCAGGGCATACACCTTCCTGGGGTTGGCCCGAGATACCGCGATGGCCATTTTGCCCTTCTCCTCAGGCAGGCCTTCGTGGATTTGCGACCAGGTTTCCCCCCCGTCGGTCGATTTGTAAAGTCCGCTGCCCGGCCCGCCGCTGATGACCTGCCAGGGCTTGCGAAGGTGTTCCCACATGGCGGCGTAAAGTACCTGGGGGTTGTGGACGTCTAAGGAAAGGTCGCTGCAGCCCGTGAGGTCGTTTACAAAAAGGACCTGCTTCCAGGTCTTGCCCCCATCAGTGGATTTGTAGATGCCCCGCTCCTTCGCTGGGCCATGCAGGGCCCCCTGGGCAGCGACCCAAACCAGGTCGGGGTTTTCGGGGTGTACGATGATCCGGGCGATATGGCGCGTCAGCTCCAGGCCCATATGCTTCCAGGTCGTCCCTCCGTCTGTGGATTTATAGACCCCATCCCCGTAGGAAGTCATCACCCCCCGGGGGGCGTGTTCCCCCATCCCCACGTAGACCACATTCGGATGGCTCTCCGAAACGGTAACGGCCCCGACCGAGCCTGTTTTAAAAAACCCGTCTGAGATATTGTTCCAGGTCTGGCCGGCATCTGAGGTCTTCCAAAGCCCTCCCCCGGTAGTCCCCATATAATAGGTAAGCGGATCGCCAACCACCCCCGAGGAGCCTGTGGAACGACCCCCGCGGAAAGGGCCGATGTTGCGGAATGCGGCGGGTTCAAGGTAGGAGTTCAGGTCCTGGGCAAACCCGCTAAGGGTAAGGGAAAGGGCCAGTGCAAAGAGGAAGTTTCTTTTCATGGGGATTATTGATTTTTGGATCAGACCTCTAAAAATACACCTTTGCCCGCACATAGAAAACCCTAAAGCAGGCTCCGTGGCAGGAAATCCTAATTTTTGTACCTTTTCCGGGGCCTGCCCGGATCCAATAGGGCTAACACCCTGCAAAAACCCTAAAATCCCATCCATGAAATCAAGAACCCTGGCCTTCCTGTCCTTCTTCCTCATCCTCCTGGTCCCCGGCCCGGCCTGCGCCCAGGAAAACGCCGAACGCCTCGACGCCATGATCCGCCATGGGATGGAAGACTGGCATGTCCCTGGGCTGGCGGCCATTGTGGTGAAGGATGGAGAGGTGGTGTTCAGCCGGGTGTATGGGGTAAAGGACGTGGGCACCAGGGCTGCCGTGGACCGGGAAACCCTGTTCAATATGGGCTCGACCACCAAAGCCATCGTCTGTATGGCCCTGGGCATGTTGGTGGACCAGGGAAAACTGAAGTGGGAAGACAAGGTGCGCGACCACCTGCCCTCGTTCAGGCTTTCAGACCCCTACATCACAGAGGAAGCCAGGGTACAGGACCTGCTCACCCACAACCTGGGAATTGCCGGGGCCGATGGGCTTTGGGCCATGGACAGCGTATCCACGGAAGCCACCCTCCGCCGTTTTGCCCTGTCGCGGAAAGCCTACCCCGTGCGGGGAGGGTTCCAGTACAACAACCTGATGTATGCCGTGGCCGGGGAAGTAATCGGGGCGGTTTCGGGCCGGCATTGGACCGATTTCGTCAGGGAACACCTTTTCGAGCCGCTGGAAATGGACCGTACGGTGGCCAGGGCTGCCGACATTTTCCAGGCCGGGAATTATGTAACGCCCTATTTTTACGAAGGAGAAGCAGGGCACCTTAAGGCGCCTTACGACGTATCGGACCAGATCGGTGCTGCCGGGATGATCTGGAGTTGTGCGGCCGATATGGAACACTACCTGCAGATGCTCGAAGCCGGCGGGGTATATAAGGGGAAAACCCTGCTGAAACCGCAAACCTTTGCCTACCTTTTCCAGCCCCAAACCCTGATCCCGGAATCGGATTTTTACCCAACCCGCCAACTGACCCAACCCCATTGGACGTCTTATGGCCTGGGTTGGTTCCAGCACGACTACCGGGGGCACAAACTCGACTTCCACACCGGGAGTATCAGCGGGCTGGTCGCCATGGCAGGTATCATGCACGACCAAAACACGGCCGTTTACGTCCTGGCCAACCGGGACCACGCAGAGCTCCGGCATGCCATCCTGTACCAGGCGCTCGACCTGTGGGCCTTTGGGGAAGCCAGCCGCGACTGGCACCAGGAAGTGTTTGAGCTTTATGAAGGAATCCGAAAAGCCTCCGAAAACCGGGAACGGGAATTCGCAAACCAACGGGTAAAGGATACCCGGCCCACCCTGCCCCTCGCGGCCTATGAAGGCACCTACCACCACCCCATGCTGGGGGACGTGGCCGTACGCCAATCCCCTGACGGCCTGCAATTCGACTTCAACCGTTTTATGGCCTTTGAAGCAGGGCACTGGCACTACGACAGTTTCCGATCCAACCGGGAAAACCGATACCGGGCCCAGGTCCTTTTTACCTTCCACCTCGGTCCCGGGGGCGCCGTGTCGGAGTTGGAAGCCCTGGGCGAACGGTTTAAAAAACAATAATCAAAAAACCCTGCGGAAGCGCTGCTCGCAGGGTTTGGTGTTATGGCAGGAAAATGCCCCCTTACTTTTCAGGTACGGAAATGGTAATGTTCCGGTATTCCACCGGGCCGTGGTCGCCCTGCAGGTAAATGGGCCCGGGTTCTGCTTCGCGGCTATCCAGCGCGCCCCCGGTAATCCCCGGGATGATCTGGTTGTGGATGATGGTTTCCCCATTGGCCACGACAGTGACGCGACGCCCCACCAGGGTAATGTCGTATTGCTGCCACTCCCCGGGCTTTTTGGCTACATTCGCACTGGGGGTCAGGAACCCGTAGACCCCGCCCAGGTAAATGGAGGCGGGTTCCTTCCCATGGCTGTCTTCCACCTGCACCTCATACCGCCCGCGCAGGTAGACCCCTGAGTTGGAGTGTTCCGGGTAACGGAATTCGATATGGAGCTTGAAATCCATAAATGTTTCCTCCGTCATCAGGTTCACGCCCGAAGCAGGGCTGGTCAGTACCCCGTCCTTCACGAACCACTGGTTTTGCCTTCCGGGCGACAGCTGGGGGACCCAGCCCTCCAGGCTGTTTTCCTTCAACAGGGCCCTGGGTTCCGACCAGGATTCAGGGGCCGGGTAAAGCAGGGAGGGTGCCCGGGAGCCCCGGAACGCCCGGCCCTGGCCCATATGGTCGAGGAGGTTGCCTTCCATCCTGTCTTCATTCACCGTGCCGGTAAGGTGCATGTACTGGGTCCCGCTCCACTGGGGGGGGATGCTGAAGCTGATCAGCCCGCCTTTATCGATGACTTCGGAAATCGGCCGGGCACTCCCGCCCGGGCCCACAAAGTACCCTACGAGGGCCTTGTTCCCCGAAAGCTTGACCTCAAGCCAGGAGGGCACCCAGGTGTCCCCGTATTGTATCTCGAGGTCCCAGCGGCCGATGGCCCCGGAAGCCCCGGGGTCCTGGGCAGCAAGGGGGCAAACAAAAAGTAAAAACCCCGAAATCAGGGCTGAACTGAAAATTCTTTGGAATGGATTCATGCGAACACAGGTTTAAAAATCCCTATAAAAGTAAGGAATTTAAGCCGGGTTGCACAGGGGGAAATCACCTTCCGAAACCGGGAGTTTTGTAACTTGTCCTTTTAAACGCCCCTATGGATCCCAAGGTTGTCCTGCGGCGGGCCACCCTCCCGGAAGACGCCCGCAAAATTGCCCGCCTGGCCCACGCCATCTGGAGGGAACACTACACCCCCATCATCGGATCAGCCCAGGTGGAATATATGCTGGAACGCTTCCAGTCTGCCCCGGCCATCGAAACCCAAATCGCAAACGGGATGGAGTACTACCTGATCCTATCCGGCGGCCAGGCGGTGGGCTACCTCGCTTTTGAAAAACGGGGCGAGGCGCTCTTTCTCAGTAAAATCTACCTGTTGGAAGGATTTCGCGGCCAAGGGCTGGGGCGGGAAGCCATGGAATTTATCACCCGGGAAGCCCTTGATAGGGGCTGCCACACCATTTCGCTCACGGTGAACAAAAACAACAGCCGTTCCATAGCCGCCTATGAGGGGATGGGTTTCGAAAAGAAGGAAGCCCTGGTCATGGATATCGGGGAAGGCTTTGTCATGGACGATTACCGTATGGAAAAGGCCCTTTAGAAAAGGGGCCTACCGGTCGATGCCAAAATTCTCCAACTGGATGTCATCCAGCCCCACCTCGTCGAAGGGGTATTCCATCTGGTCCTGGATGTTGTAGAGGGAAATCAGGATAAACTCGGTTATCACCACGATGAAGTAGATCACCAGGTCACTATTGCTGGTCCCGATGTTAAAAACGATGTTGGGGGCATAAATGAGCGGGAAAACAAAAATAAAGACCAGGCAATACGCCTTCAGGGCCTTGGGGGTACGGTGGGTGTTGATCGCGTGCAGGTTTTCGAACCCCCCCTGCAGGTCATTCAGGTAGCGGAACATGCGGTCCCTGATCCTCCTGGGGATGCCCTCTTCCGATTGCAGGATAAAATAATGCAACTCGTTGATGGCGTCGTCCACGGCTTTCGCCTCCCCGGGGTTTTTCTTCAGGTGGAGGAGGGTGAGGTCACTGATCTTTCCAATGAGGGCTTCTCCCTTTTCCTTGTCCTCCGGGGTAAGCTCAGTACCCATCTGCACGTAGAAATAAAGCGTTTTCAGGCTGGAGCGGAACCGGCTAAGGTGCTCCAGGGCCTTTTCACGCCTTCGGAACGCCCCGCGGATATTAAAGACCAGGGGAAAGACAATGGCGATGCTGAGAAGGGTCAGGTCTACATTGTAGCCTAACTGATAGGCAAGGGAGAGGTAGGTTACCCCCAACGAGATCCCCAAAACCATGAAGGTCTTGCTGTTAATTATAGAGGCGTAGAGTTTAATACACTTATTTTTAGTACCTTAAGACCGAATATAACCGCCAAGATAGTGAAAAAACCATTCCTTGCAGGGGTTGCCCTGCTCTTTTTGTCTTCAGGGGTAGCCGCCCTTGCCCAACCACAAGCCTCTACCGGTGAACCGGAAACAACCACATCCCTTTTCCTGTCGGAGGAGCCCCTGAATATCCGCCTGCAATATTCCAACCGGGAACTCCGGAAAAACACTAACGACAGTACCTACCTGGAGTGCATGCTATCGTATCAGGATGCCGGCGGGAAGTGGGACTCCCTGGAGGTGCGCGTGCGCGCCCGGGGGAACTGGCGAAAGGAAAACTGTTTCCTGGCCCCGGTCAAACTCAAGATCAAAAAAAAGGAAGCGGAAGGCACACTCTTCGAGGGAGTCAGGGAGCTTAAACTGGTACTCCCCTGCCGCGATAATGAATATGGGCAGGACTACGTGATCAAGGAATACATGGCTTATAAACTCTATGAGCAGGTATCGCCCTACCATTTCAAGACCAGGAGGTTGTCGGTCGCCTATACCGACGATAGCGGCAAGAAGGCCAAAGACTACGCGTTGGAGGGTTTCGTGATCGAGGACGTCGACCAGATGGCCAAACGCTGCAATGCCAAAGAACTCAACCGCTCCGTTCACCCCCTCCAACAGGATGACCTCTGTTCGGTGCAAAATGATTTTTTCCAGTACATGATTGGCAATACCGATTTTTCGGTAGCCTACCAACACAACGAGAAACTGATTTTTGTGGAGGGGCGCAGCGCCATCCCGGTGCCCTATGATTTTGATATGTGCGGCCTGGTCAATGCAAATTATGCGGTGGTTTCCCAGGTACAGGGGGAAAGCCTGGAAATCTCACACGTCACCCAGCGCCTGTACCGCGGCTTCAAGAGAACCCCGGCGGTTTACGAACAGGTGCGGCAGGAATTCCTTTCCAAAAAAGAAGCCTTTATGCAGGAAGTGGATGCGCTTCAGCCCAGCTTCCGCAAACCCGCTCAGTTCGAAGCCGCCCGCGACTTTGTGCTGGAATTTTTCGAAGTGCTGCAAAGCGACGACCAGTACCGTCAAAAAATCCTGGCCGTGGCCCGGGAAAAGTAAGGTCAGCCAACAAGGGGTTGCCTGGGGTCAGCGCTCCCAGAGTTCGATAAGCGGGGTCCCCCCGATGGCCCCATTCGGCATCTGCACGTTGAGGATAAGCGCAAGGGTCGGCGCAATATCGGTGGGGTTGACCTTCCGTACCGAGCTTCCCTGCCGGATGCCTTTCCCAAACCAAATCAGGGGAACCTGCGTATCATAGGGGTACCCCGTGCTGTGGCTGGTCCCGCGGTACTGCGCCAGGGGCGTGCGGAAATTGCCTGTGGGCAGGTAAGCCGGTTCGTAGTTGAGCAGCACATCGCCCGAACGCCCCGGATGGAACCCCCGTTGCAACAAAGCCCTGGGCCCTTCCGTGTATTCCTCCTGCTGCAGCGAAGTAGCCGTAACTGCGTCCCGTACCCCGGGCTGCTTCCGCATGAAATCGGCCACCGCCTGTTGCACCTCGGGAAGCGACAACCCCCGCTGGGCAATCAGGTCGCGGTCGAGGTAAACCTGTTCATTCCCGAAATAGGAAATCCACTCAAAAGCGCCATAGGTTTGGCTGAGGTAAAAGGAAAGGTCCTGCTGGTATTTTGGCACCACTGCGAGGCCGGCCGACACCTTCTTGTCGTGCAGGTAGGAGACCACCGGCACCACCCCGTGGTCCGAGGTGAGAAAAAGCAGATAGTTCCCCGATCCGACTTCCCGGTCGAGGGTGTTGAGCAGGTCCTCCAGATCGCGGTCGAGGCGCAGGTAGATATCTTGCAGCTCCACGGAATGCGGCCCAAAGGTATGGCCCACAATGTCAGGGGCTGAAAAACTGATCAAAAGCATGTCAGTGGCCCTGCCCTGCCCCAGTTTTTCCTGCCGCCGGGCTTCCAGGGCAAAATCTTTCAGCAGGGTATTCCCGAAAGGGGTCCCCCACAGGAGGTGGTAAAACTCCGTGTCCCCTTCGAACAACTTCCGCATTTCTTCAAAATTATAAGGAAAGGTCGGGGTTTCCTTGCCCCTTAAAGTCACCTCAAAGGGGTTGTCATCAGGGGCGCTTTCGTCGTATTCAGACAAAGGCAGCATGGGCTCCCAGGTTTGGCTGAGATACTTGTCGGTGCGCTCCTCCTGGTTAAAGGCCGTTACCCAGGCAGGCAACTGGTCCATGTAATAGGTGCTGCTGACGAAATACCCCGGGCTGCTTTCCCAGTCGTGCCAGTAAGCGGCATTGGCGGTACGTCCACCGGGCAGGATGGCCGCCCGGTCTTTCAGGGAAACGCTCACCACCTTTGACTTGAAATTGGTGCCCAGGCGCAACTGGTCCGAGATGGTCGTGCTCAACAGGCGGGCGGGTGAGCGCCCTTCCGGGTTAGCCACGGCTGAGCCGGTCAGCTGTACCTTGGGGTCGCCTACATTGCTGACCACTTCTTTGGAGGAACGGTCATACCAACTGTTCCCCACCACCCCGTGTACCCCCGGGATTGCCCCGGTATAGATAGAGGCATGGCCGGCCGCGGTAACCGTGGGAATGTAATTGTAATGGGTGTTTTTGAAATTGTAGCCTTCCCCCAAAAGCCTTTTGAACCCCCCTTCGGAATAGTGGTCCCGGTATTTATAGAGGTAGTCGAATCGCATTTGGTCGACCACCACCCCCACGACCAGTTTCGGGGCTTCGGGGCCGTTCTGTTGCGCCCCCAGCCCGGCTGCACACAAGATGATCCCTGTTAGCAGCGCCTGCCTTCCCAGGCGATGTGCCCGGTGTACTATGTTTCGTATCATCCTGATCATTATATGGACCTTATTCCTTTAGCGTGGGGTATTCCACGCCCAGTTGTTCCAGGTAGGTATCAAATTTTGTTTCATCAAAATAGAACCGCTCCAGTTCAGGTCGGAACCGTTCCATAATGGCCGTATTAAAATGCACCGGTGGCGGGTCATTTTCGGTAATCATGGGGCGGTACTCCGTCTCCTTTTTCTGCACGTTCTCGAAGTAGTCCTTTGCTTTTACCACTAACTCAGGTTGGGTGAGGAAGTCGATCACCGTCATGGCAACCACCTTCGCCCCTGCGGTGACCCCTTTGTGGGCAATTGGGGTGGCCATGGCAATGGCATTCGACCAGTGGTGCCCCTGCAGGCCCGGGATGTTGGAAGGAAAGCGGAGGGTTACGGTGGGCACCGTCCAGGAAACATCCCCGATATCGTCGGATCCCCCACTAATCGGACGCTCCGGCGGGGCGCCCAGGCCCGAAAGTTCTTTAGCCAACCCTGTGGTGTCGCGGGAGCCTACTTCCCGCTGGACGGCCCTGGCCAGTGTCTGGTCGGCTTCCGACCACCCGGGCAGGCCCACCTCCCGGATGTTTTCATCCATGGCCTCGGCGATGACTTTGTTGAAGTGGCGGGGCCAGGCAGCGCCCACCACCTTTGAACTGACTTCGGTATCCGTCATTTTGGCCGCGCCTTCGGCGATGTTGTTCGCGTCTTCGTACATCTCCATGATCCCCTCGTAGGTAATGTCCCTGAAATAATACCAAATGGACGCTTTGGAGGGCACCACGTTCGGCTGGTCCCCGGCATCGGTAAAGATGGAATGGGAGCGCTTCAGGGGGTGCAGGTGTTCCCGCTTGTAGTTCCAGCCGATGTTCATCAACTCGGCCGCATCCAGGGCAGAACGCCCCCGCCAGGGCGCCCCGGCCGAATGGGCTGCTTCTCCGTCAAAGGTATACTCCACGGAAATAAGGCCGGTCCCCGGGGCCTGCCCCCAGGAAACGGAAAGGTTGCTGCTTACGTGGGTAAAAATACACATGTCCACCCCGTCAAAAAGGCCGTCCCTGGCAAACCAGGCCTTGGAACCCAGCTGCTCCTCAGCAATCCCGGGCCAAACGACCAAAGTCCCCTGCATCCCGTTTTCCTTCATCAGCTGCTGTACGGCCAGGGCCGCCGTAATGTTCAGGGGGATACCAGCGTTATGGCCCTCCCCGTGCCCGGGCGCCCCTTCCACAATGGGCTTGTGATATGCAATCCCCGGGTATTGCGATGCCTTGGGGATGCAGTCCACATCGCTGCCCAGGGCAATTACCGGGCCTTCCCCGTTGGACCACCGGGCAAACCAGGCCGTGGGGATCCCGGAAACCCCATGGGCCACCTCGAAGCCGGCCGCTTCCAGGATCCCCGTCAGGTAGCGGGACGATTCCACCTCATGGAACCCGAGCTCTGCAAAGCTGAAGACCTTGTCGACCATGACCTGGGACTGCTTGTGGCGTGCTTCGACCAGGGACGCCACGGCCTCTTTCTGCTTGCGGATAAAGGATTTCGAATAGGACTTCTGGGCGTGGGTTGCGGCCGGGAAACAAAGCAGGAGGCCTGCAATCATCGCGCCGCTTAAAATATGGCGGGTCTTGGACATCGTTAATGGTTTTGCCTCTCAAAATACAAAATAAAACGTCAAACAGAACAGGAAGCCTTACCAGAAGCCTTCCGAAATTATGATCCCTGTCATACCGGCACCTTCCGGTAATGCGTAATTTTATCCAACCTGACCAACAGCAGGCTTTCAGGCCTGACTGTTTTCAGACAAAAATTGTACTTTTAAGCCATGAACCGCCTGGTCGCAACCCTGCTTTCCGCTTTCCTGTTACTGCAAAGCCTGCCCATGGGCCCCGGCGACCTGGCGCAATTGGATGAGCTCCTGGAACACGCCCGCTACCACAAGGAACAATTCGGGGATTCCTTCCTCACCTTCCTCGACAAACATTACGGGGACCTAAAGGAATCCCACGAAAGCAACCACCAGGAAGAACGGCAACAGCACGAGCAACTCCCCTTCCAGAAACTCTCCCTGCAAGCCTTTCCCCAAACCTGTTTCCTGCCCGGGGAGCGATTTGAGTGGAACACCCCCGAAGAAACCCCTGAAACGGCATCTCCCCTGACCGCCACCCCCCTGAGGCTTTCTGACATCTACATCGGCGGAGTATTCCAACCCCCGCGGGGCGCATAATTTTTTTAACATCCTTTTTTAGACGGATTCCCGGGCCTGAAGCCCTGGTGCCGCCCTCCACCCATCATTAGAAAAAATTATGCTGTCATCGATTATCCAGTTCAGCCTGCGCAACAAATTCGCCGTGCTCCTGTTCACCCTGCTCATTGCCGTGGCGGGCGTATATTCCCTGGTCCACATCCCCATCGGGGCAGTTCCCGATGTGACCAACAACCAGGTGCAGGTAATCACCACTTCGCGCAACCTCTCCACGCAAGATATGGAGCGGTTCATCACCTATCCTGTGGAACTTGAAATGGCCAACCTGCCGGGGGTACAGGAAATCCGGTCGGTTTCTAAATTCGGCCTCTCGGTGGTGACCATTGTTTTTGAGGACGGCCTGGGGACCTACCTGCCGCGGCAGCTCATCGCCGAAAAGATCCAGGCTGCAGTGGAAAAAATCCCCGAAGGCTTCGGGACCCCCCAAATGGGACCCATCAGTACCGGGCTGGGGGAGATCTACCAGTACGTGCTCGACGTGGATCCTGAACACCAGGGGCGGTACGACGCCATGGACCTGAGGACCATACAGGACTGGATCGTCAAACGCCAGCTTTCCGGCATACCCGGCGTGGTGGAAGTCAATACCTGGGGGGGCTACCTGAAACAATACGAGGTAGCCATCAACACCGCGAAACTCCGCGCCATGGACATTACGGTGGGGCAATTGCTGGAGGCTGTGGAAAAAAGCAACAGCGTGGCCGGGGGCGGATATATCGAAAAGGCAGACCAGGCCTACTTCATCAGGGGGGAAGGGCTGGTGGGCAGCCTGGAGGATATAGAGAACACCGTGGTCAAGACCAATGGCGGCCTCCCCGTGTACGTGCGCGACGTGGGCCGGGTAGGCTTTGGAAGCGCCACCCGCTTTGGCGCCATTACCGGGAACGGTGAAGGTGAAAAGGTGCTGGGGCAGGTGATGATGCTCAAAGGAGCCAATTCCAAGGAAGTGATCGAAGCCGTAAAAAACCGCGTGGAGGAAATTTCAGGAACCCTGCCCGAGGGGGTCCGGATCAACGCCTTCCTCGACCGCAGCGACCTGATCGGGAGGACCACCCATACCATCACGGAAAACCTGGTCCTGGGGTGCCTGATCGTGATTTTCGTAGTGGTCCTGCTTCTTGGGAATTTTCGCTCGGGCATGGTGGTGGCTTCGGTGATCCCCCTAAGCCTCCTCTTTGCCCTGACGATGATGTACCTGGCCGGGGTAGACGCCAACCTGATGAGCCTCGGGGCAATAGACTTCGGGATTATTATCGACGGGGCCGTCATTATCGTGGAGTTCATTGCATTCCAGATCAATACCCGCAGGGACGACCTGGTGGGGCTCCCCCCCGGCGCTGCCCAAAAACTCAAAGACGAGGTGACCCTGAAGGGGGCTTCCAGGCTCATGAGCTCCGCCGTTTTCGGACAGCTGATCATCCTCATCGTCTTCATCCCCATCCTCTCCCTGAGCGGGGTGGAGGGAAAAATGTTCAAGCCAATGGCCCTGGCCTTCAGTTTTGCCCTGATCGGGGCCATGGTCCTCTGTTTTACCTATGTGCCGGTCATGTCGTCCTGGTTTATCAAACCGGTCAGGAACACGGAGAAGAACATCGCCTTCCGGATCATCGCCAGGCTCAATGCGCTGTACCGGCCGACCATCACCTGGGCCCTTGCGCATAAGGGATGGGTGCTGGGCGCCGCCGGGGCCCTGCTCCTTTTGGCCGTTGGGCTGTTCTCCCGCATGGGGGGGGAATTCATCCCTACCCTGGATGAAGGGGACTTTGTAATCCAGCCCGTGCTGAAAACCGGGACCAGCCTGAGCCGGACCATAGCGACCACCACGGAGATCGAGAAAATCCTGATGGAGGAGTTCCCCGAAGTCGACCAGGTGGTTACCCGTATCGGGGCGGCGGAAGTCCCCACCGACCCGATGAGCATGGAGGAAAGCGATGTGATCATTACCCTGAAACCCAAAAGCGAATGGGTTTCGGCCGATACCAAGGACGAACTGGCCAACCAGTTCAAAGAAGCGCTCTCCGTAATCCCCGGCATGGAGGTGGAGTTCACCCAGCCCATTGAAATGCGGTTCAATGAACTGATTACGGGGGTTCGGGCCGACATTGCGGTGAAAGTCTTCGGGGAAGATCTCGGCGTGTTGGCGGCGAAAGGGGAAGAAATCCGTGTCCTGGCCGAAAAAGTGCCAGGGGCGGCCGATATCATCGTGGAAAAAGTGGAAGGCCTCCCCCAGATGCAGGTGGCCTACGACCGCGCTAAGATTTCCCGCTATGGCCTCCATATTTCTGAGGTCAACTCGTTGGTATCCATGGCTTTTGGCGGCCAGGTGGTGGGGAACGTCTTCGAAGGGGAAAAACGGTTCGACCTGGTCGTGCGGCTCGACCCGGAACACCGGAGGGAATTGCACGACCTCAGCAACCTCTTTATCGACCTCCCGGGGGGCGGGAAGGTACCCCTGAGCGAAGTGGCGGCCGTGAGCTACCAGAAAGGGGCAGCCAAAATTTCCCGCGACAATACCCGCAGGCGGATCGTAGTGGGGATCAACGTGCGCGACCGGGACCTGCAGTCGGTGGTGGACGACCTGAGCCAACTAATCGAACAGCAGGTGAAACTACCCCCCGGGTACACCATCACGTACGGGGGGCAGTTCGAAAACCTGCAATCCGCCAAAGCGCGCCTGCAGATCGCCGTACCCATTTCCCTCCTGCTTATTTTTCTAATGCTCTATTTTGCCTTTGGTTCCATCCGGGATACCCTGATTATTTTTTCCGCCATCCCCCTTTCAGCCGTGGGCGGGGTATTCCTGCTTTGGTTTCGGGACATGCCCTTCAGCATTTCAGCCGGGGTGGGCTTTATCGCCCTCTTCGGGATCGCCGTACTCAACGGGATTGTATTGATCGAACACTTCAAAGACCTCAAAAAGAACCCTTACCACACTATGGAAGACCTTATCATCAAAGGGGCGCAGGACCGGATGCGCGCCGTGCTGCTGACGGCCTCGGCCGCAGCCCTGGGTTTCCTCCCCATGGCTGTATCAGGAAGTGCCGGGGCGGAAGTACAGCGCCCCCTGGCCACCGTGGTCATCGGGGGGCTGGTCACCTCCACCCTGCTGACGCTGGTCGTCCTTCCCGTATTGTACGCCCTGTTCAGCAGGGAGGGCAAGGGGAAGGTCGCGACAGGCGGCAGTATCCTTAAATCCGGGGTCGGGCTCTTCCTGTTATTGCTCCCCCTGGCGGGCCATTCACAAGAGGCCCCGATGGATTTGGAGGGCCTGCTGAACCTTGCAGAACGGCAAAATGCCGGGGTGCGCGCCGCAGAAAAACAATGGGAGGCCGCCCGCGCCAGGCGGGGTACCGCTTTTGACTTTGGCACCACCGAACTCTTTTACAACCACGACGAAGCCAACCAGATTGCCGACCGATCGCTTAACGTGCTGGGGGTGCGGCAGGAATTCGATTTCCCCACCCTGTATGCCACGCGCAGCCGGGTGCAATCCCTGCTGGCCGAAGGGGAACGCAGCCGATATGAAATCCGCCGCAAAGCCTTATTTAAAGCGGTAAGCAGTGCATACAACCAGTACCTCACCGCTGTGGAGGAAGTCAGGATCTACCAAAAGCTCGACAGCCTCTATACGCGCTTTGCGCAGGCGGCAGGCCGCCGTTTCGAGCTGGGGGCCACGAATTACCTGGAGAAGGTGACCGCCCTGTCCAAATCGCGGCAGATACAGCTCAGCCTGGAGGCCGCCCGTACCCGTTCCCGGGTGCTGCAGCGGCAAATTGAGGCCCTGGCCCAGTCCGACAGCACCCTGGTGTTGGCGGCCCCTCCTCCACAACGGATGCTGGTTGCCACCCCCATGATGGCCTCCCTGCCCGAAGTACAAAGCTACCAGACCCGGGAGCAGGCCCTTGAAAAACAGTTTCGCCTGGAACAACAGGCATTGCTCCCCGGTTTCAGCCTGGAATACTTCCAGGGCGACAATGGCCTTACCGAAACCCCCCTGGTCGGCTACCAGGTGGGCCTTCGGATCCCGCTCTTGTTTAACGGACAGGCCTCCCGCATCCGGTCGGCCCGCCTTACCGCCGAGGCCTTCACCCAGGAGCGGGCAGAATACGAAATGCTCCTGAAAACGAGGCTTGAACAATTGCAGGCCGAACGGATGCAGCAGGAAAAAGCCCTCCGTTATTACGAGGAAGAAGGGCTGTCCCTTTCCGGGGCCATCCTGAAAACGGCCGAAGGGAGTTTCAAAAACGGGGAGATTGATTTTTTCCAGTACATCCAGAGCCTGGAAAACGGATATGACATTACCCTGGAATACCTGAGGCAGCTGGAACGCTACAATGAAATCGTTTTGCAGCTCAATTACCTAACCTATTAAAACGCCCTGAAATGAAATCCATCCATAAAACCCTTATTTTGCTGGCCTTGTCGGTTTTTCCGTTTTCCTGCAAGGAGCAGGCCACAAGTGTTTCCGACCTGTCTGAAAGCCCCGGTCAGGAAGCACTGCTGCGCATAAGCCAGGCGCAGTTCGAAGCCAATGGCATGGCCCTGGGCGGTATCGTCAAAAAGGCGTTCCCCCGGGTGGTCCGCGTCAGCGGGATGCTCGATGTCCCCCCGGAAAACCGGGTCGTAATCAGCGCCATCTATGGCGGGTACGTCAAGAATACCACCCTGCTCGTTGGCGACCGGGTCAGGAAGGGGCAGGTGGTGGTCACCCTCGAAAACCCCGAATTCCTGACCCTGCAGCAGCATTACCTGGAAGCCAGGGAACAGTTGCCCTACCTGAAATCGGAATTTGAACGCCAGCAGACGCTGCTCGAAGAAAAAATAAGCTCCGAAAAATTGTTCCTTAAGGCACAAAGCGACTACCTGACCGTGCTGGCGCGCAAGGGAAGCCTGGAGGAGCAACTCAAAATGCTGGGCATCCCCCCAGGGGAAGTGCAGGCCGGGCAGCTGCGGTCTGAAATTGCCTTCCGCGCCCCGATCGATGGGAAAGTCACCCGGATTAACATCCGAAAGGGGGCTTTTGTGTCGCCGGCTGCGGAAATCCTGGAAATCGTCAACCAGGACCACCTCCACCTGGAGCTCAGCGTGTTTGAAAAAGATATCGCCGACATTAGCATCGGACAGCAAATCCGTTTTACCCTGCCCGAGGTTTCCGGCCGGGTGTATGAGGGAAGTGTTTACCTGATCGGCAGCACCATTCAGGACGACCGGACCGTTAAGGTACATGGCCACCTGGCGGACGAGGATCCCAATGCCTTCCTGGTGGGGATGTTTGTGCAGGCTGAAATCCTGGCGGGCCCCGATGGGGACGGGGCCGGGGGGCTTCCCGAATCCCCTGCCCTGCCCGAGGAAGCCATCCTAACCGATGAAGGCGGTTCCTATGTGCTGGTTGCCACGGAAAACGGGGGCGACGGGTATGCCTTCCGGAGGGAAGCCGTGGAGGTTGGCCCCACCACGGACGGGTTTACCGCCCTGGCCACGCCTGGGAACCTCCGTGCAGAAGACCGGGTTTTGGTCAAAGGGGCATTCCTGGTGGCAGGGGCAGAATAGCCCAATTCCCCGGAACGCGCCTCCCCCTGCCTTACCGGAAAAGGCGCGGGGCGAACACCGACAGGTACTCCCTCCAGAGCGGCCATTCGTGGCCCCCTTCGGTTTCCAGGTAGGTGTAGGGCACCTGCAGGCGGTCGAGGCGGGCGCGGAAGGCGGTTACTTCCTCAAAGAGGAAATCATCCTTCCCGATACCGATCCAATAGAGTTGGTACCCATTGTTTTTCTGGGCGGTAAGGGTTTCATCCAATGCCGCATACACCGGGGCATCGGGATTCCCCCGCGGAGTGATGGCCGGGGAAAACAGCCCCACATAGTCGAAGGTTTCCGGGTAGTATCGGGAAATGTGCAGGCTGTGGAACCCCCCCATGGAAAGGCCCGCGATGGCCCGGTTTTTTTTGTCGGCCTTCACACGGTAATTCGCTTCCACAAAAGCAATCACATCCCGAAAAGAGGCCTCGTAGCTGCCATCCATGGTACGGGGCATCATAAAGGTCGGCTGTTTCAGCCCCCCGCTGGATTCCCCGGGCGCTGCTTCCTGGGCGACATTGCCATTGGGCATTACCACAATCATGGGTTGAGCCTCGCCGGAAGCAATGAGGTTGTCAAGGATCTGCGTGGCCCGCCCCAGGTCGGACCAGGCCTCTTCGTCACCCCCGGCCCCGTGCAGGAGGTATAACACCGGATAGTCCTGTGCAGATTGCTCATAGCCGGGTGGCGTATAGATCGTCATCCGGCGCATCATGCCCAAACCTGGGGAGTCGTACCAGCGTTTGCTCACCGTGCCGTGGGGGACGCTTTGTACACTGTACCGGTCACCTTTATCCCCGGGGACGATAAAGATATTGAAGGTAGTGGCCACATCCCGGATCAGGTGCACATTGGACGGGTCGGTAGTGGTTACCCCATCGATAATGAAGTTGTACCAGTACAACTCCGAAGGCAAAACCCCGGTCGTGAAGGACCAAAGGCCGTCTGCCCCTTGTTGCATGGCCTCTGAGGCCCGGCCAAACCCTTCCCTGGGCATCCAGTTGCCGATCACCCGGACCAAAGCCGCTTCGGGGGCCTTCAGGCGAAAGGTCACCCGGCCGTCTTCGTGGACTTCAGGGGAAACCAGGGGTTGGTCCTGCAGGCTTTCCTGGGCCAAAACCGCAGCGAGGCCGAAAAAAAAGAAGCTGATAAGGAGGTTGTATGGTCTTCTCATAATGCTTTGAATTTAAACTTATTTAGAGGGGGTCCTTCCGTATTTGGCTACCCGTTCATCCTTTATGACGCCTTTCCAATTCAGGCCAAAGGCAAAATCATAGGGGTTCCCGTCGGTGTCCACATAAGGCACCATGTCGTGGGGCACGTCTTCCAGCTGCTGCTCCACCGTGGCCATATCGGCAGGCATCTGCATCGGCAACAGGCCCGAAGGCTCAACAGCCCCCGAAACGATATCCAGCATGGCGCCTACCTGTACCCCAAAATCAAGCAGGATGGCATCCACGCCTGGTTCAATATCGGAAAAAACCATGGGATTGGTGGCCGTTACGACCAAAATCACGGGTTTACCGCCCATGGCCCTTCGGGTGTCCTGCAAGGTCTGCAGGTCCGGATAACTATTGGAACGGCTGGTTTTCCCCCTGTAGGCGCGGTCGGTAATTTCAGGGTCGGTTACCGGGTCCCCCGCCCCAAGGCTGTGCTCCCTTGCATTCGCGGCCGTGTAGTCCGGAAGCTGCAGGCTGATGGGCAGGTACCCGTTGCCCCCCGCTTCCCGGTCGGCCCGGCTGTACCCGTTGCTCACCGGGCTTTTGATAAAGACGATGGCAAAATCGGCCTCCCCGGGCTTGTCGGTTACCCGGTAGTGCTTTTCCACCAGGGAACGCTCCACGGGGTATTCCTCCCGTTGAGGGGTGGGTTGCCCAAAAAAGTTTATTCCGGCCGGGATGGTCCGTTTCGGGATATACACGGTTTTCCCCTGGGCCATCGGCAAAACCCCGTTGCGGTTTTTGAGCATTACAATAGATTTCAGCTGGGCCTGGTAGCCGGCTTCCATAAAGTCGGGCTGGCCGACTATGGCCCGGGACGCCTCAGGGTCCAGGTAGGGGTTTTCAAAGAGGCCCACCTGGAAGATATTGGTCAGCAGGCGTACGGCCGAAGCTTCGATCCGGGTTCGCATGCCTTCTTCCCCGTAGGTGTCGGAGAGCATTCGGAAGGCTTCCAGTACAGGACCCGCGTCGTTGTTCCCCCCAAACTGGTCCGCCCCCGCTTCCAGGGCCTTGTAATGGCGTTCGGCCACACTGAGGGTTTCCACCCCCCAGGGCTTCCCGGCGAAAACATCGGGGCGGGGGCCCTCATCGCCCGTAATCAGCCAGTCGGTACATACCACCCCCTGGTAGCCATAGGTCTTGCGGAGCAGGTCCGTAACCAGGTATTTGCTAAACCCGTTGCCGACGTCCTCCCCGTAAACGGTGTCCTGGCCCAGGGAAATGGTGTAATAGGGCATCACCGCGGAAGCGGCCCCGGTTTTGCCCTCCAGCTTGAACGCCCCCTCAATAAAGGGTTTCAGGTGGTCCTGAAAATTCCCGCCCGGGTAGACGGCAAACTTCCCATAGGCAAAATGTGCGTCCCGCCCGCCTTCCCCGGAACCGCCCCCGGGCCAGTGCTTTACCATGGCGTTTACGCTTTGAGGGCCCCAGTCCAGGGCTGTCCCGCTCCCCTGGAACCCGTCCACATAGGCCCTGGCCATGTCAGTGGCCAGGCGCGGGTCACCCCCAAAAGTGCCGTAAAACCGGTTCCACCGCGGGTCAGTGGCCAAATCTACCTGGGGAGAGAGGGCTGTGGCAATGCCCAGGGCCCGGTATTCCTGGGAGGCAATGGCCCCAAAACGGAAGGTGATTTCGGGGTCGAAAGTGGCGGCCAGGCCTATTTCCTCAGGCCAGAGCGAGATCGCCCCCCCGGACCCGGCATTGTATTCGGCATCGCTGCGCGCCCCGTTCCTGGGGTCGGAACTGTTGTTCGCCGGGATGCCGTGGCCCATGCCCTCCACCAGGGCCTGCATGGCATTGTTCCAACGGACCGCAACTTCGGGGTTTTCCACCGACGTAATCAACACATGCCGCAAATGGTCTTCCACAAGGAAGGCGCGCTGCTGGTCGGTAAGCGCATAGGGCACTGTGTCGGCTTCATGGAAAGGCTTGCCGCCATAAGTGCCGGCCCGGTACCCTGCGGTGTCGGCGGGAATGGCCTGGTGCCTGCTGTAGAGCATCAGGCCGGCGATTTCTTCCGGGCTGAGCCTGGAGGCCAGGTCCGAAGCCCGTTCGGCCACCGGCCTTCGCCAGTCTTCGTAGGGGTCTAGTTGGCCGTTGCGGTTTAGGTCCTTAAAAGGGAGGCCCTCAACCTCCAGGAGCTGCACCCCGGAACGGGTGGAATACCCCAGGACAGGGGCCCCGGGAACCTCTATGACCCGGATGTCCCCAACGAGTGGGCTTTCAGACCAGTCCGGGGCCTGGCTGCAGGCCGCCATCAAAAGGGAAATCAGCAGGAAAACCGGGTAGGTGTGTCGCATGGTCTGTATCATTAGGATTAAACAGGACGTAAGTTACGGTTCAACCCGCATTGCGCGCATTGATCTGGATCAGAAAATACCGCTGGGGCAAATGCGCTACCTTTATGGCAAACACCCACCTATGTTCAGCCCGCAGTACGAATTGGCCCGAGCCTTTACCGCCCCCCGGGTTACCCTGGACCAAGGGGCCCTCCAGTCACTGGCAGACCTGATCGACCTGCGGGCCATGGAACGAAAAATGCATTTGCTCGAAGCCGGGGAGGTCAGCAGGCACCTCATCGTGGTACAATCGGGCATGCTACGCCAGTTCTACCTGAAGAACGGAAAGGAAGTCACGGAGCACTTTGCCGTGGAAGGGCAGGCCATCTGGTGTATCGAAAGCCTCTTCCTGGGCCAACCCAGCCAGTTGGTGGTAGAGGTGCTTGAAGACGGGATATACGGCCTGGTTCCTTATGCCGCCCTGAAAGAAAAGGCCCGCGAGCACCCCGGCTTTTTCACCCTCCTGACCGGAATGCTGGAAGGGTCCCTGGTCCTTTCGCAGCGAAAGGCGGACTCCTGGAAATTCGAATCCGCACGGGAACGTTACGACCGGTTCCTGGAGGAATACCCGGAAGCCTCGCGGCGGGCTTCCATCAACCATATCGCCTCCTACCTCCTGCTGACCCCGGAAACGGTAAGCCGGGTGCGGGCAGGAAAGCTATAGCCGATCCATTATCCCTAACGCGGCCGCAGCAGGAGGCGGGAATCGGCGTGCTTTTCAATGGAATCCCGGGAATACTGCAGGGGAAAATACCCGTCGTCCCCCCAGAGGTCATACAGGTTTTTGTAATACGGGCTTTCCGGGTCGCCCGACTGCCCGGGGCTGTTGATAGCCCGGGCCTGGTCCCAATCGCCGACCGGTACGAGGATCCGGAAGGTGGCCCCGCTCGATTGGTTAAAATTGTTCCCGGTTGCCCCGGGGGTATAGCCATTCCCGCCCCTGGGGAGCGACCGGAGGTCGAGCTGCCTGCGAAGGGAATCGGACACGGCCGCGCTCAGGGCATGCCTGAGTTCGATGTGTTTCAGGGCGTCCTGCCCGTACTGCCATTGCGCGGGGTCGTCCCCCAGGCGGTTGCTCAGGAATTCCACCCCCTGAAGAAACGTCTCCCGCAGGAAGGCGTCGCGGCCGGCGGTATCCCCGAAGACCCCCTGGGGGGCCTCCACCCATTGCAGGATGCGCTCCAATTGCAGGCCGGTAAGGAACCCGTGTGCCTCCCTGGGCACGAACCTGCGGTAGGCCTCTTTTTTGATGGCGTTTTCCCAGGCCACATAAACAGCGGCGGCCTGCGAGCCTGCCTCCAGGCGGTAATCCCAATCCCGGAACAGCTCCCGTGCCCGGGAAGCCAGGCCGGAAAACGCCATCCGCTCGAGGTAAGGCACCAGGGTCCTGGCCGGGAGGGAAAGGTAATCTACCTGCAGCGCCAGCATCCCTTCCAGGGTATGTGCTGACCCCCCTGAAAGGACCGCTTCGATGCGTTCCCCCCTGAAACTATCGGCCCAGGTGTACCCAATGGCATCCCAATGGGTGTATTCCCCCGGGGTCACATTCTGGTTCGCCGTGGCGATAAAACCTTCCTTCGGGTTCACCGCATGGGGTTTGTCCTTAATGGGCAGGTAGCCCTCCCACTCAAAACGGCCGTCCCCGGGAACCGGGACCAGGCCGGAAAAATTCCTGCGGATCGGGGCAAT
Source organism: uncultured Robiginitalea sp. (assembly GCA_964539905.1). Taxonomy (GTDB): domain Bacteria; phylum Bacteroidota; class Bacteroidia; order Flavobacteriales; family Flavobacteriaceae; genus Robiginitalea. The sequence goes on from CAZIJW010000020.1 coordinate 40,531, forward strand.
CCCAACGGCCTGCCATCCGATGTTGCCGTCTGCATCGGCCCAAATCATATTTTCGCCCGGGATATGGCTGTACGCGCAGGCCTCGCGGAATTCCTCCCACGACCGGGCCTGGTCCATCCGCAGGGAAGCCAGATAGGGCGACCCGCCCGGTTCCAGCCAGGCACAACGGACCGCATAGGCCTTATTCCGGCCAGCATCCTGATACACTACAGGGCCGTGGCGGGTATATTTCAGGGTCACTACCGTATCGGGCCGGCCTTTTACGGCAATGCGTTCCTGTACGGTTTCCATCTCCACCCAGGCGCCCTGATACTCGTATTGGTCGGGGTCGGAGGGATGCGTGTTATACACATACAGGTCTTCCCCATCCGTTTCAAATACCGTAAGGCCCCAGGCCCCATACCCGTTATGGCCGATGGAGATGCCGGGAATCTCGGGTTCCCCGCCCCCGATCACATCCCAGCCCGGGGCCACCAGGTGGGCCATATACCGCAACGACGGGACGGTAATGCTCCGGTGGGGGTCATTGGCCATAAAGGGTTTGCCACTGGCCATAAGGCCCGGGCCCACCACCCAGTTGTTGCTGCCGATCCCCAGGCTGTCGGCCGGGAATTCCCGCTGGTGCAGCAGGGCCTGTCCGGCCCTGGAATTGCGGTAAGGCTCCAGGACATCTTCGGGCTTGAAGGCCACAGGCTTGCGGTACGCTTCATACAACCCCAGGATGTCCATGGACAGGGAAGCGGAGTCGATGCCGGGGTGCAGGGTGAGGTCGGGTTGCTTCGGGTGGAACCACAGCAATTCGTCCACCTTTTCGGGCCCTAGGTGCGCCACAGCCCGGCCGATAGCCAGTTCTTCTTCGATATTCCCCAACAGCCCCTGGTGCCTTGAAATAACCACCTCCGGGGTCCATTTTTCGGGGAGGATGCCCAGGACCCGAAATTCCACGGGAAGGCTGTCAGGGTTTTGGCGCGCCGCGTCGATATACGCGTTCACCCCATCGGTAAAGGCCCGGATGATGCCCGATCCATTTTCGTGGTAGTGGTTGAATTCTTCCTCCAGCTCGCCCCGGAACCGGAACAAGCGGGTGCCGATATCGCGTTGCAACTCCCGCTCCCCGAGAATTTCCGCCACGGTACCTGTGGCTTGCCGCCGCCAAATTTCAAACTGGAACAACCGGTCCCTGGCCGCCAGGTAGCCCTGGGTATAAAAGAGGTCGTGCTCATTCGCCGCATAAATATGGTTGATGCCCCAGGGGTCGCGGAACACTTCCACGGAAGCTTCCAATCCCGGAAGTTCGAGGGCTTCCGCGGGAGCAGTTTTGCAGGCAGTCAACACAAGGAAGGCAAAGGCCGGTACGAAATACCTCATGGAAAAGTGTTTTTCCTAAAGATAGGGATTTCCGGCAATCGGTCGGGATTACCGGCAGACCCGGATGTTGAGGGATTTGTCCGGGGTGGGGCTGTATGCCTCGCAAACCGCACAGGAAGGATCCAGCGGTTCGGGGATGACAACAAAGTCAAAGGTGTCTCCTTCCTTCAGGTTTTCCGGGAAATCGCAGGGGTTCCCCAGCCTGAAAACCCGGGTATACGTTTCCCCGGTGAATTCGTGGGTCCATTCCGCCTCGATGAGTTCCGGGTCAATCTCGCCTTCGACCACCTGGATCACATAGTTCAGGCAAATGCCCTGCACCGCCAGCCGGCCCTGGAATGTGGGGTCGGTACAGGACCGGGGTCCGTCGTCGTCCCCACAGCAAACGAGGAAAAAAAAGCAGCAGAAAAGGACCAGGTACTTCATGGGTCAGGAATTGAGGAATATGGTTTGACCTGCCAATCCCTTAAAAGGAATGCATCATCAGGTCGATTTTGTCGAATAACTCGCCCACCCCCAGGCTGGACCAGAGGATAAACAGTCCCGCAAGTCCCTTCACCCACCAGGGCAGGGCGAACCCTGTCCGTTTGGTGAACCATGCACTCAATGGCGGGTAAAAGGCCAGGGAAAGCAGTAAAATAAACCCCCCAAATCCCGGGTCATTCCCCCAGAAGAGGTTTACCACCCCAATGGCGGAAAACACCAGGCCGATGATCCAGGAAGAAAGTGAAAGCAACAGGTTCCGGGATTCCATAGGTTTCCTATCAGGGACTCAAAACTACTAAAAAACCGGAAGCCATGATCGATCAGAACTGACTTTCCCTCTACCCGGGGAACCCTGCAAACAGTGTAGTCCGCGACCCCTTGTGCTAGAGCATAAATTCCTGCCCCTGCCGGGCCAGTTCCATGGGAAAACCATAGGGGGCCTTACGGATGAATTTTTCAAACATCCGGGTAATCTCTTCGTCGGAATGGGCCGGGTCGTGGTGAAAAAGCACCAAATGACGGGCCCCGGCGCGATGGCAAAACTCCGCCGCCAGGTTCAGGGAGCTGTGTCCCCATCCGACTTTCTGGCGGTATTCTTTTTTACTGTACTGGGAATCGTGGATAAGCAGGTCTGCGTTCCGGGCCAGGTGGATGCCGGAAACCCATTCATCCTCCGGATACAGATGGGGCCTGCCGATGACCGGCTCATGGTCGGGCAGGTAGGCGACCACCCTGGAACCGCATTCGACGCGGAATCCAAGGGTGGGCCCCGGATGGCTGATATAATCGGCGGTAATCTTAAATGGCCCCCGGAGGACTTCCACCCCGCCCGATAACTCGTGTATCTGGAGCCTGGCAGGGATGTCCCTGAGGGGGATCGGGAAAAGCGGGGGCGACAAAAACCGGTTCAGGCGCGCTTGCAGGGGTTCGGTACCATCCTCGGGCCCCCAGAGGTGCACCTCCCGTCCCGGGGTAAACAACGGCTTGCAAAAGGCCAGCCCCTGGATGTGGTCCATGTGCAGGTGGGTCAGGAAGATGTCGACCCGGCCCGCCGGGTAATCTGCGTCAAAATCAACCCCCAGGATACCGGTACCGGCATCGAGGATAATCCTGTCGGCCCCATGGCTGATTTCCACGCAGGGGGTGTTGCCCCCGTAACCCTGGGTGTGCGGAGAGGATGAGGGATAGGACCCCCGCGTGCCGTGCAGCCGGATTTTCATCATGGCGTTTCCGTGTCCCAGAAAATGGCCATGGCCCCGGAAAATTCGTGGGACCTCCCGATAATCGGGATTGCGGTTACCGAAATTTTGGTGGACTTGCCGGTTAAACTATCGATCCAAAAGGTCTTGTGGGCCGGTTGCCTGTGGCTCAGGGTCTCTACCAGTGGGAGTGCTTCCGGGGGCAGGAGGTTCCCCTCCTCGTCCCGAGGGTAAAAGGACGTCCCCCAGTCGCCCACGGGCATGGGCCCGGTATCCTCGAATTTCCGGCCAAGGACTTTCTCGGCTGCCGGATTATAAAATAGCAGATTCCCCTCCGGGTCTACGATAAACACCGGTACCGACAGGGAATCGGCCAGTTGCCGGCTCAGGATGATTTCAAGGGCATGGACGGACATGGGGCTATGGGGTTACTACGAGTATTCCTTTAAAGATATTAAATATTGCCATAGGGTGGCGCCTGGCGTTATGTTATTTGGAATTTTCCCACGCAAAGGCATTGGGGTCGCGCCGGAATCCTGCCCGGACCCAAAAACCAAATGGCGCCTGACGTCGAAGGAAAGAACACAAAATCGCAAATCCGGAACGAGGTAACCCCCGGAATCGCCTTTTCCTGATGAAGGGAAAAAGTCCCCTGCCGTTTCCCTCCCTAATTCCGGATTTTTGGTTACCTTATGGGCCCATAACCACTTAAATAACAACCACGATGAAGTACATCGACAGTGAAATCACCCAATACTGGATCCACTTCCAGGCCGGAAACGACGAAAGCAAGCGCATTTACCCCCCGGCCATGATCAAATGCTACCACGACGATGCTTTTGTTTTGCAGGTAAATTTTTATCCGGATGGAAAAGCGCATCCGCCAAACCATTACGATGCCAAATCCAACCTGGTGTACCTGCGGTACCCCATGTCGATGTATGCCCACGTTATCGACATTTTAAGGAACGAGAAACCCATTTTCTTCAGGTATTCCATGGAGCTGAACCTGGGGTATATCCGCACCGGGAAAGAACCCGTGGGAGAAGGCGAATACGACGCCGATTTCTGATTACAGGCCACTGCCAAAAATTTAAAAGCCCCGGAAATCCGGGGTTTTTTTGCGTTGGATGCAGGGCTAAGGCCGGGGCTGGCTCACCTTGCCCTGATCAGGTACTGGTAGGGCAAGAGGTTGACGTCCACGGAAAACGTGCGGTACCCTGCCGCCTTCAACTCTGCAATAACCTGGTCCATGGCGATCTTGTGATCCACGGGTGGGCCCACCGGTACCGGGACCTTAAAGAAATCGATAATGACCAGTTCGCCCCCGGGTTTGGTGCCTTTCAGGACTTTGGCAAAATAGGCCTCCCGGTTTTCGATGTGGTGGTATACATTCACCAGCACCACCTTATCGGCTTCCTCGGGGGCCAGGCCCGGATCGTCGTAAGGCACCTTACGGGTCTCAATATTGGGCAACCCCTCCTGTTCAATCCGCTTGCGGATAACTTCCTGGAAGCCGTCGTCCACGTCGGCCGCAATCACCCTGGCCCCTTCCCGGGCGAAGCGGAAAGCAAAGTACCCCGATCCGGCCCCGATGTCGACAATGGTTTTGCCCTTTAAGTCCCCCAACCAGGCCAGCACCTTTTCCGGTTGCTGGTAGGCATCCCGCTCAGGAGAATCGAAACGCGTCACCAACTCCCCGGTAGAAGACCGGTGCATATACTCATTGGCGGTTTGGGCCGAATCCTGGCCTTTCTTCCCGTGGTGCCCCCGGTGTTCCTGTGCCAAAAGGGCGATAGGGCACAACAGGCCCAACAGGGTTGCGATAACTTTGTGATTTCGGACCGTTCTTATCATTCTGGCATCATTTACAGGTGAAATGGACTGGAGTCATAGGTGCCTGTTCCCTTTATCCGGGGGGCAGGGGTTTTTTGGTTTCCTAAAACTACCACTTTTCAAGCATGCAGTACAACCCGGGTGCACTTCCTGCGGCTACTGCTTGTAACGGCCATAAACCGGTTGCCCCGGGTAGGTGCCCGAAACTTCCCGCCCATTTTTCAGCACAAAGGTGCCATTGACCAGAACATATTCTACCCCTTCAGAAAACGCAAGGCCATCTTCAAAGGTCGCCTTGTCAGTGATGGTCCCGGGATTGAAAATGGTAATGTCGGCATCTGCGCCTGCCTGTATCCTTCCTTTAAACCGCATCATGGGGGCAATGCCTTCCAGCCTTCTGGCTGGCAGCAAGGTCATCTTTTCCAGGGCCCCCATCAGGTCAATCACTTTTTCTTCCCTGACGTATTTCCCCAGCACCCTGGAGAAGGTTCCGGCAGTTCGCGGGTGCGCCAGCTTTGCATAAGGCATCCCGTCGGAGGCGATCATCACCCCCGGCGCGGCGACGCCTGTACGGATCCATTCGGGCTTCATCATATGGATGATGACAATGCCGCCCTCCTCCCTGTAGGTATCAAAGGTCTGTTGCGTAAGTCGTTCCCCGGTAGCCACCCATTGCAGGTCCCCAAAATCGATCCCCAAACGTTCCTGCCATCCGGCATCGAACATGGCGCTTTGCAGCCCGGTGGAAGCAGCGGTATACGGATACACCTCCGTGGTGATGTCCAGGCCCTTCTGCTGTGCGGCAGCCACCATTTCCAGGCTTACCTGTATATTCCCCATGGCCATGCTGTTGATGTGGACCAGGTGCAGGGGTGCCCCGGTAAGCGCCGCATTGGCAAGGGCTTCCTGTATTGCAAGGATATTCGGATACCGGGTATGTGTAAAAATAGGCGCCTGGAGTTCCCCGGCCAATTGGTATACCCGGAACAACTCGCTGGGGTTCGATTCAGGCAAATACCCGATGGGCACCCCGATTCCGATTCCCCCTTCTTCCAGGGAAGCCCTGATGTTGTCCAGGGTCTGGCGCATCTCCTCCCCGGTAATGGGCTCGCCTGCTGCCGGGAGGATGGTGTTGGTCATCAGCGTTATGGAAGATTCCCCGCGGAGGCTGGCCCGGTTGATCGCATCTACCTCCTCCTGGTATTTCGACAGGGACTTAAACCGCTCATAGGGCCAACACACACTGGCGCCGTAATTGATGAGCGCCCTGGATTCCCGTGAGGCATACCAGGCTTTGAGGTTTTCTATCCCCCATTCGAGCTCAAGGGCAGTGGTAACCCCGTCGTGCAATTGATATTGTTGCTCCAGGTTGTCCCGGCCGTGGATATGCAGGTCTATGAAGCCCGGGGCGACAACCAGGCCTGAAACATCCACGATTTCCTTCCCTTGCAGGGGTTCGGAGGAAACCTGGGCAATCCGGTTGCCGATGATGCCTACATTTCGAATGGCATCCAATCGGGTCTCCGGGTCCAGGACCCGACCCCCGGCCAGCACAAGGTCATATTCCACACGCTGTTGGCCCATGGCCACCTGACAGAATACGAGGGTCAATACAATAAGGCGCAGAAGACGATTCCTTTCCATGGGGGTCATTATTTGGCGTTTATAAAGACTGAGGGCATCCGACCAAAGGTTATCAGGCCCGTTATGCCATTAAAGATAGTATTAAGCCGGGTTCCTTTTACCGGAATCAGGTTCGCCATAGCGGAACCGAAGACGGACATTCCCTGGTGCACGGCCGGGGAGGCCTGACGGACCCTATTCCGGTGCCGGCTCACTCCTCCTTTGTTTCTGACAAATTCTCCCGGATTTCTTCGAGTGCCGAAACCCATTCCACCTCACAAATACCGCCTTCCCGGGCACCCCACTTCCAGGCCACCCGCAGCATCATCGCGGCCGCGGCCGGGTCGTGGATGAGCGAATCGCGCAGTTCAAAGTATTGAAAGAGCGCCACCGCCTGATCATTGATGTATTCGATCTGCCGGGCATCATCCCGGGAACCGTACTTCATGAGGGCGCGGTTTTCAATGCAGGCGTAAAACGCGGCCATATCCTTATCGGCGGCATTTTTTAAAACCCTGGCTTCGGCGTTGAGTTCCTGGGAAAACCCGCGGAATGAGACCAGTACCGCCAAGAGGAAGAAGAACCGTTTCATTATGTCATATTTGTTTGTGCCGTGTCCTTAGACAACTAAAGATATGGAATCCACTTCTTTGGCAAAAGGAATCGTTTGGAGTGTTTGTTGGACTATAGGGATTTGACTGTAAATTAACACAAAAAACTATTTTTTTATTTTTTAAAATCCTTACTTTTATTTGAATATAAATCCGCTCGCGTCATGGATTATCCTTCCTTTTTTGACCTGAAAAACAAAACCGCCATCGTGACCGGTGGGGGGAACGGTATCGGCAAAGGCGCCTGTGAAACCCTGGCGGCCTTTGGCGCCAATGTGGTGGTATCAGACCTGAAACTGGAAGACGCCGAAAAGGTAGCCTCGGAGATCAAAGCAAGGGGGGGCAGGGCCATTGCGGTGTCCTGCAATGTCATGAAGGACGAAGACCTGCAAAACGTGGTCAAAGCCGCCCTTGAAGTCTTCGGAAGCATCGAAATCCTGGTGAACAACGCCGGGGGTGGGGGTGGCGGCAGGGAAAACCCCTTCCAGATCGACGTGGAACGGTTCAAATGGGTCTTCGAACTGAACCTTTTCAGCGCCTGGCGCCTGAGCCAGCTCTGCGCTGCAGAAATGAAAAAAAGCGGCTATGGCTCCATCATCAACATAACCTCCATGAGTTCCATCAACAAAAGCCCGAACATGAGTGCCTATGCGAGCTCCAAAGCGGCCCTCAACCACATGTCAGCCAACCTGGCCCATGACTACGGGCCCATGGGGATCCGGGTGAACTGCGTGGGTCCCGGGGCTACCAAAACGGCGGCCCTTGCCAGTGTCCTTACCCCTGAAATCGAATCAAAAATGCTTTCAGGCACGCCGATCAAAAGGCTGGGCGAGGTGCAAGACATCGCCGGGGCCATCCTGTATTTTGCCGCCCCGATTTCCGAGTGGGTCAGCGGGCAGGTGCTCTTTGTGAACGGGGGAGGGGTACAGACCCTGGATTAAAAAACGTGCGACCAAATGGTCCTCTTCGCAGCGATATCCCTTAAATATCTTTACCCTAAACACGGAATCCCGGTTGCAGGATTTCCCAGGGGTATTCCCCGGACGCAAACAGGATTATCCCTGCCGGGGAACCCGGCTAAAACCCAAACACGATGAAAGCTACACTCTTGCAAGGTGCGATTATCAACGGTGTCATCAACGGCGCCATCAACGGGGGGATCCAGTGGTTCTCCTTTAAAAAACATGAGTCTGTCCCCATTTCGGTGGATTCCATCACCAACCAGGAATTCACGGTGCTCGGCAGTGCGGTCCATCTGTCCGTAACCCTGGCCATGATACTGACCTTTGTCGCCTATTTTTCCATCAAAAAGGAAATACGGCCGAAAATGACCCGGTTCCTCTGGCTGATCCTCAAACACGGGTTTTTCACCTTCGGGGTGGCCACAGGCCTTGCAGTGCTCTGGCAGTACAAAATGGGCACCATTGAGGTAAGCGCCCTGACCGGCACCCTCCTGGTGGGCCTGATTGCCGGTGTAGTGGCCGGGGTGGTCAACTACCTCACCCTGAAGCCCTACTCGGAATCCGGTTCCTAGGGGAAGCCTCCTTTTCCGCCGATCGACTTACAAACGGCCCGGGTCCAATCAGGACCAGGGCCTTTTATGCCTTTGTTTGGGATGGGGTCAATACACCAGTTCAAAATTATTGACCCAGAGTTCGCTGCCAATGGCGCCGGTGAAGAAATCCCCCAGGGCGCTGGAAGAGAACACCACGGTGATATGGGTAGGGCGGGCCCCGGCATCTGCCCAGGTTTCCCCGGGCCGGATGTTGGCGTATTCAAATTCGGGGTCTGATGCGGAAAGGGGGCCGTATTTAATAGGTACCTCCAGGGTGGTCCAATCCGCGACCGTATCCCCGCTGCGCAGCCAGCCCGTGCCCACCCGGGCCACCTGGTCGCCATCCCGCTGCTCCAGGAGCACATACAGATCGGCCTGGTCCCCCCCGGGAAGGGGGTTCCCGTCCCCATCGAGGTATTCCGGCCCCGGCAGGTAGCGGTATTCCACGCGAAAGCCCGAGGGGCGGGCAGTAAACGGCGTGCCGAAGTCAATGTTGGACCGGGGGTCGGTCGGGTTGGGGAAACCGTCCGTAAAGGACCCGGTATACAGGGTGGCCGCCGCCATGCGCACCAGAAGCGGGGCCCTCACGCTGACCATTCTGGCCGCGAAATCGCCGCCGCCCAGGTCTTCCGGGGTGGTATTGGCACCCCCTACCAGGGCCAGGCCAGGGTTGGCGGTATCCCAAATGGTAGAGGCGGCATCAGCCCCGGGTTGTTGATACCCCCCTACGGCGTACCATTGGTCAAAAGCGCTGTTGGGGAGTTGGGGTTGGGCTTCGGCCACCACCACCGAAACTTCCCATTGCGCCTCAGAGCCATCCTCTGCGGTAACGGTGTAGATCACAGGTTCCCTGAAGTCCCGGGGTTCCCCTACCCCCGGGGAAATGGCAGCCAAATTGGAGATTTCGATCCGGGAAGGGGCCAGTGCTGAAACATCGGCGCCTTCATCAAAGGGGATCTCAATCCTCCGGTCTGCTGGCCGGATGGTCGTTACAGAGGCCTGCCCAGGAATTTCAAAGGCTTTGATTTCCTTGAAATCGGAAAGCCCGAATTTATCCTCTTTAATACACCCTAAAGCAACCAGGGCCAAAGGCAGCAGTATCGACTTCAGCGCTTTTTTCATGGGATTCATAAGATTTTATCAGTGTGGTTTATGCTTTTCTGTCCGTAACCCGTTTGAAGCACAAGGCTAAAAATCAAAATAATAGGCCACCCCGAGGTTCAGGGCCAACAGGTTTAGCTTCAGGTCGATGCTGCTCTGCTGGATTTTGGTTTGATTGGCCTCATCGTCATTAAAAGTCTCCGTAGTCCACCGGGAGCTTACCCCAGCCACCCCCACGGAGGCCTCAAAAGCCCATTCCCTGGTAAAAAACAGGACTACCCCCGGCTGTATCCCCAACCGAAGTTCCACAAAATCCTTCTCGGATTTCTCCACCTCCGCAGCCAGGAAATCGCGTTGTAGCGATTCCCCAAGGGACACCCGCAAGTCGGTTTGCACAAAAATTTGCAATCTCCCGGCGCCCAGGGGCACATACTTGCGGATATTCGGGATGAAGGAGATGTCCTGCCCAACGCTCTTTGTGGTAATTTCTTCCTCATCTTCGTTCAGGAAGGTAATATCCTCACGCTGGCGTCCGTAGCTGAACCCCAGGCCCACGGTAAAATTGTTTTTGAGGGCGTAGCCGCCGGAACCGGTGATCCGGTAGTCAAATTTGTTCTGGTCAATCACCTGCCTGAATAACTGGTTCTCGTTTTGGGCATCCCGCTGGTCCAGGGAAAAAGTCATCACCCCGTAGCCCCGGCCGGGGGTTATCATATAATTATCCGCATCGCCCGACCCGTCTGCTTGCGAGAACGCCGGGGAGGACAAGACACAGAAAACAAGGACCAGGACCCAGGGCCCTATCCCATGCAGACTAAAGTGCGTATTTGGGGTATTGAAAATCATGGTGTAAAGGTTTGGCAGGGTTTTTTGCGTTATGAGCCCCAAGGGAAATTTTTAAGGACTTTATTGTTATTTTTGATGTTTTAAAAATATATTTTTTTTTACTCGGTTCGCTTTGTGCCTTCAAAAAAGTTTAAAGCCCAAATCTATAGCCAAACTATCCCGTAGCCCGTACACCATTAACTGCGTTTTATTATTTTGCCCAATTATTCCATGGCATGAAACATCCATCTAAAGGGGAACTCACCAGGCAAAAGATCCTTGAAAAGGTCAATGCCCTGTTCAATGGGAACGGGGTAGACCATACCATCAGCCAAATTGCCGCCTCCATCGGCATGGGTAAAAGCCGGGTAACCAATTATTTCCCCAAAAAGGAACACCTGGTGCTCGCGCTCCTGAAACAGTACGAAGGGGAGCTGGTTGGGGTTTTTGAACAGCATAAGGCCCATAAAGACTTTACGGATATACGGCAGTTTGTTAATTACCTTTCCGATGTCATGGACCTTATGTTCCGGTACCGCGGGGTGATTGCCCATGCTATGACAAACCCTGCCGTGAACAGCATGGTTGGGATGCATATAGGCGAAAATTACAGCCGCAACAGGGAAAAGCTGCGCCAGCGGCTTAGTACCTATTCAAAAAACGGGCTGGTTGAGGACCGCCTCCTGGAGCCTGAAATTTTTGAGGTATTCTCCGTGCAATTCCTCACCCTGGCCTCCAATTGGATCATCTCCTATACCCTGATGGACCCCGAAAAGGCTTACAAAGCCGTTAAGCCTGTCTATCTGCGCAGTATCCTGTATTGCCTGAACCCTTACCTTACAGAAGAAGGGCGGACCGAAATGGAATCAGTCCTTGTGGATGATTTTGCCGCAAAGCCGCATTAACCTTTTACAGCTAAACCCGATCATGAAATTTACGCGCCAAATACCACGCCAGGGCATAAAGAAAATATGGCTCTTTATCGCCCTTCTTGGGCTGATTTCCTTACAATGCGGGTATGGCCAGGAAGCAGGGCCTTTGGAGCCCGCAGTAGCAGTAAAGGATAGCACCCATCCGGTTGAAATTATCCCATTCAACGAGGTGCTGATCGCTTCGGGGGAATCCCGCATCCGGGCCATCCGCATGGCCGAAGCCCTTATCCCCCCGGCAAGAATAGAAGGCGAAAACCAACGCAATGATTCCATCCTGGTGCTGATTGACAGTGCCCTGGCCCAGGCGAAGGATTCGGATTACAGCCAGAAAAGCCAACGGTTTCTAGTCAATGAAAAGAATTACTGGCAAATTGCCGAAAAGCATGTTAAAAGCCAGAAAAAGCGCTTGTCGGACCTGATCCGGACCCTGCAGGATCAGCACGCAACCATCCAGGAGGACCTTCTGGTCTGGAAAAATACCGAAAGGCACAAAGACTCTGCCTATGCTTTCGGAAATATTTCGGAGGTCATCGCCACAACCACAGGCCAGCTCGACAGCCTGACAACCGAAATCAATCAGCGCACCGAATTGCTTATTGCGCCCCTGAACAAAACCATCCGTACCGAAGTTGAATTGGAACTGCTTTTGGAAAAGATCGAGCAGGCCCTGGACCAAAAAACCACCCTTGTCTTTTCAAAGACCTCCCCTGCCCTTTTCGAAATGGATGGTTCCAAACAGGCGGGAGGGGGCATCTACGAACGCGTGCGGGCTACATTGAAATCGGAATGGAACGCCCTGCTGTTTTACATCACCCGGCAAAAGAACACCTTTGTCGTTTACCTGCTCTTCCTGGTCCTGGTTTTGGTCCTTTTCTCCTGGATCAGTACCCGTCTAAGGTTGTTGAGGGCCGATAGCCTGAGTTATTATCAAAATACGTTCCGGTCTATTCTCCAAAGGCCTTTAAGTGCAGGGATCCTATTTGGTTTGTTTTTTACCCTTGTTTTTTTTCCGAACCGCCCGCCCCTGCTGGTAGACCTCACAATCCTCGCCCTGCTGATACCCCTGTTGGATATCTTCCTGAAACTCACCCCCGGCAGTGTGCACAGGTATCTTGGGGGGTTTGCGGTACTGCTTCTGGCACTGCTGGGGATCCAGATGCTTCCCGAGGAGACCATGCTATATCGTTATTCCCTGATGGGATTGGGCATAGCAGAATTGCTTATTCTTTTCAGGCTATACCGACGGCCAGAACTGGTAACATTGCCCAGCGCCACCCTGACCCGGTTTGCGCGTTTCCTGATCGCGTTCCACCTGTTGGCTGTCCTGGTCGGGTTAGCTGCCAATGTCCTCGGATATGACAGTTTTTCGCAGGTGGCCATAACATCCTTCATCACCAATATCCTGGTAGGTCTGCTGCTCTATGTCTGTGCGGTAATCCTGATAGGAGGCCTGCAATTTTTTGTGGGGAGCAGCTACGTGGACAGGTTCCAGGCAATCCGGGACCATGAGGAATACCTCAAAGGCGTTATTCTTCGGGTGGTAATTGCCGGGATCATCTTGTTCTGGCTGGTTTCCATCTTAAGGATCTTCTATTTGAAGGATGCCGTCTATGGTTTTGTGGAGCGGCTTTTCACCCGCGACCTTTCCCTGGGTTCCATGTCCTTTTCCCTGGGAAAAATTGTCCTCTTCCTCTTTATCATCTGGTTTTCCATCATCCTGTCCAGGGTGATCAAAATCGTCCTCCGTGCCGATGTGCTTGACAAATTGTCCCTGAAGAAAGGGGTCCCCAGGATGGTCACGGCCATTACCCAAACCGCCCTGATCACCTTCGGGGTGCTATTCGCTATCCGCGCCATTGGGATGCCCATGGACCAGTTGACCATTATCTTCAGCGCCTTCAGCGTGGGCATAGGGTTCGGGTTGCAAAACATTTTCAACAACCTGGTTTCCGGGGTCATCCTGCTTTTTGAAAGGCCTGTGCAGATTGGCGACACCGTGGAGGTGGGCAACCTCATCGGCAAGGTGCAGGCCATGGGGATCCGCTCCAGCCAAATCCACACCTTCGACGGGGCTGAAGTCATCGTGCCGAACGGGCAACTGATTTCCCAGGAGGTGGTCAACTGGACGCTTTCCGACAAAACCCGCCGGATCGAAGTAACCTCGGGGGTGGCGTACGGGTCTGACGTCCACCAGGTCAGGAAATTGCTCCTCCAGGTACTCCAGGAGCATCCCGATGTGATCCAGTCGCCGGCCCCCCTCGCATTGTTCAATGCCATGGGGGAGAGCTCCCTCGATTTCAGGCTGTTGTTCTGGACCGACCAGTTCGATGAATGGCTCCGCATCCGAAG
>CAZIJW010000021.1:0-51389 GCA_964539905.1 uncultured Robiginitalea sp.
ACATCCCGGGACGAATTCCCGATGCTGAAATCATACCGGGTGGGTTCCACCTCCCAGGCGCCCCTGGCCACATTGTAATATGCCAAATCGGCAATGGGGATGGCAATGGTGATGCGTTTGGTTTTCCCTGCAGGGATAAACACCTTTTGAAACCCTTTCAGTTCCCGGGCAGGCCGGTCCACTTTGGAATTTCGCGCTGTGCTGTAAACCTGTACCACTTCCTTCCCGTCGCGCTGGCCGGTATTTGCCACCTCAACGCTGAGGTAGAGGGTATCCGTTGCGGAGTAGGCCGCCTTGTCGGATTCAACTTTCCTGATTTCAAACGTGGTGTAGGATAGTCCGTAGCCGAAGGGGTACAGGGGTTCGATGTTTTTGGTGTCGAACCAGCGGTACCCCACCAGGAGGCCTTCCCTGTAGGAAACGGCCGTGTCGCCCGGGAAACTGTTTGTGGCATGTGCCGGGGAATCCTCAAGGCGATTGGGCATGGTCCAGGGCAGCTTTCCCGAGGGGTTTACCGTGCCCAGCAATACATCGGCCAGGGCATTCCCGCCTTCAGAACCATTATACCAGCTCCAGACCAGGGCAGGGGATTTTTCTTTGATCCTGCCGATGTCAAAGGGGGCCCCCGCAATCATCACCACAACGGTATTGGGGTTTACCTCCAGCACCCTGGTGATCAATTCTTCCTGGGCGAAGGGCAATTCCAGGTCCGCCCGGTCCGACGCTTCGGTTTCGTAGTCGCGGTTGGATCCTGCAAAAATGACGGCAATCTCTGCGCTTCTGGCCGCCTCGATCGCCTCTTTCAGCAGCTCCGGGTCCAGTGCATCGATGGTCTCCACCCGCTGTTGGGTCACCTCCCCGAAAACCGCCTCCCTTTTTGGGGCATACCGTTCCTGGTATCCTTCGGCATAGCGGATTTCCACGGATTCAGGCAGTCGGTTCTTCAGCCCTTCCAAAGGCGTGATTTCCCGCTTTGTCTTTACGCCCGCCCCATAGCCGCCCAGGGCGTTTCTCTTGGTGGCATTGGCCCCGATGACCGCAATGGATTTGATCCCTCCCCCCTGCAGGGGCAGGATATTGTTGGTGTTTTTCAAAAGGACCACGGATTCTGAGGCAATGGTATAGGCATCCTTAAAATGCGCCTCCGTGCCGATACTTCCCTTTTTTCGGTCTTCCCCACCCATGCTATTTATGGTGAACATCAAACGGAGTATCCTCCTGACATGGGTGTTGATTTCTTCTTCAGAAATCTTCCCGGCTCTCACTGAATCTATGAGCGGGTCCGCCAAGAAGAACTCATCAAAAGGCCTGGGGGTCCCCATTTCCACATCCAACCCGCTTTTCAGGGAATGCACCGAACTGTGCACCGCGGCCCAATCGGAAATGACGATGCCTTCAAATCCCCATTCGTCCCTCAGGACCTCGTTGAGCATATACCCGTTCTCGCACAGGTATTCCCCCCTGAATTTGTTATACGCCCCCATCACGGTATGGGCTTTTGCTTCCACAACGGCCGCTTTGAACGCCGGCAGGTATATTTCCCGAAGGGTGCGTTCATCGATCAGGACATCCACGAAATCGCGGTTGGTTTCCTGGTTGTTGGCGGCATAGTGCTTAACGCAAGCCGCCACGTCGTGTTCCTGAAGGCCCGTGATAAACGGGACGGTTAATTTCCTGTTCAGGAAGGGGTCTTCCGTAAAATACTCGTAGGTCCTGCCCCCCAAAGGGGTCCTGATGATATTGATGGCGGGGGACAGCAGCACATCCTTTCCCCTGGCGCGGGCCTCAGCCCCCACGCTGCTGCCGAACAGATAAGCCATATCAGGGTTCCAGGTGGCCGACAGTCCGGCCCCTGCGGGGTAATACGTGGCAAAATCGTCTTCCAGGCCAAGGGGCGCCCAGGAATCCCTTGAAATCTCCTCGCGGACGCCCAGGGGACCGTCGGCCATTTTCAGTTCCGGAACCCCCAACCGGGGCACTCCTGCCGTGGAAAACATGCTGGTCCCGTGCAGCATCCCCACCTTCTCTTCCAGGGTCATTTGATCCACAAGGCTGTCAATCTGCCGATCATGGGCATGGGTGATCGGTTTTCCTTTGAAGGTTTGCTGCGATTCCATTGGTTTTGAAGGAATTTCGGGTTTGCCGGAAGGTTGGCAAGAGGTTAAAAGTGACACTACCGCTGCGGCAAGGAATCTGCCTGTTCTGGGGTCCATACGTGAGGTTTTACCGGGTGGTTATAAGCTGGGGATTGCTTCCAACAGCTTGCTTTCCACAAATTTAACATTATCCCCGGAGATACAGGTTTCCCGGGGGCAAATTAAAATCCCGGGGGCTGATGGGTGGGCTCCTCACCCCGAAACCCCATGGAACCGGGAGGCTGGAAGCAACCGGAACCCGGGTCCTGTTTCGGAAGGAATCGTCCGGATTATGGCGGGCTTCTTCAACATCCCCCCACAATAACCCCGCCTACGGAGTCGTTTTCATTCCACACCATCCAAAAAACAATATGAAAAAATTCATCCTTTCTGCCCTTTTACTGGGCGTTGGCGCGGTGTCCCTGGCCCAGGACGCGGGGGACGATGTCCGCCGCTTCCGCATCGGCCTCAAAGCCGGGGTGCCGAATGTTATCGGGGGGAACGCCGAATTTGTGCTGCCCGTACTGGGCAACCGCCTGGCGCCTTTTGTGGATTATTCCACGTTTTCCCTGGAAGTGGATGAGGTAGACACCTCTTTTGATTTCTTTGAAATCGGTTCCAACATCTATTTCAATACCCAGGGGACCGGGCTGTATGCCTCCGTATCCTACGGCAAATTCAACCTCGACGGCACCTATACCGATGCCGAAACCATCAACGGCGAGGTCTTCGAGGGGGAAGCCACCGGGGAACTCGAGATCTCGACCTTTAACCTGAAGCTAGGCGCAAAACTCGGGCGGAAATTCTATTTCCGGGCCGAGGTAGGCTACGGGTTTGGCGATATCCCCCAGGAAGTGGTCATCCGGGGCACCGTAAACGGGCAGCCTGAAGAAGGGCGGGAAGAAATCCCCGACGTGCCCGGTATTGGCGATAACGGCCTGCTCGTAGCCAACGTAGGGTTCGGTTTCGCGTTTTAAGCCTGCGGACCCGGCAAGTCCAAGAGGGAAATCCCTCCGGCCGGTAACGCGATGGATTCCGTCCCTACAGCCTTATGAGATCAGGGGCACTTCAACCTTTCGGGTATACCCCACCCGGATCAGGGTGTAGACCAGCAACCCAAAAGGGCCCGTCATTAAGGTCAGGAATAGCGGAAGGGCCATTAAGGCGCGGTTCACCCCTACCCGTCTTGCGTCAAGGGCAATAACGAGCCCTGCCAGCATATCGAAGGCGAGGTAATGGATCCAGCCGATCAGGGCCACCCGGGGGCTGCCAAAGGCCTCCGAAATCCCGGCCAGGGTCGAACCCGCCTCGGGGTCAAAACTCCCGATATCAGAAAGCAGCAACCCCGCATAGGCAATGGCCAAAACCACAATTATCAGGTAGAAAACGACTTTTCCGGTAAACTTCCAGGAAGGGGCGAACAACAGCAGGAGCCATCCCGGCAGGATCCAGGCATTGGCCAGGGTAAAAAGGGTTTCCATAGGTTTTGGTTTTAACCGGCAAGATAGCTTTTTTACATCGGGGACCGGAAGGGTAGGAGGCGGAATGGCAGGGGAAGGAAGCGATTCTTTTCAATAAGGGGGTACCCCTTCCCCCCCCTACTTTTAAGGTAACCCGTTCCCCTGAAAAACCCCTTCAGTGCCGTCGATTTTTGACTTGGAAAAAGACCCTCCCCAGAAAAAAGATGCACAGGGGGAACCCCCCGGGCCATTGTTATGCCTTATGGATTCGAAAATCCGAAGCGTTCACGCAAAAACCGGGGCATGCGCCTCCAGTACCCGGTCCACCACGGCACCGGCAATATCGGGATAGGGCACCTGCAGTGCCTTTTCCTGCCCCACCCATTCCTGCAGGGCAGGCAGGGTATCTGCAGACAGGCCATCGAGGACAGGGACCCCCATTTGGGAAAGGGCAACGGCATTGCACTGCTGCTCATACTGGTTTTTCATGGGCACCACGCATAGCTTCTTGCCCAGGAACAGGGTTTCTGACGGGGTTTCAAAGCCGGCGGCGCAGAGGACGCCCCGGCAACCGGCAATGCTTTCCAGGAAGGCCTGGTGCTGTATGGGGCGCACCGCCACATTCCCGTGGCGGAAGGGGTGGGTGTTGTGCTTGGAAAAAACCTCCCACTGCACCCCGGGGACCTGTGAGAGCACCGAAACGATACGCGCGTCGGAATAGGCGGGGAGGTACACCGTGTAATGCCACCCTTCGGAAATGCGTGCTTCCCGGATTCCTTTGCGGATGATGGGGGTAAACATGCCCTCCTCATACGCCTGGAAGTGGAAGCCATACTGGTGGGAGACCGGGGCGTAATTTTTCAGGACAAAGAGCCCCACCGGGTCCTTCCGGTTGGGTTGGGGCGCAGCCGGCGAGAGCACGGCGGCCTGGTGGCTGACCCCGATACAGGGGATATTCTTAAGCTTGCAGGCCCAGGCCGAAACCGGTTCAAAATCGTTCAGGACCAAGTCGTATTCCCAGACGGGCAGGGTGCGGACCTCTTTCTGTACCCTTAAGGAGCTCGTCTTCCTGTAGGTTTGCCAGAAATCCACCCCGCCCTGCTTCCCGAAGATAAAACTCATGCCCTTGAAGCGGTACCGGACCGGGTAGGGCAACGACAGGTCGGCCTGCGTCCCGGACACGAGCAGGTCCAGGTCCACCCCCCGCTCCAGCAGGGCGGGGATAAGGTCCCGCGCCCGGCTCAAATGTCCGTTGCCTGTTCCCTGTATGGCGTAGAGTACTTTCATGTTCCTTTGTGTTTGGTTATCGCACCCGCATTTCCTGCACCAGGTTTTCAAACAGTACCTGGGCATCCATCACTTCTTCGGCTTCAGCCAGGAGTTCGTCTCCCGGTTGCATGGCCGGGTCGTGTTGGTACTGGTAGAGGCTCCATTGGCCCCCGTGGTATTCCAGGCTGGTCAGGTTTTCCACCCAGTCGCCGGAATTCAGGTAGGTCACCACGGCATCCCCTTTGCGGATTTCCCGGATTTCAGGCTGGTGGATGTGCCCGCAAACCACATAGTCGTACCCGTTTTCCAGGGCGATGTCGGTGGCCGTTTCCTCGAAGTTATTGATGAATTTTACAGCCGACTTCACGCTGCTTTTGATCTTTTTAGACATCGATACCGGGCCGTAGCCCAGTTTCTTGCTAAAGAAATTCACCGCCCGGTTCAGCAGGATCAGGGAATCGTAGCCCACCGCCCCAAGTTTTGCCAGCCATTTGGAGTGTTTCATGGTCACGTCGAAGACATCGCCGTGGAAGGCCCAGGCCTTTTTGCCGTCGAGGTCCAAAACGACCTTATTGACGATGGAAAAGCCCGAAAGCTGGAAGCCGACGAACTTTCGGAGCAGCTCATCGTGGTTTCCCGTAACGTAATACACCTGTACCCCGCTGGTGACCCAATCCATGAGCAGCTTCACCACTTTCATATGCGATTTGGGCCAGTACCGTTTCGAGAATTGCCAGACATCGATAATGTCCCCGTTGAGCACGACCGTATCCGGCCGGATCGATTTCAGGTACCTGCATAGTTCCCGGGCATGGCACCCATAGGTGCCCAGGTGTACATCGGAAAGGACCACCAGGTCAACCGGTCGTTTTTTCATAACCGCTATTTCTTTTGGGGGCAACGGCTGGCATTCGGGGTGGGAAGGGTGGGCTCGGTCTTGAAGGAAGGGTTCCGGCCGGCTTTGTAATTCCCTGAATGTCCTGAAAATTTTTCAGTTCGCTGCGGGATTGGAATACCCTGACAAAGTAAGCCCTTGCAGTTAAAACCAACGTGAACAACCATTTACAAAAAGGTTTCCGGGGCATTAAGGTTGTGTTTCCCGGGATCAGGGCCACAGGGGAGCCTTTGGACGCCCCGCAGGACCCCCGCCTACCCGGTCCCCGGGGTGTCCCTGCCCGGAATCCCGGCTGGCCGAGCGGGGGTTATGCGGTATCGGGGGTTCCGGCCTTCCTTCTAAAGGCTTTCCAATTCCGCAACCTAAGCTTAATATGCACCTAACCCGAAACCGGAAAATAAAACGGATCTTTACTTCATATTCATCGCTAAGCATAGTTTGAGTTAGTTTTGGTCGCTAAGGTCGGGGGCAGCAGCCCCCGACCTTTTTTTACGGCCCCGTTCACCGGTGTTTTTGCGAGCCCATCGGAACCTTCCCGGATTGTTTTTGATCGACAAACGGCATATTTTTTCGATAACCGGACCCCGAAATTGCAGTTCATCGACAAATTGCAGACCCAAGTCCATTTAACCAGCATCCTTTGGGGAAAGGGCTGAAATTTGGGTGTGAGTCAAAAGGGGTTCGGTTGTGATCCCGTCCCCTGCAGGCACTCTTTTACAAGAACCTAGATTATGAAAACCATGCTTTCTCTTGAATTTTTTTACCAACTGGGACAAACCCTCCATCGGTACCGCGGAGCAATCCTTTTCTGGATCTATATGTTGGCCATCATGGCCTATGCTTATCGGTGGGTGGAATACTAGGGTACCAAAAAATCCTTTAGAAGACCTTTTTGAGGCCCGGGTTTCCCGGGCCTTTTCTTTTTCCGCTGCCGTATCTGCCGGTTCAACCGCCTTTACCTTTACCCACCAATGGCATTAACCCTGCCGAAGTACTATCTTTGCCGCGCAACCCCGAGCCTCCTGGCGCCTGCCGGCCCCATCGGGGCTCCATTTAAAAAACACGCTTTGTCCGAAACACCTCCCTGTGCCCTGCTGATTTTTACGCGAAACCCGGAACCGGGCAAATGCAAGACCCGGCTGGCTGCCAAAATCGGGGACCGGGCAGCCCTGGGGATCTACAAGTTCCTCCTGGGCCATACGGCGGCACTCTGCCGCGAACTCGAAGGGGTCGACAAACTGGTCTATTTCAGCGACCGCCCCGGGGACGGATCCATTTGGGAACCCGAAATCTTCCGGCACAAGGTGCAGTCAGGCGAGGACCTGGGCGAACGCATGGCTTCCGCTTTCAGGGAAAGCTTTGATGCAGGCTATTCCAGGGTCATCATCATTGGTAGCGACCTGTACGACCTCAGCGCTGCAGACCTGAGGCATGCTTTTGAACTCCTGGAGGAAAAAGACGTGGTGATCGGCCCGGCCCGCGATGGCGGGTACTACCTCCTGGGCCTGAAACACCTGTTGCCCCCCCTGTTCCAACACAAGGCCTGGGGCAGTGAAACCGTTTTGAAGGAAAGCCTGAAGGACCTGGAAGGCCTGGAAGTGGGGTTGCTTCCCGAGCGAAACGATATCGACCGGTATGAGGACATTGCCGGCCACACCCTTTTTGAATTCCTGATCAATAAATATTCCGATGACCAAGAAACAGCTTAAAACCTCTACGGCCTATCTCAGGGACCGGGGGTTCCTGGACCCCGAAATCGGCATCGTCCTCGGGTCGGGACTGGGCCGCCTGGTGGAGGGTATCGAAGACCCCAAAACAGCCCATTACCACAACATCCCTTTCTTCCCGCTGGCCACGGTGGAATTCCATACGGGAAAGCTGGTGTACGGGGAGATCGGCGGAAAAAAGGTAGTCGCCATGCAGGGCCGCTTCCACCTGTACGAAGGCTATACCTTTACCGATATTACCTACCCGATACGGGTGATGAAGGAGCTGGGTATCGGGACGCTCCTGGTATCCAATGCTGCCGGGGCCGTAAACCTAAACTTCCGCAAAGGGGAACTCCTGCTGATCGAAGACCACATCAACCTGCAGGGGGGATCACCCCTGGCGGTTAAGAACATTACGGAATTCGGGGAGCGGTTTGTGGACATGAGCGACCCCTACGACCCGACCCTGAGGGCTACCCTTATGGCGGTCGCGAGGGAAAAGAACATTGTTTTGCGGCAAGGGGTGTATGCCGCCGTGGTGGGCCCCCAATTGGAAACCCGGGCCGAATACCGCATGCTAAAAACCCTGGGGGCCGATGCGGTGGGGATGAGCACCGTTCCGGAGGTCATCGTGGCCAACCAGCTGAAGCTGCCCGTGGCCGCGGTTTCCGTGCTTACAGACGAATGCGACCCGGACCATCTGGAACCTGTAAACGTAGCGGAAATCCTGGCCATCGCAGGGCAGGCCGAACCGAAACTGGTTACCCTGCTGACGGAACTGATCCGCAGGTTGTAACCGGTTTTTCGTCGCCGGGTACTGCCGGGATGCACTTTTTTCCGTAAGGTTTTTAAGGGTCATGCTACTAGTAAGGCAAAACAAACATATTCCCATGGCCAAGCCTTTTTTGCTGATTGCTTTTTCCTTCATCTTCCAGTTTTGCGGATTTCACAACCCCGTCGCCCTTCCCGAAGGCGATGCCGGGATACCGGCCCCCGCACACGACTTGTGGGACGCGCTGCTGAGCAAGCACGTGGATGCCGCCGGGCAGGTCGACTATGGCGGTTTTGTGGCAGACCGCGACCAACTGCAGGCCTACCTCGACACCCTTGCCAGTCGCGTCCCGGGGAAACACTGGTCCCGCGAAGCCAAACTGGCGTATTACATCAACCTGTATAACGCAGGTACCGTGATGCTGATCGTACAGCATTATCCCCTGAAAAGCATTAAGGACATCTCCGATCCGTGGGGCCGGGAATTCCTTCGGATTGGGGACGTAAAAGTTTCCCTGGAAGGGGTGGAACACGGCATCCTGCGGAAAATGGACGAGCCCCGTATCCATTTTGCCATTAACTGTGCCTCCCTCTCCTGCCCCAGGCTCCAGGCCCGGGCCTACACGGAAAAAGGGTTGGAAAAACAGCTGCAAACGGCGGCAAGGGAATTTATCAACGATCCGCTGCGCAACCGGTTCTCGGATGGGAAAGCACAACTGTCAAGGATCTTCAAATGGTTCAAAGGCGATTTCACCGGCCGGGGCCTGACGCTTGTTCAGTTCGTGAACCCGTACCTTCCCACCCCGCTGCCCGACGATGCCCGGGTGGAGTACCTTCCCTATGACTGGTCCTTAAATGACCGGCTTCCGTGAAAAACCTCTCCATCATTATCCCGGTGCTGAATGAAGCCCCCCGCCTCGAATCCCTGCTGCCGGAACTCCGCCGCCGGGCCGTTTCGGGCCAGGTACTCGAAATTTTGGTGGTCGATGGGGGCAGCAGCGACCTTAGCAGGGAAGTGGGGGAACGCCTGGGGGCGAGGGTCCTCCAATCGGCCAGGGGAAGGGCCGTGCAGCTCAATGCCGGGGCGAGGGCTGCCCGCGGGGAACTCCTGTATTTCCTCCACGCCGATTCCCTGCCCCCGGACCGGTTCGACCAGCACATCCTGCAGGCCGGCAACCCCCGGCCGGTAGCCGGGTGTTTTCGCCTGGCCTTCGAACCAGCCCACTGGTTCCTCGACTTTTTCGCCTGGTGGACGCGGTTCAACCACCCTTTTTGCCGGGGGGGCGACCAGTCGCTGTTTATCCCAAAAGCCTGGTTTGAGGCGTTGGGGGGCTTCAACGAAGCGTTCCGGATCTATGAAGACAATGAATTCACAGGCAGGGTCTACCGCCAGTATCCTTTTGCCGTGCTGCCCGAAAAAATCACCACCTCGGCCCGAAGGTACCACGAGGCAGGCATCTACCGGCTGCAATACCATTATACCATGGTACACCTGAAGCGGAGGCTGGGGAGCACTCCGGAAGCCCTGTATGCGTATTATGAAAAGAAAATCCTCGGCAAGCCTTCCCGGCAGGCTTAGTACTGCTGGTAGTATTCCCGGATCACGTCCTGGGCCGGTTTGTTCTGGGGGGTAAACCGGTTGTCGCCTGCCCCGCCCGCCCCGGTGTGGTCGAGGAACCATTTCCAGACAAACCCGCCGGCAAACCACTCTTCCTTCCAGAATTCCTCGAAGATGGCCTTTTTGGCATTGGCCTGTGCCAGGAGGTTTACCCGCTCCTGGTTCCGGTCGACAAGCCATGGCTTTTTGGCCGTATAATCCATGCTGCGATAGCCGTATTCCGTGAAGAGGACCGGCTTGCCGAACTGCTGCTGCAGGGTGCGGATGTCCCCCTTCCACCGCTGCCACCCGGCCCGGAGCTCCTCAACCGTCGGATCGCGCGATTCCGAAAGCGGAAAGTAGGCATCGATCCCGATCAGGTCGAGCTGGTCCCAGAAAGGGACTTTGCCGTATTCGTCCCAGTTGGCTGCGTAGGTGATTTTCCCCCCGTACCGCGCCCGGACCTCCCGTATCAACTGCTGCCAATACCCGGGCCTGGCCCGGACAAACGCTTCGAGCTCGGTCCCGATACAAAACAGGTCCACCCCGGTTTCCCGGGCAAGCTCGGCGTAGGTAAGGATAAAATCGGCGTACTCCGACTCCAGCTCCTGCCATTGGGCTTCGGTGGGCATTTCCAGGTCCCCGGTAAAAAGTCCCCTCCAGATCCAGAGCTGGGGCTTAAGCATCACCCGGATCCCATTTTCCTGCAAGAGTTCGATATACTGCCGGGCCCCTTCACAGGTTTCCCCGTACCACTGCCGGTCCGTATCGAAGATGATCTCCGGGCTTTCCTTTTCCCTGATAAACCCAAAAGGCATCACTGCGGCATGGCCGGCGTGCACCTGGCGCAGGGCCTCCACATGCTGCTGGTGGGCTGGTTCCCGGGAACCCACAAAACTCACCCCGTTGATTTTGCCCACCGGGGTCCCCATGCAGGAAACACACAACAAGCACCCGAAAAGAATCACGCCTTTCACCCCAAGAGGAAATTTCTCCCTAAAGTACAGATTTAACCCGCTGCAAATTCCAATCCCTTGTTAAGTTTGTATCTTGCTGGCGACAGAATACGCAACAACCCAACGATTCTCTCCATGCATGTTGCCATTATCGGAAACGGGATTTCGGGGATAACGGCAGCCCGTCACCTGCGAAAGCTGTCGGACTGCCGCATCACCGTGATTTCTTCCGAAACCGAATACTTTTTCTCGCGAACCGCCCTGATGTACATCTACATGGGGCATATGGCCTTTGAACACACCAAGCCCTACGAGGACCATTTCTGGGAGAAAAACCGCATAGGCCTCCTGAAGGCCCATGTGGAGCAGGTAATCCCGGAGGCCAAAACCCTCCTGCTGGATTCCGGCGAACGCCTTCAGTACGACGCCCTGATCATCGCCACGGGCTCCCGGCCCAACCGGTTCGGGTGGCCCGGGCAGGACCTCGACGGGGTACAGGGCCTGTACTCCTTCCAGGACCTGCAGGCCCTGGAGCGCAATGCCCCCGACCGCCAGACCTGCCGGCGGGCCGTCATCGTCGGGGGCGGACTTATCGGGATTGAACTGGCCGAGATGTTGCGCAGCCGCGACATCCCCGTGACCTTCCTGGTGCGGGAACCCAGCTTCTGGGACGGGGTGCTCCCTTCGGGGGAATCGGAAATGATCAACGAACACATCCGGGAACACCATATCGACCTGCGGCTGGAGACCAACCTGAAGGAAATCCTCCCGGATGCCCGGGGCAGGGCGCGGGCGGTGGTCACCGACCAGGGGGAAACCCTGGAATGCGACCTGGTGGGCCTTACGGCTGGGGTAAGCCCGAACATAGGGTTCCTTCGCGACTCGGGGATCGAGGTCGACAAAGGGGTGTTGGTGGACCGGTTCCTGCAGACTAATGTTCCCGGGGTGTATGCCATAGGCGACTGTGCCCAGCAACGCACCCCTGTCGGAAAGCGCAGGGCCGTGGAAGCGGTATGGTATACGGGCCGGATGATGGGGGAAACCGTGGCCCAGACCCTGAGCGGAAACCCCATGGAATACCGGCCCGGGCACTGGTACAATTCCGCGAAATTCCTCGATATCGAATACCAGACCTACGGCTGGGTCAACAGCGACCACTCCAGGGGGGAGGAGGAAGCCCATTTTCACTGGCGGCACCCCAAAGAAAAAATTTGCCTCACGATCGCCTACCACGCGAAAACCCGAATGTTTTTGGGCATCAACACGTTTGGGATACGGATGCGCCACGAGGTGATGGACCGATGGCTGACTACCGGGCAAACCGTGGACCAGGTGGTTTCTGCCCTGAGGCAGGCCAATTTTGACCCGGAAGGGTTTGCCCGCCATGAGCCGCTTATCCGGCATGCCTTCACCCTTGAAAAAAAGACAACCCAATGAATACGCTAACCTCCATGTCCCTGGCCGGAGGCCCTCCGAAGGCCATGAACACAAACCAGAAAATGGCCGTTTTCCTGGGGATGGCCAGCCTTTTTATCCTGGTGCTTGCCGCGTTCGGGATCGACTTCCCCAACCCGGGGGCCTGGCTCGCCGGCGCCCTCGGTGGAATTGCTTTGGCCGTGGGATGGTTCAGCTGGTCGGCCTATCACGGACAGCCCGGGGGGGTCAAAAACAATGGGGTTTGGTTCAAATCCGTTTCCGGGCGGGGGATCTGGGCCTGGGGCCTGGGCATTTTGCTGACCGGGTTCTACATCGTCCTGTATTTTTACCCCCAGTACCTGGGCCTGGTGAAGGATGGGCCCAACAGGGGCCTTATCGCCCTCTTCGACCCCCTCAGCCGCGCCCTTAGCGGGAACCCGGCCAGCCAGTGGTTTGTATACGGCACCCTGTATACCCTGGCGATTGTGGCTTTCGGGGCCAAATTCCTCTGGAAATACCGGCACAACCGCTACCAGGTCATCCGCACCCTCAGCGTGATGTTCTTCCAAACGGCCTTTGCCTTTATCATCCCCGAAATCATGGCCCGGCTGAATGGGGACCTCCCCTACTACGACCTGAAAAACATCTGGCCGCTGAATTATTACAATTTTGAAAAATACCGGGTAAATGCCTTCCTCGATGCCGGGAACATCGGGCTGGCCATGCTGATCTTCGGGGTGGTTTCCATCCTGGTCATTACCCCGGTGCTTACCTATTTTTTCGGCAAACGCTGGTACTGCTCGTGGGTATGCGGTTGCGGCGGCCTGGCGGAAACCGCCGGGGACCCCTTCCGGCACCTGAGCGATAAAAGCACCTTTGCGTGGCGGGTAGAGCGCTGGGTGGTCCACAGCGTCCTGGTTTTTGTGGTGCTGATGACCACAGCGGTCATCTATTCGTACCTGGGGCCCGACAACAGCAAATACTGGCTCAGCCGGACGCAGTTCCTCCTGGGGGTGGCCGGCCTGCTGACTGCGATCTTTGCCTGGGTGATGGTGTACCGCCGCGAGCAACTGCGGAAGGATGCCCGCCTGGGGGCCTCGGCCTACCTGCTGATCGTCCTTGGCCTGGTCGCCTTCCATTACCTGAGCGACTCGAAACACGTGTTCCTCCTGCCTTCGGAGGACTTGCGAAAAACCTATAGCTTCCTCATTGGAAGTATCTTTTCCGGGGTTATCGGAACGGGGTTTTACCCGATTTTCGGCAACCGGGTCTGGTGCCGGTTCGGTTGCCCGATGGCGGCCATCCTGGGGCTGCAGCAACGGCTGTTTTCCCGGTTCCGGATCACCACCAACGGGGGGCAGTGCATTTCCTGCGGGAATTGCTCGACCTACTGCGAGATGGGGATCGACGTACGCGCCTATGCCCAGAAAGGGGCGAACATCGTCAGGGCCAGCTGCGTGGGGTGCGGGATTTGTTCCGCGGTCTGCCCCAGGGGGGTCCTCAAGCTCGAAAACGGGCCGCTCCAGGGAAGGATCAACCCAAAGGAAGTCCTGCTCGGAAATGATGTGGACCTGATGAAACTCGTGAATGAAAATGCCTGAACACACCCCAACCCCTGGAGGCAAAGCGGCGCCCGCGCCCGGAAACGCAGCCATAATTGACCTGATCATCCCCGCCTTTAACGAGGAAGAATCCATTGGGCTCGTGCTGCGGGAAGTCCCCACACTGGTGCGCGAAATTGTGGTGGTCGACAACGGATCCGTCGACCGGACGGCTGAAGTGGCCCGCAAAGCCGGGGCCACCGTACTGCACGAGCCCAAGAAGGGCTATGGGCATGCCTGCCTGAAAGCGATTAATTACCTGTCCGAAAAATCCAGGAGGCCAGACATTATCGTATTTATGGACGGCGACTATTCCGATTACCCGGAAGAATTGCCAAAGGTGGTCGCCCCCATCCTCCAGGAGGGGATGGCCCTGGTCATCGGGAGCAGGGACAGGGACCTCAGGGAACCGGGGTCGATGACCCCGCAACAGGTTTTCGGGAACTGGCTGGCTACTTTTTTGATGCGCCTGCTGTTCGGGGCACGGTTTACGGACCTCGGGCCGTTCAGGGCCATTACCTTTGAGGCCCTGGAAGCTCTGGGGATGGAAGACAAAACCTATGGGTGGACCGTGGAGATGCAACTGAAGGCGCTGAGGCACAAACTGGCATACACCGAAGTGCCAGTGCGTTACAAAAAAAGAATTGGCCTCTCGAAGGTCTCGGGAACCGTAAAAGGTAGTATATTTGCAGGCGTAAAAATTTTGGGCTGGATTTTCAAATACAGTTATAAATAACCATGGGTTTAACCATTGCTTACCTCATTATCGGAATCTACAGCCTTGCGCTGGTACTGATCTTTTTCTACAGCCTTTCCCAACTCAACCTGCTGGTGAACTACCTGGGGTATAAACGGAAGCAGAAAGAAGCCCCGAAGTTCAATATGATGGACCCGAGGGAAATCCCCTATGTAACCATCCAGCTCCCCATCTACAATGAACAATATGTGGTGGAGCGCCTCCTGGAAAACATCGCCCGCCTGGAATACCCCCTTAGCAAGCTGGAAATACAGGTTTTGGACGATTCCACCGACGATTCCGTGGTGAACACCGCGGCCCAGATCGAAGAATTGCAAAAGACCGGCCTCGACATCCAGCATATCCGGAGGGAAAACCGGGAAGGATACAAGGCTGGGGCCCTCAAGGAAGGGTTGAAAATCGCCAAAGGGGAATTCATCGCCATCTTCGACGCCGACTTCCTCCCGGAGAGCGACTGGCTGAAGAAAACAGTCCCGTACTTCAAAGACCCTGAAATCGGGGTGGTGCAGACCCGCTGGGGCCACATCAACCGCGATTATTCCATCCTGACCCGTATCCAGGCCTTTGCCCTGGATGCCCATTTCACCCTGGAGCAGGTCGGCCGCAATGCCAAGGGGCACTTTATCAACTTCAACGGCACCGCCGGCATCTGGAGGAAAGAATGCATCATCGACGCCGGGAACTGGGAAGGCGACACCCTCACCGAAGACCTGGACCTGAGCTACAGGGCCCAGCTGAAAAACTGGAAGTTCAAATACCTGGAAGATGTGGAGACCCCGGCAGAACTGCCCGTGGTCATCAGCGCTGCCCGTTCCCAGCAATTCCGCTGGAACAAGGGAGGGGCTGAAAACTTCCGCAAAACGGTATGGAGCGTCATCACCGCCAAAAACATCCCGTTCAAGACCAAGTTCCACGGGGTCATGCACCTGCTCAACAGCTCCATGTTCCTGTGCGTTTTCCTGGTAGCCATCCTGAGCATTCCCATGCTTTACATCAAGAACACCTTCGGGCACCTGGGATGGATCTTTGAAGTCACCAGCTTCTTCATCGTCAGTACCGTGATCCTGTTCATCTGTTACTGGTTCACCTATAAAAGCATACAGGGCAGCGGGCTGGAAAATTTTGTGGATTACATCCGGTTGTTCTTTACCTTCTTTTCGGTGGCCCTTGGTTTTTCCCTGCACAACACCGTAGCCGTCCTGGAAGGCCATATGGGGAAACGTTCCGAATTCGTCCGCACCCCGAAGTTCAACATCAAAAACCTGACGGACAGCTGGCAGGGGAACAAATACCTGGTTACAAAACTTTCCCCCAACACCCTCCTGGAATTTGCCCTGATGCTGTATTTCCTCTTCGGGATGTACAGTGCCATCCCGCTGAATGACTTCGGGCTCTTCCCGTTCCATTTTATGCTGTTCCTGGGCTTTGGCTTTGTGTTCTTCAAATCGGTAACCGCTAAAGCCTGATTGCCCTGGCCTCCCGGCAGGCAACCTTTTAATAAAAGAGAATTTTTGCTTTTCTTGCAGGCGTAAAACCAGCCCCTATGATCCGCGCCCTGCTGACCTACTGGAACCTGCACCGGGTTTCCCTGTTCCTGCTGGCGCTGAGCATCCTGTTTTACAGCCTTTTTGCATACCACCTCGACCGGGAGGATTCCCCCATGCTCCTCGCCCTGTACGCCGCCCTCTTCTTCCTGTGCTATAAGCTGATCCAGTTCGAAAAATGGAACCTGCGCCTGATGATCTTCAGCGGCATCGCACTAAGGGGGGTATTCCTGCTCGCCCTACCTAACCTTTCCCAGGACTTTTACCGGTTCCTCTGGGACGGCAACCTCCTGCTGGAGGGCCTGAACCCCTATGCCCTGACCCCCGATGCCTGGATGGCCCGGGGCGCCCCCCCATTTCCGGGGGCCGGGGAGTTGCATGAAGGCATGGGAGCCCTGAGCGCGGGCCATTTCAGCAATTACCCGCCGGTAAACCAGTATTTCTTTGCCCTGGCGGCTTACCTCGGCGGCACATCGGTCATGGGCAGCCTCATCGCCCTCAGGGGCATCCTCCTGCTGGCCGACCTTGGGATCCTCTATTTCGGGAGGCGCATCCTCAGGAAGCTAAACCGGGCACCCTATATGATCTTCTGGTATTTCCTCAACCCGCTGGTGATCATTGAACTCAGCGGGAACCTGCATTTCGAAGGGGTGATGTTGTGCTTCTTTGTGATGGCCATGTACCTGCTCCTCTCCGGCAAGTGGCTCCTGGCCGCTGCCCCGTATGCCCTTTCCATTGGGGTCAAGCTCATCCCCCTGTTGTTCCTCCCCCTGATTCTGCCCCTGCTGGGCCTCCGCAGGAGCCTGGGGTTTTACCTTGGCACCGGCCTGGCGCTGGGGGCATGCCTATACCCCCTGTATTTTGACGCGTTTGGCGCCAACTACCTCCAGACCCTGAAGCTCTGGTTCTCGAATTTTGAGTTCAACGCCGGGCTGTATAACCTTGCGGAGGAGATCGCTGTCCGGCAGGGTGCGCGCCCGTGGGAGTTTATTAAGGACTATGGAAAGTGGTTGCCCGCAGTAATGGTTACGGCCACCCTTGGGCTGAGCCTGCTCCCGGCCCTTAAAAAGGGGAAGTACTGGTTCGGGGGGGCGCTGGTACTTTTGAGCACTTACTACTTCCTGTCGACCACGGTCCACCCCTGGTATGTGATCTTCCCCCTGCTGCTGGGCGTGTTTACCGACCTGCGGTTCGCCCTGGTCTGGTCGGCCACGGTAGTCCTCAGCTATACCGCCTATACCCCGTCGGGGGTACAGGAGCAACCCCTGATCCTGTTCCTTGAGTATTTGCCGGTTTTTGGGGTTTTGGTCTATGAAATCTTCAAAAACCGGAAGAATTTTAACGCGATTGCCAAAAATCCGGCGGTCAGGGACCCGAGTTAAATAATATTTGTACTTTTAACACATCATGAACGCACCGCGCCTTCATTTTGGCTTTTCTACCCGACGGCTTCCCGCCCCGGTCCGGCACGTGCGTTGCCCCCGCCCGTAAGGGTGTGTCTCCAGTAAAGGAATTAGGTGAGTCCATTTCCGCAGTAAGCCAACTTTCATTCTTTTCGTTTTACCAAACCCACTGGCAATGAAAATCATTGTTGCTGACGCTTCCCATAGTATTTACGCCCAGGTCATTTGCGATACCATTGCAGAGTCGGCCAAGATCCGCGGTACCGGGATTGCCAGGCGCACCCCGGAATACATCATCCAACGGCTGAAAAACGGGAATGCGGTGATCGCCCTTGACGGGGAAAAATTTGCCGGCTTCTGTTATATCGAAGTATGGGGCCACCAAAAATATGTGGCCAATTCGGGCCTTATTGTCCACCCCGATTACCGGGACCAGGGGCTGGCCAAAAAAATAAAGAAGGCCGCCTTTGACCTCTCCCGAAAGAAATTCCCGGACGCCAAAATCTTCGGGATCACCACCGGGCTGGCCGTTATGAAGATAAACTACGAACTGGGCTACCGCCCGGTCACCTTTTCGGAGCTGACCGATGACCCCGAATTCTGGAAAGGGTGCCAGACCTGTAAAAATTTCGACATCCTCACCCGAACGGAACGAAAAATGTGCCTTTGCACCGGGATGCTTTTCGACCCCGTGGCAAAAAGGCCCACCCAAAAAAGGAAAATCGACCAAAAGGTCTTCGACCGGTTGAAAAAAATCAAGCATACCCTGCTCTTAAAAAGACCCAAGCCATGAAAAAACTCGTGCTCGCCTATAGCGGAGGCCTCGACACCTCTTACTGCGCCCATTACCTGACCCACCGGGAAGGGTTCGAGGTCCACGCCGTTACCGTCAACACCGGGGGGTTCAGCCCAACCGAACTGGAAGGGATCGGAAAAAGGGCCCTGGAACTCGGGGCCCATAGCTACAAGGCCCTGGATGCCGTGCAGTCGTTCTACGACAAGGTGGTCCGCTACCTGATCTTCGGGAATGTCCTTCGCAACAACAGCTACCCGCTGTCGGTAAGCGCGGAACGGATCGTGCAGGCCCTGGAAATTGCAGCCTACGCCCGTGCCCTGGGGGCCACCCATATTGCCCACGGGAGCACGGGGGCCGGGAACGACCAGGTGCGGTTCGACCTGATCTTTCAAATCCTGGCGCCCGATATCGAAATCATTACCCCCATCCGCGACCGGAAACTTTCCAGGGAAGCCGAGATCGCCTACCTGCAGGAGGCCGGGATCCCCTACGCGTGGGAGAAGGCCAAATACTCCATCAATAAAGGGCTTTGGGGAACCTCCGTAGGGGGGGAAGAGACCCTGGGCTCGCGCAAACCGCTGCCGGAAGAGGCATACCCCAGCCCCCTGCTCAGGGAAACCCCGCAACCCGTGGTCCTGGAATTCACCAGGGGGGAACTCACCGCCCTCAACGGGCAGGAAGGCGCTCCGGTGGCCCTCATTCGCCAGCTCGAAGAAATCGCTTCGGCCTATGCCATCGGCAGGGACATCCACGTGGGGGATACCGTTATCGGCATCAAGGGCCGGGTGGGGTTCCAGGCGGCAGCCCCCCTGGTCATCCTCAAGGCACACCACCTGCTGGAAAAGCACACGCTCAGCAAATGGCAGCAGTTCCAGAAGGAACAACTCTCCAGTTTTTACGGGATGCTGCTTCACGAAGGGCAATACCTCGACGAGGTCATGCGGAATATCGAGTGCTTCCTGGAAGACAGCCAGCGCAAGGTTTCCGGGAAGGTCTTCGTGCGCCTCCACCCCTACCGGTTTGAACTGGAAGGCATCGAATCGCCCTTTGACCTGATGGATTCCGGTTTCGGGAGCTATGGGGAGATGAATACGGGATGGACCGCCGCAGAGGCCAAAGGCTTTATCAAAATCCTGTCAAACCCCGGGAAAATAGCCCGCCAAATCGGCCAAAGCCATGATTAAAGCAGGTATCATAGGGGGGTCCGGGTATACCGGGGGGGAACTCATCCGCCTGCTGCTGGGGCATCCGGGAGTAAGCCTTGACTTCGTGTACAGCACCACCCGGGCCGGCAAACCCCTGCACGGGGCGCACCCGGACCTTTTGGGGCAGACCCGGCAGTGTTTTACCGACCAGGTGAACCGGGAGGCCGATGTGGTCTTCCTATGCCTGGGCCATGGGAATTCCGGAAAATTCCTGGAGGAATGGTCCTTTGGCCCGAAGACCCGCATCATCGACCTCAGCAATGAATTCCGCCTTTCGGGCGGGGCATCCGCCGGGGGCCGGGAGTTTACGTATGGCCTCCCGGAATTGCAAAAGGAAGCCATTGCGAAAGCCCGCGACATCGCCAACCCCGGCTGTTTTGCCACGGCTATCCAACTGGCCCTGCTCCCGCTGGCTGCGGCAGGCCGGCTTGACCACCCGGTGCACGTGCACGCCCTGACGGGAAGCACCGGGGCGGGGGCCTCCCTTTCCGAAACCTCCCATTTCAGCTGGAGGAATGACAATGTCTCCTGGTATAAGCCCTTCACCCACCAGCACCTGGGGGAAATTGAGCAGACCCTGAAAGGGCTGCAGCCCACCGTGGGGGAAGTGTTTTTCCTGCCGGTGCGGGGGAATTTTTCAAGGGGGATTTTCGCCACCGCCTATACCGCTTTTGAAGGGACCCCCGGGGAGGCCCGGGAGCTTTTCGAATCGTACTACCAGGACGCCCCGTTCACCTGGGTTTCGGATACCCCCCCCAGCCTGAAGCAGGTGGTCAACACCAATGCGGCCCACCTGCACCTGCACCTGCACCAGGGTACGCTGCTGGTCACCTCGGTGATCGACAACCTGCTGAAGGGGGCATCAGGGCAGGCCGTACAGAACATGAACCTGATGTTCGGGCTCCCGGAGGAGGCCGGGCTCGGGCTTAAGGCCATTGGGTTTTAACCTTACTAATGAGACGACCATGAAAATAGCAATCATAGGAGCCGGGAACCTGGGGATTTCCATCGCCACCGGGATCCTCCACAGCGGCGGGGCCACCTCCATGTACCTGACCCGCAGGAACCTGGAGCCCCTCAAGGCCTTTGAGGAGTACGGCAGGGTGATCCTTACCCGCGACAACCGCGAGGCCGTGGCAGGGTCCGACATCCTGATCTTCGCCGTGCAGCCCCTGCATTTTGGAGCCATCCTCGACTCGGTTAAGGACCTGCTGCACGACCACCATGTGCTGATCTCCACCATTACGGGCTTCAGCCTTTCCGCCATGGAAGCCATCGTGGGCCAGGACCGCTTCCTGATCCGGGCCATGCCGAATACGGCCATTGCCGTAGGCCGTTCCATGACGTGCCTGGCTTCCAACGAGGCCGGCAAAAAACGGATTGAACTGGCCGCCGCCATTTTCAACCGCATGGGCCATAGCCTGGTCATCCCCGAGCACCAGATGCAGGCGGCCACGGTGATCTGCGCCAGCGGCATCGCATTCTGGATGCGGTTGATCCGCGCGACCACCCAGGGCGCCATCCAGCTGGGGTTCGATGCAAAAGAAGCCCGGGAACTGGCCATGCATACCTGCGGCGGCGCGGCGGAATTACTGATCCAGTCGGGGCACCACCCGGAGGAGGAAATCGACCGGGTGACCACCCCCATGGGGTGCACCATCGAAGGCCTGAACGAAATGGAACACCAGGGCCTGAGTTCCTCCCTCATCAAAGGGATCGTCGCTTCCTACGACAAGATTGCACAAATACGAAAAGGCTAGGCCCATGGAACTTTTTGACGTATACCCCCTCTATAACATCACCCCGGTAATGGCCGAAGGGAGCTGGATTACCGACCAGGAGGGGACGCGGTACCTCGACCTCTACGGCGGGCATGCGGTGATTTCCATCGGGCATTCCCACCCCCATTTTGTGAAGCGGCTGCAAGCGCAGTTGCAGCAAATGGCCTTTTACAGCAATTCGGTACACAACCCCCTGCAGGAGGAACTGGCCCAAAACCTGGGGAAGGCTTCCGGCCTGGAAGACTACCGGCTCTTCCTGTGCAATTCAGGGGCCGAAGCCAATGAAAATGCCCTGAAACTCGCCTCTTTCCATACGGGGAAGGCCCGGGTAATCGCCTTTGACAACAGTTTCCACGGGCGTACTTCCGCAGCGGTGGCCGCCACGGACAACCCCGCCCTGGTCTCCCCCCTCAATGCCGGCCATGAGGTCACCTTCCTCCCCCTGAACCAGGCAGGGGCGCTGGAAAAAGAACTGGAAGCCGGGGACGTTTGTGCCGTGATCCTCGAAAGCATACAGGGCGTGGGGGGCCTCGACATGGCCGGGGAGGCCTTCCTGAGGCAGGCCGAAACACTCTGCAGGAAGCACGGGGCTGTGCTCATTGCAGATGAAGTGCAGAGCGGCTTCGGACGAAGCGGCGCCTTTTTTGCCTTCCAGCATGCCGGCATCCACCCCGGGATCGTGAGCATGGCCAAAGGGATGGGAAACGGGTTCCCGGTAGGCGGGATCCTGGTCCACCCCGATTTCAAGGCGAGCCACGGGCTGCTGGGGACGACCTTCGGCGGCAACCACCTGGCCTGTACGGCCGTCCTTTCGGTACTGGAGGTGCTCGAACAGGAACAACTGATCCCCAGGGTAGCCGGCCTGGAAGCGTTTTTCCGGGAACGGGCCAAAGGCCTCCCGGGGCTCCGACAGGTAAAGGGCCGGGGCCTGATGCTCGGCCTGGAATTCGATTTCGAGGTGGCCCCCCTCAGGAGCAGGCTGATTTACACCCACCACATTTTCACGGGAAGCTCCAAGAACAAAAACCTGTTGCGCATCCTGCCCGCCCTCTCCATCGGGAAGGAGGAACTCGAGCTCCTGTTTAACGCCCTGGAAAAAGAACTGACATGAACCACTACCTCAACGAATCGGATATCGCCTCCCTGGACACATGGCTGGCCAAAGGCAGGGAACTCACCCTGGACCCTGGGGCATACCGTAGCCTGGGAAAGGGAAAAACCCTTTGCCTGCTGTTTTTTAACAACAGCCTGCGCACGCGCCTGAGCACCCAAAAGGCCGCCCGCCTGCTGGGCCTCGAGGTCATGGTGATGAACTTCGGCGGGGAGGGTTGGGTCCTGGAGTTCGAAGACGGGACCCGTATGGACGGGGTTGCTGCGGAACACATCCGGGAGGCGGCTGCGGTGGTGGGGCAATATGCCGACCTGGTCGGGGTACGGGCCTTTGCAGGCCTCACCGACCGGGAGGCCGATGCTGCCGAAAGGGTCCTGGAAGGGTTCAGGAAGTACTCCGGCCTGCCGGTGCTCAACCTCGAAAGCGCCACGGCCCACCCGCTGCAGGCCCTGGCCGATGCCCTGACCATCGAACAACACCGGGTCGCGGAGCGGCCCAAAGTAGTCCTCTCCTGGGCCCCGCACCCCAGGGCCCTGCCCCAGGCGGTGCCGAACTCCTTTGTGCGGATGATGGCCCGGATGCCTGTGGAACTGGTCATCACCCATCCCGAAGGATACGAACTGGATCCGGCCCGGGTAGGGCATTACCAGCCGGTATACCGACAGGAGGAAGCCCTGGAAGGAGCCGACTTTGTCTATGTCAAAAACTGGAGTAGTTTCAGGGAGTACGGGCAGGTGATCTGCCAGGACCCTTCCTGGATGATGACGGCGGAAAAACTGGGCAAGGCCTTTTTTATGCATTGCCTTCCCGTGCGCCGCAACGTGGTGGTGGAAGATGCCGTGCTGGAAGGCCCGCGGTCCCTGGTGCTGGAACAGGCGGGTAACCGTACCGTGGCAGCCCAATTGGCCCTGATGCACCTGTTGGAATCCCTGTAAGCCCGAAGCGTATGCAAAAACCTGTTTCCATCGTAAAAATCGGCGGGGCCCTCCTGGAGGAGGAAGCCCTCCTGGAGGGCGTCTGCCAGGGCTTTTCTGCCATGGAAGGCCCCAAAATACTCGTGCATGGCGGGGGCCAGCAAGCCAGCCAGGTGAGCAAGGCCCTTGGGATCACCCCTAAAATGGTCGATGGCCGGAGGATTACCGATGCCGACAGCCTCAGGGTAGTGGTGATGGTCTATGGCGGCCTGGCCAACAAAACCCTCGTGGCCCGGCTGCAGGCCCTGGGCTGTAACGCCATAGGCCTCAGCGGGGCCGATGGGGGGCTGATCCGGGCCCGCAAAAGGCCCCCCGGGAACCTCGACTATGGCTTTGTGGGCGACGTGGAACACGTGGCAACCGCCACCCTGGAAACCCTTTTGGAAGCGGGCCTGGTGCCGGTTTTCTGCGCCCTTACGCACGATGGCCGGGGCCAGCTCCTGAATACCAACGCCGACACCATTGCTGCGGAACTTGCGGTAGCGCTGGGACGTGTACGCCCGGCCCGCCTGTATTACTGTTTTGACAAACCCGGGGTCCTCCGGGAGGTCGCCGATCCGGAAAGCACCATCCCCCTGCTCGATCAGGGCCTGTTCCGGGATCTCCTGGAGCAGGGGAAAATCGCAGCCGGGATGATCCCAAAACTGTCCAACGCCTTCCAGGCACTGGAACGGGGCGTATCGGAAGTGTATATCGGGCCGCCTGCCCTTTTGGGAGGCCGGGGAGCCCCCTTTACAAAAATCACCTTATGAATACCCTGGAACTTCTTGCTGAAGAGGCGATAACCTTATTGCAGCAGCTGGTCAGCACCCCTTCGTTTTCCGGGGAGGAAAACGAAACCGCCTTGTTGCTGGAGCGCTGGCTCGCCACAAAAAACATCCCCTGCCACAGGCACCTGAACAATGTCTTCGCCCTGAATGCCGATTTTGACCCTGGCAAGCCCACCCTGTTGCTGAATTCACACCACGACACCGTCCGGCCCAACCAGGCCTATACCCGGGACCCTTTCAAGGCCAGCCTGGAAGACGGCAAAGTATACGGGTTGGGAAGCAACGATGCGGGTGGGTGCCTGGTCGCCCTCCTGGCAGTATTCGCCCACTGGTACCCCAGGACGGGCCTGTCGCACAACCTGGTGCTGGTGGCCTCCGCGGAGGAGGAGACTTCCGGGCCGGGAGGCCTGGGTAGCGTCCTGCCCCTGCTACCGCCCATCGACGTGGCCCTTGTCGGGGAGCCCACGCGCCTCCATTTGGCCATTGCCGAGAAGGGGCTCGTGGTCTTTGATGCCGTGGTCAGGGGCACCCCTTCGCATGCAGCGCACCCCAACCCCGACAACGCCATCTATAAGGCCATCGGGGTCCTGGAATGGTTCCGGGACTTTCATTTCCCGAAAACCTCAGAACACCTGGGGGAAGTGAAACTTACGGTTACCCAGGTCGCCGCAGGGACCCAGCACAATGTAGTCCCCGCAGAAGTGCACCTGGTGGTGGACGTGCGGGTAAACGACTGCTATTCCAACCAGGAAATTGCAGACCTCCTCTGCAGGGAGGCGCCCTGTTCCCTGGAGCCCCGGTCGCTGCGGCTGAATTCCTCCAGCATCGACCCGTCTCACCCCCTGGTGCGTGCGGGCGTCGCCCTGGGCCGGGAGACCTATGGTTCCCCCACCCTCTCCGACCAGGCCGCGCTGAGCTGCCCTTCGCTAAAAATGGGGCCGGGCGACAGTTCAAGGTCCCATTCCGCGGACGAGTTCATTTATATCGCGGAAATCAGGGAAGGGATTCTCCTCTACCACCGCATGCTGGAGGCTTTCCTGCTGCCCGGGGGTGCGGGATAGCCGTCACGCCTTCCTGCCCGGGGGCCGGTATCGGTGCGGGTGCATCGGGTTTGCGGGGAAAAACCGTAGTTTTAATGCGGGGGTAGCAGGGGGAGGTTCCCCTGATATTGTAAATGGAAAATAAAGACGCCTATGAAATTATGGGATAAGGGGGGCACCCCGGATGAACACATGGACCTCTTTACGGTGGGGAATGACCGGGAACTGGACCAGGTTTTGGTGGAGTATGACGTAAAAGCTTCCAGGGCCCACGCCGAGATGCTGGGTAAGATCGGGATCCTCGACCCGGGGGAGACCCGGGCGATTCTTGGGGAACTGGATCGGATCGCGGAAGAGATCCGGGCCGGAAGCTTCCCGATCGAGGCCCCTTTTGAAGACATGCACTCGAAAATCGAGTATGAACTGACCCTGCGGCTGGGGGAAGCCGGCAAGAAAATCCATACGGCCCGCTCCCGGAACGACCAGGTACTGGTGGCCCTGCAACTCTTCCTCAAAGACGAGCTCATGGGGTTCCGCGACCGGATCCGCACCCTGTTCGACCTGCTGATGGCCCTGGCGGAGGAGCACCAAAACGTCCTTTTACCGGGATATACCCACCTGCAGGTGGCCATGCCGTCGTCCTTCGGATTATGGTTTTCGGCCTATGCCGAAACCTTCATCGACGACGTGCACCTGCTGCGGGCAGCCTACCGGGTGGCCGACCAAAACCCCCTGGGCAGTGCTGCAGGTTACGGCAGCTCTTTCCCGATAGACCGCGCCTTTACCACGGCCCGGATGGGGTTTGAAACCCAGAAATTCAATGTAGTGGCCGCCCAGATGGGGCGGGGCAAGGTGGAACGCACCGCAGCCATGGCCCTGGCATCCGTCGCAGGTACCCTGGGCCGGATGGCGATGGACATCTGCCTGTACATGAGCCAGAATTTCGGGTTCCTGTCTTTCCCCGACTCCCTGACGACGGGCAGCAGCATCATGCCGCACAAAAAAAACCCTGATTTGTTTGAGCTGGTACGGGCCAAGTGCAACATCCTGCAGGGGCTGCCCAACCAGCTGGCCCTGCTGACCACCAACCTCCCGAGCGGGTACCACAGGGACCTGCAACTGACCAAGGCCCTGTTGTTGCCCGCCATCGAAGACCTGAAGGCCTGCCTGGAAATCACCACCACCAGCCTGCGCAGCGTACGGGTAAACCCCAACATCCTGGAAGACCCCAGGTACGATTACCTCTTCAGCGTCGACGCCCTGAATGCCCTGGTGCAGGAAGGAATGCCCTTTCGGGAGGCCTATAAAAAAATGGCCGCCCAGATCGAATCCGGCGACTTCCGTCCGGAAAAAAAGGTAGTGCATACCCATCAGGGGAGCCTGGGGAACCTCTGCCTGCAAGAAATCACACAGAAAATGGAGTCGGCGTGGCCTCCTGCCGTTTCGGGCTAGGAGATCATCTTGAGGTTGATGACTTCCTGGGGCGTCAGGTGCCGCCAGTGGCCCCGGGGCAGGTCCTTCTTGGTCAGGCCGGCAAAGACCACGCGGTCGAGTTTGACCACTTCATACCCGAGGTGTTCAAAAATCCGGCGGACAATGCGATTTCGCCCGCTGTGCAGGGTAATGCCCACTTCCCGCTTCGGGGCATCGGCAATATAGCTGACTTCGTCGACCTTCACCGGGCCGTCCTCGAGTTCAACCCCCTGCCGGATCTTCTCCAGGTCGCTGGCCTTTAGAATCTTATCGAGTTCCACGTGATAGATTTTCCGTACCCCGTGCCTGGGGTGGGTGAGGGTCTTGGCCAGGTCCCCGTCGTTGGTGAACAAGAGCAGCCCTGTGGTGTTGCGGTCGAGGCGCCCCACAGGCAACAGACGGGAATCGCTGGCCCTGGAGATCAGCTCCATGACCGTGCGCCGGCCCTGCTCATCGCGGGTGGTGGTGATAAAATTTTTGGGTTTGTTCAAAAGGACGTATTCCTTTTTTTCACTCCTCAGCAACCGCCCGTCGAAGCGGACCTCATCCCCGGGGCTTACCTTGAAGCCCATTTCGGTAATGGTCTTCCCGTTGACGGTGACGCTGCCGGCAGCGATATAGGTATCTGCCTCCCTCCGTGAGCAGACCCCGGCATTGGCGACATACTTGTTCAGCCTCACCAGTTGGGGGCCCTCGGTGCGGAGGGGAGCCTGTTTTTTTATGGGGGCGTTCCCCCGGGCATAACTTTTCTTCCGGAAATTGCCGCCCTGCCTTCCGGAAGGCTTCCTTCCATTATTTGATTCAGATCGGCTCATAGTGAAGTTTCGGCAAAGGTACTAAATGTTGGCCTGCTGCAACGGCCCGGATGCCTCCTTTCCTGAGGGGTCCCCTGTCGCAGCCCAGGGAAAGGGGTTGGCCATCCCTATACGAACCGGGCCAGTACCAGGTCCACATCGATCAGGAGGATACCGAAAACCCCTGACACAATGATGAATTTAAGGATATTGTGCAACCAAACGAACTGCCTCTTGGACGATGCCTGCCACAAAAGCACGAGGAAGAGGAGCAACAGCAGGCTGCTGGCGATGAAATACAGGTACATCAGGCCTACATCGAAATACGCAATCAGCAAAGCAGCGGGAAGCAGGGCCAGCAGCACCAAAAGGGTAATGCACCCTTTCGAAAAGCGCGTGCCAAAACGAACGGCAATGGTCTGGTAGTTTTGGGCGAGGTCCCCTGCCAGGTTTTCCATGTCCTTGATGAGTTCCCGGCTCAGGATGAGTAAAAAAAGGAAGAGGGCATGCACGAAAATAACCGCCTCAAAATTCTTGTAGTAGACGAATATGGCAAAGAAAGGGGTGATGGCCAGGGTCGCCGAGACAAAATTCCCGACAAATGCGATTTTCTTCAACCGGTGGGAATACAACCAGATGCCGAATACATAGGCGGCAAAAAACAGGGCAGCCCTGAAAGAAACGTAACTTGCCAGCAGCACCCCGAACAAGTTGAGTGCAAAATAGGCCTGGATTTTTACCCGCTGGGGGACCAGCCGGTCGAGCATACTCTTGCGAGGCTTGTTGATCAGGTCCTTTTCGGAATCGTAGAAACTATTGATGATATACCCCCCGGCTATGACCAGTGCACTGCTCAGGACCAGTACCAGCAAGTTGGGGTCCAGCACCACGTCCCTCAGGGGAAGGTCCGGGGCCATGATAAAGATGGCCGCCAGGTACTGGGCCAAAACGATGACCAGGATGTTATACCCACGGACAATGGAAACCAGGCTGAGGGATTTCAGCAACAGTAACCGGGTCCGTCTGGAGAGCATGCCGCAGGTTTAGAAGTTGTAGACGACTTCCAAACGGTGGCCTTTGAGTGCTTCACGTGCTTTTTCAAGGTCTTCGGTAAAGCCGAGGATGTACCCGCCCCCGCCTGAGCCGCAAAGCTTGAGGTAGTAGGCATTGGTCTGGATCCCCTGCTCCCAGAGCTGGTGGAACTCCGAGGGGATCATGGGCTTGAAATGGTCGAGGACCACGTGGGAAAGTTTTTTGATGTTCCCGAAGAGCGACTTTACGTTCCCGCTGATAAAGTCTTCCACACAGGCGTCGGTATACCGGACAAACTGGTCCTTGAGGACATTGCGGAAGCCTTCATGCTTCATCTTTTCCATGAAGATCTGCACCATGGGGGCTGTTTCCCCCACGATCCCGCTGTCGAGCAGGAAGACCGCCCCTTTTCCATCGGGGTTCTGGGAAGGGATGCTGGTCGATTCGATATCGTCTTTGGAGTGGATCAGGATCGGGAGGCTCAGGTAACTGTTCAGCGGGTCGAGGCCTGAGGATTTCCCGTGGAAGAACGATTCCATTGCGGAAAATACTTCTTTCAGCTTTAACAGTTTTTCCCGGGTGAG
Organism: uncultured Robiginitalea sp.; assembly: GCA_964539905.1. Taxonomy (GTDB): domain Bacteria; phylum Bacteroidota; class Bacteroidia; order Flavobacteriales; family Flavobacteriaceae; genus Robiginitalea. Next base: position 29,074 of record CAZIJW010000021.1, read on the forward strand.
GTTTTCCAGGACCGTGATCTTGTCCTTGGCATAGCGGTCGTAAATGGCGGCCACAAGGGCCCCGCTACTGCCCACGCCGTATCCCTGGGGGATGGAACTGTCGAAAAACATGCCTTCGTCCAGGTCATTTTTCAGGGTTTCAAGGTCGAATTGCACCAGTTCCGGGGACCCGGCCTGCATCGCTTCCAGGTGCCCGGCAAACCGCCTGAGGCTCCTGTTCGATTCCATGGCTGCGCCTTCCAGCGGGTCCTGCTTTTTCAGGGCCCCCTTGAAGAAATTATAGGGGATGGAAAGCCCCCTGGAATCTTTGATAATTCCATATTCCCCGAACAGGAGGATCTTGGAATAGAATAGCGGTCCTTTCATGCCTGTCTATAAGCTGGTTAACGCAAAAGTAAGAAACTTTATTCTAAAGGGAGTGTTAAACCTTATTCAGAAGCTGACTGCGCCTTTTCCCACCTGGTCGCAGAGGTGCTGTCCTTCCTCGCAGAACGGCAGCAACTCCTCCCTGACAAAGGCATACGCCCTTGCCTCGCTCTGCTGCGGATAAAGGAAATGCACATTGGCCCCGGCATCGAGGGTAAAGCATACCGGCTCCCCGGTCTCGCGCCGGAATTCCCAAATCCGCTCGATGATCTGCAGGGTCGCCGGTTTCATGAGCAGGAAATACGGGTCGCTGGTCATCATCATGGCATGCAGGGTCAGGGCCTCCGACTCCACCAGGGAAATAAAGGCTTCCAGGTCTCCCCCCCGGAAGATAGGCTGCAGGGCATCGATATGGTCGCGGGCCTGTTTAAAGCGCTCTGCGGCAAAGGGGTGCCCCTTCATCAGGTTATGCCCCGCGGTGCTGCTGACTTGTTTCTGCCCTTTATCCACCAGCAGGATCGTGTCGCGGTAACTTTCAAAAACCGGGTGCAGCGGCAGCGGATATTGGATGCCGTAGAGGTCGGAACTCCCCGGAATGGAACCGTGCTGCCCCCAGTGTACCAGGCTGCCCTCGATGCTGCGGGCCGCGGATCCGGAACCCAGTCGGGCGAGGAAAGAGGCCTTGCGGGTAAACTTTTCCGCATCCATCCCTGGGAAAATGGTCCTTTCGAGGTCGGTCAGGCAAAGGGCCAGTGCAGCCATGCCACTGGCAGACGAGGCAATGCCGCTGCTGTGCGGAAAGGTATTGGTCGTGCGGATCTCAAAATCGTAGGCGGAAATAAACGGCTGGTAGGGAAGGATCCTGTCGAAGAAGGCCCGGATTTTTTCCCTGAATCCCGGGGCAGGTTTGCCGTCGAGGAACACTTCAAAGCCGGGCACGCCAGATGCCTGTCCCCGCTTGCGGAACCGGAGCTCGGTGCGCGTGGCGGAGGTATCGAGGGTAAAACTCACCGAAGGGTTGGTGGGGATTTGCCCGTTCTTCTTGCCCCAGTACTTCACCAGGGCAATGTTGCTCGGGGCCTGCCACCGGGTACTCCCTGTTTCGGGAAGTGCCTCTGCGGGGCCGGGGATAAAATCCGTTTCGGTCATCGGGGATTTTTGCGCAAAGATAAGCCTTTGCCAAATCAGAACCCCATCCCCCGAAAATTTGCTATTTTAGGCCTATGGACACCTCCCTCAAAAACATCGGGCGCATCGCCCTGGCGGTAGCCGCCTGCCTGCTGGTCGGCGCCTTGTCGGGCATTGCCACCCAAACCTCGGTAGACACCTGGTATGCCACCCTCAACAAGCCTTCCTTTAACCCGCCAAACTGGATATTCGGCCCGGTCTGGACCCTGTTGTACCTCCTGATGGGGGTGGCGGCAGGCCTGGTCTGGACCCGGGGCGGCGGCAGGGCAGAAACGAAAAAGGCGCTGGTGCTTTTTGCGTTCCAACTGCTCCTGAACGCCTCCTGGAGCCTGGTGTTCTTCGGGTTACAGATGCCCCTGGCGGCACTCATCATCCTGGTCGCCCTGCTGGCGCTGATTGTGCTCACCGCCCTGGCCTTTCGCAAGGTTGTCCCGGCCGCAGCCTACCTGCTGGTCCCCTACCTGCTCTGGGTGGCCTTCGCCGGGATTTTAAATTTCAAGATCGTGGAGCTGAATTGATCCCCTGGCATTCCGCGGCATTATGTTTTACGGGATAATTCGATTATTTTAGGGCCAAACCCCATCCCCCACCCGCATAAAAACGTCTTATGGAAGGATTCATTCTAGCGCTCGACCAGGGCACCACCAGCTGCAGGGCTCTGGTATTCAACCGAAAGGGAGAAATCGTCTCTTCCGCCCAAAAAGAATTCACCCAGTATTTTCCCCAGTCAGGCTGGGTCGAACACGATGCAGAGGAAATCTGGGCCGTGCAATCGGGAATGGCCTCCGAAGCCCTGGCCCGGGCCGGCATCCGACCCCATGAAATAAAGGCCATCGGCATTACCAACCAGCGGGAAACCGTAGTGGTCTGGGACAAAAACACGGGCAAACCCATTAGCCGGGCCATTGTCTGGCAGGACAAGCGCACGGCCGATTTCTGCACCCGCCTTAAAAAAGCAGGCCACCAGGATTGGGTGCGCGAAAAGACCGGCCTGGTCCTGGATGCCTACTTTTCGGGCACGAAAGTGAACTGGATCCTCGAGCAGGTACCCGGGGCAAGGCAAAAGGCCGAAGCGGGTGACCTGTTGCTTGGCACCATCGATAGCTGGCTCATTTGGAAAATGACCGGGGGCGGGCTCCATATCACCGACACCACCAATGCCTGCCGTACCCTGCTGTTCAACATCCATACCCTCGACTGGGACCCGGAACTCCTCGAATTGTTCGCGGTGCCTGCCTCTATGCTGCCACAGGTCAGGGAATCCAGCGAGGTCTACGGACACACCGATTCGGGTTTCCTGAAGGAAGGGATCCCCATCTCAGGGATCGCCGGGGACCAGCAGGCCGCCCTTTTCGGACAGATGTGCACCCAAAGGGGCATGGTGAAGAACACTTACGGCACGGGCTGTTTCATGCTGATGAACATTGGGGACCACCCGATCGTTTCGAAAAACAATCTGCTCACTTCCGTGGGGTGGACCTTCCGTGGAAAAACCACCTATGTGCTGGAAGGGAGTATTTTCATCGCCGGGGCCGTGGTACAGTGGCTTCGCGACAGCCTTAAAATTATCGAGAACTCGTCAGCGGTCGAGGCCCTGGCCTCCAGCGTCCCGGATTCGGGCGGGGTGTACTTTGTGCCGGCCTTTGCCGGCCTTGGAGCGCCGCACTGGAACCAGGAAGCGCGCGGCAGCATTTTCGGCCTGACCCGGGGCAGCACCGATGCCCATATTGCCCGGGCGGCCCTGGAATCGATCGCATACCAGACTATGGACGTCCTGAAAGCCATGGTGGCCGATTCCGGGATCCCGATAAGCGAATTGCGGGTCGACGGGGGCGCCACCGTGAACGACCTGCTGATGCAGTTCCAGTCCGATGTGCTCGACACGGCTACGGTGAGGCCCAAAATCGTGGAAACTACGGTCATGGGCGCTGCCTTCCTGGCCGGCCTGGCCGTGGGGTACTGGGACGGCCTGGAAGAAATCGAAAAACTATGGCAGGCCGACCGCCGGTTCACCCCTACCAAAAAACGGGCGAAAATCGCCGAAGGCATCCGGGGGTGGTACCGGGCCATCGGGGCTTTGGAACACTGGGCAAAAGATACCGATTAACACCTGACCTATGAATGCATTCACAGCCGAACTACTGGGGACCTTCCTGCTGATCCTGATGGGTTGCGGGGTAGTGGCCAATGTGGTCCTGAAAGGAACCAAAGGACAACACGGGGGGTGGATTGTCATTACCACCGGATGGGCCCTGGGGGTCTATATAGGGGTGGTGGTGGCAGGTCCCTACAGCGGGGCCCACCTCAACCCTGCGGTAACCCTTTCCCTGGCGGTGGCGGGGGATTTCCCCTGGCAGCAAGTGCCTGCCTACATCGCCGCACAGTTTGCCGGAGCCCTGCTGGGGGCCTTCCTGACCTGGCTGGTATACCGCGACCATTTCAATGCCACCGAAGACCCCGACACCCAACTGGCCGTCTTCAGCACGGCCCCGGCCATACGGAACCTGCCCATAAACCTCCTGGGGGAAATCACCGGTACCTTTGTGCTGATGTTTACGATCTTAAATTTCACGAATGCCACCCTCGACAACCCCGGGACAGTGATCGGACTGGGGTCCCTGGGCGCCCTCCCGGTCGCCCTGCTCGTTTGGGGCATTGGCCTCTCGCTGGGGGGCACCACCGGATATGCCATCAATCCGGCCCGGGACCTCGGCCCCAGGATCATCCATGCCCTGGTACCCATCAAACACAAGGGCCCCGGAGGGTGGAGCTATAGTTGGATCCCCGTGGCAGGACCCGTCATCGGAGGGGTTTTGGCGGCGCTGTTGCACCTGGCCCTTGCCCCCTGATGAGGCATCGCGCCGGGGCCGAATAAGGGGCTTTGCTTCAGGGAGGCGGGCTAGCGCATCTGGTCGGGGAAGTTGGAAAAGACCCCGTCTACCCCCATGGTTTTAAGCTTTTGGAAGTCGGCAGGGTCGTTTACCGTCCAGGTATAGACCTTATAGCCTTCCTGGTGGATGCGCGCCACGTTTTCCGCATTTACCTGGGTATAGTGCGGGTTGATCGCCTCGGCTTTCAGTTCTGCCGCCACCTCCAGGGCCTCCAGCGGATTCCCTTCCACCAGGACGGCAATCCTGGCTTCGGGATCCAGGGCGCGGTACGCCCGGAGTTCATCCCAGTTGAAACTGGAAATGATAAACTGGTCGGGGGTCCATCCTTTTTGTTCGCAATAGTAGGAAACGATATGCTGTACGGGGGATGCCGTACCGGCGCCCTTCAGTTCAATGTTCAGCGGCACCTTATGGTCGACCAGCTTCAAGACCTCCTGTAAAATCGGGATCCGGTGGCCCCCGTCGAGGATCAGCTTTTTCATGTCGAAGAAGTTGTATTCCTCGATCCGGCCACCGCTGTTGGCCAGGCGTTCCACACGCTCGTCGTGGAAAACGGCGATCTCCCCGGTCTGGATGCGGAACACATCGATCTCGATCATGTCCACCCCCAGTTCCATGGCCTTTTCGATGGAGGCCAGGGTATTTTCCGTTTCATACCCCATGGCGCCCCGGTGGCCGATGATCAGCGGGGTTTCCGGTTTCGGGGTACAGTTACTCATAATGCAACACAATATAAAAAGGGTCCAGTAGCGCCTCATGATTCCGGCATTTTCAGTCTAAAGTAAGGCTTCCCCAAAAAATTTGGAAGGCAGGCCGGCTTTTTTATTGCAGTTCAAGGATAAAAGACTCCAGGGGGGCGACCCGAAGTGGGATATGGCCCCTGCCCCCGGACACCTTCATTACGGGGTTCTGTTCCCCGTACAACCGGTCTTTCAGGGGGTATTCCCCATCTTCAAGGCCCCAGGTCGCGATAATGGCCTCCGGCACCTTCAGTTCAAAATCATAGGACTTCTCCACATCAAAATTGCTGATAAGAACCAGGCGCTGGGCATCCGACCAGCGGACAAAGGAATATACCCGGTGATCGTAGGAAGGCGTGTGTTCCTTATTATAGTAATGGATGTCTTCGTACTGCCCCATCAGGGCCCCGCTCCCGATCACAAAGTTCAGCAACCGCTTGTAAAAGTCGCGCAGTTCCCGCTCCGCGGCCGTGGAGGCGCCCCCGTCAAACCGCTTCCCGTTCATCCACCGCTGGTGGTGGGGCACGCCGATGTAATCGAAGATGGACGTCCTGGAGGGCTTGCCGAATCCCGCATCCTGGGCCCCGGGTTCCCCGACCTCCTGCCCGAAATACACCATGGTGGGGGAGGTACTGAGGGTAGCCGACACCACCATGGCCGGCATCCCCCGGCGGGCATCCCCGGCAAATTCAGGGCTGGCGAGCCGCTGTTCATCGTGGTTTTCGAGGAAATGCAGCATGTGGTGTTCAATGTCCATCAACCCCTTTTGCACTACGGGGATGTGGTCCGTCCACCCATGGCCCTGGATAATGTGTTTGAGGCTGTCGTAGAGCTCGACCTTATCATACAGGTAATCCATTTTCCCGTGATGGATATAGGTCCTGTACAGGGCGGGGTTATAGACCTCTGCCAGCAGGAAGGCATCTGCATTTTTCATCTTGATGTGCGAATTCAGGTAACTCCAGAATTCCACGGGTACCATCTCCGCCATGTCGTAGCGGAAGCCGTCCACGCCAAAATCGAGCCAGTAGAGAGCGATATCGCGGAATTTTTCCCAGGTGGCCGGCACATCCCTTCCCTTCCAGAATTCGTAGTGGTCGCGATAACCCTTCTGGTCGAATCCTTCGGGAAGGACTTCAAAATCGTAGCTGCCATCGGGTTTAACCCCATAGTTGATCTTAACCGTCTCATACCAGTCGTTCATGTCGGGCCGGGCGAGGCGGGAGCCATTCCCGGTCCATTTGGCCGGGCGTTCCTCAAAATGGCCATCCGCCAGTGGGTGCTCCTGCCCCCCCAGGGGGCGGTACCCGTCCCGCCACAGGGGTACCCGGAAATCCTCCCCCGGGAGGTAATAAAAATCATTGTTGCGGGAATATTCCACCGAGGTATCATCCGTGGCCCCAAAAGGGGTGCTGCCAGCCGGGGTGGAAGCCCCCTCGTACCTGCGGGCGACGTGGTTGGGGACGATGTCTATCAGGACTTTAAGGCCCGCCTGGTGGCTGCGTTCCACCAAAGCCCGGAACTCCTCCAGGCGGTTGGCAGGGTCTGTGGCCAGGTCGGGGTTTACATTGTAATAATCCTTCACGGCATAAGGCGAGCCGGCCCGGCCCTTCACCACATCGGGGTCATCTGGGGATATGCCGAATGTTGAATAATCGGTGACCAGGGCGTGGTGGGGCACCCCGGTATACCAGATATGGGTAACCCCAAGGTCCCTGATTTCCGCCAGGGCCCCGGGCGTAAAGTCTGCAAATTTGCCCACGCCGTTTTCCTCCAGGGTCCCCCAGGGCTTGTTAGTGGTGTTCGTATTCCCGAACAAGCGGGTAAATACCTGGTAGACGACTTTTTTTCCGGTCTCTTTCATAGGGGATTCCTTCTCATTCTCCGCCCCCTGCCCCTTTTTTTCCCCACAGGAAAACAGGAACAGGGCAGCCAGCGGAATTAAGGTTATCGGTTTCATCGGTTAATCCTTATGGGTTGCAAAAATAAAGGCCCCGGGGGAATTGAGCAGCAACCTGCCTTCCCAAACCAGGTTTTCCCCGTTGAGGATATTCCTCACCGGTTTTCCCTCCAGGCCCAGTTCTGCGAAACGATCCAGGGGCAGGGCATAAGGCTTGTCATTTTTGTTCAGCACCAGCACCACCCGCTCGTCCCCGTAGGTCCGCGCCAGCACATACACCCCGTCCTCCGGGGCAAAATGGAGCGTGCCGCCCTTTTGCAGGGCCGGGCTTTGCTTCCTGAAATTCAGGAGGTTTTTAAGGTAGGCCTGCATGGCCCGCTCGCGGGGGTCGAGGCCGCTGCCGTCGAACCCGTTTTTGGGGTCCCCTGCCCAACCACCCGGGAAGTCGGTGCGGATCAGGCCATGGTCTCCGGGCTTTGCGGTGTTTTGCAGCAGCAATTCCGTGCCGTAATAGATTTGAGGGATCCTGGGGGCCGTCAGGATAAAGGCCAGGGCCATTTCGGTGAGGCGGACCGATTCCCCCAACTGGGTAAACACCCGGTCCATATCGTGGTTGTCGCCGAAGAAAAGCAAATCTAGGGGGCGGGGGTAGTGGAAATCGTTGGCCAGGGCTTCGTAAAGGATATTCAGGCCGGCATCCCAGCCTTCTCCGGTCGTTAAGGCAGCCACCAGCGCCTTTTGGAGGGGGAAATCCATGGTCGACCTCAGCCAAGACTGGTAGCCGTCCCGGTTATGCGCCCCGTGCTGCCAGTACCCGACCAGCAAAGGGTTATAGCTCCACTCCTCGCCCACGATCGTGAATTCCGGGTATTCCTCCATCAGGGCCCTCGCCCACCGGGCCATGAAGGCTTTGTCGGGATAGGGGTAGGTGTCTTGCCGGATCCCGCCCAGTTGCAGGGTTTCCACCCACCAGATGCTGTTCTGGATCAGGTAGGTGGCCAGAAAAGGGTTTGACTGGTTCAGGTCGGGCATGTCGGGGACGAACCACCCCTGGTCCATGCGCTCGCGGTCGGCGCGGGAGGAATAGGGGTCCTGGTTAGTCGTGCGGCGGTGGTTGGTAACGGTGAAAGGCCCGCCCGCCAGGAAGTCGTCCTGATAGTGTATCCAGTCCGGGAAGGGAAGGTCTGCCATCCACCAGTGATGCAGGCCGCAATGGTTTACCACCTGGTCCATGATGAGCTTCAGGCCGCGGGCACGCGCCTGGTCGCTGAGTTCCCGGTACTCCTCCAGGGTGCCGAAACGGGGGTCTACCGCATAAAAATCGGTGATCGCATACCCGTGGTAAGACGTCCGGGGCATATCGTTGGTCAGCAGGGGGGTAGGCCAAAGCGCGGTAAACCCCATGTCGTACAAGTAGTCGAGGTGTTCGGTGATCCCGCGGATATCGCCCCCGTGGCGGGCATAATCGTCCTGCCGGTTGACCCCCTGCTCCTTCAGCCCGGGCACCTGGTCATTCCCGGGGTCCCCATTGGCAAACCGGTCGGGGGTAATCAGGCAGACCACATCGGAGGAATCAAAGCCCCTAAAGGCCTCCGGCGGCCCCTCCCGCCTTTTCAGTTCGTATTCCAGGGTGATTTTGGGGAAGTCGGGGCGCTCCAGCGCAATCGATACCCAACCCCCTTCCCCTTCTGGGGCCACCGTGAGGTCCAGGAACAGGTAGTTCGGGCTCGCGCCGGGGTGCCAGGCCTCCAGCGTCAACCCGTCACCTGAAATTTCGGGGCGGTACCCGGCAATCCCGGGCCCGTGGAGCATCAACTGCAGGGAAGGGTTGTGCATGCCCACCCACCAGTTGGGGGGCTCTACCCTGACCTGCGCCTGTAGCGGGTTTGCCATAAAAACCAACATCAAGGGGAACAGGAGTGCCCGGAACCCGACTGCCCCGGCCCATGCCTGAGCCCGGTTCCCGCAACTGCCCTTCCCCCGGTTACGCATCGACGGTTTCCTGGGGGGGGAGTACCACCCGGTTCCCGTTGACCCGGATAGACATCTCTTCCTCGGCATCGAGGTGGAAACTGGCCTTCTCAGGCGTTACAGTCACCTTCAGGATACGGCCCCTGAAATTGAGCTTGAAGGAATAGGACTTCCACTGCTTCGGGATGCGCGGGTGGAAATTCAGCTTGTCATTGATGACCCTGAGCCCACCGAAACCTTCCACAATGCTCATCCAGGTGCCGGCCATGGAGGTGATGTGAAGCCCCTCATGCACCTCCTTGTTGTAATCGTCGAGGTCGAGGCGGGAGGTGCGGAGGTAGAACTCATAGGCCTGGTCCATGCGATTCAGCCTGGCCGCCTGAATGCTATGCACACAGGGGGAAAGGGACGATTCATGCACGGTAAAGGGCTCGTAGAAATCGAAGTGCCGTTCCAGTTCCTCCAGTGTGAAATGCTCTTCAAAGAAATAAAACCCCTGCAGGGTGTCGGCCTGTTTGATATAGGGCGAACGCAGGATGCGGTCCCAGCTCCATTTCTGGTTGAGGGGCCGCTGGGTGCGGTCCAGTTCCGAGACCGGGACCAGCTCTTTGTCCAGGAACCCGTCCTGTTGCAGGTAAACCTTATGCTCCTCTGAATAGGGCAGGTACATCTGATCGGCCACCTTTTTCCATTTTTCGGTTTCGAGGTCAGTCAGGCGGGTATGGCCGATAATGCGGCGATAGTCTTCCGGATAGCCGTCCTTTACTTTCCGCAGCTGCTCGAGGCAGAACCGGATACACCAGCGGGCCGAATAATTCGTATACCAGTTGTTGTTGACATTATTCTCATACTCATTGGGCCCCGTAACCCCCAAAATGACGTATTGCTGCTTTGGTTCGGAAAAGGAGGCGCGCTGGTACCAGAACCGGGCGATGCCGATTAGCACTTCCAGGCCCATGTCGGGGATATAGGTATAGTCGCCCGTATACCGGTAATAGTTGTAGATGGCAAAGGCGATGGCGCTGTTGCGGTGGATCTCCTCAAAGGTGATCTCCCACTCATTGTGGCATTCCTCCCCGTTCATGGTTACCATGGGGTAGAGGGCCGCCCCTTTGCTGAACCCCAGTTTTGCCGCATTTTCGATGGCCTTCTCCAGGTGGTTGTACCGGTATTTCAACAGGTTCCTGGCCACGAACTGGTCCTTGGTGGCCATGTAAAAGGGAATGCAGTACGCCTCGGTATCCCAGTAGGTGCTCCCCCCGTATTTTTCGCCGGTGAATCCCTTTGGCCCGATATTGAGGCGGGAATCCCTTCCGGTATAGGTCTGGTTCAGTTGCAGGATGTTGAACCGGATGCCCTGCTGGGCCTTCACGTCGCCCTCGATGGTGATATCGCTCATTTCCCAGATGCGGGCCCAGGCCTGGCGCTGCTCCTCCAGAAGGCCGTCGAACCCTTTCTTCCCGGCCATGTCGAGCACCTTCCATGCAGCCTGCAGCAACCCTTCCTTCGGGTGGTTCAGGTCCACGGTGTACCCGCCATACTTAAAGAGGGTAAGGGTTTGCCCGGCCGGTACCTCCACGGTATACCGGTGGCCCACATAGGTGGGTTCTTCCCGGAGCTCGGGTTCCTGCGCGATTTCAGCCCCCCCGAGGGTCAGGCGGGCCTCCATGAAGGTGCAGGTATGGAAAAAGGTTTTCAGGGTATGGGCTTCTATACAGGCCCGGTTCCCCTCGGAAACCACCCGTGTGGTTTGCCAGAACTGGTCGTCCCAGTTGGAATCCTCGTTGGTGATGCCGCTGTCGAGGTACGGTTCCAGGGCAATACTGCCCCCCTTTTCGAGCAGGGTAATACTGTATTTGATCGCGCCGAGTTCCCCGTGGGCCATGCTGAGGAAGCGGGTGGCCTCCACGGCCACCCGCGCCCCGTTTTGGAGCCGGGCTTCGAAGGAGCGGCGGTACCAGCCCTCCTTCATGTGGAATTCGCGCCGGTACCCCTTGATTTCCGTACAGCGGTTCAGGTCGAGTGTTTCCCCGTCCACCGTTACCCCGATCCCGATCCAGCTCGGGGCATTGATGACTTTGGCAAAATATTCCGGGTATCCGTTCTTCCACCAGCCCACGCGGGTTTTGTCAGGATAGTACACCCCCCCGATGTAGCTTCCCTGGAAGGTGGGGCCGCTGTATGCTTCCTCGAAGTTTGCCCGCTGGCCCATGGCCCCGTTTCCAAGGCTGAACAAACTTTCCGATGATTTCACCCGGGAAGGCTCAAAGCCTTCCTCTATGATCGACCACACATCGGGTACGATATAATCCTGGTTCATAAAGTTCCTGTTTAAGACGTTTTTGTTTCCAATTTGAGCAGGTGTTCGATAAAACCGGGGCGGATTTCGGTAAAATCCCGGAACACCCGGTCTGCTTCGCCGAGGACCTCAGCCTCCCCGATCCCAATACTGTACATGCCCGCCGCGTTGGCGGCCGCGATGCCCGCCTGGGCGTCTTCGAACACCACGCATTCCGCCGGGGCAATGCCCAGGCGGGCAGCCGCCAGGAGGAACACCTGCGGGTCGGGTTTGGCTTTAACCACCTCGTTCCCGTCCACCACAGTGCTGAAGAAAGCAGTCAGCCCCACTTTTTCCAGAATGGACCGGGCGTTCTTGCTGGCGGAGCCCAGGGCCATGGGGATTTCCCTATCCCTGAGGAATTCCAGCACCCGGGGCACTTCCGGGAGGATTTCCGAGGCATCCATCTTACGGATATAGGAGAGGTAGTCTTCGTTTTTTTCCTGCAACCAGGCTTCGAATTGTTCCCCGGGCACCTGCAGGCCACCCATTTCGAGAAGGATTTCCAGGCACCTGCGGCGGCTTACCCCCTTGAAGCGTTCATTGTCCGCTTCCGTGAATGGGATTCCCAACTGGTCGGCCAGGTGCTTCCAGGCGAGGTAATGGTACCGGGCGGTATCTACGATTACCCCGTCGAGGTCAAAAATAAAACCTTTCATAAAGTTTTTCTTTTTACCCGGGGAGGCCGGAATGCAGCATCCAGGGGTTCCCGGTTGTCAAATATAGAAAGGAATTCTTTCTTTAGCCCCATGGGAGGCAAGCGGTTGGGTTTCTTTAGCCGGGCTGTCAGGACCCGGGGAGGCCGGGAAGGGTGGATTCCCTTTCGATGAGGCTGGCCCGGATGATTTCGGTCCGGTAACTACCGGGGTCGGTTTCATCGTATTCGTGCTCTACTTTTTCGATGAGCATCCGGGCGGCGCAGGCCCCCATTTCCTCCCCGTGCTGGGCTACTGAAGTCAGGGTAGGGATGGAATACCGCGAAAGCATCCCGTCGGTAAAGCCGATAAAGGAGATGTCTTCAGGGATGCGGTACCCCTGCTCCCGGGCCAGGCGCATCCCCCGGACGGCAAAAATCTCATTGACCGAAAGCACCGCGTCGAATTTCCGGGCTTCAAAGAATTGCCGGGTCAAATCCTCTTCCTCGAACTGGTAGGGCAGGCGGAGTACAAGGGTTTCGTCGAAAGGGATGCCATGTGCTGAGAGGGCCCGCCGGTACCCCTTCTCCCGCATGGCACTTACGTGGAGGTAGCTTTCATTCGTAATGAGGGCTATGCGCTTTTTTCCGCTGCGGATCAGGTGCTCCACGGCCTGCATGGCTGCCTCCTCGTCATTGATGACGACCTTGTCGCAGGGAACCTCCTCGGTCACGCGGTCAAAAAGCACCAGGGGGATCCCCTGCCCGGCCACTTGATGTAAATGGGCGTAATCGCCCCTGAGCTGGGTTTCAGCCGAGAGGGCCATGATAAATCCGTCTATGCTGCCGTTGGCCAGCATTTCCATGTTGATCACCTCTTTGTCGAAGGATTCATCGGAAACGCATACGATCACGTTATACCCTTTTTCGTTGGCATACTGCTCAATCCCACGGAACACGGTGGTAAAGAAATGGTGCACGATGTCAGGGATCACCACCCCGATATTCTTGGTGCGCTTGTTCTTAAGGCTGATGGCAATATTGTTGGGCTTGTAGTTGTACAGCCTGGCAAAGGCCTGGATTTTTTCACGGGTATCGCGGCTGATCTCATTGCTGTTCTTAAGGGCCTTGGATACCGTGGAGACCGACACCTCCAATTCGCGGGCAATATCCTTAAGGGTGATGTTTTTTCTCATCATAAAAAAGGTCCGATCAATTCCAAAGTGAAAGTAATCAATATTCCCTCAGGAGAATCGCCGGGGGTGAGCCCTTTGGAAAACCCTTGTTTTATTAGGGCCTGAAAATTTAGGTAAATTGTCGTGGGAGCAAAAAAATACTATATTTGTTTCGCTTATACATAAATTTACACCCCCGCCTTTACCATATAAGTAACAGGAACAATCAAAAATTAGGGCATTCGTATTTCATGGGAAAATATTAACACGAAAACGGTTTCGTGCCCTTTAACAGTGCTAAAAATAGGATATTAACAATTTTTTTACATACTTTGACCTCTTGAATTAAATTAACTAAACTTTAAAACTAACGATTTATGAAGATTACGCTACTCAGGAGCTTACTGCTTGTCGGGGCATTTTTGTGCTTCGGATGGGCGCAGGCGCAAGAAGTATCAGGTAATGTTTCTGATGCGAATGGCCCCCTTCCGGGTGCCAGCGTTGTGGTAAAGGGAACGACTACTGGTACACAAACAGATTTCGACGGGAACTATACCCTGGACGGAGTCGACGCGAATGCCGTGCTGGTTTTCAGCTATATCGGTTATTCCACCCAGGAGGTACCGGTAAACGGACGCTCATCCATTAATGTTATCCTTCAGGAAGATGCCCAGGCGTTGGACGAAGTGGTGATCATCGGTTACGGCCAGACTACCGTTAAGGATGCGACCGGTTCGGTGGCCTCGGTGACTTCCGAAGACTTCAATGGCGGGGTGATCTCCTCCCCGGAACAATTGATCCAGGGTAAAACTGCCGGGGTAAACATCCAGCAAACCAGCGGGGAACCCGGCGCCGGGATTAACGTAAACATCCGGGGTGCCAACTCGGTCCGCGCCAGTAACAACCCGCTCTTCGTGGTTGACGGCGTACCGCTTTTCGGCCAGAATACGGATGCCTCGGGAGACACCGGTCAAGGTGGCTCCGAAGTGGGTAACCCCCTGAACTTCCTGAACCCGAACGACATTGAAAGCATCAGCATCCTGAAGGACGCCTCCGCTACCGCCATCTACGGTTCACGGGGTGCGAACGGGGTCGTGATCATTACCACCAAAAGTGGCCGGGGCGCTACCGGGGGGCAGATCGAGTGGTCTTCCAACCTGAGCATTGCCACCCCCGTACGCCAGTATGACCTGCTGAACCGCGAACAGTTCCTCGATGCAGTGGCCCTCTACGGAGGTACCCCCAGCGACGTGGACTTCGGCGCCAACACCAACTGGCAGGACGTGGTGACCCGCACCGCGGCTTCCACCAACCACAACCTGGCCTATTCCCGGAACTACGGATCCGGTAATGTGAGGGCCACTTTCGGTTACCAGAAACAATTCGGGGTTGTTGAAAAATCCGAATTCGAACGGATCACCGGAAGGTTGAACCTCACCCAGCGCTTCCTGGATGACAAACTGATCGTGGGGCTGCAAACCTCCATCGGTCGCGTGAACAGGGAGCAACCCCCCCTCGCCGCCGGTGCCGGTTTCCGCGGGGACATCCTCGGGGCCGCCTATTCAGCCAACCCGACCTGGCCTTCCAACCCAACCTTTGATGATGGAGGTGGGCAGATCCAGCCGGCCAACTACCTGGCGGAATCCCAGAACATCACGAATACAGACCGCTTCCTGATCAACGGATCGGTGGAATACAAGTTTATCCCGGAACTGTCTGCAAAGGTCAACCTGGGCTATGACAAATCTGAGAGTGAAAACACCTCGGTGCTGTCTTCAAACCTCCAGAACTTCACCGGGATTGAAACCCTTGGTTTCGGAACGTACAACACGCTCGACCGGGAGAACAAAACCCTGGAAGCCACGCTGAACTACCGCAAGGAATTCGAAAATTCCAACCTGGATGCCCTTGTGGGGTATGCCTACCAGGATTTCCGCACTTCCGGCCGGAACTCGGCGGCCAGGGGCTTCGGGACCTCTGACCTGAACGGGATGGCTTCCGCCCTCCGCAACACCATCAATGCTGCAGCCCGCACCATTGACGGTTCTTACCAACAGTTCTATTATGGGGTAAATACCTCGACCCTGGTAGTCAACCGCCTCTTCCCCGACGTGGTTGCCGGCGAAGCGGTCCCCTTCCAGTTTGAAAGGGGGGTGCGCTCTGCCACCGCAGACATCTTTGACAATACCGACGAGCTGCAGTCCTTCTTCGGACGGATCAACTACAGCCTGATGGGCAAGTACCTCTTTACCGCCACCATGCGGGCGGACGGGTCTTCAAGGTTCGGCCCTGAGAACCAGTACGGATACTTCCCCTCAGGCGCCTTTGCCTGGCAGATTGCCGAGGAAGACTTTATGCCTGAGAGTGTTTCCACCCTGAAACTGCGCCTCAGTGCAGGTCTTATCGGTAACCAGGAAGGTCTTGGATACGGGAACTTCGTGGCCCGCCAGCGCTTTGCCGGTCTTGGGATCAACAACGACATGTCGGTTAACCAGAACGGTCTTTCCATTGTCGCCACGGACGTGCCCGACCTGAAATGGGAAACCACCCTCGACATGACTGTCGGTCTCGACTTCGGCTTCAACAACGACCGCCTGAGCGGTAGCATCGATGTCTATCGCAGGGAAACCAATGACCTGCTCCTGCAGACCCCCCCGGCGGCACCTTCTACCATTCCCTTCCAGTTTGGTAACGTGGATGCTTCCGTCATCAACCAGGGGGTTGAATTCGCCATCAACTACGATTTCGTACAGACGGCAGACACCGATTTCGGCGTAGCCTTCAACATTGCCTACAACGACAACGAAATCCAGGACTTCCAGGGGTCAATCAACACCGGTGAAATCAACGGGCCCGGGCTTTCAGGAGCCTTTGCCCAGCGCTTTGAAGCCGGCCAGTCCCTGTTCTCCTATTACATGGCAGAATTCACCGGCTTTGACGGCGACGGGAACCCAACCTACCGCGATATCGACGGAAACGGGATCGGAGACCCTGATGCTGACAAAACCTTTGTAGGCGAAGACGGTCTGCCAGACATCACTTCAGGTCTTACCCTGAACTTCCGCCACAAGAACTGGGATGCCTCAGCCTTCTTCAACGGTCAGTTCGGCTTCTCCGTGTACAACAACACCGCCAACTCCTTCTTCAACGCCGGGCAGCTGGTTACCGCCCGTAACGTGACCCAGGATGTTGTCGCCAGCGGCGAAAACGGTGGTGCTTCCACGGCGGTTTCGACCCGTTTCCTGGAAAAAGGAGATTTTGTCCGGTTCCAGAACGCAACCGTTGGGTACAATGTGCCTCTTAGTGGTGAAGGAACCTTCAAATCCCTTCGTCTGTCCCTGACCGGGCAGAACCTGTTCCTGATCACGGATTACAGCGGTATCGACCCCGAGGTAACCGTAGGTACAGGAACCCTGGGTTCAGGTGTTCCGGTAAGGGGGATTGACTGGGCAGCGTTCCCGAACCCAATGACCATTACCTTTGGAATTAACGCCACCTTTTAATTAAAAAAAAATTGACTACCATGAAAAGATTTCAAATTAAATCCTTTACACTCGCACTTCTGGCGGTTGCAGGCCTGTACTCCTGTACCGACCTGGAAATCGAGGAAACGGATTCCTTCATCAGTGAAGGTTTCCAGGGGTTGGAAAACCCGGCTTCGGCCCTGGACCAGCTCTATAACCAGATTGGAGGGGCCCTTGGGGACCAGGCCAATACCTTCGCCCTGAACGTGGTTACCACGGACGAGCAGTTGATCCCCACCCGGGGTGCCGACTGGGGCGATAACGGACGCTGGAGGAAACTCCACCAGCACGAGTGGGGCCTGGAGGAAATCGACATCATCACCCCCTTTGACCAATGGAACTCCAACCAGCTGCTGGCTTCCCAGATCCTCGACGACCGGAGCGCCGCCCCTTCGGATGTAGCCTCACAGGCGCATTTCCTGAGGGCCTGGTCCATGTTCCTGATCCTGGACCTCTATGGACAGGTGCCTTTCCGCGACACCCAGTTGTCTTCTTCAGAACTCCCGACCGTACTGACCGGGGCTGAGGCAGTCAACTTTATCCTGGCAGACCTGGATGCAGCTATTGCCGGACTTCCGGCCACGGCTGCCGGCACCGGTACCCAGAATCGCGCCAGCAAGGCTGCGGCCCGCTTCCTGAAGGCCAAGGTGCTGTTGAACCGCCATATCTATGACAACCACTACACCGGCACCACCGGCAGCCCTGCTGCCAGTGACATGCAGGAGGTGATCAGCCTGGTGGATGCCATTGCGGCTGATGGCTACGGCTTACAAGCAGGCTATTTCGACCTGTTCCGGTCAGCCCCCGACAACGAAACCATCTGGTTTACTTCCAACGCCAACACCGGTAACCGTATTTTTAACGGGTTGCACTACAATTCCACCGGATTGGGTGGTGGTGGCTGGAACGGCTTCAGCACCCTGGCTGAATTCTACGACCTGTTCGAAGGAGATGCCAACTCGAACCGGTACACCTCCGACCTGGAAAGCGCCCCTGCCGATGGACAGGAAGAGCGCCGCGGTGGCGTACCCCAAATCGGGGTGCCATTCACCGGGGCTGCAGGCACTGCCGACAATGGAGGTTTTGAAGACGGCTCGAACGTAGGGAATGGCTTCCTGCTTGGGCAGCAATATGCCCTCAACGGAACCCCGTTGCAAGACCGTCAGGGGAATCCCCTGTTCTTCTCCCGCGAGTTTGTAGACGGCAGCGGACAGCCCAACCTGATCAACAACAGCGAGCGCACCGGAATCCGGTTGATGAAGTATAACCCTCGTTACGACGGAGGTTTTACAGCCCACCTGGTATTGTTCCGCTATGCCGACGCCCACCTGATGAAGGCCGAAGCCCAGTTGCGCAGCGGAGGCGACCCAACAGCTTTGGTCAATGAACTCAGGGTACTTCGGGATGCGAATCCCCTGGGCTCAGTAAATGAGCAGGCTCTTCTTGATGAAAGGGGTCGTGAACTCTATGTAGAAGGCTGGAGAAGGAACGACATGATCCGTTTCGGACAGTACACCCGCCAATGGGAATTCAAGAGCAGTGCCGAAACCAACAACGACACCCGCAAATTGTTCCCCATCCCGCTGCCCCAATTGCTGGCAAACCCGGGATTGCAACAAAACCCCGGCTACTAATTTTACAGTACGCCCTATCCTAAAGAGGCTGCCCAATGGCAGCCTCTTTTTTTTTGTACCGTCCGGAAATGGCTAATAAAAACTTAACGAGGGTTAAGAAAGGATAAAACCCGGTGGATCAGCACTCGTTTGTTGCCTGTATCCGGGGCGAATCTGTAAATTTGGGCCTTTGGACCCAACCATGAAATTACAGCTCGCCCTGATATTCCTGCTCTTGCTGGCCAGTTGCCGGGAAGCCCCCAAAACGGGGTTCCGGGAGGTAAACCCTTCCCGGAGCGGCGTGCATTTCGGCAATTTCCTGGAAGAAAGCCCGGAGTTGAACATCCTCACCTATTTATACTATTACAACGGGGCAGGGATTGCCGTGGCCGATTTTAACAACGACTCCCTTCCGGACCTATATTTTGTGGGAAACCAACAGGCAGACGCCTTCTATCTCAACCGCGGGCAAATGCGTTTTGAGGAAGTCTCAGGGCATGCCGGGATCGGCAATTCCCAGGGGTGGACCACGGGGGTCACCCACGTGGACATCAACGGGGACGGCCTGCTTGACCTGTACCTCTGCAAGGCGGCAGGATACAGGGGCCTGGAAGGCCGGAACCTGCTCTATGTAAACCAGGGCCTGTCGCCCGACGGGGTGCCTACCTTCCGGGAAGCCGCAGAAGAATACGGCCTCGACTTTTCCGGCCTGTCTACACAGGCGGCCTTTTTCGATTACGACCTCGACGGGGACCTGGACCTCTTCTTGCTTAACCATTCCGTACACCCCAACCGCAATTACGGAAAGGGCTCCCAACGGAAATCCGTTGACCCGCTTTCCGGCGACCGCCTGTACCGCAATGACCGGGGCCGGTTTACCGATGTCTCCCGGGAAGCCGGAATCTTCCAGGGGAAAGCCGGCTATGGCCTGGGGGTAGGCATCAGCGACCTGGATCAAAACGGGTACCCCGATCTTTACGTGGGGAATGATTTCTTTGAAAATGACTATTTATACCTGAACCAGGGCGACGGTACCTTCCGGGAAATCATCTCCACGGGCGATGGGAGGGTGGGCCACACCACCCACTTCAGTATGGGGAATGACCTGGCAGACATCAACAACGATGGCCTTCCCGATATCGTTTCCCTCGATATGCTGCCGGAAGACCTGCTCACCTACAAAACCTCCGGCCTGGAATACGCCTACCCCATCTACCGGCAATACCTGCAAAACGGGTTTGCCCCCCAGTTCATGCAGAATACCCTTCAGGTAAACCTCGGGGGCGCGTCGTTTGCCGAGGTGGCCCACCTGAGCGGCGTGGCGGCAACGGAATGGTCGTGGGGCGCCCTGCTGGCCGATTTGGACAACGACGGGTATAAAGACCTGTTTGTGACCAATGGCATCAAAGGGGCCACCAATGATATGGACTACATGAATTTTATCGCCAATGAAGCCATACAGCGCCGCATCGACCAGGGCATGCAGGACGCCGATATGCCCCTGACCCGCGAAATCCCACCAAAAAAAGTCGCGAATTACCTGTTCAAAAACAACGGGGACCTGACCTTTTCCGACCAGACCGCATCGTGGATCGGTAAACGTCCCACCTTCAGCAACGGAGCGGTATATGCCGACCTTGACCGTGACGGGGACCTCGACCTGGTCGTCAGCCACGTGGATGAAAAGGCCTCCATCCTGGAAAATACCCTTAATACCGGAAGCCACCTCTCCATTTCCTTTGAGGGCACGGCCCCGAATACCCAGGGTATTGGGGCCCGGGTGATGGCCTATTCCCGTCTGGGCCTGCAGGTGGCGGAAAACTTTCCTTCCCGGGGATACCTTTCTGCCGTTGCCCCGGAAGTACATTTTGGACTGGGCACTGCTGAACGCATCGATTCCCTGCTGGTGGTCTGGCCCGGGGGCGCCTTTGAAATCAGGCGCAACGTCGCCGCAAGCACAAAAATCACCCTTCGCCAGGCCGATGCCGGTGGAGATTACTACAGTACTGCCCACCCGCCCCGGGAACCCGTCTGGTCGGTTACCGATACCGTTTTGCCCTTTGTCCACCGGGAAAACACCAGCCTGGACTTCGACCGGGAACCCCTGGTGCCCTTTGCCGCTTCAAATGAAGGCCCGGCCCTGTCGGTGGCCGATGTAAACCGGGATGGCCTTCACGACCTCTTTATCAGCGGGGCCAAGCGGCAGGCTTCAGCCCTGTACCTCCAGCATGCGGATGGGACCTTCAGGGAAGCAGGCGTTTCCGTTTTCGCCCCGGATGCCCTTGCCGAAGACACCGGGCATGTTTTCGTAGATGTGGATCGCGACGGGTGGGAAGACCTGCTGGTCGTCAGCGGAGGAAATGAATTTTACACCGGTGAGCCCCTTCGGCCCAGGTTGTACCGGAACCGGCAGGGTACCTTCCAAAGGGACACTACCGCCTTTTCAGGGGTTTTCCTCCATGCGTCCCGGGTGGATACCCTCGACTGGGACCGGGACGGGGATACCGATGTGTTCATCAGCGCCAACAACACCCCCGGGGCCTTTGGCAAAACCCCGGAACACGGCCTGTTCGCCAATGACGGCAACGGGAACTTCACCGAAGTGACCCGGGAGTTCCTGCCAGCACCCGGGCAGGCAGGTGGTATTCGCGATTTTAAGTGGGCCGACCTGGACGGGGACGGACGGGAAGAGTTCATTACGGCCGGCCATTGGGCCCCGGTAAGGGTCTACAGCCATACCGGAGACGGGTGGGCGCCCCAACAGGACAATGGCCTCGGGGATACCCAAGGATGGTGGAATTGCCTGGAACTTGCTGATGTGGACGGCGACGGCGACCTGGACCTTATCACAGGGAACTGGGGGTTGAACAGCAAATTCCACGCTTCCCCCAAAAACCCGATAACCCTGTACCGCAGCGATTTCGACGGCAACGGGACGGAGGAACCCCTGGTCACCCACTACCAGCAGGGGGTGGAAACACCCTTTGCCTCAAAGGATGAGTTGGTCAAACAAATGCCCTTTTTAAACAAGCGCTACCGGACCTACCGGGAGTTTGCCCAGGCGAGTCTGGACGACCTTTTCGGCCCGGCCCCACTGAAGGCGGCGGACCAAAAAAAGGTCTATGAACTGGCCAGCTGCGTGTTCCTGAATGACGGGAAAGGGAATTTCAGCAAGGTCCCCCTCCCCCTGATGGCCCAGGCCTCCGTGGTTTACGACATCCTGGTGGAGGACCAGGACGGCGACGGATACCCCGACCTGTTGCTGGTGGGCAACCTCCACGAAATAAGTACCCAACTCGGCCGGATGGATGCGCTGCATGGCGTATTTTTGAAAAACCGGGGAAAAGGGAGCTTTGAATGGATCCCGGAGTTGTCCCCGAAGATTCCCGGGGCTTCAAGGGCGATAGATACCCTCCGGATACAGGGGGAAAAAACCTATGTAATCGGGAGGAACAATGCCTCCCCCCTATTCATAACCAAAGACGAACGATAACATGAAGGCAGCTTTTATCATTGGATTAGGCAGTTTGCTCCTGCTGGGAGCCTGTAGCTCCCCCGAAAAGAAGCCGGAAAGCCAAGGCCCGGGCCCGGAGCCCCTGTTCTCCCTGCTGCCCCCGGACAGCACCGGGGTCCATTTTGTCAACACGGTGGAAAACCAGAAGGATTTCAACATTTTCAAATACCGGAATTTTTATAACGGGGGCGGGGTCGCCCTTGGCGACATCAACAACGACGGGCTCGTGGATATTTTCCTGACCGGCAACATGGTCCCCAACCGGCTGTTCCTGAACAAAGGGGACTTCAAGTTCGAGGATATTTCCGAAAAGGCCGGCATTAAGGGAAACAAACCCTGGTCCACCGGGGTGGTGATGGCCGACATCAACGCCGACGGGCTGCTCGACATCTATGTGAGCAATGCGGGGAATATGGAGGGGAACAACCACGACAATGACCTCTACATCAACAACGGCGACCT